>JBNJFX010000038.1:0-47231 GCA_051747245.1 Bacteroidota bacterium
TCGGCTTGAAATCATTCAGTGCCCTTTACAGGCACATCCTAACAAAGGCAGTGACGTTTCCGTTCTGCCTTCAATTTTCACCGAAATGCCTATTGTATTATTAGAGCGAGAGACGAGGTTCGAACTCGCGACCTGCAGCTTGGAAGGCTGCCGCTCTACCAACTGAGCTACTCTCGCTTGTTTGATAAAATATTCACTTAACAAAAAGTAATTATTTTATTCAAAATGTAAACCTTCGCTGAAGCTTCGGTTTACAAAGTGGGGGAAACAGGATTCGAACCTGTGAAGTCGAAAGACAACGGATTTACAGTCCGTCCCAGTTGGCCGCTTTGGTATTCCCCCATTGGTTTCAATAAGCATTTCCTAAATCCCTTTCGTTTTAGGAAGTGCAAAATTATATGGATTTTATATTTTATCAAACTTTACTGACAAAAAAGATTACTTTTTTTTAATCTTAATTTTAAAGCAATCGCTAACTATTGGTAATCAGTTCTTTATAACTAAAATAAATTTGAGAAATGTTTTGATGAAAAGGCAAATCAATTGGATTGGATTATACTAATCAGTTTTTGACTCAATTCTCAGCTTCAAAGGTGAAAAAAAAATCTACTCACTCCCACTAATTTTAAAATGAAATGTGTAAAATTTAATATGTGTTCCTATCTTCGTGTTAAATTTTAATTATGTACGAAATAAAATTCAGTCAATCCGAAAAAGAATATCGACTGTCCACTAAAGACGGTAATATTTTCATAGACGATAAGCAAGTTGATTGGGACATAAGTAAAACCGATCAACAATCTTTCCACATTATTTATAACAATCAAACTTTTAATGCTCACTTAGTAGAAATAGACTACGAAAGTAAAATGTTCAAATTACAATTGAATGGTAAAATCATTGAATTGGAATTGAAAGATAAAATGGATCTGCTTTTGGAGGAAATGGGAATTACTGATTTGAGTCAAAACCAAATGAATGATGTGAAGGCTCCTATGCCTGGTTTAATTATAGATATTATGGTTTCCCCAGGAGATGAGGTTAAAAAAGGAGATCCTTTATTAATTTTGGAAGCTATGAAAATGGAAAATGTGATAAAGGCGGCAGGTGATGGAACCATAGCTGAAATTAAGGCCAATAAGGGCGATAGCGTAGAGAAAAATCAATTGATCATTCAGTTCTAATTATTTGAATTATATTTAGATAATAGAATTGATTTTTAAAATATATAAATTAGACTTTTAAAGGGACAGCAACAAATTAACTTATGAAATTCAAACGCATTCTATTGAAATTAAGTGGTGAGGCTCTTATGGGGGATGAAGGCTACGGTATTGACCCCAAGCGCCTAGCTCAATATGCAAAAGAAATTAAAAGAATACACGACCAAGGTGTTGAAGTAGCTATCGTAATAGGCGGAGGAAATATTTTTAGAGGAATTCAAGCTGAGGCTGCAGGAATTGATAGAGTGCAAGGTGATTATATGGGAATGCTTGCCACTGTTATAAATGGAATGGCTGTTCAAGGAGTGTTGGAAAACCATGGCATGTTCACTCGTTTAATGTCTGGTATTAATATGGAGCAAGTTTGTGAACCTTTCATAAGAAGAAGAGCAATCCGACACTTAGAAAAAGGCAGAGTTGTTATTTTTGGGGCAGGAATTGGAAATCCTTATTTTACTACTGATTCTACTGCAAGTTTAAGAGCTATTGAAATAGAAGCGGATGTTGTTTTAAAGGGAACAAGAGTGGACGGTGTTTACACATCTGACCCCGAGAAAAATGCAGATGCCATAAGATATTCGAATATTACTTTCCAGGAAGTATATGAAAAAGGATTGAACGTAATGGATATGACTGCCTTTACGCTTTGTCAAGAAAACAATTTGCCTATTATTGTATTTGATATGAATAAATCTGGCAATTTATACGACCTGATAAATGGAGAAAATGTTGGTACATTGATAAATTCTGAAAAATAAAAAGCAATGGAAGAAATAGATTTAGTTTTGGATGAAGCAAAAGAGCTAATGGAAAAAGCCATTCAGCACACAAAAAGTAATTTGCAGAAAATTAGAGCAGGTAAAGCTTCCCCTGCAATGCTTGACGGTTTAATGGTGGATTATTATGGTAATGATACTCCTATTAACCAAGTTGCTTCTATCAGTACGCCCGATGCACGATCTATCATTATTAAGCCATGGGAAAAAAACATCATCGGTGAAATAGAAAGAGCTATAATCAATAGTGATTTAGGATTCACTCCTCAAAATGATGGCGAAATCGTTAGAATTAATATTCCGCCATTAACGGAAGAAAGAAGGATTGCTTTATCGAAACAAGCCAAAAATGAAGCTGAGGATGGCAAAATTTCTATCCGTAATGCACGAAAAGATGCTAACGACCAATTAAAGCAATTACAAAAGGAAGGGATTTCAGAAGATGATGTAAAAAGAGGTGAAGACAAGGTTCAATCCTTGACTAATGATTTCTCTAAAAAAATTGATGAAATTCTAGAGCATAAGGAAAAAGAGATTATGACGGTTTAATTGTCATTCTAAACTATATCGAAAGCTGTTTTAAAAGACATATGAATCCAATTTCAAAAGCAATTTTGTTGTGGGACTCACTTTTAGAACAGCTTTTTTAATTCAATCGATCTCAGAAAGACTATACAACTTATCAAGCTGTTTATTAATCACAGTTTGTGGAGTCATTTTCATTACCGCTTTCAATATTACCCTGCCAAATGGGCTATGCGCCATTTGACCAAAACGCCAAGAATTTTTCACTACATAATCTACTTTCTCCCTTCTTAACTTTTCAAAAGTTTCAAAAAGTTTTTCTGAAGCTTGATTTTGAGAAAATAATTTAGCCATTACATAAGCATCTTCTATCCCTTGCCCTGCACCTTGTCCCATATTGGGTGTGGTGGCATGTGCCGCATCTCCAATTAAAGCTACATTTTGATGATGCCACTTATCCAATCTTCTCAAATCCATTAAATCTCCTCTGATGATTTTCTGTTCGTCTGTTGCATTGATGATTTCATTCACAATCGGATGAAACTTATTAAACTTCTCACTCAGTTGACCCTTAATTTTCGATTTATCATCTTTTTGAAAAGGTTTAGCTTTAGCAACGGCAAACCAATAAACCGAATCTTCAGAAACTTGAGAAAAACCAAATCTAACATTATAACCCCATGCCTCTCTGCCCAAATTTTGAAGCTCATTTGGCAAACTGATCTTTGCAATTCCTCTCCAGCAAGTTTGACCTGAATGCCTTAAAGCAGAGTTTGTAAATAGCTGTTTGCGGAGTTTAGAATTTATACCGTCCGCGCCCAAAACATAATCAGCTTTTACAGAAGTATGATCAAATTCCAATTCAATTTTAGATGGGTTTTGAGTAAAGGATTTGAATTCATGCCCTAATTTTACAGTATCATCAGGAAGGGCTTCGAATAATATTTGCTGTAATTTTGCCCTGTGAATGGATAAAATTTGATTTCCTTCATTATCCTGAACAAAAGCATTCCCTTTTTGGAACGAGTTCAGTTGGGCGTCCGTAATGTCAACCCTATCTAATTGAACAGCATTATCTAATATTTTTTCTTTCAATCCTAAATGGTTCAAAACCTTTATGGCATTGGGTTGAAGCAATATCCCAGCTCCAACTTCATTCAGTTGGTTTGCACGTTCATAAACAATGGATGAAATCCCCTCTTTTTTTAAAGCCAAAGCAGTAGTAAGGCCGGCTATTCCTCCTCCAATTATTGCTATCTTCATACTTATTATTAATTTTAGGTCAAATGTACTAAAATATAATTATTAGGTCAAGTATACTAATATGAAAAATACTAAAGAGAAAATATTGCAATCATCTCTCCTATTGTTCAATGAAAAAGGAATGATCAATGTTAGTTTGAGGCAGATTGCCCAAAAATTGAACATCAGTCAGGGAAATTTGAATTACCACTTCAAATTGAAAGAGGATATTGTGGAAGCTTTGTATTTTCAGTTAGTAGAAGAAATGGATAATCAGATGAAATCCATGGAGCTTGATAATCAATTAGAGTCATTATATAAGTCCTCAATCAAAACAATGGAAAAAATGTATGATTATAAATTTATCTTAATCGATTTTATCCATCTAATGAAAGAGAATATAAAGATAAAATCTCATTATGCAGCTTTAATGAAGATTAGGAATGAGCAATTTCAATCCATGTTTCGGTCGCTTATAAAAGCTGATATTTTTAGACCCGCAGAATTCGAGCAAGAATATGACAGGTTATATCAAAGAATGAATATTATTGGAGACAGCTGGATCAATGTTTATGCTACTTTTGATGAAAAGAACTCAGTTGAATATTATGGTGACTTGCTTTTTGAAATGATCTATCCCTATTTGACGGATAAAGGGAAAAGGGAATATTGGAGGTTTATGGAGAGAGGTTAATATGATTAAATAATCTTTCATTTATTTTTCTAGTTAACACCTTTTAATCACTCGGACAACACCCCTATAATCCCCTCGAGGGGATAGTCCTCACAGATCTAAATTAGTAGGGAATTTTAAGTTTTTAGCTTTTTGTCAATTATCAAGCAAAAAAGAGACGAAGTGATATGTTAATTTAAATCAAAGAATCAAGGGTGATTCCGTGCGGTTCTCCGCCAGCTGTCGGAGGCTACGGGGGGTGTTTCAATTTTATTTAATATACTCACAGATAGATTAAAAAAATTATTGCCAGCTAATCAGAAGAAGATGTTCTTTTATGTGAATGAAAGAATTTAAGTTTTCCTCAACTTTTTATGATGAATAGCATTAAATAATACCGTAAACTATTGATTCCTTTAAGCTATTGCACTAATTTGCCTTTTGTATGAATATTACCAATCCTAACGCCTTTTGGCTTCTTTTTTTAATCATTATCCCTATCCTGATTCATCTTTTTCAGTTTAGGAGATACAAAAGTTTAAAATTCAGTAATCTCTTTTTTCTGAGTGAAGTAAATGAAGAGCAAAAGAGAAGACGAAAATTAAAACATATACTCATTTTAATCAGTCGGATACTTTTAATCCTCTTTCTGGTTTTAAGCATTGCCAAACCTTTTTGGAAAAGTGAAGCCATGAATTCTGAAGTGAATTTATTGGTTTTGGATCAATCTGCCTCTAATACGGCTTATGCAGAAGGGAGCTCCAATCCTATAATTGAGGAAAATATGAGCTACATTAATCAGCTTTTTGAAAGTTATCCTCAATCCCTGAAAGCTGTAAACCAATCCGGAAATCCATTGGAAGCCTATCAGGAAATTGAAGTGGAGGAAAATGAAATTAAAATGAATTTGGAAAGAATAATCGATGATAATCCATCATCCGAAAAATTATTGTTGCTAAGTGATTTCCAAAAAACGATTATAGATGATAATATTTCTATTTTTTCTGACTCGTCCAAAGGATTTGTTTTAATGCCGCCCTATCAGCAAAAACCCAACAACATCTGGGTTGATTCTTTATGGATAGAACAAATGGAGGATGGATCGGGAAATGAGGAATTGAAAGTGCAAATCAGCTCTTTGGGAGAATCCGGAGATATCAATATCGCATTAGAAAATGATGAACAATTGATTGGTACTCAGCAAATATTTTTGGAGGATGATGATCAAAAATCGGTGAGCTTCCCTATTAAAAGATTCTCAGCAGATATGAGTTCTTCCTTTCAAATTCAATTGGAAGCAGGAGACCTAGATTTTGACAATACTTTCTATTTTAGTCTTCCTGAAAGGAGTAAATTGAAAATATTATTGCTGACTGAAAGCAATAGCAATTCTTTATTAAGTGCAGTATTTGAAAATGATGAGTTGTTTGATTTCAGCAATGAGTCTTTGAATAACTTTGCCTTTCAGGATTTGGATGAATATGATTTGGTAGTGGTGGAACTTGGGGATCAGCTCAATAATTTTGCATCGGGAGCATTAAAAACCTATGCCGCAACGGGCAATAATTTAGTGGTCATTCCTAAAACAAAATTTGACCAATATCCATTTTTGGAAGATTTAGGTTTCTCAGATGTCTCCAATATTTCTCGCCCTGATAAAAACCCAGTTAAACTTCAAAGTCCTGATTTGCAAAACCCATTTTTCAGGAATGTATTTAATAATATGAATGAAGCTATCAGCATGCCAGAAGCCGCATTGTATTTAAAATGGAATTCAGGACAAAAATTACTGTCTTTTATCAACGACTATCCATTTTTGGGTTTAACCGGTATAAATGACAATGTCTTTCTATTTGCTTCTCCATTCGATCAAGATTATACCAATTTCACGCAACACGGAATTTTCTTACCGGTTTTTTATAAAATTGCTTTCAGTGGCAAAAAAGAAAATCAAGCTCAATATTTCTACTTAAATCAGGATGTTATCGAATTATCCAAAGCAGATATACCGGAAGGCACAGTAGTGAAATTGCAACAAGGTGAACAAGAATTAGTGCCAGACCAAAGAATAAGTGGCAATGAAATGCGCTTAATCTTGCCGCAGGAAGATATAAAATCTGGCTTTTATACTATTGTCAATACCAAAACTGAAGAAAAATTGGGAGTATTAGCCTTAAACATCCCTAAAAAAGAAAGCGAAACAGGCTATTATTCTACTTCTGAAATGCAATCACTTTTTCAAGATCAGGAAAATGTTGTAATTTTAGATGGATATGATTTTTCATCGATCAATGATTATATTGATGAAACCAAAAACGGTTTTCCTTTGTGGAAATATTTCTTAGTATTAGCTTTGCTGAGTTTATTAGCTGAAGTTTTAATCATCCGCTTGCTCAAATAGATATGCGAACTTACATCAAGGCTGTCAAAATCATTAATTCTGCCTCTCAGTGGCACAATCAGTCCGTTAATTTATTGGTGGATGATGGTGTAATTACAGAAATCAATCCTTCCGGAAAAATAGATTCCGATATCATTATTGAGGAAAAAGAACTGCATGCTTCGGCTTCTTGGCTGGATATGCGTGTTTTTTCTGGTGAACCTGGTGAGGAATACAGAGAAGACTTTGAAAGTTTGTCGAATGTTTTGGAAGCCGGTGGATTTGGCAGTGCTTTATTAATGCCCAATACAAATCCTGTAATTCAAAATAAAGCGGATATTAAAACGGTAATGTCCCGTAATAGTGGACAAGTAGCTCAAATTTTACCTTCTGCAGCTGTAACCATTAATTGTGATGGCGAGAATTTGAACGAAATGCTGGATGTTTACCATGCAGGTGCTATTGCTTTTACGGATGGTGCACAGCCATTATGGAACAGTGATATTTTAGTAAAATCATTGCAGTACCTTCAAAAATTTGATGGTTTACTGATGACCATGCCGCAAGATCACAAACTTGCTCTTTTCGGTCAAATGAATGAAGGCATTGTAAGCACAGGATTAGGCTTAAAAGGAATTCCACATTTGGCAGAAGAAATAATTATCCAAAGGGATTTAGAATTGTTGAAATATGCTGGCGGAAAACTGCATTTTAGTTGCATCAGCAGTTCCAAAAGTGTTGAAATGATCAGGAAAGCAAAAGCTGAAGGCTTAAATGTAACTTGCGATGTGAACATCCATCATTTGATTTTGGATGATGAAAATTTGGAAACCTTTGACACTCACTATAAAGTATTACCACCTTTAAGAACTCAAAAAGACATTGAAGCTTTAATTTCAGGAGTGAATGATGGCACCATTGATGTAATCGTTTCTTCACATCAGCCTTACGATCAAGATCATAAGAAAATGGAGTTTGATTTGGCAGAATTTGGAATTATGGGTGCTCAAATTATGTATCCGATGTATCATAAATTCCTTGCTAAAAAAATTGAGCTTTCCACATTTATCAATTGCATAGAAGCTAATCCTAAGAAAATTTTAAATCAGCCACAGGCTAAAATAGAAAAAGGAGCTCCAGCTGATTTCACATTGTTTTCCAATGATATGAAATGGGATTTTAATACTGAGAGCAATTTTTCTAAAAGTGATAATTCTCCATTTATGGGTCAAAGCTTTTCAGCTAAGGCAATCGGGGTTTTTAAAAATAAGCACCAATATTTAGATTCAAAATTTACAAATTCCTGATATGAATTTATTAGTCAAAAGCTCTTTAAGATTTAGCTTAATTGCCACATTTTTTGTGATCCTGATGTTTTTCATCTTGATTTTGTTAGATAAAAACCCTGTGATCTATTCCAGTAATATCATTTTTATTGGTCCGCTCCTGAGTTTATTTTTATTTTTTGCGATAAAAGTTTTTCGAGATACAAATCCTGATGGATTGAGATTTTGGCAAGGATTTTCAATTGGCATTTTATACACCTTATTTTTCACCCTATTTTATTCTATAGTCCTTTGGTCAGATGCTGTTTTATTTGAAACTGATCATTTTGATGAGTATAGAGCTATGATCATAGAAAAAATAACAACTGGAAAAGATATGTTAATAGATCAAATGGGCGAGGAAGGTTATCAAGAGTATTTGAAATCTGGTGAATCATCCAATGCAAGAATCATTGGCAGCTTGGCAGTCAATAATCTTATAATTGGCGCATTAGTTACCCCTTTAATTTCCCTTTTCATGAGAACCAGTGAACCCAAAAGAGTATGAAGTATAATTTAAGCCTAGTTATACCGGTTTTTAATGAAGAGGAATCATTGCCTGAATTAACCGATTGGATTAATCGAGTGATGGCTATTCATCCATTATTGAGTTATGAAATATTGATGATTGATGATGGAAGTTCAGATGATTCATGGAAAATCATTGAAGAGCTTTCTCAAAAACACATTCAGCTTAAAGGAATTAAATTTTCTAGAAATTACGGAAAATCAGCGGCTCTTCATACCGGTTTTAAACATGCAAAGGGAGAAGTAGTGATCACTATGGATGCCGACATGCAGGATAGCCCAGATGAAATCCCAGCTCTTTACGATATGGTGACTAAAGAAGGCTATGATATTGTTTCCGGCTGGAAAAAGAAAAGGCATGATCCGATCAGTAAAACGATTCCTTCTAAATTTTTCAATTTTGTGACCCGTAAAATTTCGGGCATCAAATTGCATGATTTTAATTGTGGATTGAAAGCTTATCGCAGTAAAGTAGTAAAAAACATAGAGGTCTATGGCGAAATGCATCGCTATATCCCAGTGATTGCCAAATGGAACGGCTTTAGGAAAATAGGCGAAAAAGTAGTGCAGCACAGAGCCAGAAAATATGGAGAGACGAAATACGGCTTAGAGCGGTTTCTATACGGATTTCTTGATCTCTTATCCATCACTTTTGTATCTAAGTTTAAGAAAAGCCCTATGCACTTTTTTGGTGCATTCGGTACCTTATCGTTTATAGCAGGATTTTTCATTACCATTTATATCATAGGCAGAAAATTCTATGAAATTCATTATAAACTTCCTGTTAGGGAAGTCACAGATCAGCCTCTCTTCTTTTTGGCTTTAGTGGCTTTAATTGTTGGGGTTCAGCTATTCATGGCTGGATTTATAGGGGAAATGATAACCATGAATTCTCCAAGGAAAATAGATTACATAATTGAGGAAGAAACAGGATTCTGATGCGATTTTATTCCGTAGTTATCCCCATTTTTAATCGCCCCGATGAGATTAAAGAGCTATTAGAAAGCTTAACCAAGCAAACTTTTACAAATTTTGAGGTCATCATAGTGGAAGATGGTTCTCAAATTAAGTGTGAAGATATTTGCAACTCTTTCAAGGATAAGCTTAATATTCAATATTTTTTTAAGGAAAACTCAGGACAAGGTTTCAGTAGAAATTTTGGCTTTGAGAAAGCTACTGGAGATTATTATATCGTTTTTGATTCCGATTGTATCATCCCTAAAGATTATTTCGAAAAAGTAGATCATTTCTTAAATGAAAACCCACTTGATGCTTTTGGCGGACCTGATGCGGCATTGGATAGTTTTACCATTGTGCAAAAAGCCATTAGCTATTCTATGACTTCTTTCTTTACCACAGGTGGAATAAGAGGCGGTAATAAGCAATTAGAGAAATTCCGCCCAAGGAGTTTTAATATGGGGATTTCAAAAGAAGTATTTGAAAAAACCGGTGGCTATAATATCACCCGAATGGGAGAAGATATAGAGTTTAGCATCAGAATAGAAAAAGCAGGATTCAAAACCGGTTTAATTCCCAAAGCGAAAGTTTACCATAAAAGAAGAACCAAGCTTGGTCAGTTTTACAAACAATTATTTTTCTTTGGAAGGGGTAGAATCAACATCTTTAGGTTTTATAAAAGTGAGTTGAAAGCAGTCCATCTTTTGCCCGTGGCATTTGTATTGGCTTTGTTTTTTTGGTTATCTACAGCCTTATGGCAAACAGAGTTATTCCAATTGGGTACTGCAGTATTGGCGGTATATTTTATTTTAATTGGGATTGATGCCTTTATGAAAACCAAAAACTTTTGGGTGGCATGGCTAAGTTTAATCACATCCTTTATTCAGCTTTTTGCTTATGGAATGGGCTTTTTAAAAGAGAGTTTTGCTTATTTGAGGCAGCCTGAGCCTAAAGGAGTGAAAGCACGAGCTGGAAGCTCGCGCTAGCACTGGTTAAATTAAAATACATCTGATTTTTGCATTCATTTTTGGAAAGCTGTCTGTACAAGCAGTCACAAATTTGAGCAAATAGAAAACAAATTGCACTAACTTATGGGCATGGATCTTGCACTAGCACATAAAAATAATATAAAAGATTGTACAGATAACATTGGGAATGAAAATAACTACCTGATCAATCAAACCTTAAAAGGAGTTATTAACAAACCTATTTTAGTTTAATCACCCAATAATCATAATCACCATTATTTCCACTAACGTCACCATTAGAAGATTTTGTATAACCTGCAATGGCAAAACCGCCATCATCGGTTTGAATAATAGATTCCAAATTTTCTCTTTCACTTCCTCCAAAATTATCTTCCCATTCAATGACACCGCTTTCGTCCAGTTTTAAAACCCAATAATCATAACTTCCATTGTTTTTACTCACATCACCTTCAGAAGATTCTGATTTTCCTGCTACAGCATATCCACCATCATTGGTTTGAATAATGGAATATGCAAAATCATTGTCGCTTCCACCGTAATTTTTATCCCATTCAAGAGCTCCATTTGAATCCAATTTAAGTAACCAATAATCACAATCACCATTGTTCCCACTAACATCACCATCTGTTGAACAAGAATAGCCGGCAATAGCAAAACCACCATCATTCGTTTGAATGATAGATTCGGCATAATCACCTTCACTTCCACCATGGTTTTTTTTCCATTGAATCTCTCCGCTGCTGTTAAGTTTAACAGTATAGAAATCACGCCCACCTTTATTGTTTTTCACATCTTTATCAGAGGATTCAGTCCAGCCCGTCATAGCGTATCCACCATCTTTAGTTTGAATAAAAGATTTTAGGCGTTCATCTTTACTTCCACCGATGTTATTTTCCCATTCAACAGATAAATTGGAATCCAGCTTTACCACCCAATAATCAAAGTATAAACCACCTCCAGTATTATTACCAACATCACCATCAGAGGATTTTGAACGACCGGCTATCGCATAGCCGCCATCATCAGTTTGAATAATAGTCATTGCTTGTTCACTATCGCTTCCACCAAAATTAGCTTCCTTCTCAATGGCTCCTTTTGCATCCAGCTTCGCGATCCAATAATCACTAATTCCATTATTATCACCAATATCACCATCAGAAGATAGCGACCATCCTGCAACAATAAAGCCATCATCTTTTGTCTGTGCGATAGCCCTTGCATGATCAAGCTGATTGCCACCATAATTATTTTCCCAAATAATTTTGCCGTTTGTTTCATTAAGTTTAACGATCCAGTAATCTTCCTTACCATAATTTTGACTCACATCGCCATCTGAAGATTCTGACCATCCGGCTAATACGTAGTCGTTATCATTAGTCTGGATGATAGATCGCAAATAATCACGTTCACTTCCGCCATAGTTGTTTTCCCATTCAATAGTTGGCTGTGCCAATAGGACAATTGGTAAAAATAAAATTAAACCTGTCAATAAATTAAATTTTAAAGTCATCATTATCTATAATTGATTTTTAGTTAAAAATTAATCCTATTTTAAAATCACTTTTTGAACAATGGGCATTTTGCCCTCCTCCTTAGTTTGCAGTAAATAAGCTCCTGCAGGAAGTTGTTTAGTATTCAGTTGTATCTTTTGTCCTTCATGCATTGTCTGAACATCCTTGTCTAGAACTTTTCTTCCAGAGATGGTCATAAGCGTAATCTGGACATTATCTGCTGTCCGACTTTTATATTGGAGATTTAAATTTTCTTCTGACGGTTGCGGATATATTTTCCAGAAATTATTGTGAGATTCAGCTGGAGTAATTCCAGTTGTAGTTGATCCTCTTAATTTTACAACCCAAGCATCTCTCAAACCATTATTTGTGCTAACATCCCCGTCTGATGAGGTGGAGGAACCTGCTATAGCAATAGCTCCATTATTGGTTTCAATAACAGATTCTGCATATTCATTATCACTGCCTCCATAAGTACTTTTCCATTTCATGTTGCCATCATTGTCCAATTGAATAAGCCAAAAGCTGTTACTTTCATTTTCTTCACTTAGGTCACCATCATCAGACCTTGAGCTACCAGCCACAACATAACCTTCAGTACCGAACTTTGTGATGGAATTTGCAAAATCACCACGGGATCCACCAAAATTTTCTTCCCACTCCAAATTTCCATTTGCATCTACCTTTATGATCCAATAGTCTTCATTTCCATTATTGTCATCTATATCTCCATCGGATGACTCCGAAACGCCCGACAAGACATATCCTTCATCATTTGATTGGATAATTGAATTGGCATAATCTTCCTCACTGCCACCATAATTTTCTTCCCATTCTAGATTTCCATTTTCATCTAACTTGACCAGCCAAAAATCCTGACTGCCGTTATTGTCACCATCTATATCGCCATCTGATGAAGAAGTAAGACCAGTTATGGCATAGCCACCATCTTCAGTTTGAATAATAGAGGAAGCTTCTTCCCAACCACTACCTCCTAAATATTTGTCCCATTCTAAATCTCCGTTTTCGTCCAGTTTAAGAATCCAATAGTCCTTTGATCCATTGTTTCTGTCATCGGGAGTGGATGACCATCCAGCTACAGCATACCCATTATCGTTTGTCTGAATTATAGAATAAGCTAATTCATCTCCAGCACCACCATATATTTTGTCCCATTCTATATTGCCATCTGCATCCAGTTTCACAATCCAATAATTATCCGAATAAGATAGACCACCATCATGGTCAGTTATATCACCATCTCTTGAATCAGAATATCCGGCTACAGCATACCCTCCATCATTAGTTTGGACAATAGAATGTGCAAAATCATCATCGCTTCCTCCATAAGTTTCTTCCCACTCCATTTCACCATCCTTATTTAGCTTAACCACCCAATAAATATATTTACCTGAGTTCTTTGTATAGCCTGCAAAAGCATACCCCTCGTCTTCTGTTTGAGTAATAGATTGAACAAACTCATTACCCTCACCACCTAAATTACTTTCCCACTCAATGGAAGGCTGAGCAAATGTTATTGAAAAACCCATAATAAATACAGCAAAAATTGTCGTTATAGTTTTCATATTTAAACTGTTTTTATATTTAGAAATTTTAAGCAAAATTTATAAAATTTATTTTACTTAATCAAAATATAATTATATTTAAACATTATAAATAGATTTATAACTAGTATTAATTTACTATATAACCGATCGGAAATTTTCTAGATACTTTAATTTCAATATTAACCCCCCACTGTTGTGAGCTCAATGTCGTTAAGTTAAGCTTTTAAAAAGCCTATTCCTGCTTTAAATTGACAGGGCGTATGTTGTGCTCCTTTGCCTCTGGCTGTGTCTCCACAACCAGTTTGCAGAATGTTGCTAAGCTTTCCTCTATGCATTTGTGAAGACCTGTCTGCCCAGGCAGGCACAAATGCGGGCGGAAAAAGTGAAGAAGTATGCCTTAACTTAACGACATTGGTTGTGAGCTTCCCAGCTCGTACCTAATTCCCCCACCAAAAATTTCAATACCTTAAATCTTTCTTTATTTTTGACGTTATTGTTTTCTAAATCCATAGCCTTATGAAAAAAGTCATTATTGTTGTTGCGCTTATAGTACTGGTAATTGCTTTTACTTTTGTTTACTTTTTTTACCTCCAGCCCATTAAGAAAAATAATCCTTTGATGGCTGTTCCGCCTGATGCCAGCATGATCTTTCAAATGGAAAACCCTTTTGAGGAATGGAATGAAATCACCGACAATAAAATTTGGAGCTATTTAAAAACCAACCCCTATTTTGAGGAAATTGGACAGGAAATGGACAGTTTGACGGTTGATATGCAAAACAATTCAAGCTTGTGGGAATTGGTTATGGATCGTCCTATGGTGATGTCTATTCATAAAACAAGACCGAAAGACTATGATTTTCTTTATGTGATCGATTTGCAGCGCGCAACTCAATTCGATTTTATCAAAAATTATATTAATGATTTTAGTGATGACATTGAGAAAGTATATACCAGAACCTATCAAGATCAGGAAATTCTTGAAATCAAATTTATTGATTCCCCAACTACTTATCACCTATTTATCCATGATAATCTATTGAGCGTTTCTTCTACTCATATTCTTGTCGAACAATCCATTGATCAGTTGAAAAAGCCCATTTTAATTCGGGATTTTGACTTTATTGATATCACAAAAGCTTTGGGCTCAAATGATATCAATATGTACATCAATTACGCTGCATTTTCTGATTATTTAAAAATATGGATGGATGATTCTGAAGATGAAAGTTCAGAAATTTTCAGCATTTTAAAATATAGTGGGATGTCACTGGAAGCTACTGATAAAGTATTTTCAGTTGAAGGATATACAAATGTGAAGAAAGATAAGCCAAATCTGCTTACAGCTTTAATGAATTCCGGAGAGGGAGAGATTGGTGTGGGCACCATAGTTCCGGATAATGCTTCCTATTTTATGAGCCTAGGTTTTGATGATGGAAAAGAATTCTATGAGCAGATGGAGGAAGTCTTAAAAAATAGTGAAGACGGTGAATCCTATATGGAAAGCAAGCAAAAAATTGAAGACTATCTCGATATTTCCATAGAAGATGATTTTCTAAGTTGGACCGATAATGAATTAGCCTTAATTCAGCTTAACTCCAATAGTGATAAAAATAAAGTGGAATTGGCTGTGGCTATAAAACATAATGATTTTGAGGATACTCAAGAGCGATTGGGCTACATAGAACAACAAATCAGAAAGAAAACACCTGTGAAATTTAAAGGGGTCACCTATAAAGGCTATGATATTCAGTTTCTTTCTATCAAAGGATTTTTTAAGCTCATGTTTGGAAAGGCTTTTGAAGGAATTGACAAACCCTATTATACCATTATGGATGATTATGTGGTCTTCAGTAATTCCCCTCGAACTTTGGGTAAAATTATTTCATCAGTAGAAGAAAAAAGTACCTTGGATCATACCAAAGAGTATGCTGTTTTCATGGAGAATTTCGATTATGAATCCAGTTTGTTTATTTACCTCAGCGCAAATGAACTTTTAAGCGATGCTGAAAGAATACTAGATGCAGCCTCATGGAAAGAATTAAAACCACATCAGCCCTACTTTAAAAGTTTCCCGATGATTGGAATGCAAATTAAAACGGATGGAGATTTGCTCAGTCATCAGATCCAGCTAAATTATTTAAACCATGAGCAAATAAGCAATTGGAATAATTTAGTGAAAGAAAGCGAATTTAAAGAAGGGGAAGTAGCCGATTCTACCGAAACGGAAGATGAAGATTTAATTTCAATAGAGAATATTTTACCCGAAGACCTGAATAGCAAAACCTTTATTGAATATTATGAAAATGAACAAGTCAAATTTGAAGTCTCCCTTAAAGATGGTTTAAAACATGGCAGATATTTTCAATATGATAGTCTTGGAAATATGGTCGTGAAAGGTCGCTATAGAAATGATGAAAAATCAGGTACATGGAGATTTTATGGTAAAGATGGAGATTTAATTCGGAAAGAAAGGTTTTGAAATAGAAACTCGCAAGGTTTCGAAAACCTATCGGTTTTGGGGTATGAGATTTCTATTGAACAAAGGAATAATCTGACCTATTTGCCCCAGCTGGAGCAAGCTTCCCAGCTCTCATCCTTAAATCATATAGCTTGCTCTAGCAAATTAAAAATGTTCTTGATTATTTCCTTTGTGTTCCTTCGTTTCTTTGTGGTTGAAACTGAGACAAAACCTGATAAACCTTATGAATCGGCAAGCCCATCACGGTAAAATAAGAACCTTCCAGTTTCTCAATATGTGTTAAGCCAATGCCTTCCTGAATTCCGTAAGCTCCTGCTTTATCATAAGGCTTATGATTGCGGATATAATCCCATATAATTTCCTCCTCTATCGGATTAAAATAGACTAAAGTCTCGTCTGAATATTTTTCAAACTTCCCATTTATCAATACACAAAAACCGGAAACCACTTGATGCGCTCTTCCGCTTAGTTTGCTCAGCATGCTAAAAGCTTCCTCCTCGTCTTGTGGTTTTTCCAATAGTTCATTATCAATCAAAACCGTAGTGTCGGCTGTCAAAATGATTTGATCGGTATATTTTTCATCTTCCGCAAAAGCTTTGGCTTTCTTTTCCGCTAAAAAAGCCGCTACTTCGGTATGGGGCATATCTTCAGGATAAGATTCTTCCGTATCCTTAGCTTCGGTAGTAAATTCAAAGCCTGCTTTGGTTAGTATTTCTTTTCTTCTGGGCGATTTAGACCCTAAAATAAGAGGGTAATTCAAATTCATCTTCTTGTATTGATCCAAATAAAAATCCACAAATAGTTTTAGGATAGAAATAAGTCGATTTTTGGGGCATGGTATAGCCTGTTTTGCAAACATTATTCACTTGCTCCATGCTTATTTCTTTGGTAATTAATGCGCATTGCACTTCATCTTTCAATAGTTTCCGAATGCAAGCCGTAAAATTGCGTTCAAATTGAATGGATTCAGAACTTCTCTGCTCTTTACCTTTTATCCCTAAAATTTTCTCAATGAAAAAGTAATGCAATACGGTTAAATCAAGATGTTTTACTTCATCTGGGAAATTCCATTTCAGTTCCCCAATTTTTTCAGGCTTTAAACGGATTTTATAAGTATTCTCCTTGAAAAGCATACCAAAAGCCCACTTTTTCCCTAAAATAATTTCATGTACATCTTCAGGGTTTTCAAGTGGTTTGATTATAAAATCCTCTTTTAGCTTATCCAAAATGTCCTCTTCAGAAAAATCTGGAATATCTTTTATTAATCGGTGAGTTGGTAAAATCCTCAAATCATCTGAATCTGAATTGGTCAGGTACATCATGTGGAAATTATAACCTTCCTGCCCCGTATGATTAGGATTTTGCTCCCTCATTTTTTTCCTATAAAGCAAGGAACCTTCATAACGATGGTGTCCATCCGCTAAAATGATTTGCTGAGGTGCAATTTTCTCTATGAATTTCTTTATGATTTTAGCATCATGGATAACGCTGACCACTTCCCTTACTCCTTGGTAATCTTCTAATTCACCTAAAGGCATTTCCATGCTCTCATCCATATATTGCTCCAACTCAAATTCAGGATCGGAATATAAGCCATGAGTAGCACTGACATTCAATTGGGTTTTATCCAAGAGCTCGATTCTGTCATTTACCGACTTTGGAATGGTATTTTCATGCCTTAAAATGACTTTTTCATCCCAATCATAAGCTTTAATGAAGGTGATAAAGCCTTTTCTTACATGCTCTCGATTAGAGCCAGGCAAGGTAAAATACTGATAATAAACATAAATTCCAGGCAGCGGATCTTGCTTTATAATCCCTTCTTTTTTCCATTTTTCCAATCGCTTTGCAGCCAGATCAGCAGATTCTTCTCCACCTTTGGGCACAGACAAATGAATACTATTCAAAGGATTCCTATAAAGTGCCTCTCTTTGCTTGGCTGATACCACATCAAATAAGGGGCTGGTCAAACTCTCAATTTCCTTTTGGAGCTCGGCATTATAGCGCCAAGCTTTTATAGGCTTTATTTCCGCCATTATATGGATTTAAAAATTAAACAAAATATTTTTGGTATTAAATATCAATCCTTCAGATTCCTGATTCCGGTCGGTGAGCCACCGACCTGGGATAAAAAATGTTTTTTAATCAAAATTTCACCAAAATAGGAAGAAAAACTTTTCCAAAGTTTCACCTTGTAAATAATAAGAGAAATTTTAAAGCCTTCTCAGATTATACCAACACTAACTTTGGAAAAGTTGGTTTAGATATCAAACCCGAATTCAGGTTAATATTTTACAACCTATTTTTTTTCCACAAAGAGACCTTTTTACCATTTACCTCTTGTGCGGTTTGCTTTTTTTGTCTCTCAGACCACAATTTCACTGCTAAGGCTGCTGCAATTTCTGATTCTACATCCGTTATTTTTTCATCCAAATCACTTGGCTGGAAATATTTTTCTATGAACTTGGTATCAAAATCACCGCTGGTGAAAGCCTCGTGCTTTAATACATATTTACAGAAACTAAGTGTAGTTTGAATTCCCACGATTTCGTATTCGTCTATAGCACGAATCATTCTATTGATCGCTTCTTCTCTATTATCCGCATAGGTAATCAGCTTTGCAATCATAGGGTCGTAATGAATAGGAATATCCATTCCTTGCTCAAAACCATCATCTACTCTCACACCCGTTCCCTGTGGTCTTTTATACACTTTTAAGTTCCCTATATCAGGTAAGAAGTTGTTTTGCGGATCTTCTGCATAAACCCTAACTTCTACTGCATGACCTTTTATAGTCAAATCTTCCTGCTTAATAGATAATGCTTTTCCTTCTGCAATTCTGATTTGTTCTTTTACTAAATCAACTCCAGTGATTTGTTCCGTTACAGGATGTTCCACCTGCAGACGAGTATTCATCTCGAGGAAATAAAAATTCAATTTATTGTCCACTATGAATTCTACCGTTCCTGCTCCATAATAATTACAGGATTTAGCCACATCAATTGCAGCTTGTCCCATTTGCTCTCTAATTTCAGGAGTCAATACGCTTGAAGGAGCTTCCTCAATAACTTTTTGATGTCTTCTTTGAATAGAACATTCTCTTTCAAATAAATGCACCACACTGCCTTTTTGATCTCCCAAAACCTGGATTTCAATATGGCGTGGAGAAGTCACAAATTTCTCTAAAAATACAGCTCCGTTTCCAAAGGCATTTTTAGCCTCACTTACCGCTCTGTCCATTTGAGATTCAAAATCCGCAGGATCTTCCACTATCCTCATTCCTTTTCCACCGCCACCGGCACTGGCTTTAATTAATATAGGGTAGCCAATTTCATCAGCTTTTTCCTTTGCCAATTTTATATCCGTAATGGCTTTGTCCAAACCTGGTACTAAAGGCACATCTCTTTTCAAAACTGCAGCTTTGGCAGATAGCTTATCTCCCATTATCTCAATAGACTCGGCAGAAGGGCCTATAAAAATGATTCCTTCCTTTTCAACTTGTCTGGCAAAATCAGCATTCTCCGAAAGGAAGCCATATCCAGGATGGATAGCATCTACCTTTAAATCTTTACAGGTTTGGATTATCTTATCTATCCTTAAATAACTTTCAGAAGAAGCTGGTGGACCTACGCAAACTGCTTCATCTGCATAACGCACATGAAGTGCATTTCGGTCTGCTTCACTATATATTGCCACAGTTTTAATACCCAATTCACGCGCAGAACGCATTACTCGAAGGGCAATTTCACCTCTGTTGGCAACTAAGATTTTTTTAATATCCGGCATATCAATTAGTCTTACAATATCAAATAAAAATTGAAGTACAATGCTACATAATTATTGTCTTTTTTACTAAAAAATAAGCCTTAAAAGCAGGAAGGCTATTTTTTCAGTAACTGCTTTTTTGTTACCTTTGGGGCTTGATTAGAATTATTATTGATACAATAAAATAGATAAACGTGGATTTATTTGAGAAATTGAAAGTGGATCGCGGACCATTAGGTAAGCATTCAAACGTAGAAGAGGGTTATTTTATGTTCCCTAAATTGGAAGGGGAATTGTCTTCTCACATGAAATTTAGAGGAAAGGAAGTTTTAACCTGGAGTTTAAATAACTACTTAGGTTTAGGTAACCATCCTGAAGTAAGAAAAGCAGATGCTGAATCTGCTGCTAAATGGGGGTTAGCTTATCCGATGGGAGCGAGAATGATGTCGGGAAATACTTCTCAACATGAAGAATTAGAAAGACAATTAGCTGAATTCATCAAAAAAGATGAAGTGATGCTTTTAAATTATGGTTACCAAGGCGTTCTATCTATTATAGATGCTGTAGTGGGCAGAAAAGATGCTATCGTTTATGATGCCGAATGTCATGCTTGTATAGTAGATGGTGTTCGTTTGCACATGGGGAAAAGATTTGTTTACCCTCATAATGATATAGAAAGCCTAGAAAAGCAATTACAAAGAGCTACCAAGCTGACTGAAGAAACTGGTGGTGGTATATTAGTTATTACTGAAGGAGTATTCGGTATGACGGGTGCAATGGGTAAATTGAAAGAAACCCTTGCTCTGAAAGAAAAATACGAATTCCGTTTATTATGTGATGATGCTCACGGTTTTGGAACCATGGGAGAAAGAGGTGCTGGAACAGCCGAGCAGCAAGATGTAATGGAAGAAGTAGATTTATACTTCAGTACATTCGCTAAGTCAATGGCTTTGATCGGTGCTTTTGTTGGTGGTGATCCTGATATCATCAAATTCTTGAGATTTAATATGCGTTCGCAGATATTTGCGAAATCTTTACCAATGCCAATGGTAGAAGGTGCACTAAAGCGATTAGAATTATTAAGAGATCAGCCTGAGCATAAAAAGAATTTGTGGACTATAGTGGATGCACTACAAAGTGGCTTGAAAGAAAAAGGCTTCAGTATCGGAACAACTCAATCCCCTGTTACTCCAGTAATGTTGAACGGAACTGTAGGTGAAGCTGCAGCTTTAGCTTATGACTTAAGAGAGAATTTTGGAATATTCTGCTCTGTTGTGATATATCCAGTGGTTCCAAAAGACACTATTTTGCTAAGATTAATCCCTACAGCATCCCATAGTTTGGAAGATGTTGACCGTACAATTAAAGCATTTGAAGCTATAAAAGATAAGCTAAAAGAGGGTCATTATAGGGAAAATGAGCTAGCAAAAGCATTTAAAGAGTAATTTTTTAGGAAAAATGTTGCCCTAATTGTTGTTTTTATATGTTTTTGCCTATATTGCTTTCAATTAAATAATTTATTTAGTCAACCGTAAACTAAAATAAGAATGAAAAGATTCGAACAAGTAAGAGACCTTATCATGGGTCTAGAAGGTGATTTTGAAAAATTCTACGACAAAGAGAATCAGGCAGCTGGTACTCGAGTTAGAAAAGGAATGCAAGAGTTGAAAAACTTAGCGCAAGAAATCAGAATTGAAGTTCAAGATATCAAGAACAAATCTTAATTAGAATTTGAATGATTTCGAAAGAGGCTGGCAGTTTTGTCAGCCTTTTTTTTTGACTTATTTTTAATAATCATTCAAAAAAATGATTTCAAAAAGCATTTAAAATGACAGCAATTCAATCCAAACTACCTAAAGTTGGCACTACCATATTCACCGTCATGTCTCAAATGGCTGCTGAATATAATGCCATCAACCTTTCACAAGGATTTCCTGATTTCCCGGTATCTGAAAAATTGATAGACCTTGTATACCAAAACATGCAAATTGGTCATAATCAATATGCGCCTATGCCCGGGCTTCCTCAACTCAGAGAAGCCATTGCTCAAAAAATCAAAAATACGGGTGGGATTAATATTAATATAGATACAGAAATCACGGTTTCTGCAGGAGCTACTGAAGCTATCTTTTCCAGTGTTTTGGCAACCGTAAATCAAGGTGATGAAGTAATTGTTTTGGAACCAGCTTATGATTGCTACATTCCTGCCATTGAATTGGCGGGCGGAAAAGTGGTTCCTGTAGGTTTAAGTTTGCCTAATTTTACTCCAGATTGGCAAAAAGTTAAAGATAATATTACGGACAAAACCCGAATGATCATTATCAATTTTCCACACAATCCTTCTGGAGCAATTTTGACTCAAGATGATATAATTGCTTTAAAAGAAATTTTAGAAGAAAATCCTCAGCTCATAATTTTAAGTGATGAAGTTTATGAACACATCATCTTTGATGGAAATACACATCTTAGTGTCTTAAAAGATGAGTTTTTAGCAAGTAGAAGCATTGCTGTTTCTTCTTTCGGAAAAACTTTTCATGCTACAGGTTGGAAAATAGGCTATATGGTAGCACCTGATGCGATAATGAAAGAAATCAGGAAAGTGCATCAGTACAATTGTTTCTCTGTTCACACTCCTAGTCAATATGCTATGGCTGAATATTTACAAAATGAGCAAAACTATTTAGGTGTGAGTTCGATGTATGAAAAGAAGAGAGTATTTTTCCAGCAAGCCATGCAAGATTCTAAATTCAAAGTGATTCCATCTTACGGGACTTATTTCCAAGTTTTGGATTTTATTGAAGTTTCGGATATGGGTGATATGGAGTTTGCGCAATATCTCATCAAAGAAAAAGGGGTGGCATCCATTCCTGTTTCGGCTTTTTATTCCGACAAACAGGATAACAAATTATTGAGATTTTGCTTTGCTAAAGGAGAAGAAACACTACAAAAAGCAGCAGATATATTATGCAAGATTTAAAAGTAACGCTTATTCAAACGCCTCTTCACTGGCAGGATAAACAGGCGAATATTTCCATGTTTGAAGAAAAAATATGGGAGATTGAGGAAGAAACAGATTTAATTGTGTTGCCTGAAATGTTCAATACAGGCTTCAGTATGGAGGCTGAAAAGATGGCTGAGCCTA
Source organism: Bacteroidota bacterium (assembly GCA_051747245.1). Classification (GTDB taxonomy): domain Bacteria; phylum Bacteroidota; class Bacteroidia; order Cytophagales; family Cyclobacteriaceae; genus Marivirga. Next base: position 23,086 of record JBNJFX010000038.1, read on the forward strand.
TGAATTTGCATACTTTCAAATGGATGAGGCAGATGGCGAGTCAAAAAAAGGCTGTGGTTACAGGCTCTTATATTGTGAATGACAAAGGAAATTTCTTCAATCGCTTAATCTGGATGCAGCCTGATGGTAATTATTTCACTTACGACAAAAGGCATCTTTTCAGAATGGCAAATGAGGATGAACATTATTCGCCAGGGCAAAAAGATTTGATAGTAGAACTAAAAGGCTGGAAAATAAAGCCTTTGGTTTGCTATGACTTGAGATTTCCCGTTTGGTCAAGAAATAAATCCAATGATAAAAATGAATTGGAATATGACTTAACACTTTTTGTGGCCAACTGGCCTGCAGTTCGTGTAAATGCTTGGGACATATTATTACAAGCCAGAGCTATTGAAAATGTGAGCTATTGTTTAGGTGTAAACAGAATTGGAGATGACGGAAAAGGAATAGCACACAATGGTCATTCTGCAATTTATGGCCCTAAAGGCAATACTTTATATTTTGCAGATGATAGAGAGGAAATTAAAACGGTTAATTTATCAGGAGAGGAATTGTTAAGATTTAGAGAGAAATTTCCAGCTCAGTTGGATGCTGATGGGTTTGTAATTAAAAATTAGTAATTGGGTAATTAGTAATTTAATAAACCTAACACCAGACTTCCTTAACCCCCACGCCCCGGTTTGGGTGTTTTCACCCAAACTTTTTCATTTATCCCCTGATACCTCAAAGAAACTTGAAGGTGAAAACACCTTCAAGAGGGAGTAGTTGGATAGATCCCTGCCTTCGCAGGGATGACGGTTCAAGTCGAGATTGTAGTCGAACTAAGACCATTCGTTACTCAGGACAGTTTTATTTGGAGACAAAGCACTAGTAAAAACTAATACAAAACCACTTTCCGACTTACTCTCTTACCATTTTCAAAAACAGCACTAACAATATAAATCCCTCCTTCTAAAGCTGAAACATCAATAGCTTGATTGGAAAAAGCTTGATAAGATTTTCCTTGCAAAACTTTTTGCCCATTTAAGCTTGTGATGGAAATGGAAATATCTTGATTGGTCTTAATATAAAGTTGTCTGCTTTGATTCGGATTGGGATAAACTTGAAAAACCAATTCCTCACCACTTTGAACTGACAACTCTTCATTATTTCTAAAAATTCTCAATCCTCCTGAAACTGTTCCTAAAACCAAGGCTGGATAGTTATCATTGTAAAGTGGGGCAAAAACCAAATTGTTTCTTTTTCCAAAATAAGCATCATCGAAGTTTTGTTCTAATGAATTGTAAATGTTTAAGGAATCAAATTCGCCCTCATTATTTTCTAAATCGGAAAACACCCTAATATTTCCGCTTAAATCAGAAGTGATTAAATCCTGTTGATTGTCATTATCCACATCCGCCACATGTACTCGTAGTGCAGAGCGGAAGAAATCATCGCCTATGCCTAAATATGCATTATTCTCCATCTGAAATTGAGGATTTCTTCCCTCTCCAATATTTTCATATAAAATCAAACCACCAGAAGATTTCCCTACCAGTAAATCGGGATGGTTATCCCCTATCACATCTGCTAAATGAACGGAATAACCGAATCCAATAAAAACATCCTCTACTGAAATTTTAGAATTTAAATCTAAACCACTTTCATCTTGAAATATGATTCTCAGTTGATTGCTGTTTTCTAGTGTGCCTTGTAAAACCAAATCTTTTCTGCCATCTAAATCCACATCTGCCCATTGAATAAACATATTGGCTAAACCTTCTTCCGATAAATTGAGATAATCATCTGTGATTAATTCAAAAGCAGGGTCTTGATTGTTTCCTGTGTTCTCATAAAGTGCTATGGCACTAAATAAGGTCTCATCTTCACCTAAATCAGTATATGACAAAAATAAATCTAAGTCGCCATCCTCATCAAAATCATAAAAAGCAGGACTTGCCTGAGCACCCCAGTCAATCATATCTTCTTGCAGAAATTCTTTGGTAAGCAAATCATAATCATTTCCTGATTTTTGATAGATCCAATTGGAAGATGAGAAATCAATAGGACTACCTAAATTAGCTTCAATATTTGGGCTAATAATCAATTCTTCCTTTTCATCATCCAAAACATCCATAATCATGGTATTGGGATATATATTGAACCGAGCAGCATCCGTTTGATTAGGGAAATCGGAAGTAAAACTGTCAAAATCTGGCGCTTGATCTGCTGATGCAACATTATTGAAATAATAAAGCTCATCGCATTCTTCATGACTAGAAACCAACTCCAATTTTCCGTCTTCTTTGAAATCAAAAATAGCAAGGCTTTTACCACCAGCATGGCGGGCATTATTTATCATCCTTCCAAAAACATCCTGGCAATCTTCCCCATCAAAAGCAAAAACACCACAATCACAATCCTCCACTGTTCCCCAATAATTATCAACTAATTCAAAATTCTCTACGTCAGGATTTCCTCCATTATCAGCACTTTTATTTTCATAAAATAGGATGCGGCTTTGAACACCTGAAAAATTAAAATTCAATATATCTAAATCGCCATCATTATCGATATCGCCTATGTAGGGGTAGTCATTAAAATTCACTTGCAGGTTCACTTCATTTCCCGAAAGGCTTTCATAACTAATAAATTCCACGGCTTTTTCCCATTTTGGGATACCTGAACCTACATTTCTAAAGGCTGATATCCCTAAATTTCCTGCCGTAAAAAGATCTGTTTTACCATCCCCATCATAATCTTTTAGAATAAAAAAGTTTTGTATTTCGGTTGGGAAAAACTTTTCATATTGAGGGGCATAATCATAATCATTTCCACTCTTGAGAAAACACAAAATCCTGCCAGAACTACGGTCAAATCCTGCTAAATCTTTAATGCCATCATTATTTAAATCAATTTTACCATATTGCACTCCATTTAAGCCGCCAGCCCAAGGAAAATTCTTTTCATTCTCATTGGGATGAGTAATTGGAGTATCCTGAAAAGGAATAAACCGATATTGGGAAAAACCAATAAATGGAAGCCCTGAAAGAAGAAAGAAAAGCAAAAATCGCATGCTGCAAATTTAAGGTTCTTTATATTTTTTCTATTATAAACAATTGGAAGCTTTTACAATTTTATAGATTTGTATAAACCTATTGAACGATGACTCAGATAGAAAAGCTATACGATATATATTTAAAAAGCAGCGGTATATGCACTGACAGCCGAAAGCTTGAAAAAGGCAATCTGTTTTTTGCTTTAAAGGGACCTAATTTCAATGGTAATAATTTTGCCCAAAAATCCCTAGAGGAAGGCGCATTGGCTGTTGTGGTGGACGAAAAAGAATTTCACCAAGATACAGACAATTATTTTTTGGTTGAGGATGCCTTAAAAACTTTGCAACTATTGGCTACTCACCACCGAGAGCAACTCAATATCCCGATAATTGGAATTACAGGTTCAAATGGGAAAACTACCTGCAAGGAACTGATTCATGCCGTTTTAGCTAAAAAATATAAGGTATTTGCCACATACGGCAATTTAAATAATCATATAGGAGTGCCTTTAAGCCTACTTTCAATCAATAAAACCCATGAAATTGCTATAATTGAAATGGGTGCAAATCATGTGGGAGAAATTGCGTCTTACTGCAATATGGTGCAACCTACACATGGATTGATTACCAATATAGGAAAAGCCCATATTGGAGAATTCGGAAGTTTTGAAAATATCATCATAGGAAAAAGTGAGCTTTTTGATTTCTTGAAGAAAAATGATGGTATTCCATTCATCAATACCCAAGATGCGGTGTTGAAAAATATGCAGAAACGATTTTCCAATGCAGTTACCTTTCCAAATGAGGGAGATGATTTGGAACTTAAACCTGAAAAAGGCACTGCATTTTTGAAATATTCTACTGAAGGTTTTAGCCATATAGAAACACAATTGGTAGGTCAGTTTAATTATCTCAATGTGGCTGCTGCCTTGTGCATAGGGAAATATTTCGAGGTTCCGATGGAAAAATCTATTGAGGCAACACAAGAATACATCCCGGAGAATATGCGTTCTCAGATGATCAAGACGCATAATTATACTATCTTATTGGATGCTTATAATGCTAATCCGGATTCAATGGAATTAGCCATTAAAAGCTTGAGTGCAATAGAAAACACAGAATCCGTAGTGATTTTAGGAGATATGCTAGAACTTGGAGATACTGCTGAATTTGAACATGAGAAATTAGGCGAGTTAGCTGTCGATTTGGGAATCAGCAAAAGATACTATTGCGGAAAACAAATCCAATCCGCTTCAATAAAGGATAATTTTGGCAAATACTTTGAAACTAAAGGTGAATTGATAGAACATCTTACTGCCAAACCATTGAAAAAAGGAAGTACGATTTTAATTAAAGGCTCCAGGAAAAACGCTTTGGAAGAGATAGTTCCTTTTTTGGTGAAGTTGGAGGGGAAGTAAGTATTAAAGAAATGGCATATCATTTTTTTAAATACGGTAATAAAAGTAGATAAATTAAAATTACACTTTTTTCAATAAGCACAGTTATGACTTAGACTTTTATATTCCGTTAAAATACATTTAACCCACTTTTACTATTAAACTACTCCGTTTCCGAATAGAAAATCACACTTGATTTTAGTCATCCATCCACTTATATATCGAGTCTATAAGTGAGAAATAAAATCAACTATTTTTCAATACTCAAAACAATATTAAAAAGGTGATGTTGATAATTACAACTTTTAATAATTATTCATTTTTAAATTATCGAACATGTTATCACACCTAGTTTATGTAAGCGTAAGAAAAAAAGAATGCACAGATGAAGAAATAGATAAAATTCTTGCAGCTTGCAAAAGAAACAATCCAAAATTAGACATTACAGGTGTCCTACTTTATTCCAAAACCCATTTTTTACAATACCTCGAAGGTGATTATAAGGAAATCAGCAGTCTATATGAAAAAATAAAGCCAGACAACAGACATAAAAATGTAGTACTCATCACTACTGGCCCTATAAATGAACGTACTTTCCCTAGCTGGGAAATGGGATCTAAAGAAATCGATGAGGATAAAATAGAATTCCAAACTGACTTGAGCAATGAAGAAGCGAAAACTTTTCAAGATATTATATCAGGAAAAGATCAGGAAGGGAATAGATCATTACAATTAATTAAGAAATTTTTTAAATAATTATGGATATAGCTAAAGAAGAAATAGAAAGAAAAATAAAGGACATTGAAGCTATCGAATTTGGTGATACAATTGAGGATGTTTCTTCAAGTTTATTAATTGTTATGACCCTTTTTGAAATTGATGATGATCCTACAGTAATTAAAGCATGTAAATACAAATTATTTGAAGGAATTTCACTTTTAAAAAAACTTGGTGGTGATTCACAGGCTAAAGAAATTGAAAATAAAATCAAACCTTAGAACTTTGTTGTAATTATAAAACATATCCTGAAAAGCCTGTTGCATTAATTGTTACAGGCTTTTTTTATAATATTAAGGCATTCCCATCATTTAAATATATACCTGCAATTTTTACCTATCCAACCATATTTGAATATATCGTGCTTCTGTTAAATAAATAATTTTCCATGGGTTTGCATCATAAAAACAGAATAATATTTTAATAATATCATAATTATAACTATAATGGATTGAATTTATCAATTACTCACTAAAACTATTTAAACTATGGAAACTCAAAACCCAGAAAACACATCACCATTATCAACCAAAGATTGGCTCATCACATTGATAATTACTGCTATTCCGATAATTGGATTTATCATGCTATTTGTTTGGGCTTTTAGCGGAGGGACAAATGTCAACAAAGCAAATTGGGCAAAAGCCGCATTATTGCTAATGGCAATATTGATTGCTTTAAGCTTTTTAATCAGCTTAATTTTTGGTGTTGGATTATTTGCACTTGTAAATGGAAGTGGAAGTAGCTTCTAAGTATTGAGTAAGGGAAAGATAGGACAACATCCTATCTTCATCCCTCTCTCATAACCGTTCTTAGGAACCATAGTACACGGTTTCTGTCAACTCTTATTCAATTATATTATCAAAATGTCCATTTCAAACTTTAATATCTGTGCAAAAAAAAGAACATTTTGTTATCTATATTGAAATTCAGTTCAAAAACGGTTGAAATTGATCCTTGATGAAAAATACTCTATACTTTCAAAAATATTAAGCATTTTAAAATTATCAACCACTAGTTTCGCATATTTTTGTGGATAAAGAACCAACACTGACCATTACCCCTGCACAATCGTCAACTCCTCCTATATTACTCAATAAGTAACTATAAACTTTATTAGCTACACAGTCCTCTACATCCCCTAAATTACACATGATCCTACACTTTCATAACCATCTGGGCAAGACTCAAATGCATCTGCCAAAATTGGATCATTTCTTTTTGAAAGGTTTTTTCCTTCATTAAAGTTTTTGAATTCAACTATCTTATCTTCATTATAAAAAACTATCTCTTCAAACTTAGCTGTATTATTTCTAAAAGATATCAAAAACTAAACATCTGAAACATCTTCATTTTCAATACTAGATAGGGAAGTTTTAGATAATTTCTTCAACTCAACTATATCCTCATACTCAAATAACTTTTCTGTTTTAAAATCAAGATTTAAATTTAATTCCTTTATGATGTCTTGATTTTACTCTCGCATGGTTTCATTTTTATCTACTATATAACAAGAATTGTCCGCAGGCGTCTTAGACGCAAAAAATGTCTCGCATAACTTGTCCCGCACTGAAAGTCGGGAGTCGCTAACCTGCCTGATCGGCAGACAGGGCCGCAAAGTTTTCGCAAAGAAAATATTTTGTTATCCCCCTTGATGTTCGGTTTAAAAACCGTGAATACTTGACATGAAATTACTGATAAAAGTAAAAGGCTAATTGAAGCTTTCAAAGCTACATTTCTCTTAATAAAAATTTTAAACTGTTAATAGTTTATTTATTACCAACTCAACTGTCTTCTAAAAAGAAAATGAAAACTAACCTTTAACCGTGGCGCCTTAGGGATAGGGAGGATAGCCATTCACTTTACAAGGTTTTGGTCTAAAAATATTCAGACTAAATCCTAGCTTTTTGGTTATGGTATTTTGTTGTTTTTTAAATCAAAGTAAAAATGGATAATTTTCAAGATTTATTACATAATACCTTTTACAATTAAACTATTTACATAGGCTATAATGTTCCCTCCAATAGATTCAAAAAGAATTACCCCTACAATTATTTGTTTATAACAATAATTTTATTTACAAAAACATACATGATATTTTTGACAAAAAGCTAATTGCTTTGACAATTTACCTTTACTCAGCTCCATAACTACTAAAAACCAAACCCAAACCATTGTGCTCCTTAATGTAGTTTTGAAAATCTTCCGGAAACTGCTCTTTGTTTTTATCATTTTCCATAATATCGATATCAACATAAGAAACTAACAGTGAATCATTCCAATTATAAACCGGAAATTCCATTAAAGTGTGATTCAAGCTATTGGGCTTAAATAGTTTTCGTTTTGACTTTTGATTTTCAATATCAATTAATAGAACTCCCTTTTTTCCAGCTTCATATATATGCCCGAGCAAAATGTTATTAAAAAGAATTGGAGGTTGTGTAAAATATAAGAAATTAGAATTTGACTGCTTTTCTAAAAGAAGAGCATGATCATTTTTCAATTCATGAGGCACTTTATTACTACCAAAATCAATATCTATTGATTGACTTAATTCTCCATTTGAATCAAATAGGAATACTGAATCATTGACTGGCTTATGATAAAGCACTTGATCACCCGATTGATTGAGGATGTCAAAATCACCTTTCAAATCTTTGAAGCCCTTGGGATAATTAAAGAATGTTTGCAATACATTAAATTTAGCATCGGTTTTAATAAGTTTGGTATTAAGGTTGGATTCCAATGAATAGGGAACCAATGAAAACAAATAACCATCTTCCAATAGCTTAAAAGCCTCAGCTCTAAAATCCGTACTTTTAGACATTTTGAACTCACCTGACTTACTATAAATGTGGATTTTTTTCTGTTGGCGATCTAAAATCTGTACACCTCCATTTTTATCCACTTCAAAATCAGTCAGTTTTTGATACTCTCCTGGCGCATCACCAATAGCACCATAAGTTCGAATAAAATCACCTTCAATATCAAATGCAAAAACCTTTTTCTTTACAAATGCATCCATGATATAAATCGTATTGTCATGAATCACCAACTTATCAATATCAGCAAAATAGGAGTCTGGAATAACTTCTAGGGCTACATATTTTTTGACCTTAAATTTAGGGTCAAATGATTCGGTTTGCTGTAAATTGATTTTTATGCTATTAGATTTGCCTAGATTCAAATCATATTGTTCTTCAGATTTATTAGAATTTGAACAACCAAAACCTATTATAATGAGTATTGGAACTATTTTATATAAAAAACTATTCATAGATTTTAATTAAATATTAACACAAAAAAGCGGGTTAACCACCCGCTTTTCTCTTTAAAAACAATCGCTTTCAGAACACGCATAAGCATTTTCCGACATGCAAAGCTTCTTTTGTCCACCAAAAAACCCTTTACATTCATATACTTTTCCAGGCCCAGTATTACTTGGGCCATCCAACGTTTGAGCTGACAAATTAGATTGAAAAGCAAAAAAACTAAAAATAGCTAAACTAAAAATTGACGAAATTAACTTTTTCATTTTACTAAAATTTAAATTGTTAATAGTTTATTTTTCATCAACTCAACTATCAACTAAAAAGAAAATGAAAAACCATTCTTTATCCGTGGCGCCTTAGGGATAGGGAGGATAGTCATTCACTTTACAAGGTTTTGATCCGAACAAGTCGGGCAAAATCCTAACTTTTTGGTGTTAGTATTTTGTTGATTTTCAAAGCAAAAAAAAACGGTTGATATTCCAAATTTATTACAGATTTAATTTATAATTAAATCACCCAATTAGTTAAATAATACATTCAATTTTAATTTAAAAGTTATTATAGCACACTATTACTATTTATAATTTATTTTTATGTGTTAAAGCATACATCAATTTGAATGAAAATAAGTACCGAGTTCACTTCAACTCTGTAAACCCAATAACAAATGCTGGCTCAAAGGAAGAATCCTCCTTATAATTAAGCATATTCCAATTCATAAATTGATTTTTGTCTCTCATAAAGCCCTCGTTATTGCCCAGCCGCATTGCAATTCTTAGTGCATTCTTTGATTTATCATATTGTTTAAATGAAATTTCATCATCCATCTGATATCCCACCAATTCAATTGAAATGGCAATTGATTCATCTCTAGTTATTATTATTCGGTCTTGAATGAAATCAACTTCAATTATTTGATTCCTCCTTGTAAAATATTCTTTAATGACTCTACTGGAAATCAAGTTGGAGGGCCGGCCATTATCAGCTAATTCATATACGTTTAACTTAATCAGCGGATGATCCTTGCCTAATTTTACGGGTATTTTAACTTTTGATAATTGAGCTTGATCATAATTCTTTAGATCAAAAACCATTGCAAATTCAAAAGATGACATATTTAGTGCCAGAAAGTCTGTTTTATATTTATCCACAGGATAAATGGAAAATTCAGAATCAACCACTTTTTTGTTTGTTTGGACTTGGACTTCCTTTAGGAGAATTGGATTGGGTTTTAAGTAAATTTTATTTGCTGATAAATTATTTAATGAAATGAGAGTATCTTTATAATTAATATGGGTAATTATTACAGAATCTGTCTCAATAGAAAAGAACCCCATATCATCAGAATATGTAGCTGATTCATTGATTGCATTGATATGAGCAAACTGAACTGCTGCACTATCTTTTTGGCTTAACAGCTGAAATTCTTGAGCATTGGCAGAAAATAAGAATACACTAAGAAAAATCGTCAATAAATATCTCAATTGTTGGGGTTTTAGTTAAAAAATATAAACGTATAGGCTAAAAATCAATTTCATAAAGATAAAAAACCTCATAATTTCTTTCCGCATTATTTATATCCAATTGAAACACTACATGATTATTTTCATGCAAATATTTTAAATCCATCACACCTTCTGGTTTTTCAATATCACTGCCTATCTTTTCTCCATTTTTGAAGATTTGATAATATCTATTATTGTAAAGTCTAAATAATTCATTTAACTCGGGCATTGATTCAGGAGGAGAGATCGTTTTTGGAATTCCAGTGATGTATTCCAAAATAAGATATTCCTTGTTATTAAACACATTTAAATAATAACTGTCATAAGCCAAAGATTTCATTATATCAATTTTTGTATCAAACAAAGTTTTTTCTGGCTCTTTGAAATTTTCAGGATTGGTTTCAATAACTCCAATTAATTCATAGTTCCCAGTCAAATCATATTGAAATATCTTATGCTCATAAGGATAGATTACATTTAGAATTGAATCCAATTTATTAACTGTAAATGAGGCTACTGAATTCCTGTAATAATATTCATTATTTAAATAATTAGAGGTCTTTTCAAAAGGTACTTCCACGGTTACCTCCTCCACCTCTAAATCTACTATGGTGATATGCTTTGCCTCCTGATAGTACTCTTTAAAGCTAGGACTCAAATCAGTATTATTATCGTGTAGTAAAAAAACCTTATTGTCAAATACATAATTTACTAAGCGCATATTTATATAAATAGTACCATCTGGTAATTTTATTTTCCTTAAAATCTCTCCCTCATAATTCAATTCATACAGGGTAGTTCTAGTTTGAGCAAATAAGGATTCATTTCCAGAATATCCTAAACTGTAAATAGTACCAGTTACATAGTCTGGCCCTTCTCCGGATTGAATGGGTTCATAGATAATATCCCCTTCGGTATTAAATTGTAGAATTGAATTGCTTGATAGATCTAATGCAAGATATGAATCGCTATCTTCATCAAAATCTGTAATATGAAGATTACCTATGTAATCCACTACAATAGAATCCTTTAAAATGAATTTGGATTCAACTTTTTGAGAACTAGTATTAGAGGAATCATAATGACATGCCAACAAACTTATAAAGCATAAAAAAACAAATGCATTTCTAAACATCAATGAAAGTAATTTAAATGAAGCCAAAAGTTAAAAAAAGGCCTGAATTCATATTTAAAGAGACAAAATTTGAATTTCGCAAAATAGTACTTTTATAATTTTTAATTCATATAATTTAGAAATTAAGTTTATAGTAATCATTTTCTTGTTTCATTTCAAAACCTAAATTATTGGCCAAATTAAATCTCAAAATAAAATCCACTTCATTATTACACAGGAAGCATTCATAAACTTTCACAACTTCAATTAATACGCTAACTTGTTTTCAAAATAAATTAAACGAAGCTATTGGAAGTATTAGGTATTGACATCGGAGGTTCAGGCATGAAAGCCGCTATTGTGGATTTAGAAACAGGCGAATTCACTGGTAAACGAAAACGGTTTAAAACACCACAACCTGCTACTCCAGATGCCATGATAAAAACTGTAGTAAAATTGCAAGAACACTTCGAATGGTCTGGACCAATAGGTTGCGGGTTTCCTGCTGCTATTATAGATGGGACTGTAAAAACTGCCTCTAACATCGATAAGAGTTGGATAGACAAGCCTTTGGCCAATATGATTAGAAAAGCCACGGGTTGTGCCACTCGCGTAATGAATGATGTGGATGTGGCAGGTTTGGCCGAAATGCGATTTGGGGCCGGAAAAGGTCATGAAGGAACAGTTCTTGTTTTGGCTTTAGGAACTGGAATTGGTTCGGCTTTATTCCACAATCAACAACTCATGCCCAATACCGAACTAGGCCATATCCAATTTAAAGGAGATATAGCAGAAGCTTATGCTGCTAATTCTATTAGGGAAAATGAATACTTAAGCTGGGAGGTTTGGGGAAAGCGCTTGAATCAATACTTAGTGGAAGTTCATAAATTATTCTGGCCGGATTTAATCATTATTGGTGGTGGGGTAAGCAAGAAGTTTAAAAAGTATGAAAAACACATTGACAGCAGGCTAAGTGTTATTCCAGCTGAGTTAAAAAACCATGCCGGGATTGTGGGGGCTGCTAGTCAGTTTTTATAAATTCGAAACTGAAAAACCTTATCTACTTACAAAATTAATTGCTGTGCTCTTCAGGATAGCCTGTTAACACATATTTATAAGATTCTATTTTATTTTTTTGCTTTAAATATTCCGCATCACCCGTTAACGCATACAAACTTTGATACAATAATGAGGAAAGGTGATTGCCTCCTCCCTTTTTTTGAATATAGGTTAAGGCATTTTTTAGAAGAAGTATTTTTTCATCTTGGTTTTGGTTACCAAATTTTGCTGAAAAAACTGCATTATAACATACGCCATACTTTTTAAAATATGATTTCTCGGAATTCTTCAACTCATCGATTAACCCTGGCAAAAGATCATTTTCAATTTTGTTTGCTAGGCTAGACTCAATCAACAACTCATAAAACTTCAAATTATTAGGAAATCGATCATATAGCTTTTCAGCATAATTATAAGCTTTTTGAGGTTTGTTTTCCAACCTTAAATATATGTGGGATAAATAAATTAAAGCCTCTGTATTTACTATACTTTCTTGTTCTACCACCTCTTCCAACCACTTTAATCCGGTCTCTTTATTGCCTTCCTTAAAAAACCACATCATAGTCCCAAAAACAGGGTTTTCATTTTTATAATATTGGTAGTAATAATGGTATAATGAAACAAGAAACTTAAGTTCTATTTGTTGAGGTTCCACTTCCAAATTATCTTTGACTACATCATAAACTTTAGAGCCATTTTGAAAGGATTTATAATAATTGCCTTGATTATAATTAAATTCAGCTCTTAATAAAGCACTGTTTATTTGAGTATAATCTGTAGCTCTTGATTTCTCATTATATTCAGAAGCTGTTAAATGAGTATTATAGAGATCTAAAATGCTTGGGTTTTGCTTATGAATAGGAAGATGGTACCACCGCAAATAATGGACTTTAAGAAAATTAAAGGTTGAGGATTCCTCGGTACTGTCAATTGTGGATATTAAACTATCTGCTTTTGCAAATTCAAAATCATAAAGATGATTAAAAAATGAAATACTCCTTTCATTCTCAATTTGGGAAAAAGCAGCCGTACTCAAATGAAATATAATAATGAAGCACAAAAGTCTATTTTCCCAATTATCCATACTTACAACTTCTTAGAATAAACCTGGATGTAATTTAAGAATTTCTTGATAAGCCTTAGACCTATACTCTTCTTCCTTATCTTCTGCTGTTTGTTTTGCTATCATATAGCCACCTTTATGGTAGCGTTGAAACCAAGGTAAAACCACTAAATAACCTTCAAAAACAGAAAACTGAACTACATAATTAAAATAAAGCCCAACTAATGCTGCGGTCAATCCCATGGAGTTCAAACCATCTTTCCAATTGCCATATAAGATTTGGCCACTTCCTGGCACAAACACGCTCATCCACATGGCCAAGTTAGGTTTCACTTTATCCGCTTTATTATTGAATTCATTAACATTAAAATAAGCATTGTTTGAATTCAAGTTCATCTCTTCTGCATAGCCTTCAAAAATATTTTGAAATTGATTATAATCCTCTTTTAAAAAATAAGCAATGGATTTATAATATTGCTTTTTCAGATTAGCATCCGGATTATTAAAATCATTTACAGCACCCAAAGTAATAATGGCTTGGTTATAATTATTAATGCTTAAGTAAGCCAAGCACTTTTTGAAAATATAATCATTCTTCTTCTCAATATCTTGTTCCAAAAAAGATGCATTATTATAAAATTGGATAGCTCTTTCCACATCTCCTTTCAAGAAATAAGCTTCGGCAAGCTTAAAATAAGTTTCCGGAGATGTGTTTTCGGCAAAATAAATTGCTCTTTCATAAGCCAACACACTGTTGGAATAATTTCCTGCTTCAAATTGTTCTTCGGCAAATTGCAAAGTAGCCTCAATGGATTGAGCACTTATTTGAAACAAAGGAAATAGGCTAATAACTAGCGCGAATAATATCTTCTGCATCTTTTTCAATTTCCATCCAATAATTTTGATTATAGACCTGGGCAGCTTTGCCCGAACCATATAAATTTCCTGCATAAAAACCAGTAGACAAGCCCGCAAATACCCAACCTACCGTAGAAGATGTCCCATCTTTATTAAATCCTCTATAGGATTGAAAAGCGGTTCCTCCTACAACCAATAAACTGAAAATGCCATCTTTAAAATCTCCCGTGTAAAATTTTCCGCTCCCCGGTAATACAGCAGACATCAAAACAGATACCCACGGCTTTTTAGGTTTAAATGACCTGGCTTGATTTGACAAGCTAGCTAGTCCGGAAATAGAAGGGTGATCAGAATTCGATAATTCAGGGATTCTAGCTTCTGCTTTTTTCCAATTTCCGGCCATAACCTCACGGTGTAAATCATAAATACTTCTTTTTTGCTGATCTATTGGTAATTTTTCTGAATTCTGATCGAATCTATCAAACTTTTTTCCAAGAATGAGCATTTGCAAATACAATTCCGCCATAGGATTGGAAAAGTCATTTATCGAAGGATATAAAGATTCAGTTCTTTTAACTGCTTTATCTAATTCCTCATTCTGAAAATAACTTCTTACTAAAGCTATTTTCAAAGAGTCATTATTTTTTTCCAGAAAAAGCAATCTTTCATATTCAACAGCCGACAACTCATATTGTCCACTCTTGAATAAATAAGAGGCAAATTCTTTACTTTTTTCGAGCGTATAAATGTCTTGAGCTTGGGAAAAACCTGCAGTCCAAACTAGCAAGAAAATTAAAAAAGTTATTCTCATTGTACTTCTAGGGGGTCTATTAAAAGTTGAGTTTTAGGGTCTACCTCATATTTTTCAGGAGACAAGGAATTACATCTTGACAAGCGGTCAAAACCATTCATCATGCCTTTAAAAACCCCTTGCTTTTTAACCGCTTCAAGGGCATAAACAGAACAAGATGGTGTAAAAGAACAAGATTGAGCATCCTGAGAAGATATGAAGGATTTATAAAAAAGAAATAGTCCTGAAAACAAAAATTGAACTTCATTGGTATTTTCATGAACATGCTCATATTGATCTTTGATTTTAACTTTCTCAACTGAAGCATCATCATATTTCACCTTATTCAATAAAGCAAGCTCATTTGAAACCTGCGACCATAAATTCAGGCTAAAACAATTAATCAATAAGATCAATACGATACATCTCATCATTTTCCAACTCATCTATCTTAATATTCTCAAATGTGGTGATTTTATAATATTCGGTTCCGTGAAGATAAGAAACCTGAATAATTTTTTTAGGAAATGGGAGACCTTTTACACTTACATAGTCCTTATAAAATCTTTTACCCATGACCTCACCATTGGGTTTAAATAAAACTATACCAAATAATTGATCATTTTTCACAGATAGGACTGCTTTTCCCAATTTGTATTCTAATTGCTTGGGAGGAAGCCACTCTATAATGGTTTGATCTTCAGATTCTTCAATGGAATTGATGTAATAACCTGATTTATCCAATCCAAAATTTTTCAAATCCCCACTTAAGGCTAAATTGAAAATGGTGAATTTATTAGTACTAGGAGTGAATTCTTGACTCACCACTTCTTGGTTTTCTAATACATACATTTGTGTATCAGCCAACACTAAGGTTTTTGATTCAGGAAATGAAACCTTATAAATAATTTTCTTATACTGCTTATCGTAATATACTTTCCCTTTATAGAATTCCGATCCTTTAGGATTTTTATCCTTTATCGAAAAATCAGCGCTAACTCTAAAATAAGCTTGTGAAAAAAGAAAATTACTGAAGAAAAAAAAGACTATTAAAAACGAAATTGATAACTTAATCCTCATAAAAATATCGAAAAAAAAGCTGATTAACGAATTAATCAGCTTTTGAATAATTATATTTTATTTAATAATAAAACACTGTACCTAATCCTCCTAGGACAACTGATGTTCCCCAACCAATAAAGTAAGAGATTTTATGGTTGCTTCCTTTGTCATTATTTAAAAGTACTGTAAATAAACCGATTGGCCAGCAGCAGAAACCCCAAGCAAATGAGCCCCACTCCATATCATCTAAAGTGAAGCCATTTCTGGCCATCATTCCTTCAGGACCATACGAAAGGTTCATTCCATCTACTAATCCAGCGTTTTTTTCATAAACACTATGAATGGTAACATTTTCATTCATAGACACATAAGTTTCCAACTCGTTCAACTCAGTAAACTCTGCGTTGATTTTGTCTTCATTCAAGTCGAATAAATCTGCGTTAGTTGCATAGCTTGATGATAAAAACACAAAGCACGCAACAGTGGCTAATAGTAATCTTTTCATGTTAAATGGTTTAAAGTTTTACATTATTTTGCAAACAATTAACAATTATTATATTAAATAAACAACAGGAATTGTTATAATTTAATTAAATTATTGAATTTTTCGACTAAACCACCACCCTTCTCGGTATATCCATTGGCAATCTACTCAGCAGTTCATAATTCAACTGATTACTAAGTTCTCCAAAACTAGATACTGTAACTGTTACTTTCCCGTTACTGCCAATCATAATCACCTCATCACCTTTCCCCACATTCTTGCATTCCGTTACATTAATGATCATTAAATTCATGTTTACGGTACTAATTACCGCTACTCTTTTTCCATTTACAATTACCCTGCCTTGATTGCTTAATGATCGTGCAAATCCATAAGCATAGCCAACCGGAACGGTAGCCACTTTCATTCTCTTTGGCGCTTGATAGCTTGTTCCGTACCCTATAAATTCCCCCACAGGGACTTCTTTAACTGACATAATTTTGCTTCTCCAGCTTATAACTCTTTTTAGCGGATGTTTCACCCTTCTATTTACTCCCTCCTGACCATATCCATTGCTTCTTTGATATGCAATAAAGGTTTCCTGACTTGGCCAAAAACCATACAGTAAAATCCCGATTCTGACCATATCCATTTGAGTTTCAGGGTAGGACATGGCTGCAGCGGAACAGGCCGTATGTCTTCTTTTGGGCACTAGCCCATTCTTTTTAAATGAATCATATATCTTGTCATACTTCTTGATTTGATCCACTACTCTAAGGTAGTTTGTTATACTTTCTGCACCTGCATAATGGGTGCAAAGGCCTTCAAATGAAATATGATCTTCATTCTCCTTCATCATTTCCATTACCTCCCCTAAGTGGTCTTCCTCAAAACCGGTTCGGTTCATTCCGGTTTCTACTTCTAAATGAATCATGGCCTTTTTACCAAGTTTTTTGGCATAATGAATGGCTGCCTTTAATCTTCCAATTTCAAAAACATAGAATTCAACATCATTTTCAATCGCCCGTTCAGTTTCTTCGTCTTCCATCCATCCCATTATCATAATGCCAGTTGATTTCTTCTTCACTTGACATACCTGTTCAGCTTCATGAATGGAAAAAACAGAAAAATGTTTAATATTGGCAGATTCAAACAGGGGCACCATTTCCTTTATTCCATGGCCATAAGCATTGCCTTTTAAAACTGCAGAAAGCAATACGTTATCTGCCAATTTTTTTTTGACAAATCTCACATTTTGCCGAACAGCACTTTTGCTTAAAGTGATAACGGAAGTACTAAATTTTTTTTGATCCATGGTTTAGAAAAATGTATGATTAACGATTAAAAATCACCTTTAAAAATGAATTCCAAATCAGTGTTTTATTTCTGATAATGTTAAGTTAGCTTGAAATATTGAATAAGCCCGACATACATTTTAATTCCTAACATTATAATACTGTCAGGGAAATCATAGGTTTCATCATGCAGATGTGGCGAATCTTCTCCTGCCCCTATTCCAAAAAAACCAGTATTCATCTGAAGTTTATATTGACCAAAATCTTCGCTCCATTTGAATGATTTTCCCAATTCTTTAAAATCTATTTCTGCTTTTTCTCCTGCGCTTTTCATAATTTGAAAAGCTTCTTCCGTATTTTCCGTGGCAGGGAAGGTTTCTGTATAGGATATTTCGTATCCTAACTGCTCTTTTTTAGCCTGTTCTTGCACCAAATTTTCAGCATAATCAATGAGCTTTTTCATATCCTCATCTTTCATGGCTCTGAGTGTTATTCTTACTTCTCCATAGCCAGGTGAAGTACCAAAAGCAATTTCACCTAGTTCAGAATGGATAACCGTTGCCAAGGTTAAATCTGAAAATGGCTTTGTTATATGAACAATGGACATTTTGGAGGTGATCTCTGCCATTGCCATAACAGGACTTATACCGTATTCTGGCTCAGCGGCATGACTAGTTTTGCCGAAAAGTTTTATTACCATTCCCCTTGAGGCAGCTGCAAATGTTCCTTCTTTAGTTATGATTTGGCCTTTGGGGCAACCTGCTATATTATGTAATCCAAACAAATAATCTATTTGAATATTTAATTCCTTTAAGCCTTTATTGATGCGTGCTGCTCCCTCTCCCGTTTCCTCTGCCGGCTGAAAAATCAAATATACATTTCCTTTTTGCACCGGTTTTTGCTGAAGATAGGCAGCAATACCTGCGACCATTGTCATGTGACCGTCATGTCCGCATTTATGAGAAGTGTGAGGAGTTTTGGAAGCATATTCCAAATCTAATGTTTCTGCAATATGAAGGGCATCCAAATCTGCTCTAAACCCAATATTCTTTCCCTCCTTTTTCCCTTTAAACAAAGCAATTACACCATAACCTCCAACATTATTCCATATTTGGTCTGGTTTGAATTTTTCCAGAAATTCAATTATGATTTTAGCAGTTTTATCTTCCTGGTTGGATACTTCTGCATTAGCATGTAATGTATGTCTTAAGCTTACAAGCTCGTCTATATCAAGCTTCAAATCCATAAAAAATAATTTAAATAGAGCTTATTTCGCAATTACACAACCTATTGTGAAAATCACCTGATATTCATCTATAAACTACGAAAATCTGTGTAATTTAATTATAGAATCTATAAACTTTATTCTACAGTTTTCTCAATATAGTTGGAGTTTAAAATACCCAGGGCACCCATATATTTTACTTTAAAGTTGATCAAATCCCCTACTTTCCTTTTTTTAGGGTTATCGCCCAGGTCGATCACTATCATATCGGAGCTAGAACCTGCAATTTCAAAGTCGTATCCTTCCAAAATCAAATATTTAGGATCAATATCTAAAACCCCAATATCCAAAATCGCTCTAAAACTGGTTTCTCCATATAAAGATTCATCAATCTCAGTAGTCTCCCCTTGTGGATTAGCTGCCATTTCACCCATTGGTACTTTGGGTTTCTCAGTAATTTCGATAATTTCCGTGAAAAGCTCTAAGCAATCATCGTGCATGCCTTCTATAGTAGTTTCATCAAATAAGTTTGCTCCAAAATAAAGCGTCTCCCCAATTCTAAAGTGGTTAACTCCGGCTGGAATTTGCTTATTCATAATCAAAGGGATGGTAACAGATGTTCCCCCGGAAACTAGCGGTAATTTTCTATTGAATTTAAGTTCAATAATCTGTTTGTAAAGGCTTAATTGGATTAATTTATCTTGAGAGGGCATTACACCATGCAGACAATTCAGGTTTGTCCCTATTCCCTCAATCTGAATATTGGGCAGTTCAAAAACTTTGGCATAAAAATCAATAAGGTGATCACCCATCACGCCTTCTCTTAAATCACCGGTTTCCACCATAATGATGACTTTATGGGTTTTATTTTGCTTTACTGCCTCATCAGAAAGCAATTTCAGAGTATAATACTCTGTATTCATACTCATATCGGCAAAACGCACTATATCAGGGATACTCCTTTTAGCCGGAGGTTTGATATAACAAGTTTTTACCGTAGGGTCAATCTCTTTTACTTTCTGCAGATTCTTAATCCGAGAATCGTGGATTTCCCTAAAACCTAAATTAATTACCTCTTTCAAATAAAGTTCATTACCACAAAAAAGCTTGGTAACGGCTCCCCAATCTAAGTTATTATCAGTAAAAAGTTTATGTAAAAAATCAAAGTTATGTTTTAGCTTATCTTTGTATAATTTTAAAAATGCCATGTTTAGTTCTTTAACCTCATCTCCAAATATTTATTGGTGAAGCCTAATTTCTCGTATAAGAATTTAGCAGGATTTTCAGGTTCTACATGAAGTGCGATATCACCCTTAGCAGTATTAATTGCTTTTTTCATTAATTCCTTTCCAACACCTTTTCCTCTCTGATCAGAATGAACAGCTATATATACCAATATGTTTTCAGGAATATAGCCAGACATTCCTGTTTGGTTTACTACTACTGCTCCTTTTATACTTCCTTTATCTCTAGCTAAAACTACAAATCCGCCTTGATGGCCAAATGAGCTAAGGGCATAATCCAAACATTTCATTATATCCTCCTTAGCATCACCAAATTCATCTAGGTGGGTATAAAGAAAATCTGCGATCTCATTTTTTTGTAAAGTAGTTGCTGAGTCTATTGAAGTTAGTGTTTGATATTCCATGTAATTATTTGTTTTTAGGATATATTAGAGAGAAAGATACAAAAATTATTGCTGAAAAAAAGATACCAAATACGTTAGGATCTAATCCTAGGGGTAATTTAAATAAAATATCGGAAAATGGAACCTCAATTATCTGCATTTTATTGATTGATTCCACCACTTGCCCTGGTGTCATATTTTCTAGATTTATCCCTGTAAACTCAATTTTTGATTTTGCTTCACTAATAAATGTTCGTAATTCAGGCATTTTAGTTGCAGTACCGAAGGTAATTTTATTGGCTTGCAATAATGCAGTAGTCAATCCACCTACCATCATAGCCGAGAAGGCAGCATTTCCATTGGTTTTATTCCAAAAAAGCCCGCCCAAAATAGGTACAAATAAGCCTGAAACCATAAAGGCATAACTATAGAGCATTAAACTCAATACGTTCTCCATAGAACTTGCCAATAATAGCGCAACTGCCCCTACTATTAAAGTTACAAATTGGGAAAGCCTGAGTTCTTTTTTATCAGAATTAAATCGAGGGGTGAATTTTTTAATGAAATCTGAAACAAAATTACCAGAAGACGCCATCAAACAGCTATCTGCAGTTGAAAGAATGGCTGAAAAATAAGCTGACATCATCAAGCCAAGCAAACCAACTGGTAGAACTGTTGCCAGCATCATAGGCAATCCCTTTTCAGGATCTGCTTGAGCTATATTCTCAGGTCCAAAGCCTGCAAACATTCCTTGATCGGCTGCTACCCTGGCCAAAAGCCCTAAAGCAACTCCCATAAATGCCATTATAGGCCATTCAAATACACCTGCGATGTACCATGCCTTTTTTGCTGTTTTTACATCTTTACTAGCATATATCCTTTGATATAAAGTCATCCCCACAAACCATATAGGGATAATGGTTACTACCCAATAAATCACATCTTGCCAGCTAATATTAGTTAGCGATAACATTTCAGGATCTAAGGTTTCTTTTATAGCTGACCACCCACCTACTGCATTGTAGGAAAGCGGAATGCCTATAAATATCAATCCGCTAAGCAATATAATCCATTGAATGGTATCCGTGTAAATTACTGCTTTTATACCACCCATTACCGTATACACAACCGCAATAACACCCATGATAATAAGAGCTTGGTTTAAGCCCAAAGCAGGGAATGTTCCGGATGCCAATTTTGCACCGGCTAAAATTTGTGAGCTTGTAAAACCTAAATACCCAATGGCCGAAATCAAGGCTGCCAAAAGTGCCGTTTTCTTATCGAAAAAATAGGCGAACAACTGCGGCATGGTATAAAATTTATCGAATGCTTTTGTTCCCCTTACCACAGGAATTAGAAAAACGGCTGCCAACCAAGCACCAATTAAACCAGTAAACAACATCCAAGAACCTGAAATACCGATTGTAAAGCCTAGGCCTCCCAATCCAATAGAGAATCCTCCTCCTACATCTGTGGCGACTACACTTAAACCAATATGCCAACTGGTCATTTTCCTGCCTCCTACATAATAATCATCCATGCCTTTGTTGGACTTCAAAAAGTAGTAGCCAATCCCCAGTACCCCAAGCATGTAAACAACAAAAATTGTAATGTCTATTATATGCATGTCTTAAAAATAAAACCGAATTGAAATATTTAAAGAAATCTTAAACTACAAAAAATTTGGCAAGTGCTAAAATCAGCTATGCTTAAAATAACTTTAGTGCTTAGAATATATCTCCTAAAACAACATGCAGCAGTAAGTTTAATATTAACTAAGGAAATAAATTTTAAGAACCTAAACCAATAGCAATCGGGGAATGATTTAATAAATCAATAAACCTCAAGATTAAATTCGTAGGTTTCATTTTCTTCAAACCAATTTCTCAAGTCTTGCAGAGCATTTTCGTAATCATCCACCATTAGCTCTCCAAATTCATCTGTAGGGATGGGGAAATCTTCAATAGCATGAGGCAATGCTTCCATAATTCGATAGGCACAGGTGATTTTTTGATTGCTGTCGGGATTTGCCACACTGCAATTAGTTTCATCAGACTGAAACTGGGCTTCCAAAAATTCAAATATTTTATGCTGTCGGGTATAGACTAGACCTGGTGCAATATCATAAGCAAAAGCATCATTAATAGGCGCTTTTTGTAAGCGGTTGCTGATATAATCGATGGCGGTATCATCTCCCATTCGAGCTAAGGCTAATCTGATATTCCATCGTGTGACCGCACTTTTCCTTTCCACTAAAAGGCTCTCCAGCTTTGGAATAGCGGATTTGATTTGTAAAAACCCTATTAGTTTTACAAACTCATTAAAATGAGATGTTCCTGAATTTAAATGACTTAAAATTCTAGACTTCTGACTTTCCTTAAAAACAGTATTCTTAAAATTAGTCATAGCCTCAATTGCATTTCCAGCTATTCCCCTATCTTCATCATTCAAAGCCTTAATTTGCTGACCGATGGCTTTTTGTTTCACTGCCTCATCTTCAGAAATCTGAGCAAAACGACTGCTTAAATTATAAGCTTTGGAGCGAATCCTAGCTGTACTATCGGATTGGTAATTTTCGAGTTCAGAAAGCAGAGAATTAAAATCATTTTCTTGATCAAACAAGCTTTTGGGGGCTGTGGCATAGCTGCCGTTTTTGGCTTCTTGTAAATATTGGTTGAGGGTTTTAGTTGGGGATTGTGCTAAAACTATAATCGAGATAAATTGTAGGGTTATGGTTAGGAGGGGTTTCATGGGGTTTGGAATTTTGGACTCTGTGGCTTGGAATTAATGGTTTAATTGTCTGTTGGGTTTATAATATATGGCTTTAAATTAGATTCTTCTGTTGAATGCAAATAGTCGTTTTCATTATTTTTATATTCATTGTATTCCAATAAATAATTTCTAGCTATTATTACTTGTTTATTATTTTTATCTATTCTAGTATCAAAAGGCTTTAGTTCTTCTAATTCTTTTTTCCAATTATTGGGGGTTAACTGCTGTTGACTATTTAATATTCTTTTCATATCATCTGGTGACTCGGCTCTATCCATTGCTCCCTTGTTTTGACTGTCTTTTCTCAGGTTTAAAAAGCAATTATTTTTGTAATAGTACAATCGATTTGAATAAGCCACCACATTAGTTGAATCCAAGTCTTTTTGAGTAATGTTATGATAATATTTATCTATTCGCTGACGTGCATTTACTTCATTTACAAACTTTAAATGATCATTTTCAAAATAATACTTTCTTATTTTATATAAAAGTGGTTGCATTTCGGACTCCTTCATATTTTCACCTTCATTTATGTTATAAGCTACTTCGATTTCGATCAATTTTATGTTTTTCTCCTGATCGAAATAATAGCTTCTTTTAGTAAAGTTTGATATCCAACTTAATTGTGCTCCTTGTTCAATTTCAAAGTTTTCAAAATTCTCAGATTGAAGTGTTCTTTCTACCAGATTTTTGTACATCCCCCCGAAATATTCATTCATGACATCGGCATAACTGTTTGGAAATACTTCTCTTTTATAAATGCTTTTTAATGAATCAATGGTACAAACTAAAGAATCGATTGAGTTCTT
>JBNJFX010000039.1:0-46376 GCA_051747245.1 Bacteroidota bacterium
AGAAGTTTGCCCAAGAAAAGAACCTCAGGCTCATAATTGCCCGTGGGATTATAAAATGAATGTTTAACCAAAACGGTCAATGCTATTTAGGGATCTTCACTGACCTAACTTCCAACTTCCAACTTCCTACTTCCAACTTCGAGCTTCCAGCTCCATCAAAACTCCGCGTTATCCGGTGTTCTCGGAAAAGGAATTACGTCCCTAATATTCCCCATTCCAGTCACGAAAAGCATCAATCTCTCGAAGCCTAAACCGAAACCGCTGTGTGGGGCAGTACCGAATTTACGGGTGTCTAAATACCACCACAGTTCATCCTCAGGAATGTCCATTTCTTTCATTCTTTGGGTAAGCTTATCAAGTCTTTCCTCTCTTTGAGAACCACCAACTATTTCACCTATGCCTGGGAATAAAATATCCATGGCACCTACCGTTTTGTCATCATCATTCTGACGCATGTAGAATGCTTTGATGTCTTTCGGGTAGTCAAATAATATCACCGGCTTTTTAAAGTGCTTTTCAACCAAAAATCTTTCATGTTCAGATTGTAAATCTGCTCCCCAACCTTCGATTATGTAGTTGAATTTTTTCTTTTTATTTGGCTTGCTGTTTCTTAATATTTCAATGGCATCAGTGTAGCTAACTTTCTCGAAATCATTTTCCAGAATAAACTGTAATCTTTCCAATAAGCCCATTTCCTGACGCTCATTTTGAGGTTTTTGTTTGTCTTCATCATCGGCTCTTTTGGCTAGAAAATCCAAATCTTCTTTGCAGTTTTCTAATGCATATTTCACCACATATTTCAGCATCTCCTCTGCTAAATTCATATTGTCATTCAAATCATAGAATGCCATTTCAGGCTCAACCATCCAAAATTCAGCTAAATGGCGAGTAGTATTGGAGTTTTCAGCTCTGAAGGTTGGTCCGAATGTATAAATTTCACCTAAGGCCATGGCACTCAATTCACCTTCCAACTGCCCAGAAACCGTTAAATTAGTTTCTTTCCCGAAGAAATCCTGCTTGTAATCTACTTTCCCATCATCCGTCATTGGAATTTTATCCAAATCGAAATTGGTGACATGGAAAGTTTCTCCGGCACCTTCGGCATCATTTGCAGTAATGATGGGAGTATGTAAATTATAAAATCCTTTTTCATGGAAGAATTTATGGATGGCAAAAGCCAAGGAATGACGAATTCTAAATACCGCACTAAAAGTGCTGCTTCGCATTCTGAGGTGAGCTTTTTCCCTCATAAATTCCATGGAATGCTTTTTAGGCTGCAATGGATATTTTTCAGGATCTGCTTTTCCTAATATCTCAATAGTTTCCGCTAAAATTTCCACGGATTGACCTGCTCCTTGGGAAGCCACCACTTTTCCGACTACACTAATAGCTGCACCGGTTGTAATATCTTTTATGATATTTTCTGAAATTACTTCCGGATCAGCTACGATTTGAATGTTGTTAATGGTTGAACCATCATTAAGCGCAATAAAAAAAACAGGTTTTCCACCTCTTTTTGTTCTTACCCATCCTTTCACATTTGCCTGTTGTTCAGTAGCTTCACTTGATAAGAGTTCTTTGATTTTGATTCTTGCCGGAACAGTCATAAAATTATTGCGTTTATAAATTGTAAATTTTAATTCGCCAAAATTCGATATTATTGGCTTTTTATCAAAGATTTAATGTGCATATAATTAAATTTTTAATGCTTATCTCGAGAATTTAAAATAAATTTGAATTAATAACATTGGCACAATTTTTAGTGAAATAGATTTATGCAAAAATTAGTACTCTCACAATCCTTAGGACAAAGGTTGTCCCCTCAGCAAATTCAGTTTATAAAACTGTTACAAGTGCCTACTGCTGAGTTGGATACAAGAATTGAGGAAGAATTGGAAATAAATCCTGCTTTGGAAGAAGGGAAAGAAGAACCCGAAGATGAAAATTATGAGGAGGATTACGAAGAAGAAGCCACGGATGATTTTGACATAGATGATTACCTGCATGATGATGAAGCCGGCTACAGGATGCAAGGCGATGTCAATAATGGGCAAGAGGAGGAAAAAGAGATGCCGATTGCTATGGGCACCACATTGAATGACCAATTGATGACACAATTAGGTTTTTTGGGTTTGGATAAGCATCAATATAAAATCGGCAAGCAATTAATTGGGAGCATTGAAAGTGACGGCTATATCCGAAGAGATATTAATGCAATAGTAAATGATTTGGCTTTTTCCCAAAATGTAAATACTGATGAAGACGAGGTAGAAAGCGTTTTGGCTAAGATTCAGGATTTTGACCCGCCAGGAATAGCAGCCCGTAATTTACAGGAATGTTTATTGCTTCAACTGGAAAGAAAAATTGACCAATCTGATGCAGTAGAATTAGCTTATCGAATCATCGATGAATGCTTTGAGGAGTTTTCTAAAAAACATTATGAAAAAATAATGAAGAAGCTCGATATTGAGAATGAATCATTATTTAAGGATGCAATTGATACCATCAAGCGTTTAAATCCAAAACCAGGTGGCTCTGGCTCTGGGGCAGTAAGAACCCAGTTTTTAATGCCTGATTTTATTTTGACCAATCAAAATGGAGAGCAAGTAATCACCTTAAACTCAAGAAATGCACCTGATTTAAGGGTTAGTCCTTCCTATTCTGAAATGTTGAAAGCATACGATAAAGGCGATAAAAAGGATAAGAAATTAAAAGAGACGGTCGGCTTTGTAAAGCAAAAATTGGATGCTGCCAAATGGTTTATTGATGCCATCAAGCAACGCCAATTTACGCTTTTAAATACAATGCAGGCTATTTTAGAATATCAATATGAGTTTTTCAGAGAAGGGGATGAGAGTAAATTACGTCCTATGATTTTGAAAGACATAGCAGAAAAAATTGATATGGATATTTCCACTGTTTCCAGAGTGGCTAATAGTAAATCCGTACAAACTGAATTTGGTATTTACCCATTGAAATTCTTCTTTTCAGAAGGGATAGCCACAGAATCAGGAGAGGATGTGAGTTCAAGGGAAGTGAAAAATACCTTGAAAGAATTCATTGATAAAGAAGATAAAAGCAAACCATTATCAGACGATAAATTAGAAAAATTATTAAAGGAAAAAGGCTATAAAATTGCCCGAAGAACAGTTGCTAAATATAGAGAGCAGTTGAATATTCCTGTTGCACGATTAAGAAAAGAGTTATAGTGAGTAAATTTTGGGCGCATTTCATATCAATAGTTTTTCAACCCTTGCTTGTTCCAAGTTACATATTCTTAGGGGTTTTATTTTTTCTTCCCTATGCTTTAAATATGTCTGGTGATTTGGCTTGGCGTTTTATGTCCATGGTGTTCATGACGACTTTCCTTATTCCATTGATGGGGATTTTACTTTTGAAATTCACCCGCAACATTAGCAATCTGAATATGGAAGACAGAAAAGAACGCGTCTTTCCATTTTTGTTTAATGCTATTTTTTATGGTGCTACTACATATCTGTTTTGGGAGAAATTTCGCTTCCCAAATTTGGTGACTGTGATTTTATTATCTGTAACCATCAGCATCATAATTTTAACTATTGTTACCATTTGGTGGAAAGTAAGTGCTCATTCCATTGCTATTGCTGGAGCAACTGGAATTTACTTAGCGCTATTAATAAAATCTGAGCCTTCTAATTTTTATTATGCAGTAGCTTTGTGTTTTTTGTTTTGCGGATTAGTAGGAAGTGCCCGATTAAAATTAATGGCTCATGATAGCCGACAAGTCTGGTTTGGTTTCCTGATTGGGTTTTTTGTAAATTTCATCACAATTTTGATATTCATTTAAACAGAGCTTATTGGGTATTAAAGCAAAAAAATATCCCATTAGCTATTGGGATCAAATATCAAGTTCTCACAGTCTCTTGAACTGAACTTCAAGAGAGATATCAGGTTTTTTGCTAAAGTAGAAAATAGTGGTAATTTTATTATTTACTGCTGATACAAATCTGTGGGACTGTCCCCTTGAGGGGACTTTAGGGGTGTTGTTGATCGAGATTATAGAGGTGTCTGCTGGTGAAATGAAATATTGTTATTTAGTAGTAATGAATATTTATTAATGTAATTATTAGAATCCTTATAAAGAACAATAAATAATGTACGATTTTTTAAAATACGAACTTCAAGATGGTGTTTGCACCATCACTTTTAATCGTCCTGATTTTTACAATGCATTTAATGATGGCATCAGTTATGAATTTCAAGATGCCTTGAAATCTGCTGGAAAAGACCCGGAAGTGAGGGTAGTAGTGATAACAGGAGAGGGGAAAGCTTTTTCATCTGGACAGGATTTGAAATCTGCTCGTGATGAGGATGATAAAATGTTTTATAACTCATTAGAGAAAAGATATAACCCCATCATTAGGGCGATGCGTAAATTACCCAAACCGATTATTGCCAGATTAAATGGAGTAGCAGCAGGAGCTGGTTGTTCATTGGCTTTGGCTTCCGATATGATTATTGCTGCAGAATCTTCTAAAATGATTGAGGTTTTTATCAATATTGGTTTAGTGCCTGATTCTGGTTCTTCATTCTTCCTTCCTAATTTGGTGGGATATCAAAAAGCATTTGAATTATGCGCTATGGGAACAAAGGTAACTGCTCAGGAAGCTTATGAGTTGGGGATAGTCAATAAAGTTGTGAAAGATGAGGAATTAGACGCAGCTGTAAAATCCTATACAGATTATTTTGCAAAAGCGCCAACCAAATCGATTGGCATGATTAAGAAAATGCTGAACAAAGCCGCTACATCTTCTTTAGATGATATGTTGGAGTATGAAAAATACTCTCAGCAAATAGCAGGAACTTCAGAAGATTATAAGGAAGGTAAACAAGCTTTTTTGGAAAAAAGAAAGCCGGAATTTAAGGGAGCTTAGAAACAAAAAAAAACCGCTTAGAATTAATCTAAGCGGTTTTAGTGACCTTGCCAGGATTCAAACCTGGAACCTCTTGAGCCGTAATCAAGTGCTCTATTCAGTTGAGCTACAAGGCCATTTTTCAATTTTCGATATGCTTTCAAATCTAAAAACAATATCTTTTCATCAACTACGTTTGCTAATGAGCTTGCAAAGGTAGAAAATAATTTCTTATAAGAAAAAGGAATTATTTATTTATCCTCTGCATAAAACGCTATCTTTGTCATTCGAAAGTAAAATTCAAAATATTACTAATGAAAAAATTATTCGTATTTACTTTAACAATTTTAACTGCTGTATCTACAGTATATGCTCAAAATTTAGAAGAAAAAAACACCTTTGGGCCAAGACCGGATTTAAAAGGAGATTTGACATTATCCTTTGGTTTAAATATGTTATACAATAATGACGTGGAGGATTTAAACCTGAATACTTTTGGTAACAATGCATTCAAAATTGGATATATGTACCCTGTACAAATTTCAAATTCCAATTTTACATTTAATGCTGGCTTTAATTTCTCTTTTGATAAATTTGCCTTTGATGGTGATTCTACTACTTTAGGAGTAGTTTCAGGAACAGATGAATTAAGAAATGTTAAACTTCAAACTATTGATGAGGATTTGACTGGGCCAAATGGATTTGTAGAGAAATCTAAGTTTGAATCAAATTATGTAAATATCCCACTAGAATTCCGATATTATTTTAATAAAGATAAAATTGATAATGGAGGTTTCTTTTTAGCTGCCGGTGGTAGTATAGGTTATTTGATTAATGGCAAGACAAAAATCAAATACGTAGAAAATGAAGATACTAAGAAAATCAAGCGAAAAGAAAGTTTTGAATTAAATCAATTCCGTTACGGAGCCCATTTCAGGATAGGCATTTCAGGATTTGGGGCTCATTTTGAATATGATTTCTCTGAATTATTCAATCCTGGAAGAGGTCCTTTAAATAATGCAGAAGAACCCATTGCCACCCAAACAACTCCATTCAGATTTGGATTGAGTTTTAATTTATTCTAATATTGAATTAAATTTTAAGGTTAAAAATTCATTTAAGAGCATCTAAAGAAATTTAGGTGCTTTTTTAGTTTTTATAAACTAGTTTTCTATGAAGCCCAAGCATTTTCTGTTCGCGTTTACTTTCATCCTTCTATCAAATTGTATTTCAAAAGAAAATGAGAAATATGCGGATAAATTGGAAACTTTTGCTGCTTCTATGAAAAATAAATATGGAGTAGAATATCAAGATAGAGTTGAATTTTATGAATTAAATAGTTTTTCGGATTCCATTGAAGGTGTTCCTATTGGTAATTACAGTTTTAAGGATTATTACGGTAATGAAATAGATTTATTGACTGATTCTAAACCAGTTTTATTGGAATCATTTGCTTCATGGTGTGCTCCATGCATTAGCTCTATACCTGCATTAAATCAACTTTCAAAAGATTATCCTGAAGTTCGGTTTATTGTACTGGCACATGATACTCCTGATAAGCTAAAGAAATATGCCGATCAATTTAATTCAAATATTCATCTGGTTCCTTCAGAAAAGGAAGTGAATGCTGGAAAGTTACTGAAATTAGAAGTGGGAGAATTCCAGAGTGTTTTTCCATATCCAGCTACCATTTCTATTGATGCCAATGGCATTATTCAAAATGTATTATTAGGAGCACCAAGATCTGGTACTTTTGGAGGAATGAAGGTGATTGAGGAAGAAGTGCATGAAGCAAATATGTTAAGATTAAGTAGAGAACTTGATAAGATTGTCTCTAAATAGCTTCAGTCCCATTCGATTTCTAAATGCAACTGTTCTTGAGCCACAACAGTAGAAAACTTTGCCTTTTCAATTTTTTCAATTTTTAAGTTGGTTTGCCCTTCCTCAATTTTAACAGTTTGTTGTTCTATTACATTTATTGAATTTTCTTTATGAAAAACCACTACCACCTCAGTTCCATCTGGGATTTCAACTTCAATATAATCCTGATCAGAAGTAATAGATTTTAAGTTTGATAATGGAGTTTCTTGATTTAAGAGTCCAATGATTTTTTTGCTGTCTGGGATTCCATAACCGATATAATTATTAGGTGTTTCAGTCAAATGACTGCCAGATTTAATGATTTTGATCACTTCAAGATTGCTCAATGTGCTATCGTATTCCCATATACAAGCTGCTAAACCTGTAATGACAGGAGCTGAAAATGAAGTTCCGTTTGCTGCAAAACAAGCTACATCAGGTTTCACATAATCCAGTTTTTCAGGACCAATGGAAGAGTAATAAATCTTGGACCAATCATCATAGCGAACGGCACCCACAGTTAAAATATCCTTAGCATCAGACGGCAAGGATAAAACTTCCCATTTTCCGTGCCCATCATTGCCGGCAGCACTTACGATTAGCATTCCTTTTTCCGCTGCCATTTGTGCTGTTTTGGTAATCATACTACTTTTTCCATCAACCTCTTTTTTGCTATGGTTTTCTTTTCTTTTGTCATATCCATCTGTATAACCTAGAGAGGAATTGATTAAGCGAATTCCCATTTCGTGGAACAACTCAATCGCTTCTACCCAGTAATCTTCTTCTAACCTTCTTTCCCTTATGCCGTGATCTGTTCTGGCTAAATATAGCTCCGCATTTTCAGCCATACCGTATTTTATGGAAGTCCCATTATCCGATCCAGCTATCATTCTTAAAACTTGAGTTCCATGATCATCCCCAGCTATTCTTTTGCCATAAAAAGGATCGTCATTTCCTTTTAAGAGGTAATCCTGAAAAAATTTTATCTGTTTATTCTCGATTAGGTGTTTTAAGGATGGTTCTGCATCTGCATCCATAAAACCACCATCAATCACACCTATTTTCACACCTTTACCACTTAATCCCATGCTATCAGTTATGTAGTGAGCCTTAATTTGTTCCAATGCATAAGAATATTCTATTGGCGTTAAAGTTTCAATGGATAGAGGTTGTAATTCCTTTTGTGTTTTTAGACTTTTTACAAATCCATATCCTTGTAAGGAACTTACATTTTTTTCCTTGGTGGAAATACTCACTACAGGATTCCATTTCGACTGATAATGAAACACTATATCTTCAGGAAATTGCTTATTTAGGCTGTCCTTTAAGTATTCTATTTGGCTGCTTTTTGCATTTAAATCTTCAATATTAAATTCAAGCCAGTATTTCTGTTGTGCTAAAACTGCAATCGAAAGCAGATAAAAAGGGATTATGAGGAAGATTGTCTTGAAAAAAGCCTGTTTTAACATGTCTAATGAGATAATAAAATGTAAATTTGAAATTTACGAAGCATAAACGATTAAATTGAAATAAATAGTGATTTTTATGAGATACAAAACTTTAGATTCATCCCTTTATATAAAGAACCGCAAAAATTTCATGAAGCAAATGCCTGCTCGTTCTTTGGCAGTTTTCAATTCCAATGATGTGATGCCTATGAATGCAGATGGTACCATGACTTTTTGGCAAAACAGTGATTTGTTTTATTTGACTGGTATTGATCAGGAAGAAAGTATTTTGGTTTTATTCCCTGATTTTGATAATGATGGCTGGAGAGAGATTTTGTTTGTAACGGAAACGAATGAACATATAGCCGTTTGGGAAGGACATAAATACACCAAAGAAGAAGCCACTGCAGCTTCTGGAATCCCTACTGTAATGTGGTTGTCACAATTTGAAACCGTTTTCAATACCTTGATGGCAGAAGCAGAGCAGGTTTTCATCAACACCAATGAGCATATCAGAAATGCCACTCCTGTTGAAACAAGAGATATGCGTTTTATCAAATGGTTACAAGAGAGATATCCTGCTCACCAATACAGAAAAGCAGCGCCTATTTTGTATGATTTAAGAGCAATTAAAGATCCTCAAGAAATCACGCAAATGGACAGGGCTTGCAAAATTACGGAAGATGCATTTAGAAGAACTTTGAAATTTGTAAAGCCTGGGGTTAAAGAATATGAAGTGGAAGCCGAAGTTTTGCATGAATTCATAAGACAAGGTTCAAAAGGATTTGCTTATACTCCAATTGTGGCTTCTGGAGCTAATGCTTGTGTTTTGCATTATATTGAAAATAAGGATGTTTGTAAAGACGGTGAGCTTTTATTGATGGATGTAGGAGCAGAATACGGTAATTACAATGCCGATATGACTCGTGCATTTCCTGTTAACGGAAGGTATACCCAGCGTCAAAAAGATGTTTATAATGCTGTATTAAGGGTGATGAAGGAGTGTTATAAAATCTTAACACCAGGAAACAGAATTCCAGAGTATCACAAAGAAGTTGGAAAGTTGATGGAAAGTGAGTTATTGGGCTTGGGCTTATTGGACAAAGCAGATATTAAAAATCAAGACCCTAAAAACCCTGCTTATAAAAAGTATTTTATGCATGGAACTTCTCACCACATAGGATTGGATGTTCATGATGTAGGGAATATCTATAGAGAATTTGAGCCGGGCATGGTATTCACTATCGAGCCGGGAATCTATATTCAAAATGAAGGCTTAGGCATTCGTTTGGAAAATGATGTAGTCATCACTAAAGATGGTCATCACGACATGATGGGCAATATCCCGATTGAAATTGATGAGATTGAAGATATAATGAATAGCTAAAAAAAGAGAAAGCGATGATTGAGAGATCATCGCTTTTTTATATTTATTTCTTTTTTATACACTGCTCATTTCTTTATAAAAGAAATGATTTGTTTCGTTTTGTTTTAGTTTTTAACTATAATGGGTATATTTGCATCATAGAAGATATATATTGTTACTTATATGAATATAAAACAAATAACTATAGGAGGGTTCGCAAATATTGAAGAGATAACTTTATCTCTTAATAAATTTAATGCTTTGATTGCATTGAATAATTATGGTAAATCGAATGTGATTAATGCAATATCATTCGGATTTGATTATATAAGTGAAACCATTGATGAAAAATCTGATATGATGGCATTGCGTCCTTTAATCCCAATTAATAAATTCATAGAAAGTATTCCTTTTAAATTCGAAATTGTATTTACCGCTAATTTAAATGAAGAGGATGTAATTGTGACATATGGTTTCTGTTTTGAATGGATTAAAAATGATGGGAAAGGTAAAAAGATTAAGGAAGAATATTTAAAAGTAAAATTGAATAGACCTGATTCTAAACCAAAAACTTACATAAAAAGAAATTCGATTGAGAGTTTTTATCTCCCATCAAAAACTGGTCGATGTGATAGATTTATAAAAGTTAAAAAGAGTGAATTACTGATTAATAAGTTACAAAATTATGATCACTTATTTTTCCATTCCTTAATTGAAGAAATTAATGGATTAAAAAGTGTAAATGTAGACACCCTGCAAAATCCAGATAAGTTATTTCGGACAATATCTGCTGAAGTAGTAAAAACAGGATACTCTCTTGGAATGCCTGATAGTTCAGAGGTTGCTTACTTTATATATAGTTTAATGAAAAACAAACCTGATTTGTATGAAGTTTTTAAAGATTCAGTTATTTCACTTTTAAAAGATATTGAAGATTTTGAACCTATTGAGATAGATTTTAAATCAAAATTAAAATTCGAATCTGAAAAAGAATATAAGAAAAAAATACCGCTAGATTTTCCTGATAAAATTTATGATATTAGAGTAAAAGAAGTTAATAATAATCAGCAATCTGACATCGTTGGATTATCCTCAGGGTCTCAAAAAATATTTTATGTTATTGCATTAACAATAGCTGCGGAGTTAAATAAAGTCCCATTGGTATTTTTTGAGGAAATTGAAAATTCTATACATCCAGGATTACTTCAACAATTATTGATAATAATTGATGGCATAACTGAAGATACAAAAGTTGTAACATCAAGTCATTCCCCATATCTAATTCAGTATCTTGACACAAGTAAAATTAAAATTGGTATCCCAAATGATAAGGGTCTGGCACAATTTTCAGAAATTAAGCAGTCAAAGTTTAAGAAAGTTATTGAAATGGCTGAAGATGAAGGAATCTCAGTCGGAGATTTGATTTTTGATAGAGTAATAGAATGTTCGAATGGCGATCGTGAACTTTTAAATGAATTGTGCTTTTGAGCAGTAGTAATATTATCATAATTTTTGTTGAAGGAGACACTGAAAAAGTTTTTTATAGTGAGCTAATAAATTATTATAGAAAAACTACTTCAAAGAAACTGAATACTGTAAAAATCTTTAATTTAAAAGGTATAGGTAGATATGAAAGTAAAGTCTCCTCAAAAGTTAAACATGAGGTCTTAGTTAAATATTCTCCAGAAAATGTAAAAGTATTTTGTGCCTATGATACCGATGTCTTTGAATTAGGAAAGAAACCACCTACAAATTGGAAGTTAGTTGATTCAAAATTAAAGGAGTTAGGGGTAGATTCAATGAAAACAATAAAGGCTGAAAGGACGATAGAGGATTGGTTTATTTATGATTTAGATGGATTGATTAAATTTCTTAAACTTTCTAAAACTCCAAATTTAAAAGGTAAGTCTGGTTTAGAAAAAATGAAATTATTATTTAAAAGGAGTAATAAGATTTATCAAAAAGGAACCTATTCTCATAAGTTTATTTCATATCTTAATATATCTAAAATAACACAATCATTAAAAAAACATTTGAAAAGTTTAGAAGATGAGCTTGGTTGTTAAAAGGATTAATGTAATTAAGAAAAAAACTGGTTTTTATTTTAAGTTCCAAAAATAGCCACAGCCCTAACAGGAGAACCAGTTCCACCTCTTATTTTTAAAGGAAATGCAATAAAACGAAATCTTCCTCTTCCGATTAGTTGATGGAGATTGATCATATTTTCATAATGTGTAAAGCCTAATTCACCGCAAATTTCATGGACTTCCTTATTGGAGACTCCTTTTCGAACTCCCGGTGACATGGTCTCCACTCCAAAGGCTGAAATCTTTTGTTCTCCCAACCAACGGGCTAAATCAGTAGAAATCCCAGGGCCGTTTCCCCAATTATCTGAATTGAAATGTTTTCTGTAATGATCAGTGTACAGGAGAACAGTATCATCTTTTTTGATTTCTACATTAGCTTTTTTACAAGCCAATTCAACTTCATGAGGTTCTATGAGTTCTTCTAAGTTTTTGTGTGAAAAATCTAAACAGATCCCCTCGGTATAAAACATTGATAAGGGCATTTTATCAATAGATTGCCCTTCATATTGCTTAGCCATGTGATTTATAGCATCAACATGAGTGCCGGTATGCTCTCCAAGTTCTAATTTATGAACAGCAGCTGTCCTTTTTTCAGGATTTTGAATGCCAGCCCATTCTTCATGAGAATTATGGATTTCCATTTTGACCTGAGGAAGGTCTTTAAAAACAGGCATTCCTTCATAAATTTCTTGGCTTAGGTCGATGATTTCGGGCATTGGATTTTATTTTTCAAATATATTTTTTCAGCAAATTACTAAAAAAAAGTCTGCATAAACATTATGCAGACTTTCCTTTGACTTTATATGTTCAATAATGATCTCTACTAAAACCTATCTTCATAGTTAGAGAATTCAAACTCTCCATTACTTAAAGTATAAGTAACGGAAGGTTCTTGTTCGGAACTAACTTTTATAAAAAATTCACCTTTTATTATTTCCTTGTTGACTGTAGTGTATTTCAACCACAGGCTGTCAATTACAGTATAAGCATATGATGTATCTGTAGGATTTTCATCATAATAATCAAAATGCACAAACCTAATTTCAAAATTATCTTCTTTAGTATACTCACCAGTACCACGAAAGGAGCCATCCAAATGTGTAATGCCTAGATCATATTCTCTGTCTCCTTCTACACCTCCTAATCCATTTTGAGCCCTGAAAGCTGTTGATTGAAATTGCTCGCTACTCTGAATCATTACCGCATTTAAAACTTGAGTGCCTTTGTTAACATCCGCACTGTCAAGTTCAAATGTGGTTAATGCATAATCACTCTCTGTTTTTTCACAGGCTGAGATTGCTAAAATTATAAGTATTATCAATGTAGTGTTTTTTATTATTTGGTTCATTTTATAAAAGAAGTGTGATGGTTTTACTTTGATTTATTTTTAAGAATTCCTGTAAATGAATATAAAGAGAGGTATAAGGTTTTGGTTTTTAACTTAAAGTAAGTTGGTTTTTGATGTAATAAATTTAAATTATTGCAAATATAATTTAAGTTTATACGAATGCAAATTCACATTCAATAATTTATTATAGACTATATTAGAAGAGAATTACAAGTACAAAAATAATGCATTAATAGTGTCTGTCGGGATTTAAACTACAGCTCTTTAAAAATAGGCATCCCTTCATAAATTTCCTGGCTTAGGTCGATGGTTTCGGGCATAACTTTACAAATTAGTTAAAGTGCAAAATATTTGAAAATATTTAAATAAATTTCAAATTGAAGTGTTTATTACCAAACAAAGATCAATTTTCAATTAGACATAATTAAACCATGAATAAATTCCTATTCTTCTTTTTCCTCCCATTAAACTTATTAGCCATTGATCCTGATAGGGAATATACTTTAACTCCTGATTCCATTGACTGGGAATATGAAGAATTAACGGTGACCACAGAAGATGGATATGATTTGAATACTTGGATTTATGCACCTAATTCTGATAATGAGAAAGATGAGGTGCTGATTTTGGCATGTCCGGATGCCGGGAATATGTCTTATTTTGTTCTTCAAGCTTCTATTTTGGCAAATTTAGGTTATACTGTCATCACTTTTGATTACCGAGGTTTTGGCAAAAGCTCTGATTTTGAAATTAAGCCAAATAATCTATTCCATCTTGAGTTTTCAAATGACTTAAAGGCAATAGTGGATTTTACTGATAAAAGATTTAAAGATAAAAGTATCGGGGTTTGGGGGTCGTCAATGGGAACGATGGTCACGACTTATGCTTTTGAGAATATTAAAGATAAAATAGATTTTCTGATTTACGATGCATTTGTCTATAATCCAAATGAGCATATTCAAAGGATAAAATCTCTAAAGGGAAAGGAAACTTTTTCTCCAATTGAATCAAAAGACTATATCCAAAAGTGGAAGGCTATCGATATTCCCATTTTGCTTTTTGCTGGGAAAGAGGACGAAATCACCACAGCTCAGGATGCTAAATCAAATAGACATGAATTTAGTATAAAACCAGTAATAAAAATTTATGATGGAGGACATTTAATGGGTTTTCAACATGAAATTGAAACTGGTGGATTTGGTAAATGGTATTCAACCCAAATGGATGAATTTATTCAAAGTAATTTATAAGAGAATGGAAATTCTATAATTTCACTAACCTTTCTTCTCCAATTCCGATAAGCAAATATGATTTGGCTAAAAGATGTAATTAAAGACTTAAAAGAAATAGAAGAAACCACCATCAATGAGTTTCAAGACCTAAGCGAAGAAGATTTGGTTTGGAAACCCGCTCCTGATAAATGGTCAATTGCGGAATGTTTAAAGCATATCATTATTGCTAATTCAATCTACATTAAAGACATAGAGAAGCGATTGCAAAAAGCTGAGGTCAAAACCATTGAATATCCTATCAATTTTTCCATCACGGGAAGATTATTCCTCTATGCAGTTGATCCAAAATACAAATGGAAAGTCCCAGCTCCCAAGCTTTTCAAGCCTGTAAAGGAAAATAAGGTGGAAAACGGAATGGAAACCGTTAAAGAATTTTTAAAATTGCAGGAAGAAATCATTGATGTTTCATTAAAAGCCTGTGCTTATGATCATCAACATGTAAATACTTATAGCCCCTTGAGTAAATTATTGAAATTCAATGTGGGCGAGCAATTGTATATCATGATGCGTCATACTAAGCGTCATATCAATCAGGCGAAGCAAGTAAAAAATCAATTGCCAAAAACAATTACATAATGGAAAATACTATAAGAAATTCAGAGCGCGCACCATTACCCGTTGGTTTATATCCTCATGCCCGTAAAGTGGGTAATTTATTATTTCTTTCAGGAGTGGGCCCCAGAAAAAAGGATAGTAAAAGCATTCCTGGTGTGGAGCTCAATGATAAAGGCGAAATTATTTCTTATGATATTGAAGCGCAATGTAAATCAGTTTTTGATAATGTTCGCATGATATTGGAAGATTGTGGAAGTAGCTGGAAACAGTTGGTGGATGTGCAGGTTTTTCTTACTAATATGAAAGATGATTTTGCTACTTTCAATAAAATGTATGCAGAATATTTCAAAGATATTCAGCCTTGCAGAACTACAATAGAGGTAAATGCCTTGCCAACTCCAATAGCAATTGAATTAAAATGTGTGGCTGAAATTTCTACTTAAAAATTAAACTTTTATAGCTTTTAGCAGTTCAATTAAGTGTATCGACATAGAAAAAACTAATGAAATACATTCTAATTCTATTCTTATCATTTCTTATTATAAATCCTGTTTTCAGTCAAAATGTAATGGTGGAAGGGAAGATTTCCGACCCTGATTCGGGAAAGGTAATTCCTTATGCTCAAGTGGCATTTTACCAAGGAGATAGTCAATCGCCTGTAACTGGCGCAACAACAGATGAAAATGGAAGTTTTAATATTTCAATAGAGCCTGGAGATTATAGAATGCTGGTTTCCTTCGTGGGATACGAGGATTACGAACAAGAAATTTCTGTGCCAAATGATGGGTTAGATGTAGGTGAAATCGGTCTTTCAGTAGAAGATGAAGTAATGGAAGAGGTAGTGGTAAAAGGGAATGAACGAAAACGTCCTGTTATGGCCACAATGGAAGGTATGGAGATTAAGCCAGATCAAAATATTTCAAATGTGGGTGGTACACTTTTAGATATTTTAAGAAATACGCCCTCTGTAAATGTTTCAGATGACGGAAGTGTATCGTTGCGGGGTAGTGGTAGTACAAATGTGCTGATCGATGGTCGAAACTCCGCCTTGGCATCTGATTTAGAACAAATTCCTGCAAGTGCAATTGAAACGGTAGAAATTATAAATAATCCCAATGCAAAATATGATGCATCTGCGGATGGAGGAGTTATTAATATAAAATTGAAGAGGGGAGAAGATTTAGGAAATACAGCAAGAGCTGAAGTTACCATGGGAACTAGAATGAGAACTAATGCTAACCTGAATTTATCTAGAAGGACTACAAAATATGCTGTTTATGGTGGCTATAGTTATAGGAAATGGCCAAGAGTTGGGGATAGAATTACTGAGAGAAACTCAACTTTTGATGGTGTTAGGGAGCGACTGGTTCAAACAAGCGATAGTAGGAGAGAAGATTCCGAACATACGGTTAATTATGGAGCCGATTACTTCTGGGGGAATAGTAAAATAAGCTTAGAAGGTGTGTTTAATACAGAGGATGAAGATGATTTTGATTCAAACCGTTCTACTTTAACAAATCTTGATGAAAACACTATTTCATCAGCTTATGTGAGAAACAATAATGAAACAGAGAAGAACTATACTTATGATAATGCCTTAATTTATGAAAGGATTTATGATGATCCTGATAAATTATTAAGAGCTTCAATTAGCACGTCAATCCGTGATCAAATTGAAAATCAAAAAATAGATATTTATAACAATACACAAGTTGCAGAAGGAAATCCCAACAGGATAGAAGGAAGTAATACTGATGAATTCAGAAATACTTCTGTGGCTCAATTTGACTATTCAACGCCATTCTTAAACGGGGTAGTTGAAGCAGGATATAAATCTATTTTCAGGAATTTTGATAATGATTATAAATATGGTTTAGGTGATCCGCAGACTGAAAATTTTCAATCTTACGACAGTATCAGTAATCGCTTTATCTATCAAGATCAAATTCATTCACTTTATGCAATATTTTCTGATAGCATACCAAATTTTAATTATGCTGTGGGGTTAAGAGCCGAACAAACAGTGATAGAAAATGAATTGAAGAATGTTGAGTCATCCTTTATATCTGAAGAAGACTTAAGAAATAATCAAAGTTATCTGAATTTCTTTCCAAGTGTGCAGTTGGCTTATCATTTAAATGATAACAATACACTTAAAACAACTTATTCAAGAAGAATTGACCGTCCAAGTGCTTGGAGGTTGAACCCATTCCCGGATTTTGCCGATTCACTTAATGTTAGGGTAGGTGATCCTAATCTCCAGCCAGAATATATTAATTCATTTGAATTAGGGCACATGTATGATAAAGGTGGATTTACCTTAACAACTAATGCATTCTATAGAAAAATTAATGGGCAAGTCGATTGGATTGTGAGAGTGGAAGATGGGATTTCCTACAGAGGCCCCCAGAATTTGAACACTGCTGATTTTTATGGATTGGAATTTATCAATACCACCGAAATCACCAATTGGTGGAATTTTAATGCCAGTTATTCCATTTTTGAGTCACGAATAGATGGTACAAATCTAGATGATAGTTTTACCAATAGAGGCTTGTCTTGGTACGCAAAAGTTACTACAGATATTAGTTTGCCATTGGGGATTAATCTCCAATTCACAGGAAACTATTTTGCTCCTGAAATTGAGGCGCAAGGAAGGGATTTAGCTCGATACTATATTGATGGTAGTTTGCAAAGGTATTTCCTTGATAAGAAATTAACTATAAGTGCCAGCTTTAGGGATATTTTTGATACTAGAAATTTCAGTGGTGAGAATTTTGGGCCTGAATTTGAGCAAACTTTTACTCGTAAAGGTGAAACCCAGATAGTATTATTAACTGCTTCCTACAATATTAAGTCAGAATAATAAAAAACTCTCGTCAAATTTAATTGGCGAGAGTTTTGTCATTTTAGTGAGTTTTTAATTCAAAATTATAGTTTACTCCAAACATCTCCTAAATACTTTTCAAAAGGAACATGTTCTAGGTCGTAGGCTTCTGCAACAGCGTCATAAACCACATCTCCTTTAATTATATTTAAGCCTAAAGCTAATTCCCTGTTCTCTTGACAAGCTTTAACCCAACCTTTATCTGCTAATTGAATCGCAAAAGGTAAAGTTGCATTAGTTAAAGCCAAAGTAGAAGTGTAAGGCACTGCACCTGGCATATTGGCAACACAATAATGTACTACATCATCAATAATATAAGTTGGGTCTTGATGAGTAGTTGGTTTACATGTTTCGATACATCCGCCTTGATCTACTGCTACATCGACTAAAACAGTTCCTGGTCTCATTTCCTTTAACATATCACGAGTGATCAAGTGTGGGGCTTTTCCTCCAGGGATTAATACAGCTCCAATAATTAAATCACATCTTTGAATCATCTCACGGATGTTATATTCATTTGACATGAAAGTATTCACGTTGGCTGGCAACACATCATCCAAATAACGTAAACGTTGAAGGTTTACATCCATGATAGTAACATCAGCACCCATTCCTGCAGCCATTTTAGCGGCATTTGTCCCAACAACTCCACCACCCATAATTAATACTTTAGCCGGACGAACACCTGGTACGCCACCTAATAAAATACCTCTTCCTTTTAAGGGTTTTTCCAGATATTTAGCTCCTTCTTGAATCGACATTCTTCCAGCTACTTCCGACATTGGTACCAAAAGAGGTAAGCTTCTATCTGACTTCTCTACTGTTTCATAAGCCAAACATATTGACTTATTTTTGATCATTGCTTTGGTCAAATTTTCATAAGCCGCAAAATGGAAATAGGTAAATACCAATTGATCTTCCTTGATCAATTCATATTCCTCTTCAATCGGCTCTTTTACCTTCATAATCATCTCAGCTTTCGCATAAGTGCTTTGAATGTCAGGTAAAATTTGAGCACCTGATTCTACATAATCTTCATCCAAAAAACCACTACCTTCTCCGGCAGTAGCCTGTACAAATACTTGGTGGCCTCTTTTGACCAACTCTTGTGTACCGGCCGGTGTCAAGGCGACACGGTTTTCGTTGTTTTTGATTTCTTTTGGTACCCCAATGATCATAACAATATAATTTTAATGTTTCCTAATGGGGGCAAATATAAAGCAAACAATAGAATTTCCTGTATTTGGCATTGGTTTTTTAAGGCAGTTTATTGAATAATTTTTAAATCAAATTAATATTTTATTTTGAATCCATATAGTTCGTTATTGTTTGGTGAAATATTATTTTGACAGAATGAAAAAAGACTAAAATATAAACTGACTTATGCTTTCCGAACGATTGTTAGGCTCAACTGTTAAATTAGGATTTGAAAGCCTCATCATTTTGGTTATTTTTGTTGAACTTACTTTTAAAGTGAGCTTGTATTTTCAATAAAACACAAAGCTGATGACAACCACCAAAAGCAATAAAAAGAAAAAAATTAGTATATCTAAAGAGGAAATTTTAAACGATTTTCGTTTAGGATGGGAGAGTAGACATGCTAGTTTGATGGGGCGTAAAGAAGTTTTCATGGGCAAAGCCAAATTCGGGATTTTCGGTGACGGAAAAGAATTGGCTCAATTAGCTATGGCTAAAGCCTTTAAAAATGGTGATTTCCGTTCTGGCTATTATCGTGATCAAACGTTCATGTTTGCTATTGGTGAGTTAGGCATACAAGAATATTTTGCTCAGCTTTATGCACATACTGATGTTAATGCCGATCCAGCTTCAGCAGGGAGATTAATGAATGGTCACTTCGCCACTAGAATGTTGGATGAAGCGGGCAAATATACAAAGCTTACAGAAAGCAAAAACAGCTCATCCGATGTTTCCCCAACGGCAGCTCAAATGCCAAGATTGGTAGGATTAGCTTTTGCTTCTAAATTATTCAGGGAAAATAAGGAATTAAATAAAAAAGAATTTGAGCAATATTCCATTAATGGAAATGAAATAGCTTTTGGAACCATAGGAAATGCTTCTACTTCGGAAGGGATGTTCTATGAGTCTATAAATGCTGCTGGAGTTTTGCAAATCCCTATGTTGGTTTCAGTGTGGGATGATCATTTTGGAATTAGTGTCCCACAGGAATTCCATACCACTAAAAGCAGTATTTCAGAAGCTTTAGCTGGTTTTCAAAGAACTAA
The DNA here is from genome assembly GCA_051747245.1 of Bacteroidota bacterium. Taxonomy (GTDB): domain Bacteria; phylum Bacteroidota; class Bacteroidia; order Cytophagales; family Cyclobacteriaceae; genus Marivirga. Next base: position 19,979 of record JBNJFX010000039.1, read on the forward strand.
AGATAAAAAGGGATATGAAATCTTGACTGTGAAAGGTTGGGATTATGAAGCTTTGGTAGAAACTTACCAAAAGGCTGCAAAAATTTCCCGTGAGGAACACGTTCCATCTTTGGTACATGTTTATGATATGACGCAGCCACAGGGACACTCTACCTCGGGCTCTCATGAGCGTTATAAGTCAAAAGAAAGATTGGAATGGGAAACAAAATATGATTGCTTAAACCAATTCAGAAAATATATTCTTGATAATAAAATTGCTTCTGAAAAGGAATTAGATGATTTAGAAAATGAGGCTAAAAAGACTGCAAAGGATGCTAAAGATGCAGCTTGGAAAGCTTTTATAGGTGAAATAAAGGATCAGCAAAAAGAAGCTTTAGGCTTGTTGAAAGATTTGGCTGAAGAATCAGGTCAGAGTGAGATTTCTGATATTGCATCGGAACTTAAATCAGCTATGAATCCTCTAAGATTGGATAATATCAAAGCTGTTAAAAAGGCATTGCGATTGGTTATCAATCATCAAGGAGAGGCTAAGCAAAAGCTTATAAATTGGTTGAAAGCTGTAAATGAAGAAGGGCATGACCGCTACAGCTCTCATTTATATAGCGAATCGGATGAATCTGCTTTGAAAGTAGAAATAATTAAGCCTGAATATTCCAATGATCCTAAAAAAGTAGATGGTAGGGAAGTATTGCAAGCTTGTTTTGATGCAGCTTTAGCTCGTGATCAAAGAGTATTTGCTTTTGGTGAGGATGTTGGAAAAATCGGAGATGTTAACCAAGCTTTTGCAGGTTTACAGGAAAAGTATGGTGATTTACGGGTGATGGATACTGGAATCCGTGAGTGTACTATCTTAGGGCAAGGAATTGGAGCAGCATTAAGAGGCTTAAGACCAATTGCTGAGATTCAATATTTAGATTATTTATTATATGCCATTCAGATTATGTCTGATGATTTGGCTAGTCTTCAATATAGAACCAAAGGCGGACAAAAAGCACCATTAATTATCCGTACTAGAGGACACAGATTAGAAGGAGTTTGGCATTCAGGATCGCCTATGGGCATGATTTTAAATGCTATCCGAGGGATTTATATATTGGTTCCAAGAAATATGACCCAAGCAGCTGGATTTTACAATACCATGTTACAATCAGATGATACTGCTTTGATTATAGAATGCCTTAACGGATACAGATTAAAAGAATCTTTACCAGAAAATGTTGGGGAATTCACGGTTCCTTTAGGTCAGCCAGAAGTAATTAGAGAAGGAAGTGATGTGACTATTGTGACTTATGGCTCTATGTGCAGAGTGGTAATGGATGCAGCGAATCAATTGGCAGACCATGGTATTTCATGCGAGGTGATAGATGTACAGACTTTATTGCCATTTGATATTGATCACAGGATAGTGGAATCTGTTAAGAAAACAAATAGAGTAGTATTTGCTGATGAGGATGTACCGGGTGGAGCAACAGGATTTATGATGCAGAAAGTATTGGAAGAGCAAAAAGCTTACAAATATTTAGACGCTCAGCCAATTACTATTTCTTCAAACGAGCACAGGCCAGCTTATGCATCAGATGGAGATTATTTCAGTAAACCACAGATAGAGGATGTTTTCGAAAGAGTTTATGCCATGATGCACGAATTTGATCCAGAGCAATTTCCTGCTTTGTATTAATCATGGTTTCCCATTTTTGTATTTAAATTATTAATCATGGTTTCCGGTCGGTGTGCCACCGACCGGGGTAGAATCTAGCTTTTCCAAAGTACTGAACTTTGGAAAAGTTGATTTTTTTAAAATATTTCTTCCGCTATTCTATAAATCGAGTCGGATTTTCCCATGGAATAATAATGCAAACAAGGCGCACCAAATTCAATCAATTCTTTTGATTGTTGAGTGCACCATTCTATTCCTACTTCTTTAGCTGCTGCATTATCTTTACATTTTTCTAATTCATCAACCAAATTATCTGGTAAATCCAAGTAGAAAGTTCTTGGTAAAGCTGTCATCTGTTTTAAGGAAGTAATTGGTTTTAATCCAGGTATGATAGGCACATCTATACCTTCAGCTCTACATAATTTTACAAATTCAAAGTATTTTTGATTGTCAAAAAACATCTGAGTGACGGCATATTCTGCTCCTTTTTCCACCTTCTGCTTTAGGATTTTCAAATCCGATTTCATGCTCGGGGCTTCAAAATGTTTTTCAGGATATCCTGCAACACCAATACAAAAATTAGTAGGTGTAGCAGCTTGCAGTTCCTCGTCTATGTATTTTCCTTGATTCATATTGACCACTTGTTCCATTAGTTCAATGGCATATGCATGTCCATTGGGGTCAGGTATAAATTTAGCCTCTGATTTGATTGGGTCACCCCTTAAGACTAGAACGGAATCAATTCCTAGAAAATCTAAATCTATCAAGGCATTTTCAGTTTCTTCTTTGCTGAATCCGCCACAGATGATATGAGGTACAGTATCTATATCAAATCTGTTTTTGATGGCTGCACAAATCCCTACTGTTCCTGGACGTTTTCGGGTGATGCGTTTTTCCAGTAACCCATTGCCCCTTTCACGGTAGATATATTCCTCTCGATGATAGGTGACATCTATAAATGGTGGCTTAAACTCCATTAAGGGTTCTATGTTTTCAAATAAGGCTTTTATATTCTGTCCTTTCAAAGGAGGTAATATCTCAAAAGAGAAAACTGTATTTTTTGCGTTATTTATGTGTTCAGTTACTTTCATAGATCAAGTTTTTAAGTGTTGATGTGTTTAGGTGACTAGGTTTATAGGTGATTTCGAACTGTAAACCCATTGCAAATTCTACATCAACTTTATTAAATTTTAGTATTGAGGTATTTAATCAATCCCAATATTTTACTCTTTATTATTTCATTTTCTATTTGCAGTTCTTCTGTCAAGTCTTCAGAAAAATAGGCTAAATCAAAAGCTATGTAAGTCATACTTTTAATTTCCGCTAATGACCCTAAAGCAATATCTAAAAACCGTTTAAATTCTTTTTTGCTTAAGCGACCAAAACCTTCCGCAATATTATTCATAATAGAAACTGCGGCATCTCGTATTTGAGATTGAAATCCGAAATCATTATTCAGTTGCTCTCTGCTTGTATTTAAATAAATTTTTTTAACATATAATCTACTCAATTTCCAACATTCTAAATCTTCAAATTGCGTAACTAATGCCATATATTTTACATTTATGTTTCGAAATTATTTTTTCTTTTTTATACCTCTACTCACCCAAATACTTAAACACTTCACCAATTAAAAACCTATTCACCTCAAGACTTAGTAATTGAGATTGGGTCTCAGCCATTTCTCTATTTCTTTGAAATCCTGCTTTTTGCGTTTAGCAATGTCTTCCACTTGGTCTTTCCCGATTTTACCTAATCCGAAGTAGCGGCTTTCGGGATGTCCGAAATAAAAGCCGCTGACTGATGCGGTTGGCAACATGGCTAAGTTTTCAGTCAAAGTGATTCCCGTTTTCTTTTCTACATCCAATAAATCAAATAATGTTATTTTCTCAGTATGATCAGGGCAACCTGGATAGCCGGGAGCAGGTCTGATGCCTTTATATTGTTCTTTGATTAAGCCCTCATTATCTAAAGCTTCATTTTCTGCATAACCCCAGTATTCTGTTCTTACTTTTTTATGCAATAATTCAGCAAAGGCTTCTGCTAATCGATCAGCCAATGCTTTAGCCATAATGCTGTTATAATCATCATGATCTGCTTCATATTTTGCTGTTAGTTTATCCAGTCCAATTCCTGTAGTCACGGCAAAACAGCCCACATAATCCGTATAGTTGGCTTCTGAAGGAGCTAGAAAGTCAGAAAAAGCATAATTGGGATTCTTTTCGCCTTTTTTATTTTGCTGACGAAGCGTATGGAACTCAGTCAGCTTTTGGGTTTTATCTGCATCGCCATAGACCTCAATGCTATCATGGTTTTTAGTATGTGCAGGATAAAGTCCGAAAATAGCATTAGCAGTCAATAGCTTTTTATCGATGATTTCCTGCAACATCTGCTGCGCATCAGCAAAAAGCTTTCTAGCTTCAACACCTTTCTCCGCATCATCCAATATTTTAGGATAGCGTCCTTTCATTTCCCAGGTCTGAAAAAATGGAGTCCAGTCGATGTATTCAGCTATTTCCTGTAGGTCATAATCTTTTAAAACTTGGCTTCCAATTTTCTTCGGAGCATGCGGTTGATAGCTACCCCAATCAACTTGATATTTATTAGCACGAGCTTCTGCTATGCTTACATAATTTTTGCTTTCACCTCTTCTGCTGTGTCCAGCTTTTGCCTCCGCATATTCCCTTTCTATTTCTTTATAGAATTCTTCTTTGTCTTTCCCTAAAAGCTTTCCAGCAACTGTAACCGAACGTGAAGCATCATTCACATGAATGACAGGTCCACTGTAATTTGGCTTGATTTTCACTGCAGTATGAATTCGGGAAGTAGTAGCTCCACCTATCATAACAGGGGTTTTAAGGCCTCTTTTTTCCATTTCTTCCACCACATAAATCATTTCATCCAGAGAAGGCGTAATTAACCCACTCAATCCAATGATATCTACCTGAAGTTTCTCAGCCTCTTCCAGTATTTTCTGCAAAGGAACCATCACACCTAAGTCGATTATTTCGTAATTGTTGCAAGCGAGCACAACTGATACAATGTTTTTACCGATGTCGTGAACATCTCCCTTCACGGTTGCCATTAGGATTTTGCCATTCCCTTTCTGCTCCCCTGCGGTAGCAGGGGAGGCTTTTTTCTCCGCTTCGATGTAGGGGAGGAGGATAGCCACCGCCTTTTTCATCACCCTAGCACTTTTTACCACCTGTGGCAAAAACATTTTACCAGCACCGAATAAATCTCCTACTACATTCATTCCATCCATCAATGGGCCTTCAATGACATCCAGCGGACGTTCGGCTTGAAGTCTGGATTCTTCAGTGTCTTCTTCTATATGTTCTGTAATCCCTTTAATTAAAGCATGTTCTAATCGCTTATTGACCGGTTGATTTCTCCATTCTTGCGTGGCTTTTTCAGCTTTTTCTCCAGGTTTTAAATTTTCGGCATAAGACATTAATCGCTCGGTGGCATCGGATCTGCGGTTGAACAATAAATCCTCCACATAATCCAGTAATTCTTTATCAATCTCATCGTAAACTTCCAACATTCCAGGATTGACTATACCCATATCTAATCCTGCTTTGATGGCATGATAAAGGAAAGCAGAATGCATGGCTTCTCGGACTACATTATTTCCTCTGAAGGAAAAAGAGATATTGCTGACTCCTCCACTGGTTTTGGCGTGGGGTAAATTTTCTTTTATCCATTTTATGGAATTGATATAATCCACAGCATAATTATCATGCTCTTCCATTCCTGTTCCGATGGTCAAAATATTAGGATCGAAAATGATATCTTCTGCTGGGAATTCTGCCTCATTGACCAATAAATCATAGCATTTTTTACAGACTTCAATCTTCCTATCAAAAGTATCAGCCTGACCATTTTCATCAAAAGCCATCACCACTACAGCGGCACCGTAGCTTTTAATTTTTTTAGCAGATTCTAAAAAAGCCTCTTCACCTTCTTTTAAGCTTATAGAGTTAACAATTCCTTTACCTTGTAGGCATTTTAAACCAGCTTCAATTACCTCCCATTTAGAGGAGTCAATCATAAAGGGGAGTCGGGCTATATCTGGCTCTGAGGAAATTAGATTTACGAAATCTGGAAGGACGGTTACAGCATCCAGCATTCCATCATCCATATTGATGTCGATTATTTGTGCACCGCCTTCAACTTGGTCAATGGCGATATCTACAGCCTCTTCAAATTTCTCTTCTCTTATTAAGCGAGCAAATTTCTTTGAGCCGGATACATTGGTTCTTTCCCCAATATTTACAAAATTAATTTCCGGAGTAACCGATAAAGGTTCTAAACCGCTTAATCTCATAATTTTCTTTTGAGAAGATATTTGATGCGGTTTGGATTTTGCAGCATAATCTGCAATAGCTTTAATGTGTTCGGGTTGAGTACCACAGCAGCCTCCAATGATATTGACCAATCCTTCATCAAAATAGCTTTTGATTATACCGCTCATTTCTGAAGGGCTTTCATCATATTCCCCAAACTCATTGGGCAATCCAGCATTCGGGTGACATGAAATGGCAACATCTGAAATCCTTGCTAGTTGCTGTAAGTAGGCTTTTAGCTGATCAGCACCCAAAGCACAATTAAAACCCACACTTAGCAAAGGAAAATGGCGAATACTATTCCAAAAAGCTTCCACGGTTTGACCGGAAAGCGTTCTTCCGCTGGCATCGGTAATAGTACCTGAAACCATCACCGGAATATCTATTCCTTTTTCTTCTTTTAATTCCTGTATAGCCATTAATGCGGCTTTACAGTTAAGAGTGTCAAAAACAGTTTCTACGAGAAATATATCTACCCCGCCAGCAGCTAAGGCTTCTGCTTGTTCTTTATAAGCTATTTTTAATTCATCAAAAGAAGTTGCCCTGTACCCAGGTCTGTTTACATCAGGAGAAAGGGAAGCAGTTCTGTTGGTGGGTCCAATAGAACCAGCTACAAACCTAGACTTATCCGTATATTCCTCAGTAACCTCTTTTGCAATTCTTGCAGATTGCTCATTGAGTTCCCAAACCAAATCCTGCATATCATAATCTGCCATCGCAATGGTTGTACCACTGAATGTGTTGGTTTCAATGATGTCTGCACCGGCATCAAGATAAGCTCGGTGAATATCTTTAATTATTTGAGGCTGTGTTAAAGATAAAAGGTCATTATTCCCTTTTAGATCTGAAGGATAATCAGCAAAACGTTCGCCACGGTAGTCCTCTTCCGTGAGTTTATAGTTTTGAATCATGGTGCCCATGGCGCCATCCAGCACTAAAATTTTATCTTGAAGAATTGATTTTGAAAATCGGCTCATTCTGAATATTTAAAATTTACATCCAGAAAGTGCCGCGAGAAAGGCTTCTTCTTATCTTTTCCTGACGAAGCAATTTTGTCAAGATGGGAGTTAGCACCGTTTCCTTTTGCAAATGCATTGGAAGGGTTGCTAAGACTTCAAAGGGCCCAATCCCTCAGTCTTTCTGGATAAGTTATTCAAAGTAAAGCATAAAAATTCGAATGGTAAAATTTAAGTTTAGAATATTTTAATATGTTTTTTGTGAATCACTAGAAAGGAAATTAATGTGATTACTGCGCTTGTTAAAATTGGGTGATAAAACTTCTATTTTTTCAAAACCAGAAAAATACAGATAAATCAAATTTAATTACTATTTAATAAATAATGAAATTGATTAATCTAAGAAATATATTATCTGTTTAATTTTTATTCTTTTTCTGATTTTTAATTTCAAAACAATGTATGTAGCAACATTTAATTACTTTTGTAAATACATTCGTGTTGCTTTTGATTAGACTATTGTGTTCTATAGTTTTGCCATTTAATCAACTAAAAATTTTATAGAATGAGAAAATTTTATCTATTATTAATTTTAATTTCTTATAGCTTTTTAAGCTATAGTCAAAGTGAATGTTCAACTGCAGTTACCGCTTCGGTAGGTACGAATACCCAAGCAGCTTCACCAGATGATAATTACTATTGGTATGAATTTACAATGCCTGAAAGTGGTGGTAAATTGAAAATTGAATTGCCTTCATCAGAAGGGGTTTATTTGTATAGTGATTGTGGGGGTGAATTGCTTTCAGCATTTTCTAATACACTTATTTATACTGAAGCAGAACCAAATGATGTATTAAAAATTCGAATTGGAGCAGGGAATGCTGAAGCTTTTGATTGGACTCTTGAGGTTACCGAATTACAAGCTGGTGATAATTGTGATTTAGCAGTTGAAGCTATTGAAGGAACGAATACTATGCCTGCAGAAGAAGGTCAGTATTACTGGTACAAATTCACTATGCCCGATTTAGATGATACTCGTATATATTTTGATTGGCCTTTTATGGTTGATGCTACTATTTTTAGGGGGGCTTGTGACAATTTGACTGATGAAAGTAATGTTTCAGGTGGTTCTGGATTTTATATTACAGGCTATGAAGCAAATGAAGAACTTTATATCAGACTAAACCTTAGTGGGGAAACTAATTTTGAATGGACTATTGAAGTAGAAGTTCCTGAAGTTGGTCAAGATTGTAGTATTGCTGACTCGGCTGCATTAGGTACAAATTCACTTCCTGCAACTGAAATGGAAGAGTATTGGTATAAGTATACAACTCCTGCTGATGTTTCAGGAAAGAAGTTACAAGCTAATTCAAGGAGTGGTGTGGAAATGTCTGTTTATATGAGTAATTGCTATAATAGTAGCGTAGTACAGACAAGAGATAGTGCTGTTTTTGCATTAGAGCCAGAGCCTGAAACAGATTATTATTTTAAATTTAATAATTTGACTGGTGGTGATTTTGATTGGACATTGTCATTAACTGATCCTGTAGCTGGTGATATTTGTGATGATCCAATAATAGTAGAAGAAGGACAGTACCAAGCTGATTTTACCCCACAATGGTATAGTTTTACTGCAACTGAAGCTGGTACCTATGAAATATCGTCTACTGTTGAGTCAAGTGATAAAGATACTATTCTTAAAATTTACGATAGTTGTGGAGGAGCAATTCGAGCAGAAAATGATGATGCTTCAAATTCCACTTATCAATCTGAAATTAGCTTAGAATTACAAGCTGATGAGACAATTTTAATTCTTTGGGAATCTGGGCAATTTGAAACAGAAGACGGGTTTACATGGAATGTTTATAATGCTGCAAGACAACAAATCACATTTAGTAGTTTGCCTGAAAAAACCTTTGGTGATGAAACTTTTGAATTAGATGCATCTTCATCTGCAGGTTTAGAAATAAGTTATACTTCAAGTAATTTGGAAGTAGCTACTATTGATGGAAATATTGTTACAATTGTAGGCGCAGGTGAATCTATTATTACGGCATCACAGTCAGGTAATAATGAATTCGAAGCAGCTATACCTGTTGAACAAACTTTAACTGTCAATAAAGCTGATCAAGAAATCACTATTTCAGAAATCTCGGATAAATTTAGTAATGAAGATTCTTTTGAAGTAGAGGCATCTACTACTAGTGGGCTAGACTTAACTTATGAAGTAAATGGACCTGCAACCATTGAAGGAACTACTTTAACATTAGATGGAACTCTGGGAACAGTAGAATTGATAGCGAGCCAAGCAGGAAATAGTAATTACAACTCAGCATCTGCTTCAGTTAGTTTTGAAGTACTAGAAGATCCTTGTTTGGATTTCAATGCCTCTGCTACCGTTACTAATGTTAGTTGTTCAGGATCTGAAGACGGAAAAATTACTGTAGAAACAACTGAAGGGACCGAGCCATTTAGTTACAGTTTAGATGAAGCTGAAGCTGTTGAAAGTAATGTGTTTTCAGAATTGGCAGCAGGTGAGTACACTATAGAAGTTACAGATATAAATGGATGTACGGCAAGCACAAACGTTACTATTGAAAGTCCTGATGCTCTGGAAATTGAGGCAGAAGTTGTGAATAGTAATAGTATAACTGGAAACGGTAGTATTAGTCTTAGCGTGACTGGAGGAACTGGCGATTACAGCTTTAACTGGAATACAGATGCTACTACATCATCAATTGATGAATTGGAAATAGGTGAGTATACAGTAATAGTTACGGATGAAAATGGATGTAGCCTAGAAGAAAGTTATACTGTTGGAGGAGTAACTTCAAACGATAAATCATTATCGAATTCTATACTTATTTATCCTAATCCAGCAAAAGATATCTTACAAATGGAGCATAGTCACAGTTCAAAAGAATTGAGTATTTATGATGCAAAAGGTAAGTTTTTGAAGAAAGTTTCTACAGAAGGAACTCAAACAGAAATCAATGTAAGTCAATTGCCGTCAGGTCTATATTTTGTCCGAGCGGATGGAGCTTCACAATTACATAGATTTGTAAAGCAATAGAATAATACAAAGGCAGTAATTAGTTAAAAAACTATTTACTGCCTTATAAAAACATAATTCAAACTAAAACACAAATTAATTTATAAGATGAAAAATATAATTAAAGGCGTTGTTTTGATTCCTTTGGTGATGGTATTGATAAATTCATGTTCTCCAAATGATCCGAACCCAAATGAAGAGATGCAAAATGAAGTAATCGAAAGTTTACAAGGTACATGGACAGCTTCTGAAGTGAGAAAAGATCAGACAGTTATTTCAGATTTTTCAAATTTCAGTTTGACCATTTCGGATAAAACCTATACAACAGAAAGTGGATCACCAGTATGGCCAAGTAGTGGTACTTTTGATTTTGAGAGTGCTGAAACAGAAGATGAGTTTGTTCGTCAAGATGGTAGATTATTTACAGCCTCAATTGACAACTCTAGCTTGAGAATCACAATAGTTTATCAAGAGGAAACAGCTAGAGGGGAATATGGAACTTATGAGTTTTTGATGAGCAAGTAATTAACAGTTTTGACTAGGTCAGTACCGAAGGTCAGACGGGTTTCATAGAATGGTTCGTAAAAATAAGAGAATCCGGTCTGACTATCGTCTGACCTAAGCCTTTCAAATGGATAGGTTTATTTTAGATCACAAACATTATAGAAGTTATCAATAGCCTACCTTTAGTTAGACCCTGACATTAATCCTCAAGGTTACTGGTTTTTTCAAGAGCCTCTGTAGTAATACAGGGGCTTTTTTTATGAACAAAAAAAGAGACTGTCAATTTTGACAGTCTCTTTAAAGTGAAGGTTGGTTGTATTAATGTCAATTATTTTTGACCCATCGGAGGTAGGTTCATTTTTAATTCAAAGTTGAATAATCTTCCAATAAAAGGGGAGGCCGTGAACTCTCTAAATTCTGCATCAAACAGATTAGTTACCTGACCTGAAGCTGTAAATTTATCATTGATTCTATAACCTAAACTCACATCAACATTCACAAAGCCTCCCAATGGCCCATAATTCCAAGTATCCGTACTTCTAGCATCTTCTACAATAGGAGTTCCTCTGTATGTTAAATCCTGTGTTTCAGCTGCAATTTGGAAACTTGAGAAGTAATCATATTCCTCTACCCAACGGGTAAAAATTGTTCCGAAAAATTTGTTGCCTGAATAGTTCAAGCCAAAGCCTGCTCTGTTATTCGGAGAGTTTACTAATACGTCTAGTTTGTTAACTACCCCATCGTTATTGAAATCATTTTCCATATTATCTTCATCTACAGAATAATCGAAGTAAGAATAATTGAAATTCAGGCTTAGGCTTTTGCTTATTGCATAGTTCAATCCTAAATCAAAGCCGTAGGTATTTACCTCTCCAAAATTAATGTATGTGGCAGTCAGGCCTCCTAATGCTGCATAGCCTGCTTGAACTTCTTCAATTGGTTGATCACCTCTTTCAGTTGCCACTCCAATTACGGATACTGGACTCAAGAAATCCTTTGACATATTATAAAAAGCATTAGCATCCACAAATAATTTTTTGGTTGGTTTTCCTTTGTACCCCATTTCAATGGTTTGGATTTGTTCCACTCTTTGAGGTTCTACAGTACTACCATCTGCCAATGTGAATCCTTCGGCATTTCCTAAGATCAACCCATTAAATAAATTTCCATACATATTTAAAATCGTTGGAGCTGCTATCCCTTTACTGTATGTTAATCTAGCAGAACCATTGTCGAATGATTTTACTATCCCGCCTTTTGGTACAAAATTGAATTCATATACTTGATGATAATCCCCTCTGGCAGCTCCTGTTAATTTAAATCCATTGCCTAATTTGTAATCAAGTTGGGTATAAAATCCAACTTGATTAATGGTGATAAAATCATTCTCGTCTTCATCTAACAAATAGGTGCCATGGCTATTGGCCATATCTCTTTGAAGTTGTGAACCCACAACAAAATCTAAGTCTCCAATGGAGTTATTGTATTGAATTTCAGCATTAAATCTTCTGGAATCATCAACAAATAATGCACCTGTTTGATATGACATCGGGCCTCTAGCCTCTGCATCAGAAACCCCCGCATCGATTGCAGCATAGTAGGCTTTAGTTCTATCGTCAATTGAATAAGTTGAATCTGTTTTACTGGTTGTATAATATGCTTGTGCAAACCAATTTTCTGATATGAATTTTAACGTATAATGGTTAATTCTCCAGTCTTTGATTTGATTTCGTCCCACATTAGTAGGAGCTAAATAGGTGCTGCTGCTACCTCCCCAAGTTGCTACTAATTCAGCATCATCAGTTACTTCATAAACTAAAGAAGCATTACCTTTTAAAAATTCGAAATCATTATCTAGTTCCAACTCCTCTTCTGCTGAAATATATTGATTCCCCTCATTGTCAGTTCTAGTTACATAAACAGAGTCAGCAAATTCGAATTCAGTTCCTCTAGTGTATTCTCCAGAAACCCTAAAAGATAATTTGTCAGTTAACTTTTGAGCATGTCTCAATCTTCCTGTAAACATATTTTGATTTCCTGCTCCCAAGGCGAAAGTTGTTCCTTCTGAGGTGCGTGGATCTTTCATAATCGTATTGACCAAGCCATTGTGAGCATTAGGCCCATAGAGTGCGGCATTTGGCCCTAAAATTACTTCTACTCTGTCAATGTCCTCTTTTGTAAAGGTGGATAGCGGGCCAAAAGGAAGTCCGGTAGCAATCAATGTGGCAAATCTCCCATCGTTTACTTGAAGGTTTTTGGCATTAAAATTACTGTTAAAACCACGGATATTCACACCCGTTCCGATTACGCCAGAGCGGATGAACTCCACGCCTTTTACCCTTGACAAAAGCTCGCCAGCATTAAAAGAAGGCAACTCATTAATTTGTCTTGAATCTACAACTTGTATTGTTGCTGGCGTTTCAGTAATTTTTTCGGCTCTTCTAGTACCTGAGACAACAACTTGCTCAGATAAGTAAACCAGAGAAGGGGTCAATGTGATTGTTCCTAAATCAGAGGAACCACTAACTGTTTTTTTAATTGTTTCAAAACCAATAAAGCTAAATACTAATGTTGGGTTTGATCGAGAAGTTTTCAATTCAAATGTCCCGTCAGTTTTTGTAGAAACACCTTCTTCGGTGCCTTCAATCATTACATTTACCCCAGGGAGTGGGTCATTGGTGTCCCCATCCAATACTTTACCCGTAATGCTTTGTTGCGCATAACTCATATTTGCCCAGAAAAAGCAAATACTCATACAAATTGTAATTATCGTTTTCATAGTAGTCGTATATTAAGTGGTTTAATTGTTTTCTAAAAAGTTTTTCATGATTTCATTTACTTGCTCTGGCTGATCAAAATGAACAAAGTGACCTGCCTTGGGTATCATTTTTAATTCACTGTTTGGAATATTATCTGTAGCTGTTTTGCCTACTGATTTGGTATTCAATTCTTTATGTAAATAGGTGTTGGGAATCAAGCGGTCTTCTTTTCCATAGCAGATTAAAGTGGGCTGCTTGATTTTTCCTAGTTGCTCGAAAACAGGTTCATTTAACATTCCCATTACCCCTTCGGCAACCACATAGCTATAATCCATGAACAAGCTGTCGGATTTGATTTTCATCCTGTCATCATACATGAATTCTGCTCTATCATCCATTTCATAAAAATTTAATGATAGATTAGTGCGATACTGTTCATCGGAAACATTGGCAATGCTTTCTGCTGAAGTAGAATTTTTGAATATTTCTTTTTCTTGGGCAGTAAAAGTTTCAATGCCGGCAGGAGCCATTAGTAATAAAGATTTTACTTTATCAGGATTTTCCAATGCCATCCTCAATGCAATTTGACCTCCCATTGAATGACCTGCTATGTGAAATGATGAAATATTCAATTTTTCCATTAACCCAGATAGATATTGGGAATGGAAGCTCATATCGGCTTGAAATTTGCCTTTTGAAGATTTTCCATACCCTATTAAATCTACTGCGATACATCTGTAGGATTTGGACAACTCTTTGATGTTATACTTCCATGCAGGAGCATAACTAGCCAATCCGTGAATAAATAAAATGGGTTCGCCTTCTCCAACATCAGTAAAAGCCATTTCCTTATTCTCAGAAAGCATTGCCTTATTCATTTCAAAAGGATACTCCAAGCTTTCAAACTGATTTTGACTATTTGCTTTATTAGTAGTCAATCCCATGATTATCACTATTAAGAGAATGATACTGAATGTGTAATTTTTTCTTTTGTAAGAATAATGTATTTTCATTTTCCATTTATATAAAATTAACTTTGCTATAAATCACTTTTGCTAATCTATGAAAGCTTAATGCAAAGCAAATGAAGAATAATATTAAAGGAGGGTCGACTTTTTACGGTGATGTGTTTAGAAAAGTCTAATTGGTAATAAATAGAATAATTATTTTAAATTGAAAAGGGTGCGACTATTAGATTTTAAAATAGTTCAGGTATCACTTTTTGAGTGTCTTTTAGCAATTCATTTACTGCTTTACTTCTATTGCTGATTTTATCGTATAATTTTAGAAAGGATTTAGAAAATTCTCTTAAGGCATCTAGTTCTATTTTTTCACTTTTATAAGATGCGGCAAAATAATACCATTCAAGAGTGGCTACTGAACTGATTTTTTGTAAATACTTTTCTTCCCGTTCTAATAATTTAAATTTATTGATGTATTGCAAAATTTTTCTGTAGTGTCCTTTCAGAAATAAAGCCCTAAAGTATACAGTAAAGAAAAAATGCCAACGGTGTTCTAATAATTCCTTTTTATAAGCCGAAAGGAAAATTTCTGCGTGGGTGATGGCTTTATTTAATTCCTCAGAATCAGTAAGGCAACGAACATAAGATGCCACAAAACTTACCCTATGATGAAAATTCGGGCTATTCTTTGCCTGGGGAAATGCCGTTTTCATCAAGCTAAGAGCTTCTTGGGTTTTGCCTTTTTTTAATAAAACCGTATTAAGATTGTTGACATAATGCAAAAAGTCACTGTTTTCAACCCGAATCGATAAATAGCCATATTTCTCTGCTAAATCCAACTGATTGGCCTTACTGTGAAAAAGCAATCGGTTTCCATAATAGTTGATTAAAATCCTTTTACTATAGAAATTTCCTGATTCCAATAAAGGTTCAACTTCCTCAAACAGATTTTCCATCTTTTCCTGTTGATTGTAATTATAATAAAGGAAAATAAGCCGAACTAATGCATAATAACGGTTCATGCCATCCATCATGGGGTCACGGAAAATGGTCAGGAGCCAGCTTTCCCACTGTTTCGATTCTTTATCGTTAAAAGTATATTGATTAGTAATATCGAAGGTGGCTTCTTGAATTCTTCCGTAAACCAATCGGCATTGGTCGTAGTTGTTTTTGTAGCGATTGACGAAATTTACAGCTTCATTATATTCTTTATGGCGCATCCTTACTAATAAATAGTTCAGTAGATGCATAGCCAACTCGAAGCGCTTCATGAAATAATAATGGGAGGTATCCGTGTTTTTGATGATGGTTAAAAGAATCTGTTCATCTTCAGTGCTGATGGCATCATTCATCAATTTTTTTTCCAGTTCAATTAGTTGGTCAAATTCTTTGTCTACATCCGCATTATTCAAATTTTCATTGATCCATTGAATCATGCGGGAATATTTCCTTTTGTCAATGTGTGTTGAAAAATCTGGTTGTGGGGTTACACCAGCAACTTTCTCATGAGTTTGTTTTAGGATTACCAGATTATCAGGATCAGCAAATTGCTGTTTGTTTAATAGATAGGTAGTTTCATGAGGCAAAAGCCCCATTATAAATTCATTAAATTTTTTAAGTTTTTGTTTTTTCAAAAAGGTAGTGGACTATTGTTAAATCTTTACTCTTCAGCCATGAAAATTAAGTTATTTTATGGGTTAAATCAAATCCTTCAACTTAATAACTTCTTGTTTACTTTTGAGGTATCTTTTTATCTAGCCCCTCTCCCCCTTTCAGGTGTTTTCACCTGAAAGTTTCCGTGCGATATTGAAAGCCATTGAGGTAGTTGTTTAGGTGAAAACACCTAAACATGGGAGAGGGGGCAGTCATTTAAATTAACAACTTCCTATTAATCTTCCCAGTATCATTTTTTGGAAGTTCATCTAGCACTTCAAAATGCTTCGGCACTTTATATTTCGCTAAATGCTTGATGCAATAAGCGGTGATGTCTGAAACTTCTTTTCTTCCATTCTTAAATACCACAAATGCTTTCCCTACTTCTCCCCATTTCTCATGCGGCACTCCAATCACACAGACTTCCTTAATTTCAGGATGCTTTAAAATGCATTTTTCCACTTCAGCAGGATAAACATTTTCTCCCCCTGAAATAAACATGTTTTTAATTCTATCTACCACATACAAATAACCATCTTCATCCTCCTTTAAAATATCACCCGTTTTGAACCAACCATCTACTATAGCTTTTTCCGTTTCTTTAGGGTTTTTCCAATAACCAGGCGTTACGATTGGTCCTTTGATCCAAAGCTCTCCTTTCTCTTGGGCTCCTGCTTCCACGCCATTTTCATCCATTAATTTTGTTTCCACATAGAAATTAGGAAAACCAATAGAGCCTCTTTTCCGAATGGCATCTTCTGCCTCCAAAGAGGTGATATTTGGTCCGCATTCTGTCAATCCATATCCTTGGCGAATAGGTACTCCTTGCTCGTTCCATTGCTCAATTAGTGGAATCGGTAAAGCTTCACCACCCACTATCATAAAACGTAATTTACTGAAATCTGTCTTTTTGAAATTTTCACTTTCACTCAGCATTCTTACCATAGTAGGCACCAACATACCTATACTAACTTGTTCACTTTCTAAAGCATACAGAACTTTTTCCGAATCAAATTTAGGCATCATTATAAGTGTTCCGCCAAAATGTAGTATAGGGGCAGTTAACACATTCCAGCCTCCCGTATGAAAAGGAGGCATTACATTCAGATAAATATCATCCGAAGTAATTTTTAACCTAATAGCAGTATTAATACTATTCCATAACATCATGCCATGAGTATAAATTGCACCTTTAGGTTGTCCGGTCGTGCCAGATGTGTATAATATAAATGCAGGATGTGTCTCCTCTAAAGGTTTAGAAGTATATTCAGCTTTTTGCTCTTTTGCTGCTGTTTTTAGCCATTCTTCATATTGAGCAAATGCTATAACTTTCTCATCAATTAATTGCGGAATATTATTTAACAGGCTTCTGTATTCTTCCGCTACTATAATCAAACTTGGATCTGAATTTTGAACCAGAAATGTAATTTCGCTTGCACTTAATCTGTAATTAATCGGAACCAAGATGATTCCCATTTTTTGAGCCACACCCAATAATGCAACATATTCTGCATCAAAATCTGCAAGTATCAGTAATCTATCACCTTTAGTTAAATTGAAATCCTTTTCAAATATATGCGATAACGCATTGGCAGCGTGGTTTAATGATTTGTAATCATACCCCAAATCGCTGTCAATATTTTTAACCGCTAGTTTATTAGGACTGTAAGTACTCCATTTTTCGAACCAATCACATTTCATCTTTTGCTTGTTTTGGTAATACAAAATAAAAAATTAATCCGATAGCTGTTGAGCTAATAATGGCAATGGCTGAAGATATAGCCGGATTTTTCACTTCACCTTTCATGTAAGGGGTTAAACCTCCATAATATATGCTAAAATAAACTATTAAAGCTGTGAAAGCAGCAATGTAAACCGCTTTTGGATTTGTCCTTTGAAGAAACATTCCAAATAGAACGGGTATAAATGCACAAGAAAAATAAGCATAAACTCCATTTTGGGCAAATATAGCCACACTCATATTCGGGTTTATCAATTGCTGATAGGAAAAAACAAAAGAAACCACCGCCAATAGAATGATGACTAATTTATTCACCAACATTCCGGTTTTGGGTCTGCTTAGTTTTTCCCTTATGCTCATCGGGCTGATTTTCAATAATATATCGGACGTAATTGTGGTACTTAAACTTTGAATTAAGCCTTCCAAAGTAGACATTCCTGCTGATATCAATCCGAAAATTATCACAATACTGATATAGACTGGAAATTTGCTCACCACATAAGTGGAAATTAATCCGTCTGGTGCAATCGGACTTCCATCAGCCATTAAATTTGGAAATTCAATTCTTGCATAGAGTCCTGCAATTACTACTAAGAAAAATAGAAATTGCACTATGGAACCTACTATCAAATAGCGGTTTACATCACTTTCTTTCTTTAAAAGTAATGATTTAGTCAAGATATGAGGCTGGCAAACAATAGCGGTTCCTACCACCATCTGGCAAAATATAATTTCAAAATAATCTCTGAAAATGGGGCTTTCAGGATTTAAAGGTTTGGTCAGCAATGGATCTATGGTATTCAGTTTTTCCATAAAACCATTGATGCCTTCCTCCAAATATTCATATCCTGAACCAATTAGGATAATAGCCACTATCAACATAGAAAGGGCTTGAATGGCATTGGTGTAAACCATAGAATTTGCGCCACCAAACATCATATAGCCAAAAATAAATACCACTACACCTGTTAAAACCCAGACGGCATCTACATCCAAAGCCTTGGATAAAACCTGGCTTATTCCCACGCAAATCAGTACTATAAAAGTGATAAGCAGTAGGGACAAAAATGCGAAAAATAAGGAAAGTCCTTTGCTTTGATAGCGATTTCCCATCCATTGTGCCATGGTAAGCGCGGAAACTTTACTGCCAAATTTCCTGAATCCTTTTGTTAATAGAATTAGTGAAAAAACAGCGGCTATAGGTAAAGCCAATCCATAAGAGATAAATCCGCTAATTCCGTAAGTTCCAATCAGACCAGGATTAATGATAAAAGTAGCAGCACTAGTCATGGAAGCAGCCAATGACAAACCCACAAAAGCCGGTGAAAAGGAGATGCTTCCCACAGCATAGTCATTCATGTTTTGGGTTTGCTTAAAGCCTTTAAAAACCAAATAAATAACAGCTATGGCATAGACTGAAAGCAAAATCGTGGTGGCTGTCGCCACGGGAATCATCCCTATTAAAAAGTTTATGTTATACACAGAATATAGTTTTAAATTCTAAAAGCAGCACCTGCAAAGGACAATCCCCCACCGGAGCCAATTAAAAATATGATATCACCTTTTTTAACTTCGCCATTTCGAAATGACTCATCAATTGCCATAGGGATAGCGGCTGAACCTGTATAGCCGTATTTATGCATGATGTATTTAGCCTTATCTTTTTCCAAGCCTAAATTATTCAACATTTCGTAAATAGCATTGATATTGATTTGCGTCATAAAGAATTTACTAACCTCTTTTACCTCAATATTAGCCTCTTTTGCCATCCTATGGCTCATCTCTGTCCACATGGTCGGGTTCAATTCTTTTGGAAATTTTTTCACAAACTGCAGCTGATGTTTTCCGCTGTCCACAACTTGATGGTTAACAGGGCATCCAGTTCCACCTGCATAAATACCCATCCAATCATGATATTGCCCTTGCGTAAACTGATGAGCATTTAAAAAACCGCTGTCAGTATTTTCTTCAGCACTTAAGATTACTGCCCCAGCTCCATCTGCAAAGAGCGTCACTGTTTTTTTGTCTGCTTTATTGAGAAACTTGCTCATGGCATAAGCGCCAATTACCAAAATGTTTTGGTATTGCTTATCTGCTATGATGTATTTTGCCGCAGTATCTATAGCGGTGACAAATCCAGCACAAGCAGTATTCAAATCAAAAGTACCTGCTCCTGTAGCACCCAATCTATGCTGTAAAATAGAAGCAGTGGCAGGGGAAATGTATTCTGGTGTATCAGTAGAAATGATGATTTGGTCTAATTCATCTGCTCTGATGCCCGCACTTTCCAATGCTTTTAGTGCGGCTTGTTCGCATAAATCAATGGTAGATTCATCCTCATCACACCAATATCTTTGTTCTATAGTTAAATTTTCACGAAGCCAGGTATCTACATCTTCTCCTAAAAGCTCATTGAAATATTCATTTTTCAACAATCTTTTTGGGACATAAGATCCAGTTCCGCTTATAACTGCATTTCTCATAGTTTTTAATGTCTAGTTAAGTGATTTTGGAAAAGGCGTAATCTTAAATGGTAACCGCCCCATCAACATTAAGCGTGGTGCCACTTATAAAAGATGCTTCCTCGGATGCTAAAAATGCATAAGCATTAGCAATTTCTTCGGGCTCGCCTAATCGACCCAAAGGTGTTTTTCCTTCTAGCATATTGATTACTTTTTCAGGAATGCTTTTGACCATTTCCGTAGCAATGAATCCTGGCGCAACTGCATTTACGGTGATGCCTTTTCTGCCCAATTCCTTTGCCCATGTTTTGGTCATGCCTATTACCCCGGCTTTGGTGGCCACATAGTTGGTTTGACCAAAGTTACCATAAATCCCCACAACCGATGAAGCATTAACAATGCGACCATAAGCTTGCTCCACCATAAAAGGAGAGATGGCTTTGGTGCAGTAGAAAACCCCGTTAAGATTTACATCTAATACTTTTTGCCATTGCTCAATAGTCATTTTGGATAAGGTGGCATCTTGCGTAATGCCTGCATTGTTGATGAGAATATCTATTTTTCCGAAATCTTGATGGGTTTGTTTGGCGGCTTTTTCAACTTGCTCAAAAGAAGTAGTATCTACTTGATAGAATTTGGTGTTATTGCCTAATTCTTGGGCAGTTTGCTCGCCTTTTTCTTTAACTATGTCCCAAATGGCTACTTGAGCACCTTCAGCTATAAATTTTTGAGCGGTAGCTTTTCCAATACCATTGGCACCACCAGTTATAATAGCTACTTTATCTTTTAGTCTTTCCATAAATGTCGTTTAATTTTGGAAAGCAAATTGGGTAATTAGGGCTTATAGCTCAATGTGTGAGTTTAAATTGGAGGGGTTGACTATTTAAAGATTATGGAAATAATTTCTACTTCTAAACCTGTCAGGTTTAAACTTGTTAATTATGAATAAATTGAATCAATTGATTTATCTTTTCTTTAAATAAACCTGACAGGTTTCTTTCTGTTTTTTCAATATTTGTAAGGTTTTAATACTTATTTTTCTTGAGGTTCTTTCTTCAAAATAAATTCTATACTAGCTCATTTCATATTATATATTCTTTCAGGTGAAAACACCTGAAAGGGGATGTGGTTAATCGGACATTTTTAAGCAATGTCTCCCCATGTTTAGGTGTTTTCACCTAAACAACTACGTACTTGGCATTCTTAGGGCAGTTAAAAATAGCTTCATAGAGGTAAGTGGATTTGATAGGTATTGCATGAATAAACTATTTATAGAGGGGTTGACTATTTAATTTCTTTTGGATATTTTATCAACTGAAAATACTTTTCCTTCAAAATCTGAGGATGAAAGCCTTTCATAAACATGCGGTAAATTTTCAGGTTTGCCATGTTCACCTGCCAATAGCTATTATCCTCATATTTCCTGGCAGAAACCAAAACTGATTTAGGGATAATGCCAAACTTATATTTTTTCCACAGCCTTTTAATGAGCTCAAAATCTTCCATCACTACATATTCCTCATTGAAGCCATTGTTTTGCTCAAAAACCGATTTTTTAATAAATAAAGTCTGGTCTCCACCTCGGCACCAAAGCACTTTAAAGCGGGTGAAAAAGGAATTCACCGCTAGAAAGGGATGATTTGAATCAAATTTGAATCTATAGCAACCAAAATCATATCCTTTCTGAAGAAAATTAAGAATGTCTGTTGCAAAAGTTTTAGGTGGCTTGACATCAGCGTGGACAAAATATAAAATATCACCAGAAGCTATTTTTGCCCCTTCATTCATTTGAAGTGCCCTGCAAGATTGCTTGCAGCAGATTACTTGAGCTCCAATATCTTTAGCAATTGCAGTGGTTTCGTCATCACTTTTAGCATCACAAACTATGATTTCAGCTATTTGATCTTTTCCATTATGCTTTAAAAACTGGAGTAATTCACCAATATTTTCCGCTTCATTGAGTGTTGGAATAATGACAGTTATTTTATTATTGTAGCTTTCTGGCATCTGTAATTTAGAATAATGCGTATTTATGTTCACACAACTTACGAAATAACCATAATGAAAAGATTTAGCCTTACACTATTTTGTTTTTATTTACTTTTTGTCGGCTTTAATAGCTTTGGACAAAGCAAAATTAACAATGAGCCCAATGAATTTGTAAGATTAAGTATGAATTTGATTGCAGCAGTTAAAAATGATGCGGATTACCAGCAATATGTTAATGAATATAAAGCTTTACCGTTAGAAGAATTAGCAAAATCATTGGATACTGATAATAAAACCAAAGCATTCTGGATCAATACTTATAATGCTTATGTGCAGATACTTTTAACAGAAGATCCATCGCTTTTTGAAGACCGTAACGATTTCTTTAAAGCGGATTTAGTAAATGTAGGAGGGGAAGAGCTAAGTCTTGATTTTATAGAACACGGTATTATCCGTGGTTCAAAAGTGAAATTATCCATGGGCTTTATGAAAGATCCCTTCGCAAGCAAATTGGAAAAGCAATTCAGGGTTGAAGAGACTGATGGTAGAATTCATTTCGCTGTAAATTGTGGAGCCATTTCTTGTCCTTATGTGGCTGTTTATAGTGCCTATGAATTAGACAAAGAGCTGGATCAAATTACCAAACAATTTCTACAAAGAACCACTGATTATAATAAAAGCGAAGATGAGGTATATGTGACCACACTTTTTAGCTGGTTTAAAGGCGATTTTTCAGACAGAGGCGGTGTAATTGGGTATTTAAGAAAGTATGACTGCATCCCAGAAGACGCTGACCCTGATGTAAATTATAAAGAATACGATTGGACTTTGGAGTTAGGAAATTTCACGGAGTTGGAATAGTTAGCACCTTTAATATAGTAACTTTTAATAGTTTATGGTTAAAAATTCCCTCAATCAAATTTTGGTTGGGGTTTTTTAGTTTTGGGTATGTTCTTGTTTGGAGTTGTTTTTCAAAAAACAATGAGATCATTTACCTTTAGTTTAAATTAAATTTTATAATTTTAAGATAATCAAGGTACACTTTGATGATTATATTAGGAAGCTAAATGCACCTTTGGGTGTATTTAGCGAATTGTTGTGCTTCATGCAAAAAAGGCCAACGCGCAAACAGGCACATTTCCTTGCGCCAACACACAGGCTGACGCTTCGCAAGCAAAAGAGCCTGTTTTGTTGCCAACGCCAATAGGAATGACGAAATTTGAAAAAAATGAAACATGCAAACTACATTGTTTGAAAATATAAAGACAGAAGACAACTCAAAGAAGGAAATTTCCTATCATGCTGAATCGTATAAAGGACTTTATGCGATGCACAAATATTGGGGGAAAAAGCCATTCAATATTATGGCTGATTTTATCAAAAAATACACTAAAGAAGGGGAGATAGTGCTTGACCCTTTTTGTGGTTCAGGAGTCAGTGTTTCAGAAGCAGTTTTTAACGGTAGAAAGGGGATTGGAATAGATATAAACCCAAGTTCAATTCTAATTACGAAAAATGTAATAAAGACCATTAAAAGTGCTAGAATCATTCAAGAGTTCCAAAATATTGAATCAGTTGTCAAAAATAAAATTCGAGAGTTATATATTGTTGAACGCAATGGTCAAGAATATGATGGTCAAAATTTCTTATGGGAACAGGGTGAACTCACTGAAATAAGATACTCTAATGGAACTCGGAAAAAGCACATAGTGGAACCTAATTCAGAAGATTTAGTAAAAGCCACTAAAATAAGCTATGACTCTATCTCAAGCTTTTTCCCAAATCAGAATTTTCTTCACAATTCAAGAATAAACGCCAATAGAGAAAAAAGAATTAGCGACTTGTTTACCCCGAGAAACCTGTACGCACTTTCAATGATATTTTCTGAAATCGAGAAAATCAAAGAGGATGATCTTCGTGATTTTTTCAAATTCTGTTTTACCGCTTCAATAGGTCAAGCTAGCAAAATGGTGTTTGTAATTCAACGAAGAAACAAGACAAAAAATGGTGGTAATGCTAAGCAATCTGAAAAAAAAGAAATCGGAAGTTGGGTAATTGGTTATTGGATGCCCAAAGATTATTCTGAAAATAATGCTTGGACTTGTTTTGAAAATCGTTTCAAGAAAATACTTAAAGCCAAAAAAGAACAGGAAAAGTTAGGGCAAGCATTTCTAGAAGCAGAAGATTTTAATTGTTTAAACAATAACAGCGATTTTCTGCTTGTAAAACAACCTTCACAGGATTATTTAGGGACGTTACCTGAGAATTCAATTGATTACATTTTGACTGATCCACCACATGGAAATAGAATTCCATATTTAGAGCTTAGTTTGATGTGGAATAGTTGGATAAAAGAGAAAGTAAACTTTGAAAAGGAAGTAATTGTAAGTGAATCCAAAGACCGAAAAAAAGATAAAGTAGATTACAACAAATTAATGTTTGATGTCTTCTCAGAATCCTTTAGAGTCTTGAAAACCGAAGGACACCTTTCATTTATGTTTAATAGTTTAAATGATGATGCTTGGATAAGCTCTGTAGAGATGTTTAGAAAAATTGGTTTCAAACTAGAAGTAATAGAAACTCTTGGGTATTCTGCTAATTCAGTTGTTCAAGATAATCGAAAAAATGGTCTTCAAACAGATTTCATAATTACCTATTCAAAACCGAGCAATCCTGACCCTGTAAAGGAATTACAAATCATAGAAATTTCGAAAGACGTTGATTGGATAAGTAAAATAGCAAGCTTTAAAAATCAAGGATACAAGTCTTTTCAAATTATGAATTCTGTGATTAAGAATTTATTAGAAAAAGACCAATTTATTAATGTAACAGAATTGATTAAAACTATTGACAATGCCTAAAAACTTTGATTATTGGAAAAAACAACATGATAGTGAGGAGTTAAAGGAATTCAACACTGATAAGCAGGGAACCCTTTGGCTTAAGGTTAAGTCAATTGTTCGCAGAGAATATTTAAACCAATTCACGGGAGCAAATGATATTGAATTAGAAAGCACAAGACTCAACCCGCAGTTTAAGGAATTATATGATAAGCTTGCAGAAAATACTGAGCAATCTCATGAATTGCTAAATGATTTTATTGCTTCTCAAAATGATACGGAACTTGAAGCTCTTGATACAGATAATCTTGTACAGGAACTATACAAGGTTCAAACTTTCAAATGGGGTGCAGACAATCAAAATGATCTTGGTAAATATCTTGTTAAAAAATACATTAAAGATAATTCCTCTTACGATTACTTAAAAGCTCAAATGAAAAAAGGAGTTTTAGATACGGTAAGTGATTATCTTGAATGTAGTTGGTATAATCATTGGTCAAGTATTTTAATTGAGCATATATTCAAATCTCATAAAGTTGTTCTGCCAACAGTTGGTCAAATAAAAAGTGTTGATTTTTTCATGAACGAAATTCCTTTTGACTTGAAGGTTACTTACCTCCCAGCTAACTTCATTGAAGCTGAAAGAAGAAAAGCTAAATTGCCAGTTGCCGAGTTAACGGTGCTTAAACAAGCAGCTAGAAAAGCAAAAATTAACTTTGACAAGGACGATTCTGACCTTTATTATTCATTAACAGAAAGGCTAAAAGATAAAGGTGGAGATGCTGCTAAAGCTGTTGATGACATTCGAAATTTTCGACTTCAATTAATCGACAAAGTAAAAGCTGACCCTCTTTTGCTAGCAAAGAATTTGTATGAAAATCAGAGTGATTTCCGCTTTGGAGCAGAAAATAGAATTTTTCTGATTCTTATCGATAGAACTGACTTTGACCAATCTTGGAAACTTAAGAGAAATGTCGATCTCTTGCAACCTGCAATTCACAAATATCTTGACTCTTTTGCGGACAAATCGAGTGACGACTTAAAACTTGAATTTTATAAAAAGGGGGATTCTGCTAAATATCCAAAGAAGTATGAAGTTTTGACAGATGTAATAATTGCAGAAAAAGACAATTAAATGCCACCGCTCATCAGCCACACACATTGACAAGCCGCTCAAATCCAACGCACCAGCCAAAGCTTGTTAAAGAGTGTGTCTGAGCCAACGCACGGACTGAAAAGAAAAAGCACGAAAGCACAACATTGTATAAGCGTAATGCGGGCTGAACGGCTAGAATTTAGCGTTTTGCTCCAAAGAAATTTTGCGGTATACGGACGGTGAATCGCTCCGAAATCCCGCACTACGCTTATACTTGACCGTTAGCTTTCATAAATGAGACAAATAATATTTATATTGAGCATCTTAACTTTCACTTCTTGCGATTTTAAATCATCCGCTGATTACAATTCTGAAGCG
>JBNJFX010000040.1:0-7270 GCA_051747245.1 Bacteroidota bacterium
AGAAGTTTGCCCAAGAAAAGAACCTCAGGCTCATAATTGCCCGTGGGATTATAAAATGAATGTTTAACCAAAACGGTCAATGCTATTTAGGGATCTTCATTTGTCTACTGTCTACTGTCTACTGTCTACTGTCTACTGTCTACTGGATAATCAGCAAACCAAACAATCAATCCATCATTATCCTTGAACTATTCCAACTCTTTCCGAGTTAGCTACGTCTATTGCATGATTTACATTATGGTAATACCTGATTTTAAGTATTTTTCGATTAAATGTAAGATTTTGTAGTTGGTTGCTTACCTTTTATGTAAATATGTTTGTATTTTTGAAAATTGAAATAGGGGATACTGAAGGTAAGCAACTTAGCTACCTAAGTATTTAAAGGTTAATGTATATGAAAAGATTTTTACTTTCGATATTGTTTTTTGTTGGGGTTGTTTTTGTTGGGTTTGGGCAGACTACTTTTACCTCTGTTCAAACAGGGTATTGGTCTGATGGCACGACTTGGGGGAATACTGGTCAAGTTAGGGGTGTAGATTTTCCAGGACCAGATGATGATGTAGTCATCTTAGCAACGCACAATATAACAATATATAATGATATCGACAGTGCCAATAATTTAAGTATTCAAGCAAGTGCTGAAAAAGCATTAGTTTCAGGTGGTTCTTTCAGTAAACTAACTTTATATGGTAAATTAATTCCTTTTGTAGAGAGCTGCGATGGACCTCCTTGTTGTTCAGAGTGCAGTAATCTACCAACTGCACCTGAAAATTCTAATATTATTGAAGACAATGTTGAAATACTCTTTAAAGGTTCGGGGGAAGTTTTGCAGTGGTCAAGTAGTGCTCCACTTGGTGCTGTAGAATTTGATTTAGAAGCCAATTCAGCTAGTTATAATGTAATAGATTCAGGTGATTCTTTAATTTTTCAATCAAATTTTAACTTAATTTCAGGGACATTAAGTGATAATACTGATATTTCAGCTAATATTTTTACAACTGGTAGTACTTTTAATATTTCTACAGGGGCAACCTTTAATGCCAGTAGTCCAATTAGAAATATTGGTCAACCTTTTGAAAGCGGAGCTAGAATACCTTCTGCAAATATTAATGGTACTCTAGATTTGACTCAAACCACTACTTTTTTAAATTCCGAAAACTTTAATATGGGTGATGGTGGTTTAATATCTATCAATTTTGCAGGAACCAATCAAACTCAAGGGTGGTGGTATCAATCAAATGAGCCTGCCACTACAAATTTAGATGCAAATTCGACAGTAAGATATGCAGCAAATGCAGATCAGGAACTTGCTGGTATTACTTATGGTAATCTAAATTTTTCAGCAGGAGCAACTGACAGGAATAAGAATGTTACTGGAAGTGGGAATTTTGTAGTAAATGGGACATTTGAAATTGAAACAGGTTCTGTTATCCTTACTTCGGATAATACTGCTTCCAATTTAGTTTTTAATGGTGATATAATTAATGAAGGTGATTTTGGCACTATTTCAAATAATGCTATTCGTTTTAATGGAGGTTCTGCTCAATCTGTAAGTGGAACTTCTGAAATAGACTTTAATAAAAATGTTATTTTTGATAATGCATCTGGCGTAGATTTTACTGAGGCCGTGAATTTCAGTGGTACTACTGAAATTTTAGGTAGTGGTGCTAAACCTGTATTTGATGATGTAACTATTAGCAATAGTTTAACTCAATCAATTGCTGAAATAGATGTTAAAGGTGATTTCATTAACGATGGAACTTATACTCATAACAACAACTTAGTCCGTTTTGCACAAGCAGGCACTAAGAACATTTCAGGTGCTAATCCTATTTCATTCTACGATTTAGCTGTTGAAGGCGGAACTGTAAATGTTGATGGTACTGTAGATTTAGAAAATACAATGACATTTGCCGGTACTCCAACTGTTGATTTTGATGGTACTGGAAGTGGAGTATTTACTTTAAAGTCTACTCCAACTAGAGATGCTTCTATAGGAGATGCAACGGGAGTTACTCTTAATGGAAATTTAAATGTTGAAAGAGCTGTTTACACTTTAAGGGGTGATGGCAAGGGCTATCATATGGTCGGCTTTCCTATTAGTGGAGCTACTGTAGGTGAAGTTCAAGGTTCTGGCTTCGCCATTACGGGTACTTTTACCGGTGCCTCTACTACAGGAACTCAAGGAGATGGTTATGCTTCTGTTTTTAGTTATGATCAATCAGTATCAGGTGATTTTACTAATGGCTATACGGCTTTCCCTGGATCTGGTGGAAGTACTGCTTCTGAATTTGAACATGGTACTGGCTATTTCATGTTTACTTATGATGGTGATGCTCCAGGTACTATTAGCACTACAGGAACGGTATTTACAGGTGAATTCACCAAATCATTACCTTACACAGCAAATGGTAATGTTCCAACCGAAGATGAAGGCTGGCATTTAATATCTAATCCTTATCCATCTGCGATTAATTGGGATTTGGTGACAACATCCAATACTGAATCAGATGCTTGGTTATGGAATCCTAATGCAGGTGCTTGGGAGGCTTTGGCTGATGGAGCAAATGCTACCATTCCTCAAGGACAGGCATTTTTTCTTCGATCTCTATCTGGTGATGGTTCCATCACAATTAATGAGGATGATAAAGTTTCTGACTTTAAAAGTTTTTATAAATCGCCAGAGCCAGCTCAAATTTTTAAAGTGGGCTTAGACAATGGAAGTTATGTAGATTATACCTATATAGGCTTAAAAGAAGGAGCTACTTTTAATTATGACGGTACAGATGATGCCAGTAGGTTAATGAATAATAATGAGACTATTTCTACTATGACTGCTGATGATAAAGTGGTTAAAGTAAATAGAATTCCTTTTCAAGAAGGTGAAAGCTGCGGAAATAGTATTTTCATCAATCTTGAGCAAATGGTAAATGATAAAGATTATACCTTGAATTTTGAAGGAGTTGAAAATTTAAGTTCAAAGGATATTCAGTTATATGATCATTATCTAGATCAAACAATTGATTTAAACACTACGGATTCCTTACAATTTAGCGTGAATACTGATACGGCTTCCAAGGGAGCAACAAGATTTGAATTATTAATCAACAATAAAACGCCTAATACAGTAGCTGTAGAAACGGAAGATATTTGTCCTGATGAAAATGCAATGATTAATTTGCAGCAATCAGATGAT
The DNA here is from genome assembly GCA_051747245.1 of Bacteroidota bacterium. GTDB lineage: Bacteria > Bacteroidota > Bacteroidia > Cytophagales > Cyclobacteriaceae > Marivirga. The sequence goes on from JBNJFX010000040.1 coordinate 3,197, forward strand.
TTTGCAGAATATTTAGTTTATCAAGGAGAGGAGATAGTAGCTTCAGCAGATGGAACAGGTAGTGAATTAAGCATTGAAATTTTAAATGAATTTATAGCTGATTCCAGTAATGACTTTGAGATTAAGGCTTTTGCTGTTGGTTGTGATACGGTAAGTGTCGGAAATGCATCTGTTCAAGTTAATGAATCTTTAGCTTTTGATAATAATGTAGAAGGTTCTACTGTTTGTAGGGAAGAAGCTCAGGCATACTTTAGTGTTGCCACTCAAGTTAATGCTTCATATTTCATATTAAGTGAATCGGATACAATTCAATCTTTTCAAGGAAATGGAAATATTTATGAAGGTTATATTGATTCAACAGAATTAGTAGATGGTCTGAACGAATTTACTATTGCAGCAAGTAAAGATGGTTGCCAAAGTGGTACACTATCCCAATCTTTAGCCATTGAAGTAGATAATCCTGTTATAGATGAGGCTGTTTCATTCACTGGCTCTAATACTTGTTTGAAAACACCAACTGATATAAGCTTTGTAAGCCAATCAGGCGTTGATTATCAAATTTTCAAAGGAACAACCTTAGTGAATAGTATAACTGGAGATGGCACTGAGCAGTCAGTAGAAATTGCTGATTCTTACTTATCATTAGGCTTGAATGAATTTACTGTATTAGCACAAAATGGAGAATGTTCAGAATTTGAATTTCCTGAGCCGATTCAAATTGAAGTGGAGGAAAATATCAACACTAATCTTAGCTTGATTACGGAGAATACTTGCAGGGATGCAAGTACTTCAGTGCTTATTGAGAATGCGCAGGCAGATAAAACTTATACATTACAATCAGCTGGTGAAAATATTAGCAGTTTGACGGCTGAAACTGATGGTGAATTAACATTTAGTTTAAATTCAAATCAAGTAAGTGTTGGTTTAAACGAATTGGATATACAAATTGAAGGAGAAATATGTGGTGCGGAATTATCTACAAATCAAGCGGTTTTCAATGTGAATGAAGCTATTGATTCGAATTTAGAGTATCTCTCTGCAAATGTTTGTAGTGCTGCTGAAGCTTCAATAGGAGTAAGCAATGCCCAGGAAGGAAAGATTTATAGATTATATAATGGGGAAAGTTTAGTGGAAAGTGTAACGGCAACTGCTGACGGAGAGTTGATTTTTGCTAATGCTAATAATGAATTGACTCAAGGTCTTAATACGTTCAATCTTGAAATTGAAGGTGACGGATGTGGTTTAGTTCAAGTGGAAGAATCTCTTGATGTAACATTGTTTGAATCAATTAATCCTGATTTAGAACTTCTTACTTCAGATGTTTGTACAGGAGATCAAGTAAATATTGAAATCACTAATCCTCAAGCTGGAAAAACCTATAGCTTAAAGGGCACTGACAGTACTTTGGCTACAGAAATAGCGGGAAATGAGGAGAATATAACTTTCAGCTTAGCCTCAGATCAATTTGAAATTGGTAATCATACATTAAATATTGATATTTCGGATGATAACTGTGGGACAGAGACCGCCAATCAAACAGTTGATTTTGAATTATTTGACACTGCCGTAATTGCAAACATTGAAAACCAAGATATTTGTAAAGATGAGAATATTACTATAAACTTGTCTTCAAATGTTAATATGTCTAATTATCAATTATATGTTGGAGATGAATTGATTTCTGAAGTAACGGGTTCTAGCATGGATTTATCTCCATCAGAAACCACTACTTATACTTTGACGGGTACTCCTGAAAGTGGATGTAGTGTAAATACTGTAAACTTCACAGTTGAGGTGACAGATTTAGCTAGTCCGGGAATATTGGTTTCAAACAATGTGTTGGAAAGTTCAGTTGAAGGAGATAGCTATCAGTGGTATTTAGATGGTGAAATTTTAGAGGATGAGAACGGAAAAATATTAGTAGCCCAAGAGCCTGGAGAATATACAGTGGAGGTAACAAAAGCTAATTGTTCTCAAGTTAGTGATGCTTATGCATTTAGCGAAGAGGTTTTAAATGCCAATAAAGCTTTAGCTGATGCTGTGAATTTATATCCTAATCCTGTAATAGATGTTTTAAAAATTGATACAGACAATATCAAGGAAATAGAAATCACAATTTATACGTTATCCGGAAAATTTATGGATAAGGAAAATTTAAGTTCAAGTGATGAAGGGGCTATTGATATGTCAAAATTTTCTAAAGGAACTTATTTAATTCAACTTAAATCAGGAAAAGGAACTATAACTAAAAGAATTATAAAGCAGTAGTTCATTGACTATTGCTTCAACGAATAGGGATTACAAGATGAAAAAAATTATAAAATCAACTTTAATATTTAGTTTATTAATTATCAGTTTTTATTCTTTAAATGCTCAGCCAGGTGGAGGAGGAGATGGTGGAACGCCAAATGACCCTGGTGATAACCCAGTACCCATCACAGGTATTGAGTATTTAATAGCAGCAGGAGCTGCCTTTGGTGCAAAGAAGATTTACGATAAAAAGAAGAAATAAGCTGTGATATAAAGATTCTAGTAATTCTTATTTTCAATTGAATAACCTTTTCTAAAGCCTTGATGCTTTGGGAAAGGTTTTTTTGTTTTAAACCCTACCTATGCCAGGTATTAAAAATGTCGGACATTTTAGAAATACCACTTTATTGATCTCAGTACATTTTTATCCCCAGTTCCATATTCTGAGATATTTTCTTTGTGGAAAGAATGACGACTCCTGATATTTTTATATCGAACCATATAATAGGAGTTGCGTTGAAGCTAATTACTTAGAATAGTATTATTTTGGTAGATTTAGAATGAGATGGAAGAAATATAATTAGATCAAGAGCCAGAAGATTCTGCTGTAGTTAGGGAAATCTAATTGTTCTCAATAGTATTTGCATTTAGCGAATGCTTAATAAGTACTTATCTGACTTTGTTTTTAGTCATGCCCCAGAAGTAAATCATATTCAGGGAGTGAATAATCCATTGATTCATCAATTCTTTCAAAAATTACTTATTGAATTCAGTTGACATCAATTAGAATATAATTAAAGTATTTAATAAGCAACAGAATGAACCCCTATTGCTTTAAAATGAACCTTAAGATGAAAAAAGCTATACTATCAACTTTAATTTTTTGCCTATCATTTATCGGTAATTTTTCTTTAAATGCACAACCAGGAGATCCTCCAGCACCGCCAGGCGAGGATAATCCTGTCCCTATTGCAGGAATTGAATATTTGATTGTTGCGGGTGCTGCATTTGGAGTAAAAAAGATTTATGATAAAAGGAAGAAGGAGAAACTGCGATTGGTGAAATCTAGTGATTCTTAATATTTTATTGAGAAACCTTTTTTTAAGTTAAGTGCTTTGGAGAAGCGTTTTTTATTGTTATCCTGCTTCATAAACGTCTCAGTGCCGGATGATTGAAATAGCAGACCGCTTGTCCAGTGTCTGACGGCTGCAAACGTTTACCCAGTGTCTGACGGTTAGAACCGTCTGACGCTTATAATAAGGATAGCCACCAAAGATTCTCATCCTAGCCTACAAAACGGTCAGACGGGACAAGAGCATTGATTAAAGTGAATTGCTTTAGTGAAACTTCACCAATCTAAAAGAAAATCCGAGAACCCGTCAGACCGTGTGACCACAGCCTGCTTGCCCAGTGTCTGACGGTTGCAATCGGTTTACCCAGTGTCTGACGGTTAGAACCGTCTGACGCATATAGCAATGTATAGCCACCAAAGATTCTCATCCTAGCCTACAAAACGGTCAGACGGGCTTAGAGCATCGATTAAAGAGTATTGCTTTAAGAAACTTTACCAATCTTAAAAGAACATTTTAGAACCCGTCAGACCGTGTGACCACAGCCTGCTTGCCCAGTGTCTGACGGTTGCAATCGGTTTACCCAGCGTCTGACGGTTAGAACCGTCTGACGCTTATAATAAGGATAGCCATCAAAGGTTCTTATCCTGGGCTCCAAAACGGTCAGACGGGACAAGAGCATTGATTAAAGTGAATTGCTTTAAGAAACTTTACCAATCTTAAAAGAACATTTTAGAACCCGTCAGACCGTGTG
>JBNJFX010000040.1:7370-45519 GCA_051747245.1 Bacteroidota bacterium
GAACCCGTCAGACCGTGTGAACACAGACCACTTGCCCAGTGTCTGACGGTTGCAACCGTTTACCCAGTGTCTGACGGTTAGAACCGTCTGACGCTTATAATAAGGATAGCCACCAAAGATTCTCATCCTAGCCTACAAAACGGTCAGACGGGACAAGAGCATTGATTAAAGTGAATTGCTTTAGTGAAACTTCACCAATCTAAAAGAAAATCCGAGAACCCGTCAGACCGTGTGACCACAGCCTGCTTGCCCAGTGTCTGACGGTTGCAACCGTTTACCCAGTGTCTGACGGTTAGAACTGTCTGACGCTTATAATAAGGATAGCCACCAAAGATTCTCATCCTAGCCTACAAAACGGTCAGACGGGACAAGAGCATTGATTAAAGTGAATTGCTTTAAGAAACTTTACCAATCTTAAAAGAACATTTTAGAACCCGTCAGACCGTGTGAACACAGACCACTTGCCCAGTGTCTGACGGTTGCAACCGTTTACCCAGTGTCTGACGGTTAGAACCGTCTGACGCTTATAGCAAGGATAGCCATCAAAGGTTCTTATCCTGGGCTCCAAAACGGTCAGACGGGATTAGAGCATTGAATAAAGAGTATTGCTTTAAGAAACTTCAACATTCTTAAAAGAAAATCCGAGAACCCGTCAGACCGTGTGACCACAGCCTGCTTGCCCAGTGTCTGACGGTTCCAACCGTTTACCCAGTGTCTGACGGTTAGAACCGTCTGACGCTTATAGCAAGGATAGCCATCAAAGGTTCTTATCCTGGGCTCCAAAACGGTCAGACGGGACAAGAGCATTGATTAAAGTGAATTGCTTTAGTGAAACTTCACCAATCTTAAAAGAAAATCCGAGAACCCGTCAGACCGTGTGAACGCAGACCGCTTGTCCAGTGTCTGACGGTTAGAACCGTCTGACGCATAGATTCTGAACCTTCCTTAAGCAACTAAAGAAACCTTATTGAGGATCAACATCAAAAACAACCCTCAACTTTCTAAACTGACTGTTTTCTTGTAGTTTACTTACTGACTCTTTGATCTGATTTTTGGTGCTTTCCAATGGATATCCCTTTTCCAGTTTTATCCAGAGTTCCATGTGGTAAATATTGCGGATTTTGGCTATCATAGGTTCATGTGGAGCTAATACTCTTTGATTACCTAATTGGCTTAGGAGAGATTGATGTAATAATCTTGCACCATTTCTTACCCCATCGGCTTGTGCACCTTTTAAAACTACTCTAATTAAGCGGCAAAATGGAGGATAAAAAAAAGAATGCCGTTCTTTGAGTTGCAACTCATAAAACCCTTCATAATCATATTTTAAGAGATAGCTGAATAGCGGATGATTCTCCTGAAAACTCTGAATCCACACCTTGCCTTTTTTATGGCTTCTACCGGCTCTTCCGCTCACCTGAAGCATCATTTGGAAAGCACGTTCATGCGCCCTGAAATCAGGGTAATACATCATTCTATCAGCATCTACTATGCCCACTAGACTAACATTTTCAAAATCCAAGCCTTTGGTCACCATCTGAGTACCAATCAAAATCTGGGTTTCACCACTTTCAAAAGATTCAATTATCTGCTGGTAAGAATATTTCTTTCGGGTTGTATCCCTATCCATCCGTTGGATTTTAACATCAGGAAAATGAAGCTTTAAATCATCTTCTATTTTCTCTGTTCCAAAACCTTTCATTACCAAGGCAGTAGATTCACAACTCAAGCATGCGCTAGGACTTTTTTGTCTGTATCCGCAATAATGACATTTCAACTCATGCTGATGCATGTGGTAGGTAAGGCTGACTGAGCAGTTCTCGCACTCTGAAATCCAGCCGCAAGTCTCACATTGTAGGTAAGGGGCGTAACCTCTTCTATTCTGGAAAATAATGGCTTGGTTGCCTTTATTTATTTCAGATTCAAGCGCTGCTAGCAAACTGTGGCTGAAATCATCTTTCACCAGCTTCTTGGCTTTTTGCCTACGCATATCAATCACTTCGATTTCAGGCATAGTGCCTTCTCCGTACCTTTCCGTTAAAACGCTTAGACCGTATTTGCCGGTTTTGGCATTATAATAACTTTCATAGGAAGGAGTTGCAGATCCTAAAATCAATTTAGCTTTATGGATATTAGCCAAAACCACAGCCGTATCTCTTGCATTATAGCGTGGTGCAGGTTCAAATTGCTTATAACTGCTTTCGTGTTCCTCATCCACTACTATAAGCGAAAGATTATTAAAAGGCAATAAAACAGAAGAACGAACGCCTATTACAAAATTGATAGTGCCTTCCGCTACTCCTTGCCAAACTTCCACTCTTTCAGCATCTGAAAATTTGGAATGGTAAATGCCAACTTGATCACCAAATATTTTGCGCACTCGCTGAATCATTTGAGTAGTAATGGCAATTTCAGGTAATAGAAATAATGCCTGAGAACCACTGTCAATTACTTCTCGAATGAGGGAAAGATAAATCTCCGTTTTACCACTTCCTGTAACTCCATGTAAAAGGGCTACATCTTTTTCTGCAAAAATTGCATTGATTTCATCTCTACATGTTTCCTGAGCAGGACTTAGCGTAATTTCATGATCAAGATTTTCCTGCCTGTTGAGGTAATCCAAACGTGAAGTAATGACTTCATATTCCTCAAATATTTTATTTTTAATTAATGTATTGATAGAAGAAGTGGAAAATTGCTCTTCTTTAAATATGCTTTTAGCAATACCTATTTCATTTTTGCTTGGATCCTTAAATACCGGGACATCATGCAAATACTTTAAGAGTACATCCAACTGTTTGGGCTTTTTGTCAAGCCTTTGCATCAACTCATTCAGCTGTGCTTTATCTAGCCAATCTTTTTGTAGCCTTAATCTTTTCTCTGTTTTGGGTTTGTAGCGCTCTTGAACTTGTTCGATAAGCATGATGACTTGCTTTTTGAGCAAATCTTTTATTAAAACGCTGGTCTGTTTGGCATTGGTAATTTCTGCAAATTGCTGATAGGAGAGAAGCCCTTCTTTTTTCAGAAGATTTATAACCACCTCTTCAATTTGGCTAAAAATATAGGGTGATTGCTCTAATTGAAATGCTGGATTAAGCTGTATTTTCGATTCGCTACTTAATTTTAAACCTGATGGCAAACCTACATTAAGTACTTCACCCTCAGTAGCCATATAATATTGCGCCATCCACTCAAAAAGCTGAAATTGTTGTCTGCTGACAACTGGGTATTCATCTAGTAATTCCAATAAATACTTAGCTTCGTATTCTTTTGGTGCTTCTTGATGAATGGCACTAATCACACCCGTTATGATCTTCTTTTTACCAAAAGGAACTATTGCTCGAATACCTACTTGAATATGCTCCTCATACTTCTGAGGAACACGATAAGTGAAAGTTTTAGGAATAGGTACAGGCAATAAAACCTGCACGAAATAGGTTTTCCTTAAACTTTCTTCCTCAATAGTATTCAAGCTGAGTTGGCTCATTTTGTCAACTGGGCTAAAGCATCTTCAACTGTATAAACAGGCTGTTGGCAAGCATTATTCTCGCAAACATAAATAGTGGTTTTGGTATTGATAATCTCTTTTCCTTTCCATACCAACTGATCCTCTTTTTCTTCTTCAAGAGCCATTATGAAAACGTTAGGATGGTAATTAGCCCATAATTCCTTTTGAAATTTCTTGGCATCTTTACCAACAATCACAATATCATAAGATCGATAAGCTTTCAAAGCATAAGCTGAAGCATAATTCGCAAGAAACTTAGGCTCTCTAGCTAATAAATGCTGAATTTGCTTCAGCATTTCTTCTGAAATCTCAGTAAAACTTGAATTACCCTTTAAAATCCCCAACCAATGCAAGTTTTCAATCATCACTGAATTGGAAGATGGGATTACATTATCAAATATCTCTTTTTTTCTAGCTATAAGCTCTTCACTGGATTTGTCAGTATAGAAAAAGAGTTTTTCCTTTTCGTCATAGAAATTTTGGATAGTATAATTTGCCAAAGTTTGTGCAATATCTAAGGCTTTAGGATCTGCTGTAATTTCAAATAAAGCTAAGGAAGCTTGAATTGTTAAGGCATAATCTTCAAGATAGCCCTTAATTTTTGCTTGATCATTTTTAAAGCTTCGGAATAATTGATTTCCATCCCAAACAAACTCACTTAGGAAGACGAAATTATCTAATGCTATGGCTTTATATTTTTCATCCTGATGTGCTTTATAGGCATCACAGATTCCTTTCATTTGCAAAGCATTCCAGCCTGTAAGTATTTTATCATCCATAGCTGGTCTCACCCGCTCTTCTCTGGCTTTCAAGAGCTGATCTTTAGCAGACTGTAGTTGTTCCTTAAATTTCTCGGAATCTAACTTTTCGGCTTTACAGAAATCCTCAATAGTGCTGTGGCGAAATAAAATATTCCTTCCATTTTCCCAGTTTCCCTTTTCGCTTACATTATAGAATTTTAAAACTGGTTCAGCTTCATCTCCTATAATTTGCTGTATCTCTTTATAAGTCCAAGTGTAGAATCTCCCTTCTTCACCTTCAGAATCGGCATCTAAGGCTGAGTAAAATCTACAGTAAGAATCCATGATTTCCCTTACGCTAAATCGTATGCTGTCTTCAAATATTTCCTTAAAATAAGGATTTTTAGTGAATCTATAAGCATCAGCAAAAAGACTGATCAATTGCCCATTATCATAAAGCATTTTCTCAAAATGTGGGGCAAACCATTCTGCATCTACGGAATAACGAGCAAATCCACCACCGATTTGGTCGTAAATCCCACCATCAGCCATGGAAGTTAAAGTGAATTCCAATGCTTTTTTAGCTTCCGGATTATTGCTGTGAGCCGCATATTTCATCAAGAATTGCCATATTACCGGCATAGGGAATTTGGGTGCGCCCAAAGTGCCGCCATTATCCCAATCCAAGGTTGAGCTCAATTTTTGATAGGCTTCAGATAAAATTTTGGAGTCGAAACTTTCGCCTTTCAGTGCACCTAAACTTAATTTCTCTGCATCTGTGGCATTTAGCGCTTGGGCAAATTGATCTGCAGATTCTTCGAGCTTATCTCGGCTGTTCTGAAAAGCCATGGCAACTTTATCCAATATTTCCAGCCATTTAACCTTTGGGAAGTAAGTGCCTCCGTAAAAAGGTTTTTGGTTCGGCATCAAAAACACATTTAATGGCCAGCCTCCGTGTAAGCCCATGGTTTGAATGGCATCCATGTAAATTTGATCTATGTCAGGTCTCTCTTCACGATCAAGTTTGATACAGACATAATTCTCATTCATCACTTTGGCTACTTGCTCATCTTCAAAGCTTTCATGTTCCATTACATGGCACCAATGACAAGCTGCATAGCCAATGCTTAATAAAATAGGTTTGTCTTCAGTTTTGGCTTGATTTAAAGCTTCTTCACCCCAAGCCTGCCATTCAACAGGATTATATGCATGTTGTAGCAAATAAGGGCTGCTTTCACGAATGAGTTTATTGGCTTTTGGCATTTTCTAATTCTTTTTCGACATGTTTCATTTCCTCTTCCACATTGCCCATTACCGAAAATCGGTTTAGCTTTTTCTGTAAAGCTTCAAGGAATTGGACATGTTCCTCTGAACCTGGATTCATCACCCTGTGGTTTAAGTCATTTTTGATGGATTGCCATTTATCGCAATAGGCAAATAAAGGCTCGGAAAAATAGGTTTCCCTAAATCGTTGCCAAATGAAATTTCTTGCCATATTGTTAGGATGAATCATATCCTCGGCATAAAAACGATAATCCCTTAAGTCATCCATCATTAATTCGAATGCAGGGAAATAATAAGTCTTTTCAATCGCTTTTTTTATTTTATTAGTAGCCAGTCTTAATATGGATTTGCTCAGCATATTTTCAGGAATTCCGTCCTTTATATGACGTACAGGGCTTACTGTTAAAATTATTCTAAGCTCGGGATTTTTTTCTTTAAGAAATTGGAGGGTAGAAGTGACCTCTCTTATAATATCATCTAATTCCAATAATTCCTTATTGAAATTTTGTGATGGAAGCTTGTGGCAGTTGGCTATAATTTCCTGGGTCTTTTCATAACGATAAACCCAAGCGGTACCAAAAGTAAGAATCAGTACTTTTGAGCTCTCTAGATATTCTTTTAATCTGGAAGAGGCTTCTCTTATTCCTTCTTTTAATTCTATAAGGTTTTTCTTGCCAAATAATGAGTGCGCATCTAAATGATTGTAAATATCCCTATTTTCAATAATATGTTCTTCATTTAGATCCTCTTCATTTAATGCAGCCTTAATCAATCGCATTTGAGAAATTGGATTGTAAATTATCCCAAAAGGATTGCTTAAAATATCCATTTTCATTTCCTCAAAACGACTGCCAATATGGTCAGCAAAGCAACTGCCAATGGAAGTAATCCTATCATGCGGATGGATTTTTTCTTCTGTTGGCTTTATTTCTATTGTAGTCTTTAATTCCATTTTACTCCCCAATTTATGGATTTCAATATTTTAACAGCTTTATTTAAATGTATGATGTGTTCGGTCATAATACTCTAAATTGATTATCGAGTAACCTAATTTTAAGTTCTGATTCAATTTGATTAGACGCTTAACACTTTAACCATGTGAATTAATTCCTGATTTAAGGGCTTGTTTTTGGTGATACTGTCTTCAAAAGAAGTATAAACCAATTTGTCATTGATTATACCTGCCATTACATTCTTTTCGCCTTTCATCAATCCTTCTAAAGCCCCCAATCCCAGTCTGCTTGCCAAGATTCGATCTTGTGCGCTTGGAGATCCACCGCGTTGTATATGTCCTAAAATCGAGACTTTAATATCTTTCTGACTAATATGCTTTTTAACCTTTTCTGCAATCTCCATAGCATTGCCTTCCTCATCGCCTTCAGCCACCACTACAATGGATGAGGTCTTGTGGCGAGCCCAACCTTCTTGCAAAGTACTTATTACTTCCTTGATGCTTGTGGAGGTCTCAGGAACCATTACTAATTCAGCGCCTCCGCCAATACCTGAACGAATTGCTATATAGCCAGAATCTCTACCCATAACTTCAATAAAAAATAATCTATTATGAGAATCCGCTGTATCTCTAATTTTGTCTATTGCACCCAATGCTGTATTTACTGCAGTATCAAACCCAATGGTATAATCCGTACCGTATAAATCATTGTCGATGGTACCTGGAGCACCCACAGTTGGAATTCCATATTCATCATAGAAAATCTTGGCGCCAGTGAAAGTCCCATCCCCGCCAATAGTGATTAAACCTTCTATATCCAGCTTTTGAAGTTCATTATATGCTTTTTTTCTGCCTTCTTTAGTTTTAAATTCTTCACTTCTGGCAGATTTTAGAATAGTACCTCCTTTTTGAATGATATTACTTACAGAATGAGAATTCATTTTCACTATATCTCCTTCTATCATCCCATCATAACCCCTATATATACCGTAAATTTCAATTCCATGGTATATTGCGCCTCTAACAGCTGCTCTAACACAAGCATTCATACCAGGTGCGTCACCACCAGAGGTCATTATTGCTACTTTCTTCATTTATGCCTTATTTTTAAATAAAAATTTCAATCTTTGAAGTATTAATGATATAAATTCAATTTAATAATTTTTATTGCTCTATCACTTCAAAACCAAATTTAAAGTTGGAAAAGCGTTGCTGTTATTGCAAATAAAAATCATTATATATTTGTACCTAACTCACAATATTAAGTTTCGATATGCAATTTAAATCAGTGCCTTTTTTAAGACTAACACCTATCCGACACGAGATTAAAATTGTGATGGAAGATGTTTTTAAAAAGGGCGTTTTTATGAACGGGGCTTATCTAGAAAACTTCAAAAAGGAGTTTTCCAAATACCTAAAGCTTAAGCATAGCATACCAACTGCAAATTGCACAGATGCTTTGGAGATAATTCTAAGAAGCTGCGTTCTTCAAAAGGGTGATGAAGTCATTACCAGTGCTTTTAGTTGGTTTTCGGATGCTTCAGTAATCCAACTGCTTGGAGCTAAGGTTGTATTTTGCGATATAGAATTAAATCATTTTGGAATCAAATTAACTGATTTAGAAAGTAGAATTAATGCTAAAACCAAAGCAGTTATACTCCCTCATTTATTCGGTTTGCTTCATCCAGAAATAGAGAAGATCAACGCTATTTGTAAAGAGAATAATATTGTTTTAATTGAAGATTGTGCACAAGCTCATGGGGCAACTTTAAATGGAAAACGGGCGGGTACAATTGGGGATGTTGCAGCTTTTAGCTTTTATCCCACTAAAAATTTAGCTGCTTTGGGTGATGCTGGAGCAATTGCTACAAATGATGGGATATTGGCAGAAAAATGTAAGCTTTGGGCAAATCACGGTCAGCAAACAAGAAATAAGCACCTCCAATTAGGGAGAAATAGCAGGATGGATGAAATTCAAGCTGCTGTTTTATGTGCTAATCTCCCTTTCCTTCATTCTGATAATGAGAAAAGACAAAAGCTAGCGGATATTTATTTTAATGCTTTGGCTGACACTGAATGTGTTTTACCCCATAAAACAGATGGTCATGTTTTTCATCAGTTTGTAATAAAAACGGATAGGAGGGATGAACTTCAGAAGTTTTTGTTAGAAAATAGTATTGAAACAGATATTCATTATCCAACTGCACTTTCAGATATGGAAGTGTTTGAATCGGATGAAAAATTTTCAAATGCCACTTTGGCTTCCAATACAGTATTATCTCTGCCTATTCATCCAAATCATTCTGAAGAAGAAATAGAATTTGTGGCGGAAAATATAATGAATTTTTTTAGAGGTTAAGTTTGTCTCTAATCGGTTGAATTATCTTGGTGATTTCTTTTGATGGTTTGAAGAATAACATCAATAGTCCGAAAATCACAAAAGTTAAAATTGTTAAATATGCTCCATTTAAAATGGGATTGGAGAATTGAGGGACAATACTTAATATAAAAAAGCATAATCCGGAAAGAAAAAGGGTACTTAAAGTATGAATGGAAAAAGGTTGAAATTGTAATTTGTAATAGAGGTATATCATTTTTACTAGGTTGAATAAAAAGATTGATGTCAAAGTGGCTAAAGCCGCACCTATTAAGCCATATTCTGGAATTAGTATTACATTAAGCCCAATTGTTAAAGCCGCTAAAATCAATACAAAAGTGATATTGCTTTTATAGTGTTTTGATGAAACTATTATTTCTGAATTAACCCCAAAGCCCATATTGACTAATTTGCTTAATCCTATTAAAACTACGATCCATTTTCCACTGGAATATTCATCTCCTTTGGGCATAATGGCATAAATATTATCCAAGTTGATTACTACTAAAATAAAGACAAAGCTCCCCAGAATCAATTGATTGATGCTGCTTTGCTTATAGATTTTTTTAATTTCATCAATTCTTTCATTTTCGAAGGCATTGGCAATAACGGCATCTGACATTTGGGAAATGCTTCTTCTTGGGATTTCGATTACAGTTCCCATAAAAAAGGCAATAACATAAATAGCATTTTCTGCTGTGCCCAAAAAGCCAGTTACCATTAGCTGGTCAATCTGCAAAACAATAACGGAGCCCACAGCACCTGCCATGATGAAAAGCATGTATTGCAGCATTTCTTTAATAAAGGATTTTTTTAAATGGAAAATTGAAAAATTGAAAAGGAGTTGTCCTTTGAATAATAAGATTAAAACCAGTAATGATAGACTAAATCCATAAGAAGCAACCGTTAGCTTTAAAAACCATTCAAAGGATATAATATCAAGAAAGTAGATTAAAGCCATTAAACTGCTTAAAATCCTGAGTAAAAATTCCCGCATAAATGTGGGGACAACCACATTGAGCTGTGCTTTATAATAAGCCTCAAATATGGTGATATAAACCATAATTGCAGCCAAAATGATGATTAACCAATATTGATGGATTAATTCTGGCGCATTCTTTTCAAAAAATCCAAAAACCCATTGGTCAATTAATTGAAAAAGAAGGATGAATATGGAAATAGTAAAAAAAGCAGAAATCAATACGAAAGCAAAAAATCTTCCGGATGAATTGGGACCTTTATTAAATCTAGGGAAATATCTTAGGGTACTCCTTGCAAGCCCGACTTGAGCAAAAGGTGATAAAATTATAGCCATTGAAATAACAGCTTTGGTCAGTCCCAATTCTTGTTTGCTTAAGAATTCGGGGAAAAGAAATATCATATTCACAGCACCTATTGCAACTCCTAAGTAGTTGATGATAGAGGCATAAGCACTTTGTTTGATGATAACTCCCACTGTTATTATTTAAAACGAAGCTGAAATTTAATAAGATGCAATTAATAAACTGCTATTATACTTATGTTTTCTCTTTTATTGAAATTCAATCACAACAAATATTTCTTTTAGCTAAAAGTCCTAATGCTTAGCTTTGGATTATGGAAACGAATAATCAAAACATTAAGCTTATAGAATGCCCACGGGATGCCATGCAAGGCTTGCATGATTTTATACCTACCGAACAAAAAATAAATTATTTAAACCAATTATTGAAGGTAGGTTTTGATACAATTGACGCAGGAAGTTTTGTTTCGCCCAAAGCGATTCCACAAATGAGAGATAGTGCCGAAGTTTTTGATAAAATTGACTGGCAAAATTCTAGTTCTAAGCTGTTAGCCATAATAGCCAATCAAAGAGGAGCCTCTGATGCAGTGAAGTTCGAACAGATTTCTTATTTAGGATATCCCCTTTCCTTGTCTGAAACTTTTCAACAGCGCAATACAAAGCGTTCTATTTCCACTGCCATGGAAGATTTATCCGAAATTCAAGGGCTTTCGGTTGCACATGGAAAAACTTTGGTGGTTTACCTTTCTATGGGCTTTGGAAATCCTTATGGTGACCCGTATGATGCAGGCTTTGTACAAGAATTTGTAGAGAAATTAAATAAGATTGATGTAAAAGTGATTTCCTTGTCGGATACAATAGGAGTATCCAATCCGAAAAATATCTCATGGATTTTCGAGCAATTAATTCCTCAATATCCACATATAGAATTTGGAGCACACTTACATAGCCATCCTGCTTCTATTTGGGAAAAGGTAGAGGCAGCTTATTCATCAGGCTGTAGAAGATTTGATGGGGCTATTAAAGGTTTTGGTGGTTGCCCAATGGCAGAGGATGATTTGGTTGGAAATATGGTGACTGAAGATATGGTGGCTTATTTCAATAAAAACAATATTGAATTGGGGATTAATCAGGAAGCTTTTGCTGAAGCTCAAAGAATGGCTTTGGAGGTTTTTCCAGCTAAGTAAGCTGAATTTTCGCGTTCCTACTTTTAGGTGTTTTCACCTAAAAGCGATGTGATCTTTATGACAGTAGTACGGAAAGCTGTGGTGAAAACACCACAGCCGGGAGAAAAGAAGTTATAAATAGCTCAATAAAAATGGGTGGTAATTAAATTACACCCCCATTTGTTTTAAAAGTCGTCTAAATCTTTTCTAAGATCATCATCATCAAAATCGAAATCACCATCTCTTTCAACCTCATCTTCTAAATTATCATCGATTTTAAATCGCCAAGTATCATCTTCCTCGTCATCATTTAATTTGATGTCATCTGTGTCGTCATCAAAAAAATCATCTTCGAGTTCATCGTAGTCCTTGTCATCGTATTCCTCAAACTGAGCGAAATCCAATGCATCATTAAGTGCCATTTTATTATTTGATTTTATATGGCGAAATCTAACGTATTTTTAAATAAGTTGTATGAACTTAGTATGAAATAATTTTTAAGAATGAATAAGTTTTTGTGAAGACTTGATTATGATGTTTTGAAAGAATAGTAATAAGGGTTTTATTCTTCAATTTTATAAGGAAGGAATTCATCCACATTGCCGCGAAATTTATGTACTTCACGAATTATCGTGGAGCTGATAGCAGCAAATTCAGGAGATGTGATAAGAAAGACAGATTCAAGTCCTTCATTTAAATATTTGTTGACTTGAGCAATACTGTTTTCATATTCGAAATCAGTAGTGTTTCTTAAACCTCTTAGCAAAAATCCAGCCCCGAGGTCTTTAGCCAAATTAGAGGTCAATTTGTTATAAACGATAATAGATACCTGAGGCTCATTTTTAAAAGTTTCCTCAAGCTTATTGACCATCAAATCAATATCAAAATATCGATTTTGCTTTTTTGAATTATAACCTATTGCAATCACAATTTCATCAAAGATTTTCAATCCTCTTTGCACTATATCATAATGTCCTCTAGTAAAAGGATCAAATGATCCAGGGAAAATCGCGATTCTTTTAGGCATAGTTATATGTTGAAATAATTACCAAACACATCAAAATACTGATGTTCGGCAATTTCATCAAATTTAAATCCGAAATTTAATTTTTTAGTTCTATTACCAATTTCCAAAGTTGGGAAGTCTTTTTTCAAGGCTTTAAAATGTGAGGAGTCTTTTTTGATGTAACCCCATAGCTTAATATTCCCTTCTTTCTTTAAAATTTTAAACTCATTGCAAATCAAATTGATGTAACGAGTATATTCTTCAAATTTTTGAATTTTGAAGGAGTTGAAATATAATAATTTACCATTATTAGTAACTGCCGCATGAAGGTAAAACCTATCAATATATAAGGATAGCTCATTTTCATTGGCGAATGGAGGATTATATAATACAGCATTCACCAGCATGCCACTTTGGTGGGTTACTTTAATTTTGCTGTTCACATAAATTGAACGAATAAATTTAAGCACCTCTTTTTGATAGGTGAAAATATTAACTGAATCGTTACTGTTTACTTTATAGTAACCAACAGAATCAGATTTATCCACCTCACAGTTCATTTTCAGAATTGCCCTGGCATTATCTTTTGAAAAATAAGAAAGAGGGGCCAGGCAGTATTTTGGTGTTTTAAAACACAGGACAACTTCTTTCCAAAATCCTACCATTAATAAATGATGTTCATCAAAAAGTGCTTTTAATACTTGCACTTTTTGATGCTCATCTGAAGTTTTATTTAAACTATAGTCTTCAAGGATTAAGACCCTATTTGACTTAATGTCAATAATAGACACTTGAAGGTCCCTATCTCCAATCTCTAAAATTAAACAGTATTGTTCAATTTTATCGATAGAGAATTTATCATCCTTTACCTTCTTAATCGGTTTGAAAACTTTTTCTTGTGTTATATCCAAAATATTATTCCCAGTTTCCTGATGTTGTAACTTCTGATCTAGAACCTACTCTTAATGCTTTTTCGTTATTATCCTTTTGTCTTTTAGGATTGATTGGGTCAGGATCTTTAACCTCAAAAACATCTACTTTAACCGATCCTTTAATGATTTTGTCAGCAAAAATTTCAAATTTCTTTTCCGTTCCCGGTTTGTAGGGTAACTTTTTCAAGTCGAAATTTGGAATATCTGCATAAAGTGAATCATAAACAGGAATAGTACCTAGCGTGTCAATATTGATTACAACACTATCGCCACCATATTCACGCTGTATAATTTGTTCAGATCTTTCCGTCAAATAAAAATCACCTGTATCAATAAAGTTAATCAATTTGTCCCAGTCACTTGTATACTGTCCATTTACTCTTTGATAAGCAATCATACCAGATCGGATTTGCTTTAATTTTTTAATCACACGTGCTTCTTCTCGCTTGATCATTTTTTCTTGTTGGATATCATAGGCAATACTGTCTACAAAAAAGTAACCTATTACGATCGCTACAACGAAGAAAACTATTGATAAAATCTTTGTTTTACTCATCTTTTTATTTTTTTCTCAAATTAGAAATTATTTTAAAATGCTATTTTATGGAATTATTCACAAATTTAAAATATCCTTTAAGATTTAAAACTTCTTGAGGTTTATTTATTCCAATAAACATGTTGTGCAAGTAGTCCTTTTCTATGTTTATTAATTTATATTCATCAAAAAATGCTAAATCGCTTAAAATTTGTTGATTTCCCATTTCCGGATCATTTCCCAATTTAAGAATTCCTCCGGTTTTTTCTACCTTAAAAAACAATTCAATTGCATGTATATTGTCATTCATGAATTCATTTACAAATAAGAGTTCATGAACTTCAATTTCTAATCCGGTTTCTTCAACAAATTCTCTTTTTAAATTTGTTTCAGCATCTCCGCCAAATTCCATTCCACCACCTGGTGGAGACCATAGAAATTCTTTTTTGCCTACACCTTCATGTTTCAAAAGTAAGATTTTACTATTTTCTATTAAAATTCCCCCAACTCTTACTCTAACTTTTCCACCAAATTTTTGATTGACACATTCCTTTGCTTTTGCAGTCATCAATATGCTTATATTTGTGAATTATTTGAATTTACACAAAATGCAAGAAAAAACAGCAACAAAGGATTTTAAGTTAAGGGTAGAAAAATTTTTAGAGCGTCAAGAGTTCATGAAATATATTGGATTCGACCTGTCTGTAATTGAAGAGGGCAAGACTGAAGGTTGGCTCGATATACAAACTATACATAAACAACAAAAGGGTTTGGTACATGGCGGGGTTACGGCTACCATAGCTGATATAGTGGCTGGCTTTGCGGCTTATACCACTGTTCCAATGGATTGTCATGTGGTAACAGCTGAAATTAAAGTATCTTATTTTAAAGCAGGGATGGGTGATAAGCTACATGCCATTGGCTATGTAATCAAAAAGGGCAGGAAATTAAATTTTTGTGAAGCAGAGATTTGGGCAGTTGATGGCAAAAAGCGTAATTTAATTGCAAAGGCTACTACTACTATGGCAGTTATAACTCCGCAGGATATCAATCATAAAATGAATGCCTAGTGCTTCAAGCATCATAAGGTCAAAATTTCCATTTGATCCTACGCCTGGTCAAAATCAATTCTTTAAGTCATTAGACCCCTTTTTTGAACTTGAAGATGCTGATAGACCTATTTTGTTGTTAAAAGGTTATGCCGGTACTGGTAAGACCACTATAGTGAGTGCTCTGGTAAAGTTTTTACCATTATTTAATTACAAATATGTTTTGATGGCGCCAACAGGCAGGGCTGCCAAGGTGATGAGTAATTATTCGAAAAGACTTGCACTTACTATTCATAAGAAAATTTACCGACAGACTTCAGAGGCTGGCAGTGGCGAACCTAATTTCTCCCTTCAGAAAAATTATCATCAAAAGACCCTCTTCATTATTGATGAAGCCAGTATGTTATCGGATGAAAAGGGTTTTGGGAATAGTAGTTTACTGGATGATATCGTCAATTATGTTTTTCAAAACGAGGGGAATAAAATTTTATTCATTGGAGATGATGCCCAGCTTCCCCCGGTTGGAAAATTAAATAGCGCTGGATTAGATACTAATTTTCTAAAAAGCAATTACCGATCTGAAGTTATTGAGACCGTTTTAACGGAGGTGATGCGACAGGCACAAGATTCCGGAATTCTCTTTAATGCAACAGTGTTAAGAAGTGAATTATCCAAAAAAGATTTTAGGATACATTTTAATACCAATTCCTACAAAGATATCTTCAGGATGACAGGTGAGAGGCTGGAAGATGGTTTGAGATATGCTTATGACAAGTACGGGATTGAAAATACCGCAATTATTTGTAGGTCAAATAAGATGGCTGTTCAATATAATGAATATATCAGAAGACAAATCCATTTTATGGAAGGTGAACTGGAGGCTGGCGACTTCCTGATGATTGTTAAAAATAATTATGTATATCAAACGGAAGATACTCCTGGAGGATTTTTAGCCAATGGTGATTTCATGGAGGTGGTGAAAGTCATCAATTTTGAAGAAATGTATGGACTTCGTTTTGCAGATTTGGAAATTAGGCTTACAGATTATGAAAATCATCCAAACTTACAAGTAAAAGTGATTCTCGATACTTTGCATTCCAATGGCCCTTCTTTAAATACTGAGGAATATCGGGAATTGTATCATCAGGTAGCTGAGGATTATATGGATTTGGAAACGAAAGCGGAACGTAAAGCAGCAATTAAAAAGGATCCCTATTTAAATGCTCTGCAGATTAAGTTTGCTTATGCTTTAACCTGTCATAAATCTCAGGGTGGACAGTGGAATGCTGTTTTTGTGGATCAAGGCTATTTAACAGATGAAATGGTCAATAAAGAATATATCCGCTGGCTATATACGGCTATTACCAGAGCAACTGAAGAATTGTTTTTGGTTAATTTTCATCCGAAATTTTTTTAGTGTTTACTTTTAAACTTAATTTTTGAAAATCCCCTTATTACTTAGCTACATATATTTTATTTAATGCTTCACTACAACTACTCCCTTTTGAAGGTGTTTTCACCTTCAAGTTTCTGTGAGGTTTCAGGGGGCAAGACAAAGTTTGAGTGAAAACACCCAAACGGGGAAGTGAGTCTAAATAAGCTTAGGTATGAGTGATTTTATAAGCACAAATTGTATTAGGTTTTTCTTGGTTTTCTTTTTATAAACAGGGAATAGAACTTGTAAAGATGGAAACATCATTTATGTCCATTTGATAGATGAGTAGTTACAAAATTTCTTAATCTGTCTTTATGGTATCATTTTTCTTGAATTTTCGTAACTTTACTAATCGTTTAAAACAAATATTTCAATTATGAAAAAGGCAATATTATTTTTCGCATCATTTTTTATTTTAGGAACTGCTATAGCTCAAAGTACAGAAAGTACAAACGGGCCGGAAATCACATTTGAAGAGAAGAATCATGATTTTGGTGACATTACTCAAGGTGATGTTGTAGAACATGTGTTTAAGTTTGAAAACACAGGAAAGCAACCTTTGATAATTTCAAATGTAAAGACTACTTGTGGTTGTACAGTGCCTAGTTTCCCAAAAGGAGAAGCTATTGCTCCGGGTGAAAAAGGAGAAATTACTGTGAAATTTAACAGTAGAGGTAAAATGGGAAGACAGAATAAAGTAGTAAGAATTGTTTCAAATATAGGAGAAGATAGAAGCGTTAGAATCACTACTAATGTTTTGCCAAAGGACTCCTGATAAAAAATATGATTAAGGATTAAAGAAAGGCTGTTTCTAATTTTTAGAGACAGCCTTTTTTATTATTCCGCTATTATGGTGCAACCACCATAACTAGTAGTGATTTTTAATACAGTGCTATTTTCATTAGGTTGATTACCAATTGTACCCTTATAAGATTCTTCTGACATATCTTTTATTTTCTTACTGAAGTTAAAATTATTTCCTTCTGTTTTAAGCTTTCCAAAGGAATGTTTAGTTTGAAATCTTAAATTAGCTCCTTTTTCAATTTTAATTTCAGACTTAGAAAATTCAGTGTCAAGCTGAAAAGATTTGATATTCTTACTCACATGATCCAACTGAATTGTGCCGCTTGCATATTCAGCATCCAATTTAAAATTTTGATATAGTTTGCCTATTCCTAATTCTGAGAATTCCGCATTTCCATTGTAATTTAAAACAGACTCAATTAATAATTTACCATATTCCACATCAAAATTGATTGTATTAATATTTCCAATATCAAACTTTGAGAATTCCCCATGTAGTTCTAATTCATTAGCCTCTGACAAGCTAAATGCATCTACATAATCCATATTAAATACTCCTTTAGTAATAGATTCTATTTCGCCTTTACCAAATTCATGCTTTAAATTCAATTCCCCTAAACCACCAGCTGTCAGATTGCCATATTCCAGGTTTATGTCGGTTTTTCCAGAGTAATCAGTCATGAAAATATTACCAAACTCATTGCTTAATGACAGTGGATGACCATCAGGCATATTGATTTCATAATTGATTTTAAAGGACTTTTTTCGAAATGAAGATGAATTATGTGATTTTAAGCTAGTTTTTATGGAAATTTCATTTGAAGATTCATTTGTTTTCAAATCTATTTTGTCTAAAATCTCCCTAGATTCTTTTTCATCATAACCTTCAACATCCAATGTGATTTTTACTGCTATTGAGTTTTTGTCCCATACCGCCAAGTTGATATTTCCGAAATTATTGGATATTTCCAATTCTGTACCTTTACTCGAAGGAGTAAATGACTTGTCCAAGATTTCATATTGCGCATTTTGAGCATAAGAAATGGAGCTGTTCAAGATTAAAACAGCAATAATTATTTTAGATAGATATTTCATTTTTCTTTTGATTTTCGTTTTTACTATATTCCTGTAAATCTTGCAAGATGCTCAGTTGTTGTTCAAGGATTTCTATTTGCGTTTGTAAATTCTGAATCATGGCATTCACCAATTGCGGATGTCCACCTTGTTCTTTTACTTTAGCTTTTAGTTCCTCGTATTTTTTATTTAATGACTTTAAGTCAGAATTAATATTGATATTTTTTTCTTTTGAAATTTGATTTACTAATAGCGTTTTTTCCTCTATGTTTTGTTGATAAAATGACTCTACTTCAGAATAAGGCTTATCATTGACGGAAAGGTTTTCTAGTTCATTGATTTTATCAGTTAACTGTGCCCTGTCATAAACCAACCATGCCACAGAAAGAATCAAAATCATAGATGCGGCAACCATCCAAACATTTTTATAGCTAGGGCTTTTTTTGGAAATTTCTGATTCTATTTTCCCCCAGCTTTTTTCAGGATTAAAATCTGAATCAAATTCATTTTTATTATCCTTGATAAACTGCTCCAGTCTGTCTGTTTCCTTCTTCATATTCTTTTATGAGATCTTTAATTTTCTTTTTAGCTCTATGAAATTGAGATTTAGAGGTGTTTTCCGAAATAGAGAGTATTTCTGCAATCTCTTTATGCTCATATCCTTCAAATAAATATAAACTCGCCACTGCTCTAAATCCTGTAGGAAGATTATGGATTGCCCTTTTCACTATATCAACCTTTAAATCAATATCTTCCCAATCTATATCCTGTTCTTCTACTAAATTTTCATCAGTGATATCATTCATCATCCATTTATTTTCCTTTCTTAGGTAATCCAGGGCTTGATTCACCACTATTTTCTTCAGCCAAGCTCCAAATGTTGCTTGAAAATTATACTGGTTGATTTTGTTATAGGCTTTAATAAATGCTTCCTGAATGGTGTCTTCAGCCTCATCTCTATTTTTTAGAATCCTGAAGGCAATGTTGAACATTGATTTTGCATAAAGCAGATATAATTCTTTAAAAGCCTTATGATCACCATTTTTACAGCTGATTATCAAATCCTGATGAATGTATATACTGTTCTTTTCCAATCTTCTTAAATCTATATCAAAGACTCAGAAATTCTTGAGTAGTTGCATGATGAACTAAAATAAGCTATTTATTTTAATATTAATTCTACTTTGTCAGGTTCATAATAGATATGAAGCCTGTCAGCTTTGTACTTATAAATTAATCATGAAAGTGCATTTATTAGATCACTTTCATTTAGGTAAACCTGACAGGTTTTAGGATTTAATAAATGTACAACAAATACGACAAAGTAAGAATATTTAGAAATTGAGTAAAATCTAGTACCTGGTCGGTGTACTATCGTCCATGTGGTCAGCATCAAAACTATGGATAGAAATTTGAATTTGGTATAAAACAAAAAAGGCTAACCTTATAAAGATTAGCCTTTCAATTTTTTTGATCAAATGATTTTTAATCTAAATACATTACGCTTCTTAATGCTTTAACTGTTCTTTCTTTATTAGGCAAAACAGCTTCTAAAAGGGTAGGGGCATAAGAAACAGGAACGTCTAAACTATTCACTCTTAAAATTGGTGCATCCAAAAAGTCGAAAACGGTCTTTTGGATATTAAATGTTAAATCCCCTGAAATAGAGGCAAGGGGCCAAGCTTCTTCCACGACTACGCATCTGTTTGTTTTCTTAACAGATTCGAATATAGTAGCATAATCAATTGGTCTTACAGTCCTTAAGTCGATCACTTCTATTGAATGACCTTCTTTTTCCATTTCTTCAGCTGCAGCGTGGGCTACTTTCATCATTTTACCAAATGAAACCAATGTAGCATCACTTCCTTCCTTAGTGATTTTAGCTTTTCCAATTGGCTCAAGGTATTCTGATTCTGGAACCTCACCTTTATCTCCATACATTAATTCTGATTCCATGAAAATAACGGGATCATCATCTCTGATGGCAGATTTTAATAAACCTTTAGCATCATAAGGATTAGAAGGAATTACAACCTTTAATCCGGGAGTATTAGCATACCAATTTTCAAAGTTTTGAGAATGTTGTGAAGCTAATTGACCGGCATTACCAGTGGCTCCTCTAAAAACCATAGGAACATTAAACTGTCCACCGGACATATTCATCATTTTGGCGGCTGAATTAATGATCTGATCAATTGCCACTAATGAAAAATTGAAAGTCATGAATTCTATAATGGGTCGGGTACCATTCATTGCAGCACCAACACCGATTCCGGAGAACCCTAATTCTGTAATAGGGGTGTCTATTACTCTTTTAGGTCCGAATTCATCCAACATTCCTTGGGTTACTTTATATGCACCATTATATTCTGCAACTTCCTCACCCATAATGAAAACGTTTTCATCACGTCTCATTTCTTCGGACATTGCTTCATTTAGTGCTTCTCTAAACTGAATTTCTCTCATCTATCTTGAAAATTTTACAAGGGTAAAAATAGTTATTCAACATTCAATTACCAACTCATTCCTTAGAGTTCATTAACTTTTCTTAAGAATATAAAGTTTTAAAAGAGTTAAATTAAAATTGAGCAAAAAAAAAGCATCCGCCAACTGGCAGATGCTTTTCAATATAATTGTTTTGAATATTATTTCAATGCGTTTCTGAAATTCTCATTTGCTTCGTAATTAGAGAATTCAAGGTCATTTAATGCTTTTGATTTTAAATCAGCATCTGCAGCAACAGCTTTTTCTAAATGACTGATTACATCACCTTCTTTTCCTAATCTTGCGCTTGCAACTGCAGCTAAGTAATGAGATTTTGCATGTACACCTTTTCCAGAAGTTTTTCCAGCAACTTCTTCTAATGTAGAAACTGCATTCTCATAATCTCCTTGAAGGATTAAAGCTAAACCTTTGTTAAACATATTTACTTCAGAATCCGAAGTGTTTTTAAGAGAAGTTGAAGCTTCGCTGTAGTCGCCTGTCATGATTTCTAAAGCACCTTTAACGCCCATCAAACCTCTTTCGTTTTCACTACTTAAAGTCATCTCGTTAGCCTTTGTAGCTGCGTCATAAGCTTTCTCATAGTTTCCTTGCATAGTATATGCAGTAGCTAAGTTAGCATAAGCTTCAGCATTTTCAGATTTCTTGTTAGAAATTTCAAATTGCGTAACAGCCTGCTCAACTAAAGAAGTCATTTCGTTACCTTCAGCATCCATTGCTAATTCTAAATGAACAGCACCATAGTTGTTATGAGCAACTGGGCTATCATCATTTTTCTTAGTGGCAGCTTTAAGAAGGTTTGCTTTTTCTTCTAAAGAAGGCGTCATGCTTGCTGCATACATTAATTCTTCTAATGATAAAGTATCAGCAGAAACATCTTCAGCAGCAACTTGCTTAGCTAAAACAGAAATTTCAGCATCTGATTTCTTTTCTTTTACCGTAAGTACTTCAGTTTTAGCTGCTCTTAAGTCAGGATAGATATCTTTGAATACTTTTTTGTAAGTAGATAATTCTTGTAATTTATCTTCTTTTTCTTCAAAGCTACCTGAGCCATTTACGATATCAGTATACTCGCTTTTTTGAGCGTCAGTAATACCATCATACTCAGCTAATGCTTTTTTGAAGTCAGTCCAATCTTCAATTACTGGCTTTAAGATAAATTCAATAGAATCCGCCATGCCTTTATAGTCATAACGTTTCATCTGTCTGTTATAATATTTTTCAATAGCTTTAGCTCTATCTTCAGATAAATTGCTATTGATTCTTTCTGGACCTTCTGGTGAGTGAGTACCTGTAATAGTAACAGTTCTTGTTACGTTTTTGTCAGCAATAAATGCATTGAACTTCTGTCCTCTGTCACTTCTTAATTCAGAAGATTTAAGTACAGATCTACCTTGATCGAAGTAGAAGTTTACATTAGTTGGAACTAACTCTTCTTTATTGTTATAACCATGATCAGCATAAGCAGCATGATATGATGGCATAACCATTTGAGAAGTTGAGATAATTCCTGTTGCATAAGTTTTTCTGTCAGTAGAAGCAGACTTTCCATTTTTTTCAATGGTTGCAGTCCCTTGCATAACTAACTCACCCTTTACATTCATGTCTTCTTCATAGTCGAATGTAAATTCTTTGCTAGATCTAACAGGTTCTGTATCACTATTAGGGAAATCAGCTTTAACAAAGTCAACTGCATCTAATGCAATTTCTTTGTCGCCATATACATAATAAGGATTTACCGTATAAGTGATTCCGTCTTTAAGCATTTTAGAGGGTAATTGAAAATCCACCGTAAATGCTACCTCTTCTCCGTGAAGCTCAAGAGGATTTGGAGTTACATCGATAGTCTGCTCTTCTGCGGCTTGCATCATCTTGTTTAATGCACAACCGGAAAAGGTCATTGTTCCTAAGAGAACAGCTGCGTAAAATAATTGTCTCATTTGATTCATTATTTGATTATGTTTGGAAGTTAATGCGAAATTATATTTATATTGGAACTATTCCAATGTATTTAGTAAATTTAAGAAAAGAATTCTTAATTTATCGAAATATGAACGAGGCTTTTGCCTTATTTGTTTAAATTTAAGGGATATTATGAAAAAAGTTCAACAATTCATCGAAAATCAAGCCTTTGGCGTCTGCACCCGACTGGGTGAAATGATGGATATTCCTACTTCTCATATTCGTATATTTTTTATTTACTCTTCGTTTTTAACCTTTGGCTCTCCAATTTTACTATACTTGGCCTTAGCTTTTATACGTGATGTACGAAAAATGTTGAGAAGAGGTCGGTCAAAATGGTATTATTAGGAAATAACTAGCTTGTTTCTGTAATTTTTTTAGTTAATCATTTAAATGTCTATTTTAATTAAGCGCCCCTTAACAAAGGCAAGATGGGCTATTAGCACAATTTTTTTCTGTTATGGCCTAACCTTTGCAAGTTGGGCATCTAGAATTCCTAGTATTCAAGAAAAATTTTCTCTTTCAGAAGCCGAATTGGGAACTTTGTTACTCATGTTGCCAATTGGTTCCTTTATTTCACTGCCGATTGCAGGTGTATTGGTGGCAAAATGGAATAGTTTTTTGGTGACACGCCTCTCCATTGTTCTGTATTTAGTTTCTTTAGTAGCTATTTCCTTATCGGAAAATATTTATTTATTAGGTGTAGTATTGTTTCTTTTTGGCTTGATGGGTAATATGGTCAATATTGCCATTAATACCCAAGCAGTTAGTTTAGAGAAGGAATACAATAGAAATATAATGGCAAGTTTCCATGGTATGTGGAGCTTAGCTGGCTTTTTTGGTGCCATTATAGGTGCTTTTATGATTGGGAAAGGGATATTGCTGCAATATCATTATACCATCATTTTCACTTCCAGTATTATTGCCGCAGTTGTTAGTTTTAAATTTCTGATAAAATCGGATATAGATGCAGATCAGGATAAGCCAATATTCGTAATACCAGATAAATCTTTATTATTACTGGGCATAATTGCTTTTTGTTCCATGATGTGCGAGGGCACTATGTTTGATTGGAGTGGGGTTTATTACAAAAAAATAGTAAATGCCCCCAAAGAAATACTAGGCTTAGCTTATACCTTTTTTATGATAAGCATGGCAGGAACTAGATTTGTAGCAGATTATTTCACTACTAAATTTGGTGTAAAAAAGGTAGTTTTCTTTAGTGGATTGCTAAATTTTACCGGACTTTTAATTTTAATAATCTTCCCGGGTAAAATAATTTCTTTAATTGCGTTTTTTATAGTAGGAGCCGGGGTTTCCTCTGTAATACCTTTGGTATTTAGCTTGGCAGGAAAATCTAAAACTATGAGTTCTAGTGTTGCGCTAGCTGCCGTTTCTACTATGGGATTTTTTGGATTTCTTTTAGGACCACCTTTAATTGGCTATTTAGCTGCTTGGTTTAATTTGCAAGCCTCATTTTCATTTATAGCATTGATGGCATTGTGCGTAACCATTTTAGCTACTCAAATTAAAAGTAATTCAAATTCCTAAAATTTAAGCTGATTTAAGATTATTCCATTTCTGAAGTTTCGGGTTCATTACCTTAAACCACAAAGGAGGAAGGTGGGCTAACAAAATCATAGTGGGGTATCCTGCTGGAAGTTGAGGTGCATTTTCGTAGTCGTCTAATACCTGATATCGTTTTATGGCATTATAATGATGGTCGGAGTGCCTTTGTAATTGGAATAAGAAAAAATTACTAATCATGTGGTTGGCATTCCAGGAGTGATGAGGCTCCACTCTTTCATATCTATTTTCATTAATTTTCTTCCTTCTTAAGCCATAATGTTCAACATAGTTAACAGCCTCTAAAAGAGAAAAAGCCAGAAAACTTTGGGCAAAGAAGAAGGCAAAA
Organism: Bacteroidota bacterium; assembly: GCA_051747245.1. GTDB lineage: Bacteria > Bacteroidota > Bacteroidia > Cytophagales > Cyclobacteriaceae > Marivirga. Next base: position 31,894 of record JBNJFX010000040.1, read on the forward strand.
GGAATCCATGTAAACTGACCAATTATTATACTTACTCCTAATGTTAAAGCAGTAGCAAAAATAAAAGGTAGGATGCTAAACCAGATCATTTGATTATGAAAAGAGAATTTTGATTTAGCTTTTCTTTCCAGTCTTTTATTTTCAATTTCCCAAGCACTCAAATAACCTTGAGTTACCGATCTCCACCAAAAAGCATAAAAGCTTTCGTTTTCTCTACTCGTGGCAGGATCTTCTGGTGTGGATACACGCACATGATGACCTTTATTATGCTCAATGTAGAAATGCATATAACTCACCGTCATGAGTAGCACTTTGCTGTAAAAACGCTCAAGTTTGGATTTTTTATGACCTAGTTCATGCGCAACAGTGATTCCAATTCCGCCTGTAGAAAGCGAAACGGCAATAGTAAATGTGATCCATTCAAAGATCGTCAAGGTATTCGTAGAAGCTACCCAAACAGCCCAAATTAAGAAAGCCAATTGAAAGTAAGTCCAGCAATAGGTGATAAATCTATAGTAGAAGTCATTGGCAACTGATTTTACTGTTTCTTTCGGTACATTAATGTGATCTCTACCAACTGCGGCATCTATTGCTGGGATGAGAGCATAGACAAAAATCAAAGTAGATAAATTGGCTATTCCGCCCAGATAAAACCCTAGAATTGTTAAAGTTGGAATTATAAATGCACTAAAATAACCGATTTTCTTTAGCCAACTCATTATAAATAAATTTACAGAATGATAAAATAATCTTCCTAAAATAAGGGGTTTACCCCTATAAACCAATTTGGAGTTGAATTAATTCTGAACTTTTAAAGTAACTACTCAGCTAGCAAATGAACAGAAATGATATTTCCATCTTTGCAAGTCCTGTTCTTTGTTTGTAGAAAGGAAACCATGACAAACCTAATAAAATTCGTGCTTATAAAATCAACTAAACTTAAACTTATTTAGCTAAATCTCCCCCGTTTGGGTGTTTTCACCCAAACTTAAGCATTGAACTTCTCTAGAAATCTCACAGAAACTTGAAGGTGAAAACACCTTCAAAAGGGAGTAGTTGTATGAGAAGTGGTGAGGGATTAAATTTCATGTAAAGCTGAGTAATTACAAAACTATTTTTCAATTAGGAAGCTTTTGAAATCATCAGTGTTAAAGTTACTCATCCCTTCTTTACGAAAGGCGATTTCACCATTTTTAATCACAAAAGTTGTCGGTAATATTTGCGATTGCAACTGAGCAGGGCTTTTCAATTCTTGAAAAATGGGCAGTTCATACTCCTTTTTATCTTTGAATTTGATGGCTTTATTAAATTCGTTGTCTTTTGAGACCATTAAAAAGACCACATCAGGATTGTCTTTTAGTTGTAGGTAAAGCTTTTCAATATGAGGCATTTCGCCTAAACAAGGAGGGCACCATGTTGCCCAGTAATTGATAAAGATTGTTTTGTCTTTGAGTTCGCTATATTCAATTCTTTCTCCTTCTGGAGTGACCAACAAACCATCAAAATTGAATGCTGTTTTATTTTCTTCTTCAATGGAAGGAGTGAAAATGTGTGTAGCCAAAAACCACGATTGGATTTTGCCCATTACAGGAGTATGCCAACCTGTGAGGTATAGCGTTCCGAAGATTGCAATCATTACTCCCCAACTAATTGCTTCCTTTTTCCAGTTTATTTTTTTACTCATTATCTATTTCAGAAATTATATCGTTGATAAATTCTTTATCAGAATCATCAAATTTTAACTCCATTGAAATAAGATAGTTGTGTATATGAGTTAAATTTTCAAAGTTTGCTTCCTGTATATGTTTTGGGATTTTGAATATTCTCTCATCATCCTTTTGGAGGGCAGCATCTGGACGATTAAATAAGTAAGGTTGCAAAGTTTTATTACAACTAATCGCAATTCTTTCAATGTTAAAATACTTGTCCCATTCTGTAATTTTTTCATTGATTTGTTCAAAAAAATGATCAGTTCCAGCTAATCTCACCCTTGAGCCTGCCTTGGATTTACCTTTTGTTTTAAGGTGCTTGATTTGGCTTTTACCTTGCTTTTGGCGCACCATATAGGCTTTTACCATTTTGTGTTCCACTATTTGGTCTTCTTCTGAATAAGCCAAGGCAGCTTCACCTGAATGAATAATGACTATGAGGAAATTTGAAGGTATAAGTTGATCTTGTTTGTAATCAAAACAATAGGGAAGTCGAATTGAAACATGGGGATGTTTACTATTGAAATTTAATTGGTGTTTTGAACTTATATATTCAACATCTGCATATTTTAACTTAAAGCCTTTAATAAGTTGCTCCAATTCTTCCTCATCAAATATTTTAAGAATTCTTTGGTCTTCCATGGAGCTTAAAAATTAAATTGCCTAGAAGGCTCTTTTAATTTACTACTTTTTCTATCGCATTATTGATGATTTTACATGCTTTTTCGATTTCTTCATCCGTAATAGTAAGGGGAGGAGCAATTCTGAAACTGTTGGGACAAGAAAGGAACCAAAAACATATAACACCATTGGCTAAACACTCTTGCACTATTTTATTTACGATTTCTTCTGTCTCAAATTCAAAGGCAAACATCAGTCCTTTTCTTCTCACTTCCACAATTGCAGGATGAGAGATTAACTTTTCAAATTTTGCACCTTTTCGCTCTACTTCGTCAAGAAAATTACCTTCCAAAATCACTTCAAGAGTTGCAACAGCTGCGGCACAACTCATAGGGTTGCCGCCAAAAGTGTTGATATGACCTAACATTGGATTTTTGGTAAACAAATCCATCTGTTTTTTATTGGCAATAAAAGCTCCTAATGGAAGCCCACCGCCTAAAGCCTTTGCAGTACATAAAATATCAGGTTCAACTCCAAAATGTTCATAAGCGAAGAGTTTACCCGTTCTACCAATACCTGATTGGATTTCATCCATAATCAGCATTGCACCAGTTTCATTACATTTATTGCGTAATGCCTCTAGGAAATTCTGTTCTGGGATTCTGATACCTGCATCTCCTTGAATGCTTTCAATTACCACACAAGCTGTGCTTTCAGAAATTAAATTTAAATCATCAAAATTATTTAATCTTAAAAATCCAACATCAGGTAGGAGAGGTCTAAATCTATACTTTTTATTTTCATTAGAAGAGATACTTAAGGCACCATGTGTGCTGCCGTGGTAGGCTCCCCGAAATGAAAGCATTTCTGTTCTTCCTGTTACTCTTTTGGCTAATTTTAATGCACCTTCAATGGATTCAGCCCCGCTATTGCAGAAATAAACACTATTGAGATGTTGGGGTAAATTATCCGTTAAGATTTTTGCCAATTTATTAACAGAAGATTGCACATACTCACCATAAACCATGATGTGCATGTGTTTCTCTAGCTGTTTTTTTACTGCATCGACTACCTTTGGATGTTGGTGCCCTAAATTACTAACTGCCACACCTGAAATAAGATCCATATAGGATTTTCCATCCGTAGTATGCAAATAAATACCATTAGCGCTTTCTACCTCCAATAAAAAAGGGAAAGGAGATGTTTGCGCTATGTTATTTAGAAATATGTCTTTTTCAGTTAGGTGCAATTTTATTTGAATTAAGCGTCCGCCAATTTATTAACCAAGTCAATATATTCTTTCATGGCCTCTTCGGAGGGCTTTCCTTTCAATTCTTCCCAAGCATTATATTTTGCAATTGCTTTGAAGTCGAAACCACCTGGTCTTTCACCTTTCACATCTCCTTCTTCTCCTTGTTTATATAAAGCATATAACTTTAATAAATCTTCGTTTGAGGGTCTTTCTTTGATGTCTGTTTTAGACCTTTCGGCCGCATTTTTAAAATCTTCTTGTAAACTCATGTTTTTGTTTTTAAAACTTCTGTAAAATTAAAAAAGTCAACCTATAATCATAGATTGACTTTAAATTTATTGTATTTGATTTATAATTATCTTTTGTTCAAATCAACATAAGATCTTAAGTTTTCACCAGTGTAAACCTGTCTTGGTCTTCCGATTGGCTCATTATTTTCTCTCATTTCTTTCCACTGAGCAATCCAACCTGGTAAACGACCTAATGCAAACATTACTGTAAACATTTCAGTTGGGATTCCCATTGCTCTGTAGATAATACCAGAATAGAAATCAACATTAGGATAAAGTTTTTTCTCAACGAAGTACTCATCTTTCAATGCAATTTCTTCTAATTCTTTAGCAATGGTTAACAATGGATCATCCACACCTAATTGATCTAATACATCATCAGCTGCTTTTTTGATGATTTTAGCTCTAGGGTCAAAGTTTTTATATACTCTATGACCAAATCCCATTAATCGGAAAGGATCATTTTTATCTTTCGCTTTAGCAATGAATTTAGCTGTATCTCCGCCTGCATTTTGAATCTGCTCTAGCATTTCTAAAACTGCTTGGTTAGCCCCACCATGAAGAGGCCCCCAAAGTGCATTAATACCTGCAGAAATAGAAGCATATAAACTTGCTTGAGAGCTTCCTACCACTCTTACAGTAGAAGTAGAACAGTTTTGCTCATGATCAGCATGTAAAATCAATAAAGTATCTAATGCTTTTGCAACAACAGGATTAGCTTTATATTTTTCAGCAGGCAATGCAAACATCATTTTCAAGAAGTTTGAACCATAATCCAATTCATTGTCCGGATAATTTACTGGATGCCCCACTTGATTTTTAAATGCCCAAGCTGCGAAAGTTGGCATTTTAGATAATATTCTGATTATACTTAAATCAACTTCTCTAGCAGAACGATTAGGATCTAATGACTCAGGATAGAATGCGGTTAATGAGCAAACTAATGAAGATAAAACTCCCATTGGGTGGGCATTAGATGGGAATCCATCCAATATTTTTTTGATATCTTCATGAACCAGCGTATGAGTAGTAATTTCATTTTGGAAATGCTCCAATTGAGATTTTGTAGGTAATTCACCATAAATCAACAAATAAGAAACTTCCAGAAATGAAGATTTTTCTGCTAGTTCTTCAATAGAATATCCTCTGTATCTTAAGATTCCTTCCTCACCATTTAGGAATGTTATTGCACTTTTGGTAGAGCCTGTATTTTTAAAACCAGGATCGATAGTGATGAGTCCACTATTAGCCCTGAGTTTACTTATATCAACAGCTATTTCCTTTTCGCTACCTTCAATAACCGGTAAGTCGTAATCTTTTCCTGCGTATGATAATTTTGCGTGATCTGACATGTATAATCTAATTATATTAATTGTTGAAACAATGGTTTAATAATTCACGAAATTAAGTAAAAAAATACTTTAATAAAACTGTGGGTTTATTAACACCTATTATTGTTAAAATAAATTATTTACTTGAAATAACGCCTGTTTAAAATTATGGTTTTAAAAAAAACTAAAACTTTTAATAGGTCAATATTAATCTAAAATAATGACTTTCTTTCTGTTTAGGTTACCGTTTTCATCCTTTGTGATGATGTGATAAACGCCAGAAGAAAAAGTATTTAAATCTATTTCTTCTGTTTTTGAACCGGCTTTTATGGTCATTTGCTTAACCATGGCTCCTTTAGTATCAAAAACCATTAATTCAACATTATCATCTAATCTTTTAGAAAATGAAATATTAATTTTTCCCCTGGATGGGTTAGGGAATATATCCATATTCAATGGGGTTGAATTTTCTTTAACCGACAATATGTTCTTAGGATATTTAGCGTTATTAATATCTGTTAGATTAACCTCCAGAATCTCATTTGAAGTTTGGTTTTGTATTACAGTAGCTATGGCTAAGTTATGATTAGTATAAATGGAATTAACTTCCCATTCATACGACATATTAAATCCTTCCTCCAAACTAATTAAATCAAGACCGTTTATATTTGGCAATATTTTTCGAACAATATTTTTTAATTGATCTGAGTTATCAATAGTTTTTTCTATGATAAAGAAATACACTACTAAATCTTCAGATTTTGCTTCATTAGCATTGCGTATCGCATCAAATCTAATGGTATGTTCGTCAGCAGTTTCATCAATTCTTAATTCAATTAACTTATTTGGTTCTAATAAAGATTGTCTTGTGATAACAGTTTTAAAATCATCCGTTAAGCTGCCGTCTGAATTTATAACATCACTGTCAAATTGATCCCCATCTATAATTAATTGAGAACTTTTCTCTATGCTGTAGGTAGTTGCCCTTGAATCCAATTCAATAGAATTTCTAGAGTTAATTGAATCAGGAGTAGGACTGGAAATATGGAAGTTTAAGGATAAAATATCTTTCCCTATTTCAGAATCAATTAGATTTTGGACTTGACCTCTTTTAGCACTGTAATCGTTTGAGTTTAGGTTAGTGAAGTTTTCTAAGAGTACGAGTTTTTGTCTTTCCCCAACATAGAAATTGTCTACTGCCATTCCATCTGGATTGCCACTGAATCTATCGCCTTTAAAGTTAATTCTAAATGTCACGTTAGAAAGATCATTGATTAAGCTATCGTTTATGATATGAGCTACTCTTGTCCAGTTTCTATTTTCATCTGCAAAATTCCAAGCATAATTAAATCTATTTGATTCTTCTCCACCAATTGGAATTGAAATATTAAGATTATACCAATTTAGTTCATTTTCTACCTCACCAAAAACTGACCAATCTTCACCATTTGTTGAATATTCTAATATAGCACCTTCAAAATTTTCACTTTGAACATCTAACCACATATCAAAGGCAATCATTGGTTTTTCTAAGGAAGTAAGGTCAAATGTTGGGCCTACAAGGTAGGAGTTTTCATCTTCTAAATAGCCTGAAGGAAGACTATCTGGATAGGCAGCAGTTTTCCATATTTTCTCTGGGGTAGGGTTGTCATTTTTACCTTCAAAAGCTCCATTAGGATAGTCATGAATCCATGAGCTTGGGATGTCATTATTTGCAGCAGTATACCATCCTCCTGAAGAATTATCAAAAGTTTCAATATAAGGATAAGTATTAATAGCAGGTACAAGATTGATTACTTTTGATATAGAGTCAAAGCAGTTAAGTGAAGTTTCAATAACCAATGTAACTTCGTAAGCACCAGCTTCTTCATAATTGAAAGTAGGGTTTTCTGAACTAGAAGTATCCGTTTCAATTTCTTCTACCCCAAAGTCCCAATGATAGGAAATGATAGAGTTTATACTTGGATCATTTGCAATAACATCAAGTGTGCTTTCATCAATAAACTGGGTTCCATCCTCACCTGGGCTACTGGTTTTCAAATTGCTTACAGTGAAGTCTACTTCTTGAATATTTCCTACATCAATGTCAAACTCTCTCTCAAATGGACAGCCTAAGTCAGTGAAAGCTGTAATAGTTAATGTTTTTATACCAGGAGATTCAAATTCTAACCTAGCAATTCCTGATGCATCTGTTGTTTCAACTTCATCATTGTATTCAATTTCAAATGAAACTAAGCTATCTCTTGTTGTGTCATAGAAGCCTATTATTTCTAAATCAACAGTATTATTTAAATCACATACGTTTTGATAATCAAGATCAATTTCCGGTTCAGGAATTCTGATAAAGGTTTTGGTAGTAAAAGCTTCACAACTGGTTTCATCCTCAAAAATAGTGTAAGTTATTTCAACTGTATCCAAATCAACTACATCAGGAGCTTGAGCATTAAAGAATGATTCGCCTTGCCTTACTTCTATACCAGGGCCGCTGAAATCACCGCCTTCTTCTTCAGGTTCTAATTTAAATGATGAATTTGAACAAAAGTAGCCATCATTATCATCTGCAATAGATGTAAAATCGGATTCAGGGCCATTGGTTACTTCCACAATTGCTTCAACTGAATTTGAGCAATTATTTTCATTAATGTATTCGTATGTGATAGTATAAGGGCCGCCTACTGTTGCTAAAACAGGGTTGAAGTAGTACTGCCCATCTTCAAGTTCAACACCTCTTCCGGAAAATACACCTCCGTCTGGAGAACCATTTAGCTCTATTCTATCATTTTCTACACAATAAAGATTTCCAGGGAATGGATCACCTAAAATAGATACTGTTGGCAATAAGTCGATAGCAAAAGTAACCTCATCATAAGAAGTTGGGCATGGCCCACCTTGATCTGGGTCATTCGCAGTAAATCTTAAAGTAACCTCTTCACCATATTCACTTTCATCCGGTATGTAGGTTGTTTGAGTAGAAGTTAAAGAGGTGAATTGTCCATTTCCGCCACTCCATGAACCAGAAGATGCTCCATTTAATAATGACGCTTCTACTATTAAATTTTCACCTTCGCAAATATCATTTACTGGTTCTATTTCAACTACAGCATCAGGATTGATTACTATTCGAACTTCTTCAGACTCTCCTGCACAGTTACTGTCATCTAAAAATGGCGTAATAGTATAAATTACAGTGTCTCGTTGACCTGAAACGCTATTAGTCAAGTTTCCTCCTACAACTGAAGCAGTGCTATCTTTTGCGCCTGAATCATTATCAGAAACTGTCCAGCTATAACTAATGTCATTGAGATTATTTTTTACTGTTATCGGCAATGTGAAGTCCTCTCCGCTACATACCACATATTCAGATTCAATCGTTTCAAAGGCTATTTCTGGTGCTAATGAAATAGTTAGTAATTCTGATTCCCCTACACAGCCTTGATTAGAAGGAGTTATTTCATATATGATTTCCTGATACTCAGAAGATGTATTTATTAAATCTAAAGTTAACGTGTCGGTTCCGGATTCAACAATACCAGATATTGCACTTTCATCTGCTGATACTAAAGTCCAATCAAATTCAGTAGTTGAGATATTAGAAGTAGGTATAAAAGTAAAGTTTTCATTACTGCAAGTCTCTAGATTAAAGTTATCATTAGTAAAAGTTGGAATTGGTTTTACTCTTACTTCAAATGTTTGTATTGGTCCCTGACAATCATTGGCAGTGGAGAATACTGAAATATTAGCAACATTATCATCTGTATCTGAATTATTAACAGCAGTAAATCCAGCTGGCGTTATAAATTGATCAGTAGAGCCGGAACTATTGTTAATTCCGATTGTCAAATTATCAATAGTCCATTCATACAATTGTGTATCATCCACATTACTTAAAAACTCAATATTCACAAAATCGCCTTCACAAAATATTATGTCTTCATTTTGGGTAATAGGTGTTGGTTTAAGTGTGATTTTAAATGAGTCTGTAACACTTTCACATCCATTACTGGTGCTTAAATATTTCACATAACCTTCTATTGGTAATCCTGTATTGTTTTCTGCTAAGGTAAAGCCAGGGAAATCACCTGAGCCGGATGTCGCAGTTCCATCACCTATTAAGTCTGTTTGAGTTATTTCCCAGCTGAATGTTCCTGAACCAACTTCATGTGAAAAATTCCTTGAGGCTACTACGTCACCTGCACAAAGTGGGGCTTCATCAGGTTCTGAGGAAACCACAGGTCTGTTTTTTAATACTACTTGAAATACTTCCTGATTTTCACAATTGTCTTTTTCTGCTGTAAGGGTAAGGTCTGAGAATAGATCTGCACCCGTAGTATTTATAGCAGTGGTAAATTCAATGTTTCCGTTAACCACAACTGGTGGATCAGTAAATAAATTATTGTCAGATGAAGTAACAGAAAAGTTCACATCTGTTAAATCAGTACTTACTGGAATTGATATAAATTCTTCAGAGCATACCTCAATGTCTTCCAAATCGGATATAACCGGAGTAGGGTTAAGTGTAATAGTAAATGTTTCTGACGGACCAAAACAGCCGTTATTTTCAGGCGTTACAGTGATATTGGCTATAATAGCAGAGCCAGTTTTATTTTCTGGTAATGTAAATGAGAAATCACCAGTTCCATTAGACCCTAATCCAATATTGGTATTATCATTAGTCCAATTGTAAGTTGTTCCTGCCCCTAAGCTATTAGAAAAAGCTGTTGAAATTACATCCTCAGCACAAACTGCCTGATCTGGAATAGGGTCCATAATTGGATTTGGTTTTAATTCTATAACAAATGTCATTTGATCACTTACACAATTATCCCAAGTACTGGTAACTGTAATAGTGGAGCTTCTGGAACTAGTCCCGTTATTAGTTGCAGCAGTAAATGCTGGTAAAGCAGATGTACCTGAGCTGCTTGGTAATCCAACATTTGATGGATTGGTGGCTGTCCAAGTAATAGTACTATTACCATTTGAATTATCTGAAAATGGTATAGAAGCAATTTCATCCCCAGGACAAATTTCTATGTCATTTTGAGTTACAATAATTGGTTTAGGCTTAACAATCACTTGGAAGCTTTCTTGAGCACTAATACAACCATCTTTTGTAGCAGTAAGAGTAATATTGCTGACTTCATTGGTACCGGTTAAATTTTCACTGGCAGAGAAGTCTAAATTTCCTGACCCACTTGCCGGGATTCCTGTTGCTGTATTGTCATTATCCCATGAATAACTTACTCCAGTTACGTTTGTATTGAAGTTTGTAGTGATATTATCAAATGAACAAACTTCAATATCGGTAATTGGATCAATAACAGGAGTTGGTAGTAGGGTAGCTGTAAATGTTTTAGTTTCGCTTACACAGCCGTTTAAAGTAGCATAGTAAGTGAATTCCGCAACCTTTGGAGAGCCACTGTCATTTGAAGCAGCAGCAAAGCTTAAATCACCTGTTCCAGATGAATTTAAAGTAGTTGCAATTGATGTATCATCCACTGACCAGCTAAAGGTCTCTCCAGTTGTATTGGCACTAAAATTAATGTCAATATTATCTCCCGCACAAAACTCAATGTCATCCAGTTGATCTGTAACAGGTGTTGGTTTGGTAACAATTTCAAAAGTATCCTGATCCGCAATACATCCATCTAATTCATAATCAATTGTTACCATAGAGGTAATTGAGGCTCCCGTAGTATTGGGTTGAGCTGTAAAGCTTGGAATATTGCCATTACCCGAGGAAGCTAATCCTAATTGATCATTATTGGTGATTTCCCAAGTGAAAGTACCACCCGTTAAGTCGGCTGATAAATTAATCTCTGCTTGAGTTTCATCAGGACATAAAATTTTATCACTTACAGCATTTATTGTAGGCTGTGGCTTGATAGTTAAGTTCATATCACTGCTTACTTCACTACAAATAGTAGGGTGATTGGCTTGACCTGTAATACTTAAGGTTACGGTTCCGTTTGAAATATCATTTGCACCTGGAGTATATTTAGGATGTAAGCGTGATAAACCAGTAGAAGTTGAATCAAATGTTCCATCTCCACTAGTAGTCCATTCAATACTACTGAAGTTCTGAGCGTCTGCCAGTATGTTTGCATCTGCAAAATAATATTCATCATATTCGCATATCTCTTCATCACTACCAGCATCTACTATAGGTAAAGTTCTTATATTAACAGCTACTGTATCAGTTGAATCGCTACAGAAGGTTTCTGATTCAGGATCAAAAGCAATTAACTCGAAATCAACTACTGTTCCAAAATCATTAGGACCGGGAGTGTAAGTGGCAGTTACTTCAGGATAGTTGACATTAGAACCACTAATTGTTCCACTTCCTGTAACTACTCTCCATTCTCCATTGGTTGCAGACCCATCCAATGTTCCTGATAAATTAATATTTTCATTTTCACATATTTCAAAATCAGCAGGAGCGATGGCTATAGGAGCTTCTTTCAGTTGTATAATCAATTGGTCTTCCACTACACCACAAGGAGCATCTTGATCAGTAGAGATTAATTTTAGGGTAACGTTTCCGCCAATATCTGAAGGATCCGCTTCGTAAATTGCAGAGACCGTGCTTCCTGAAGTAGATTCTGATGTTATAGTACCATTTCCATTTACTATTTGCCATTCAGCGGCATTAACACTTCCACCAAAGTCACCGGAAATATTGATTTCGTCAGTTTCACAAATTGAAAAATCAGCTATAGTGGTAACAGTTGGCTCAGGATTGATGGTAACATTGATAGAGCTTTCCACAAAGTCACAACTTCCTTCTCCATTTGCCCTTAAAGTTAATAGAACGCTTCCTTCATTAATTTCATCCTGAGAAGGTGTATAGGTTGTTAATAATTCGGTGTCATTTCCAAATGTTCCTGCTGTACCAGAAGTAGGGCCAGAGGTAAACCATTGGATACTAGCTTCATTCTGAACAGATGGTTGAGTAGTTAAACTTGAAAAATCTATTACATCACCCTCACAGATCGTAAGATCATCTCCAGCATCAGCAATAGGGGCTAGGGTAATATTTACAGTAATATCTTCAGAAACTGATGCACAATTAGCATTTCCAAAGGCTGTTAATCGTAATGTAACTGAGCCATTTGAAATATCCGTTGCGCTAGGAGTATAAGTGGCATTTAAAGTGGTAGCATCTACCATTGATTCTGTTCCTGTAACTACTGACCATTCAAAACTAGATTCGTCCTCTATAGTGATATCAGCTGATATATTAGCAACTTCAAATATATCAGTTTCACAAATTTCATAGTTTGCTGAAGCAATACTAACCTGAGGCTGCGATACGATGGTAAAATCAATTGAAGTATTATTTTCACATCCAGTATCATCATTAATTACCTTAACATATAATGTGGTTCCATCAGAAACTGAGTAAGTGGATAAATCACCGGAATTAATTTGATTGCCCGGATCAAGGTCTGAAGTTGTAAACCATTCAAAACTGAAATTTCCTGTTTCAGTATTGATTTCAGGATGTATATCTGTTAAATTAACTTCAGCACTTGAAGAACCTAATACATCTTCGCAATAAGTTTTGGATTGTGTTAATGCCTCAGGCATTGGATCAACTGTAAAAGTAACTTCAGTCGAGTTGAAAATATTAGGGTTACTATCGTCTTCTACTTTCAGGTGAAATATAGTAGAAGAATTAACTATCTGCTCTTCTTGGTTAGCAAGCTCTGTTGTTAATCCGGAATCTTCATACCAAGTGTAAGTAACTCCTGTTAAGCCATAACTGTTTTCTATCTCATTAAGATCTGCTAATGCTTCACCAGAATTATAAGTGTCTTCACAATATTCTGGTTGCGGATCTTGAATATCCGGTATAGTATTGATTTCGAAAGTAGCTATTGCCTCATTTGTGCAATTATTAGGGTCGTTAACTTCAGCTATAAATCTGTCTCCATCCTCAATATCGACTACATTTACAATTACATCTTTCTCTCCAGAACCAGGAGAAGTTTCAGTATACCAAACAACTGAGTAGCCTGCATCTTCTGCATTTGCATTTACTTCCGTATTGTATTGGTTTAAATCAACATCCTCTGCAACCCCACTATTGGCAGTTGTTTCATTTAGGCTTTTGGATAAATCATTAGCTGCAGGTAATGGATTTACTGTAAAGCTTACAGGGGTTTGATTAGTACAAGTAGTAGTTGTGTTTTCTACCTCAACATAAAGCACATCATTATTAGATACCGAATAACTTGTTAAGCCTGTAGTAATTTCTCCATTTTGGTAATCGTTATTAGTATACCAAGTAAAACTACTGCTGGCATCAGAATTTATTGAGCTTTCTATAGCAGTTAAATCGACTGTAGCACTATTTGATCATTCAGTATCTTCGCAAAATACTGGAGTTGGGTCGGTTACTGAAGGGAGATCATTTATAGTAA
>JBNJFX010000041.1:0-31864 GCA_051747245.1 Bacteroidota bacterium
GCGAAGAGGGAACGGGCGAACAGGAAGAAGGAGAAGAGGACAGCTTTGACGAGCTGCCGGAACCCGATATCAACATAGAAGGAGAAATAGAAGATGTGATAACAGACGAAGAGGACGGCAGCATCACCGTGATAGATTCCGAAGGCAATGAAACAGAGATAGACCCTGAAACGGCAGATGAAAACGAGGACGGGGATATCGTGATAGAGGATGATAACGGGGATACCTATATAGTAGATGAAGGAGGGAATGTGAGCGGGCCGCATAATTCTGGTGGAGACACTGGGGGAGAAGAAAATGCACAAGATTCTTTAAATGTCCAAGAAGAATTAATTAAAGAAGTATTGGTGTATTATAAAGAAGAAATTAACTTGTGGATAGAGAATTATGAAAAAGGACCATTGGATAACTCAATAATAAAAAGGATGTCCGACTTTCCTGATTGTTTACCAGAGGATGTTGATGAGTTGGATGCGATTTTAATTAAAATAAATGAATACCTAGAAGATCCTGAATCATTACTTGAATTGATTCAGGAAGATGATTTACGCAGAACTAAATTGGAAAATTTTACCTCAAAGTTAAGTGGGACTCAACCACCCTATGCTTCTGGATTATCAGACCAAGAATGGGATGAATTGGTGGAAATGATATGTGTTCATTTGGTGGTAGAAGAAATGCCTGAGTTGGTAACTATTGAACCAACTACTGATAATCAATTTGCTGCAGGAATTGATGATGATAAATTGAAAATAAATTACTCAATTAAAACTACAGAAAAGTATCCATTACAATATGCTAAACTTGAAATTTATAAAAATGATGGGACTCTTGTTTATTTAAATAGCGATAGCATTGAAATTGGAGAAAATCTAATATTCGAGTGGGATGGGAAAATGAATCAGGGAAATGATGTTGATAAGTATATCAGATTTGATGAATCACCCTTTAACATAAAAGTAATAGCCAGTAGGCATGAAGATTTTTCAGATCACTTTGAAGCCACTTCTGCAGCATTAGTTCATGAATTTGCTGACGAATGGACTGATGCTTCTGATGAAATAAAAGACCGGATATATGTAAATAATGCCCCTCCAAATACTACAAAGTTTGAATATTATACAATGCTTCGTGGTCAAATGCTTCAAAGAATAGGAGATCGAAATATAGATGATTCGGGCCCTTTAGGCTATATGGATGCTAATGACTCAACCTTTACTTTCTTGGGTAGAGAGATTAGTGTACATAAAAATTACCAGCCGATCTTAACTGAAATTGAAAATGACATCATCAAGGGTGGGGATTATGCCTATTACAAAAACAAATACCACATTGGTAGCTACAGTATTCGTTTCATGAATCACTCCCAAGTTATCAGTGATCATTCATTTGGTTTATCAATTGACATTGATCCAGATAACAATCCGCAAATTAATGAGCCACAAAACCTCTTTTTGAAAATTGTGACCAATGTAGACTTCTGGCATAAGGATCGGACTCTCACACAGATGAAAAATGCAAGTAACCAATATAAGCAAAATATAAATAGTGCATCCTTAGCGAAAATTATTGGAGGTTTTAATTTTATAAACTCTTATGATAATGGTGAAGAACCAAAATTCACCACTCAAAATATTATGGATGGACATATAAAAGCTGTGGCTGATCCAATTCTTAGTAATTATAATACGATATCGCAACGCACATCTTATCTGGTTAATGAATTATGGTTTGAAAATAATGTAACTGATGAATTACTCACAGAGCTACAAACAGAAATACCTGAAAGATGCCAAGTCAATATAGAGCAAATAGAGGTTCTTCTCACTAAAGTGCAGCGATATAGAAACTTTTTGAGTGATGGCTATAAAAAAGCATACTCCATGACCACCAATTTTAATGAAGAATATCAGTACTGGAATAGCTATCTATCTACAATTATTGAAACGCTAAAGGCAAACAAGGAAGCATTCAATTTGATTATCAGTGAAATTGAAAAAACTCAGGCGGAGGATTTTTTGCCGGCTTCTTTTGATATTAATGTTAACTTTCCTGTAGTTGATGCTTTTGATGCCAGTCAGGTGAATAACTTTACTATTTTTATTAGCAGGATCAATGAAATTTTAGAGCATAATCGTACGAACCTGACATATAGCCAATATGTGAGCTGGCTTAATCAGAATGGCACAAAAACTGCACTGAATCAATTAGGTCAAACAGGTTTTTTCAATCTGGAAAACAATTTTGTGGATTATTTTCTGGATTCTAATAAAATAGAATGGGGTGGTAATTGGAACAGAAGGCGGGATTGGATGCATTTTCAGCCTTCAAGTGACTACTTTATATTAGACTAAAATTATATTAACATGAAAATATTATCGGTACTAATTGGATTCCTTTTTTTTACGTTTATTCCTGGAGATCAAAAATCACCAGAGCCAGTTAACAAATTCCTTAAGTTAAAATGGGAAGTTGAAATAGATACTAAAGGTACATTGCCCGCTATGAGTGGCCAATATCTCTTTACGGCAGATAATTTTGCCATTGATGTAAGAACGGGGGAAAAATTATCATTTCCTTTATATAGTGATGTTGTAAAAGATTCTCTTTTAGTCTATGATAATAAGGCAAGATTAGAAATCAATAATATTAAAACAGATAAACAAATTCTAAATAACATAAGAAGAAGAACACGCTATGTCGGAAAAGAAGAGGTTGATATGACTAATGACAGTATTTGGATTGAAGTAGATTATAAAATGAATATTGAAGCAATAAATATATACAATCAAAGAAAGATATGGTCTACACAATCACTCTCTCGAATAGTTGATAAACCAATTATTCGAGACAAAAAAGTCTTTGTGGTGAACAAAGATGAGATATTGGTCTTAAGCAGAAATGATGGAGAAATAATCAGTCGATTTTCTACAGGCGATCAGGTGCTATCTAAATTGACTTTACATGATGGCTATATTTATTTTATTGTTAGAAATAATGGTTTAATTGCCTATAATCTTGAAGAAAACAAAGTAGAATGGAAGTTTAATATGGAAAGGTACTCAGGCCATATCAATAAGATTATCATTGATGATGAAGCTATTTATTTTGCTGATAAAAATTTATATGCAGTAAACCGAAATGACGGCAGTATTATTTGGAGACTGGGTGAAGATAAGGGAGTATTTATAAGAAGGCCTGACCACTTGTCAGAAGTAAAAGGCTATCTAATTTTCTATGTTGTTGAAGATAATGAAAATTTACTTACAGTAGCCGATAAAAAGACTGGAGAAGTTTTATACCAGGGGGTCAACTCCAATGTAGTGGGTGGAGATAGTAATAACCCTGACGGAGTGGCTAAAGAAGACCTTTTGTTGATTAACTTCATGGATGAGCTTATCGATGATAGAATTGTGATTGGGGTGATGGATAACAAAATATATGGCCTTGAAGTATTAAAATAATAAATTGTGAGATTTTATCGCTCGGGCATCACAGAAGAGTGTGTAATGGTTTTTGTAATAACTATCGAGACAGTATAACCGATTGTTTTTACTAGATGATTATTCAAAGACTGTATTATAAACCATTTAAAATTTTCTATCAAGTCCTCGCAGTCTTATAGACTGAACTTCAAGCGAGATAACAATTAAGTCTCCTTTGCGGAAACTTTGCGCCTCTGCGGCTCCCGATGTAAAATGCGGGACAGGTTTTGCGAGACTTTTTTAGCGTCTTTAGACGCCTGCGGTCAATCTAGTTATATAGTAGTAATAAGGAATTTTAAATACATATCCTGATTTGTCTTATCAGCAATTTAAACCACCATGCAAAACATGGCGGGAACGAGGCCCGAAATCAAAAGAATGATTTTTTAATTAAAACATAACAACTTATTATTGTGAAATGATGCGAAAATTTAGTAAATAGAAAAAAAACAACTAATTAATTTGGGTACAGGTCAAAGTTACGGAGAAGCTCCTATAAAAGTTAGGAAAACGGATCATTACAAAAAAGAATACATCCAAAGTTTTGTGGAAAAATGGGATGAATTGATTGACTGGGAAGCACGACAAAAAGGCGAAGGTCAGTTTTTTATAACACAACTCAAGAAGCACAATAGGTACAAAATCCTGGATGTAGCCACTGGTACAGGATACCATTCTGTGGCACTGATGAATAATGGTTTTGAAGTACGAAGCGCTGATGGCAGCCCAGAGATGCTGGCTAAAGCTTTTGAAAATGCTAAACAGGCTGGTCATATCCTTACAACAATCCAGGCTGATTGGAGGTGGCTAAACCGCGATGTACATAGCCGTTTTGATGCTGTTATTTGTTTGGGCAATTCCTTCACTCACTTATTTTCGGAAAATGATCGCAGAAAAGCATTAGCTGAATTTTACTCCGCCCTGAAACACGATGGAATCTTAATCATCGATCATCGTAATTACGATTTAATCCTTGATGATAATCATTACACTTCAAAGCATACCTACTACTATGCCGGGGAAAACGTGAAAGCTGCTCCTGAGCATGTTGATAGTGGCCTTGCAAGATTCCGCTACGAATTTCCAGACGAATCAGTTTTTCACCTGAATATGTTTCCATTACGAGAACAATATATGAGAAGGCTATTAAAAGAGGTTGGATTTCAGAAGGTAACCACATACGGGGATTTTCAGGAAACCCACAAAACTGAAAACCCTGATTTTTTCATTCACATTGCAGAGAAAAATTATACAGAAAAGAAATAATAAAGACACAGGTCATGGCATCACAAGATCTTGTAAAAACAACAAAAGACTATTACGACAGCAAAGACGCTGATGAATTTTATTACCGTATTTGGGGCGGTGAAGACATTCACATTGGTATTTATGAATCGCCCGATGAGGACATCCTCTCGGCTAGTGCTAGAACGGTCAAAAAAATGACCTCACTCCTGCCCTACCTCGATGAAAAAACAAAAGTGTTGGACATGGGCTCAGGCTATGGTGGGGCTGCACGGCACTTGGTATCTCAATTCGGATGCCATGTCACCTGCATAAACCTGAGCGATACAGAAAACGAAAGAAACAAGAGCAGGAATAAAGAGAAAGGTTTAGAAGATCAAATTGATGTACACTCTGATAATTTCGAGAAAATGTCTTACGAAGACGAGGCTTTTGATTTAGTCTGGATGCAGGACGCCATTTTACACAGCGGAAATAAAGAACAGGTATTCAAAGAGGTGTCCCGAGTATTGAAACCAAAAGGTCATTTTATTTTAACCGATCCCATGCAAAGCGATAATTGCCCGGAAGGAGTATTACAGCCAATCCTGGACCGTATTCACCTTGGAGAGCTCGGCTCAGTGAAGATGTATAAGCAATTAGCCGCTGCAAACAATATGGAGGTGCTTAAGCTGCTCGAAATGCCCGATCAACTTCAGCAGCATTACACCAATGTTTTAAAGGAATTAAGAAATCAAAAAACAGAACTGCTTCAAGTATGTAGCAAAGCCTATATTGAAAATATGCAAAAGGGCTTGCAGCATTGGATCGAAGGTGCAAAAAAAGCTTACCTGAATTGGGGTATTATTCATTTACAAAAAAACTGATGGGTAAACATTAGCTTGAATTTCCTGACAAAGAATCGGAAAGGATGAATAAGTGGCTGAAAAAAAGACTTAGGAGACTTAGTAAGCCTAAAACAGGATAGCAAGGTTGTATTAAAAGGAAATGGTCCTTAGGTCTTTATTACCAGAGCCTCATACTTCAAAAAGGAGAAAAGATCATGCTGTTTATCCTGCTTTGATTTTGCCGGAATTAACACTAGTACTTCTTAATTGATTATTCTTTTGGTATTTTTCTCTGATAGATGACAGAAATTGGAGTGGAAAAATTAGTATTTCAGCATGCAGAGCATGGGACGGAGTGGGTTCATTTATAATATTTCTTCAACATCAAATGCATCAGTAGAATCAATCACACAGTTTTTACCAGATAACATGGCGCTATTAATAGTTTTTAGTTCGTAATAATTGAAATAACACTCTGAAATCTGAACCATTAATTTTTTATAATATGAATCAGGAACCCAGGAAGTATATCCTACATATGAAATGAATGTTTCCATCCCCTTATAGTTAAAAGGTTTTAACTGTTCAATTTCATCATTTTTGACTCCATGTTGGTAAATTGAAATTATCAAAGTACTGTCATTTAAATATTCTTCAACTGATATAAAAATTCGATAATAATCTCTTTTAGGAATTTCTATTCCATCTAATATTTCTGCAAAATCTTTGTTTGAAAGTTTTCGATAGCTCTTTTTTAGATTTTCGTTTTGACACGAAAAAATGAATGGGATAAGAAATATAAAGATTGTTAAGTTTTTGATCTTGTTCATTCTATTTTATTAATGCCCCACTCCAACTAAGGATTCATTTTGGATCGTACTGATCACACGAATCTTTAGTTGCTGTTTACCTATTTACTTTCCCCAATTTAAATATTTGTCACGAATTTCAATTTGTCTTTCTTTTTCAGCTTTCGCAAGTAATTTTAAGATACTGAATCTTTCCCTGTCAAATGTTAAAGCATCCGTCATCAGTTCTGTATTGAATATGTCATGATAGATACTCTTTAGGATTTCATCAGCTATGTCTAATAACACCTTAATCTCTTTAAAAGAAATATCAATCTCATTATAGCTTATCAAAGGGTTATCAGTATGTGCATACATTTTATCTCTTAATAATAGCACATTGTCAATTGTGGTCTTATTATCCACTAAGAGGTTTTTCCAAGTATTGATTTTAGCTTGAGAAACATTTATTGCCCTAAAATGTCCAGATGGGCAAAGTGAATTTATAAATTTCCCAATTTGAAACTTGTCATTATTAGAACGGCTATACAATTTGGAAACCTCAACTATCAACGTTCTAAACATTAGATGCATAATAGTTGACAGATTTCCCTTGTGTGGCGAAACAGTAATTAAATCCATTTCCTCTTTTGTCTCAGGGTTGTGAAAATACTCTGTATATAAATATGCCTCCTTTGCCAAGATGTAGACATGCAGCAATTTATCTAGTTTGATTTTTAATTCCTCCTTCATAGTTGTTACAACTTGAGTTTTGTCCAGCAAATAGCATACAAAGCAAAACTAAAATACTTTTTCTACACTTCTCTGATAAAGTACTAAAGTAGCGAAGCCAAACCATAACCACAATTATAGCATGATAAAAGAAGAAAAATCACGCTCAAATACTTTTCCTAAATTTTAATAAATCATTAGTTTGAATTTACAGCGATTCTCCAGCGTCAAATTGCTAGAAGCAGTAAGCAAATGCTTTTTTTTAGCGATATTCATTTAGTCCTCTAAATATCTTTAAAAGAGTTCTACCATTCTCAACTTCAAGTTCTAGATCAGCACTTTGTTGTGGGTAAATATTCTTGTTTGGAATAGTTGTCATAAGGCTGTCTAAATTAAAAGAACCTTCCAGTCGCCCCTCTTTGAACAATATTTGAATGGGTTTTTCATCGATTAAATAATAGCGATAATCTGTCTGCCAACATTTTCTAATAGGTTCTTCAAAATAGTTTTCACCATATTCTGCAGTGTATATAAAAAATAACATTCCATCTTTAAAAAAGTATTCCTTGGTGAATCCTTGAAATTCAGAGCTATGGTTAAGGATTACATAATACAGTTTACCACCGCTATGATAAAAAGTAAATGTCTGATGTACATCATCAAATTGTCTCTTTATTGTAGCTATCTCGTATATTTTTTCGTTCGCTTTGTATTTATAGTAGCATTCCCGAATTTCTTCTAAGGAATTTTGACCCCAAGCTAAACCCGAATTAAATAATAGTATCAAGAAAGTAGTATATAAAGTCTTCATCAGGATGTTCTTTAAGGTAGCTGGTTTACAAAGTTAAAGGGACATGCTTTACACGCAATTAATACTTAGTTATCGATTGTTATCTTTATCAATTGATTTTCTAATTGTCTTAAAATCAGAGTATATGCACTCGATATATCTTCTATCTTCTACATCTTCATCTCCCATGTCAAAGTCCCAGTGCCCATTGATTTTTACTTCAGAGTAATCGCAACGTTCTGATAAATAGCCTGTTAATTCAAGTTTATTATTTTCCACTTGTCTGTTGTAAATGTATACATAATTGAATACACCGTGTCTGTCACAATAGTCAGATACATGAATGAGTAGTTCTCTGCCAATAGAATTAGAGTCAGCATCGTGGAGAAAAACAGAATTGATTTCTGGGTCATTTCCACAACCTGAACTTAGTTCCATGGTCTTGATAAGTCGATACTTCCCTTCTTTAGTTTGCACGGGTTCTAGCAGTAGTCCTATGATCACAGCTATACCTTCGAATTCATAAGTAGCAAAAGAAATTATTGTGTTACTAAATTCTTGTAATTGAAAAGCTCCATGATGCATAGTTGCTTTATTATCAAGTATTCTTTTTACAAATACTTCTGGTGTTTCATGTGCTTGTTTGTTGAAAAATTTGCCAAATGTAATTCTCTCTTCTAAATCCGCTCGGAACTCCTCAATAGATAAAATATCTCCACTACCGATAATATCGTCCTGTCCATACACTGAACTTAAACAACAAAATAATAGGACTGATATACTCATAAAAAATTTTCTCATATTTGATTGTCAATCTGTTTCAGAATGAAATGAACGTTTATGTATGTGTCATTTTGGGATTAAGATTAGTAAATTCTCCCTCGACACCAAACGCTATTTGAAAGATAAAACTAAAAACTTAAACCGAGCCCCACAAAGTTAAATGCATTTTGTTGATGGCTGTGCAGAGCATTACAAGACTCTCAAATTCAACGTCTCAATTCCACTCCTTTGTTAAGAAGTACACTTTCTTTTTGAAATCGTTTAAAAGAAATACAGAGTCAAAAGAATTATCACATACAAAAGTAGTTTCATCAAAATGAGAAAGGTCAGACTCCGGTGATGCACCTGAAACTACAAGTAACAACCAAACCTTTTCCAAATCCATCTTCGTCTTATAGTTCTCTATTTTTTTGTCCTTATCCTTAATTCCCTGTTTTATTTCTTTGTCCAAATCACCAACCCAGTACGCACCAGATAAGTTGAAAGTCAGGTGTGAATGTGTTACACAACGAGCTCTATTTACAAATTCGGGTTTATCTACCTGTCCGCCCGTAATTTGTGAGTATACAAAGTCAGCTATCTGATTTTTAATCGTCTCGACATCTGTTGTCCTTAAGTCAAACGAGTCTTTGAAGCTAATATTAACTAGTGCTTTTGTTCCAGGGTATCTTTGTTCAAAGATTCGTTCCGATGCGTTTAGAATTCCTCTTTTCTCTCCAATTTCTTTTACTTTGTCATTGACAACTCTCCTGACTTCAAGTCCAAATCTTTGGTTCTGAAAGGAAATTATAAAATCTGGCTCAACTGAAAGTTCGACTAAATCTATCTCTTTGACATCATTAATTATTTCTCGATTTTTTAAACCAATGGCGAAACTCGCTATGTGGCACAACTCAAGAATTCTTTTCTTTTGTTCCTTCTTGTTTACGCTATTCTTCTCAATGTTACTTATCCAAGAAGAAACCATTTTTTCATAGTCCGACTTTTGGTCGTCTAGTTTGTCCATTTGTTCTTGTAGAGTTTTTATGTCCATTATTGAAGTCCAGTTTGTCCGAGCCACATTACCACCAATAATTAAAGGATTTGGTTGCCAATGAACTTACAGAATAAATGTAGCAGATTAATTTTAAAATACATCCTAAAAATATAATAGTTAGTCGAAAAATAGGGCGATTTTAAGGCTTGAAATAAGTTTTGTCCAAGCGGACGCTTGAACTATAGCGGTCAACTAAAACCAAATAATATTCTTTCCTAAGTAATTTCAACCCTTCCTACGAAATATAATTTCTTCCTAAGATATTATTCAGTTCCCTAAATTGGTTAACTTGTTTCCTAAATGTTTTTTTGGCTTCCTAAGTTGAAAAAATCATTTCCTAACGTTCAGGAATGGTTTAAGACTATTATTTAAGACAATATTCCTTGATGGTAAATGGTAATTTTGAATTTTTACTTATTCTTGACTGATATATTCCAATCTTTCTATTTTCCTTTTTGTTTGATCAAAAAGAAAGAAAAAATCAAGACAAAATAATGCTTCATCCCACATCCATCCGCTGGCCCGCTATTTTGTCCTCCCTCCCGCTTTTCCGAGTTCCTCGGAAGTGGTCGTGTTAGTTCTTTAGATACTGACCAATAACCCATCAAGATATTTTGCTATAGGCTAGAATTTTGACTTTTCTCGCAGAAATATTCAACTTCCTATAGAAAAATTTACTCTTTTACACATTAGCAAAGTATTTAAAATCTATTAGATTTATTTATCCTCCATCCACCCCAACATATCCCCCATCAAATTCTCAAAATCTACATCATGATGAATTTCGTGTTTTGATTTTGGGTAACTTTTGAAAGTGAATAAGTTGTTGTCTTTGGCAAATTCAGCCGTTGCATCGTGGGAAATGATTTTATCTTGCTGTCCGTGAGCTAAAAATACCTTGTGCTTAAACTTGTGGGTATTATGAATAAGGTACTCCCCTCCTTTTGTGATGGAGGTAAATAGTTTAGCCGAAATTTTATTGTGGATTAAAGGATCATTTTCATACTTTTCCACCTCCTCTTTAATGCTGGAAATATCCTCTGCTTTTAATCCAGATGGTTGAATTAAACTTGGAATAATATCTGCCACCCAATTCCCTAAATTGACTTTCCATTTTGGTGGATCAAAAGCTAATTTAATCCAAGGGGAAGTCGCTATACCTGCTGTGATTTCATTTGATTGATCTTTAGCTAGATAATTCAAGATTATATTCCCTCCCATGCTATGTCCATAGAGGTATAATTCAGCATTTAAATAATCAACCCTTAAATAACGAATAAAATACTCTATATCCGTCAAAAGCTGCTCCATGCTAGGGGCATGCCCTTTTTTGCCTTCTGAATTTCCATGACCTCTTAAAGTTAGGGCAATAACAGAAATTCCCTTTTCATTAAAATATTCTGCTACCTTTTGATACCTGCCTGCATAATCCCCCAGACCATGGACTATCAAAATGATTTTCTCAGGGTTATTAGATTGTATATATTCTTGAACTTCTAATGATAAATTATCTGAAGTTTTGAAATGTGAGATTTTCTTATCCATCTAAAGAATTGAGTTTTAATATATTTAAATTTATCATTTGGTACTTATTTCCCAATATCCACTACAATTTCTCAAGTTATTGCCTAATAGGCTCTATTTTAAAATAATGTAAATAAATGCTGCAAAGGCTGCTCCGCTTAAAGGACCAATAATTGGAATCCAGCTGTATGCCCAATCGCTTCCTCCCTTTCCCTTAATCGGTAAAATTTGATGCATGATTCTTGGACCTAAATCCCGAGCTGGGTTTATAGCATAACCGGTTGTTCCCCCTAAAGCCAATCCTATCACCCAAACTAGAATCGCTACAGGCAATGCTCCTAAATCACCCAAACCAATGGGAGTACTGTCAGCATCCATTATTTTTGGTGGCGTTGAGAAAAGAATAACTATGATCAGAACAAATGTTCCGATAAACTCAGAAATGAAATTGGTTTTCACATCCCGTATGGCTGGAGCAGTGGCGAATGGAGCAAATAATAATCCTTGATCATCCGTAGCTTCAAAATGTCTTTGATAAATCAGCCATGCACAAAAAGAACCAAATGCTGCTCCTAATATCTGAGCTGGAATATAAATCCATAAAAGATTCCAAGCGAAATCACCTGTTATTGCCAGTGCTAAACTTACTGCTGGATTAATATGGGCTCCACTGTGTGGACCTGCCACTACAACTCCAATGAATACTCCAAAAGCCCAGCCTGTGGTTATTACAATCCATCCTGACTGTGCACCTTTAGTTTTGGGTAAAACTACATTGGCGACAACCCCAGAGCCCATTAATATTAATAAAAAAGTTCCTAAAAACTCCGATACAAAATAGTTCATCTGATTTTATGATTCTAACCAATCTTGGCTGCGATCAACAGCCTTGTGCCAAAAATGCAATAATTTTTTAACTTCTTCTTTATCCTTTTCAGGATTATAGGATTGTTCTGCTTCCCAAAGGGATTGCAAGGCATCCATACCTTTCCAATAACCAACTGCCAAACCTGCTAAAAATGCTGCTCCAAGTGCAGTGGTTTCGGTTATTTTCGGACGGGTAATGGTGCAATCCACCAAATCAGATTGAAACTGCATCAGGAAGTTGTTTTCTGAAGCACCACCATCTACTCTCATTTCTTGGGTTTTATGACCTGCATCTTTTTCCATAGCCGCTAAAACATCATTTACTTGATAGGCTATAGCTTCCAAAGCTGCCCGTGCCATGTGAGCTTTATTGGTTCCCCTGGTAATTCCGAAAAACGTACCTCTAGCATCCTGATTCCAGTAAGGCGCACCTAATCCTGTTAATGCAGGGACAAAATAAACGCCTTCATTATCTTTCAAGGAAGTAGCCAATGCTTCCGATTCACTTGCTTTTCGGAAAAGCTCTAATCCGTCTCTTAACCATTGAATGGCTGCCCCGCCTATAAAAACACTGCCTTCTAAAGCATATTGAACCTTATCTCCTATTTGCCAGGCAACAGTAGTCAGTAATTTATTATTGGATTTTACGGGCTCATCTCCTGTATTCATTACCAAAAAGCAGCCCGTTCCATAAGTGGTTTTTGCCATTCCCTTTTCAGAGCAAAGCTGACCAAAAAGTGCTGCTTGTTGGTCTCCTGCTATGCCAGCAATAGGAATTTTATGAGAAAACAAATCGCCAGCTGTGGTGCAATAGACCTCACTGCTTGACTTTACTTCTGGCAACATGGATTCAGGAATTTCAAATAATTCCAGCAATTCTTTATCCCACTTTTTCTCATGAATATTAAAAATCATGGTTCGGCTGGCATTGGTAATGTCTGTGAAATGATGTTTTCCAGAAGTCAATTTATAAACCAACCAACTATCGACCGTACCAAAACACAACTCTCCATTTTCGGCTTTAGCCCTTGCTCCTTCTACATTATCTAAAATCCATTTAATCTTAGTGGCAGAAAAATAGGCATCAATGATTAAACCCGTCTTATCATTAATTTTTTCGGATAAGCCCTTCTTTTTTAATTCATTGCAGTAATTGGCGGTCCGTCTATCCTGCCAAACAATTGCTTTATGAATGGGTTTTCCAGTTTTTCGATCCCAAACTATGGTCGTTTCTCTTTGATTGGTTATCCCAATTCCTGTAATTTGAGTGGGCGTAATATTGGCCTTGGTAATGGCTTCAGTAGCAACCGAGGCTTGTGAAGTCCAAATTTCATTTGCATCATGTTCTACCCAGCCTGATTGGGGGAAAAATTGTTCAAATTCTTTTTGAGCAACCGCTACTATTTCGGCTTTTTCATTGAATAGAATTGCTCTTGAACTGGTTGTTCCCTGGTCGAGGGATAATATATATTGAGATTTTTCCATAGTTTATTAAAGTTTAATGTGAAAAAATAGCCGTTATTAATTCAAAAAGCATTACTTTAAATATTTCCATAAAGCAGATATTTTGACTATTTTACACTTAAATAATTTATACTTTCAATCTTATTTTTAATTGCTTTCATCCTAGTCTTACAACACTCCTAAAATCACCTCAATGCTATTAATTTAAACTTTGAAGCCTCATCAATCCTGAAAAATAACCTTGGTTATTTTCCTTTGTGTTCTTTGTTACTTTTGTGGTGGAAAATTGCTAGCGTTGATAAAGATTAACAATCATTCTTTTTTAACCACAAAAGATTCAAAAGAAAACAAAAGTTTTTTTCGCTAAAGCGAAAAACTTATTTAGGAAATTTCATTAAAAAAATTAAACAACCACATTAATAATAAAATGTATCTTTTATGAATCAATTAGATATCGCATTGCCAATTTATTAAAATCTTTCAATTGCTTTTCAATCCAAGCTTCTTCTTTTCCTAATTCTTTTGCCATTAACTCCGCTACTTTAGGTGCCATGTCGATACTGGCTTGAGCATCAAGGAATAATATTCTGATTCTTCTGGCTAATACATCCTCCACTTTCATTGCCATTTCATTTCGACAAGCAAAAATTACTTCCGCTTGGGTGTAAGGATATTTTGGATGCAAGGGCTTATTCCATTCTGAATATTCATCCTGCAATTTTTTAATAGCTATTCTGTCAGCACCATAAACTCCTAAATAATCTATTGGCTTTTCATTAGAATAGGCATGGATTTTTATATCCGCTGAGGTACTTTCCTTTAGTTTTTCACCCGTTATTTTTGTAAAATACTCCACTGTATCCTCTCCCATTTTACGGAAAGTAGTCCATTTCCCGCCTGTAAGCGTTATTAAATTACTTTCAGATACAATTACTTTGTGACTTCGGGAAATCTCTTTTGTCTTTTCACTTTTATCGGTTGGGGCTGCCAATGGTCTTAAGCCTGCATAAACAGAAAGCACATCACTTCTTTGAGGTTTCTTGGTTAAATATTCTTGAGCAGTTGCTAAAACAAAATCAATTTCTTTTTCTAATGCGGAAGGCTCCAATTTTGGTTTCTTTCGCATGGTATCAGTAGTTCCCACTACTATCTTATCATGCCATGGTACAGCAAATAAAACTCTGCCATCACTGGTTTCTGGAATCATTAATGCATCCTCTCCTGCTAAAAATGAACGGTCCAAAACTAAATGAATTCCCTGGCTTGGACGAATCATTTTCTTTGCTTCGGGATTATCCAATTGCAATATTTTATCAGCAAAAACTCCGGTAGCATTCACCACCATTTTTGCCTTGATGTCATAACTATTTTTTGAAAACTGGTCTTTAACAGAAAGTCCAGTTATTTTACCTTCACTGTTTTTATTGAGTTGATTTACTTTAAAATAGTTTAAAACAGCTACTCCTTTTTCATCACAGGTTTGTGCTATATTCAGTGCCAATCGGGCATCATCAAACTGACCATCATGATAAATCACACCGCCTTTTAAACCTTCTTGCTTGATGGTGGGCAAACGCTCAATGGTCTTTTCCTTTGAGATGAAAGTTGACTTACCCAAACTTAATTTACCTGCCATCCAATCGTACATTTTTAAACCCACTGTATATTTCAATCGGTCAAAAAATGTATAAATAGGGATTACAAAAGATTGATTATGTGCTAAATGAGGAGCATTCCTTAACAATCTTCCTCTTTCTTTTAAAGCTTCAAAAACCAAGAAAACATCTCCTTGCGCTAAATATCGAACTCCACCATGAACTAGCTTAGTACTTCTACTGCTTGTACCTTTGGCAAAATCAGATTTTTCAAACAAAGCAACGCTCAATCCTCTGGAAACAGCATCTAAAGCAACACCAAGTCCGGAAGAACCACCTCCTATCACCGCAATATCCCAGACTTTATCTGTATCTGAAATTTGCTTTATGTTTTCTTTTCTATTCATTTTGTTTCGTTTGGTTCAAATATAACACTAAAAGAAACTTATCAAAAGAATAAATAAAAATTTAGATTGCTTTACCTTTCTTTTTATTTGCTTTTAGTTTCTTTTTATGACTTTTAATTATATTTTTGGGTCATATGACAATTGCCGAAAGACATAAATTTATTTTAGACCAACTCCAGCAAGAGGGTTTTGTTAGTGTTAGTGATTTAAGCGATTCCCTAGAAGTCACTAAAGTAACGATAAGAAAGGACTTAAAGCTTTTGGAAGACAAAGGTTTGCTTTATCGCTCTCACGGAAGCGCTACTTTAGTTTCACCTTATGTAAACGAAAAGCCTGTTGATGAAAAAGAATTGGTGAATGTTGAAGAAAAACAAGCCATTGCAAAAGCTGCAGTTGAATCTCTCAAAATGCACGAAGCTATCATTATTGGATCAGGAACTACGGTTGGAGCATTTGCACAAGCTATTCCAAGAAATTCAAATCTTACGGTATTAACTTCCGCCATGAATGTAACCATGGCATTGTTGGACTGCAAGGATATTGAAATCGTACAATTAGGAGGAGTAGTGAGAAAAGGCAGCTCATCTGTAGTTGGGCATTATGCTGAGGAAATGATGCAAAGTTTTGCTTGTAGTAAATTGTACTTAAGCGTGGATGGAATTAGTTTGGAACACGGTTTTACTACTTCTAACATGATGGAAGCCCATTTGAATGCAAAAATGATTGAATCCGTTCAGAAAACGATTGTTTTAGCAGATGCCAGCAAGTTTGGCAAAAAGGGATTTGGCAAAATTTGTGATTTGGAGGATGTTGACCAAATTATTACAAATAAAAGTGCTTCTAAACAGTTTATTAGTACTTTGGAAGCTAAGGGAATTGAAGTGATATTGGTGTAAATATTGTTATACTATTACATGTTTTCCTAGGTAAAATTAATCCGCTGCTTTTTAATGGTTCAATAGTACTATCTCATTGCTATATGATGCCTCAAAAAGCAGAATTAAGCATTATATTTCCAATCCTTGAGTTTTAATTCTCGCTTAATGCTTCATACTTTTTCCATTGACTAAAAAGTATGCAATGCCAAAGGCATCCCTTCGGAGAAAATCTAGGTAATCGGCCAACGGTCGGACAAGTAATGATGCTTCTTCCCGCTAATGCCAACGCTGGCTTGTCTGATCAAGCAGGCTTGTCTGTCCAAGCAGGCTTGTCTGCCCAAGCAGGCTTGTCTGCCCAAGCAGGCTTGCCTGATCAAGCAGGCTTGTCATTTTACCCTCCATCCCACTTTTTCGCTAAAGGCGATAGTGGGGGAGTTAGTTATTAATTAACTGATTATTCCTACTTTGTCATTTTACCCAATCATCGCCAAGAGCTGTGCCTGCCAGTGCAGACAGGCACAAATCGGGTATAAAGGTATTAAGCTGAAAAAACAGGAGTAAAATTTATAGTAAAAAATGCCTCCTCCTAAAAAAACTGTGCTATGTCACATCCAAAAAGGAAGTACCTCGTGGAGAGCAGCATTATACCGCATCTGATGAACTGACCCCGCTAAATGATCTGTGCCCTTCTAATGATTGATGCGAAAAAAAGGGTTACGCATGACCTGGGAATCTCTTTTTGGCATTTATCCAGATTCTTAAAAAAAACAGAGCATTTTTTATTCTACTCCATTTTGGTTTTATTAATGTACTGAATCAAACAAGAGTTTATCTATGAGAACATTAACATTCGTATACGCAATAATCGCGGTTTTATTTAGTCAAACAGCAAATGCGCAAGCGCAGGATATGGTTTCCATTAACAGTTCAAAATCACAATTGGAAGAGGACGCTGGCCAATGGAGATGGGAAAAAGTGGACAACCCGGGGGCCTTTTCCTACCGCTACAACAGCTATATGGCTTCAATGCGGGATGTAGACTTCGCTGATGAACGCAACGGCATTGCCGTGGGTGATTTTGGCCTCATGGCATTCACTACTGACGGAGGCCAGAGCTGGAATGAATATAAGCGATGGGGAACACCCAGAGTAGAGCTGAACGAAATGGCCTTTTTTAACGAATCTACCGGTGCCATACCTGGGAATGGGATGCTGCTGTGGACGGATAATGGCGGAAAAACCTGGGAAGAAAAGATTAACCCGGCAGGAGGCGAATTGAGTGATATTGCTTTTGCCAGTGCAAAGAAGGCGGTGGCCGTGGGCAGTTCTGGTATTATCAGGACCAAGGATGGCGGTAAAAACTGGAACTCCATACAAGTAGACAGAACCGTTGAACTCCGTGGCAACGAACGGGAAGTAGAGCTTACCTCTGTGACATTTATGGATGCCAATGTTGGCATTGCCGTTGGCTTTATTGGGACTGCTGGACAAACAGGTACCATACTGCGAACCCAAGATGGTGGCAAAACATGGAACAAGGTAGACGCCCCGGGCGGAATGTTCACTTCTGTGCAGTCTCCTGGAAAGCAATCCTTCATGATCTTGGACGGCTATGGTAATATTTTGAAATCCACCGACCAAGGGAAAAGCTGGGATCAGATTGAACTACCGAAGGAATCCTACAAAAAGCTTTACTTCCCTACTGCTCAAACCGGCTATCTGCTAGGCCGCAACAATCTATACAAATCCACCAATGGCGGCAACGATTGGAGTAAAATTGGCGAAATACCGGAGGCCGGCCTCTCCGATTTAGCCTTTCAATCGGGAAAATTGATCATGGCCAGCTCCAGTTCACGTTCTAAGGTGTTCAGTACTTCAGATGAGGGAGCAAATTGGGAAGAAGTAACTACCTTGCAAAATAGCTTGACGTCCATTCATTTC
Organism: Bacteroidota bacterium; assembly: GCA_051747245.1. GTDB lineage: Bacteria > Bacteroidota > Bacteroidia > Cytophagales > Cyclobacteriaceae > Marivirga. Next base: position 18,363 of record JBNJFX010000041.1, read on the forward strand.
ATTAATGCACAACAAGGATACATGACTGCTAAAAGTGGTGTAGTCTACCAAACTACCGATGGCGGAGAAAGCTGGGAAATAATAGCAGAGCCCTATGGCCGGATTTCAAATGTGGAGTTTTTAACGTCCGAAAAAGTGTTTGCCGTGAGCAGCGATATCCATTATTCTTCTGACAGAGGCGATACATGGGAAACTGTGGAAACATCCACCGAGAGTAGTATAACAGCCATTAGCTTTGCCACAGAGCAAATTGGACTGGCAACCCTGCAAAACGGACACATTCTCCGCACCACCGATGCCGGTCAAACGTGGGATGACAAAGGCTTGGCCGCCCCTATCGATGCCCATAGCAGCACACGTAAAGCAAGCCTAAATGACATTACCTTCCTTGATAATCAGATTGGAATGGCTGTAGGTGATGAATATTTGGTGCGAACCACCACTGCGGGCCAAAGCGGCAGCCAGCAGGATAACCCGGCCGCAGATGTAACGCTTCATGCCGTCTCCTTTGCCGATGATAAAACGGGAATTGCTGTTGGTGATGATGCTACCATTATCCGCTCCAACGACAAAGGGAAAACCTGGAAAAAGATGAACACCCCCATTGAAAGCAGTTATAAAAACAAGCTTTACGATGTGGATTTCCTTAATAGCAAAAAAGGTGTTGCTGTGGGCCTTGGCCAGATTATTTTCACCCATGATGGCGGCAAAAGCTGGCAACATCCCGAAGGAGACTATCCTGATGACGTTTGGCGTGCCGTTTCATTTTTGGATCAGGAAACGGTGATTATGGTTGGATCGAAAGGGGAAATAGTTCGTGGAAAATTGGAGTGAAGGGATGGATGTGTGGATATATTCGAATCTTCGTAGTTTAATAAATTCAGATAGTGTCCGTCAATAGTTACTAAAACTTTCATACTATTGATCATCTAAAATCCGCAAACAACTTTTTTATTAACTGTAAACCAAGGTGATAGTCATGCCATGACTTATAACTGCACTATTTATAAGGAACTCTAAATCAAAAAATGTCATGGCATGACTTCCGATTTTATGAATAAAATAAGCAGAGTATAAATATTTAAGGGCGAATTTACACCAACCGCAAGATGAATACATAGCGAATTTTATGTAACGATTTTAAAATGGTAATTTAGATATAAAATTAATAACCGACACCTAACATCACTTTTCGGTCACTTATTGCAAAGCTATTATAAATGATTGTAAAAATTAAAACTAAGGGCAGGTAGGTATCTAAACCCGTTTTACTACCGCATTTAAATGTCTATTAAAGGTAATCACTTTCAGTTTAAAACTATCCGCCTGCTTGCTCTTACCAATATGATGGAGGACAGGCTTGATGAGTTCGCTGTAAAACAAGGCGAAAGAGTTTTTTCCGAAAAGATATTTGAAGAAGGAAAAAACCAAGTGGGTCTGGGCGATTATCAAGTAAGAAAATGGGGAGGCTTCCATAAACATATGACCATCTGCTTCATCGGGTTATAATATTTTTTTGAGCAAAAAATGACCTGAAAGAAGAAAGGTGCAAAAATAACAGCTCCCATTATCAAAAAACTAGTGGTCGCTACTATTGAATCCAAGTGGAATAGTCTGGAATCAGCTTTAAACCTTGCGAAAAATTGCTTAAATGACTATATTAATCAAATCTCTAAAAATAAAAACCCTAGCTTCGTAACTTGACAAAGTAGGATTAAATAAATTCTATCATTTAACCACCTTATTTAAACCACATTTAACCTTATTCTAGATACTTTTAAATTATTCAACTAAAATTATTTGTACTTTGAATAATTATGGTGTTCCAGCAAGGAAAGCAGGATAAGGATTGAGGTTATCTTAGTGTAAATATTGTTAGACTAACATACCTCCATAGTTATTAATAATCCTATATTTGCATAGCAAAATAAAAATTCAAAATACCTTTGAGAAGAATATTCATCATACTATTTCTGTTCATCATAATTTTAGCAAGCGGATACGGAATCTATTACTATTGGGATAAGCAAAAAAGCTTAGATGCCTGGTCATTAGTACCCGAAAACACCTTCCTTGTTTACGAAAACAAAAATCTCGTGAGTGCTTGGAATAGCATACAAGAAAATCCTATTTGGCAAGACCTTCAAAATATTGAATACTTCTCCTCTCTCAAAGAAAATTTCGAGGCTTTAGACAGTTTGTCCGGAAACAGTGGAATGTTGGACGAAGTATTCAGGAACAATCATCTACTGATCGGGATGTCTGTAATCTCAAATGATGATTTTGATTTTGTATTCTACCAGACCTTAAAAAACACTGAGCAAGTTGAAGTCATTAAAAAAATTGAAGCAAAATTTGATGAATTTGACAAATCCGAAAGAGTTTACAATAAAAACACCATCTATGAATTAAAAAGTGAAAAAAATGAGAAAACCTTTAGTTATGTTCTTTTAAGAGGGAATTTTGTAGGGAGTTTTTCACCGGTCCTGGTTGAGGATGTTATCAGAAACCTTGAAAAAGACGAGGATAATTTTAAAGAAAGTATAGAGGAAGTTTTTAAAATTGCCAATTTCCAAGATGACCTAGGAAATCTTTACATTAATTTTAACAGGCTGGATAAAATTGTTAAAACTTTCACTAGGTCTAATCAATCTACATTCTTTAATATTCTATCTCAATTTTCTGAAGGGGCTTTCCTTGACTTATTTATGGATGGAGATGACCTATACCTCAACGGCTTTACTTTCCCACATGACTCCATCAGCTATTTAAACACATATAGCAAACAGCAAGGCGGAGATGTTACTTTAGAGAATTATTTTCCTGCTAAAACAGCCGTTGTCGTACATGAAAGGTTTAATGACCCCAAGGCTTTTCAAGATGCGAAATTTGAATTCTGGAAGAGTATAGACCTTGAATTCGTACAAAAAAGAAAGCTTATAGCTGAGCAATATGACACTGACTTCAGGGAGTTCCATCAGTTTATGGCTGGCGAAAACGCTCAAGCCATCCTAAACAGCAACCAAAATTTAAAAGAAAACAAAAAGCTTATTTTTATCAAAATGAAGGATAAAAATGAAGGATTAAATAAATTTAACAAACTTGCTGAGGAAGCTGCAAAACAAAACCAAGATACGCTCTATTATGAATTCTATGCGGAGAATGAAATAAGAGAATTGGTGATTGAAGATTTCCCCTATTTCTTACTGGGTAAAAATTTCAAAGGTTTTTCACACACTTTCTTTACTACAATTGATAATGTGATGATTATCAGTAACGATATTCAATCTCTAAAAGAATTAATTCTGGATATGGAAACTGAAAATACCTGGGGAAAATCCATAAAAGAAAACCAGTTTATTGAATCTACTCTTCAAGAATCCAATTTAAATGTATTTATAAATTTACCTCAAGCTTGGAATTTATTGCTCAACAATCTAAACGATAAATGGAGAAATAACTTCAAGGAAAATGAATTTCCAATTAAGAACTTTGACATGCTGGCAATTCAGTTTAGCCATGAAAATGACCGTTATTACAGCAATGTAGAGGTTTTACATTCCGACAATAAGGTAAATAATGAAATGAAATATTTTGATGAAATGATGCAAGTTGAAATAGATGCCCCTATCATCAGCAAACCTCACGTGGTAAAAAACCACAATACTGGTTTATTCGAAACTTTAGTGCAGGATTCGGCTTTCAATCTTCATCTAATCTCAACTAATGGAGATGTTATTTGGACCGAACCATTAGGAGTTCCAATCATAGGCGATGTATTTCAAATAGATTACTACCAAAATAATAAATTACAGTATGCATTTGCCACTACTGAAAAAGTTTTTCTTTTAGATAGAAACGGTATAGCACTGGAATATTTCCCAAAAACTTATGGTAACCAAAACATAGAAAATCAATATTTTAACGTCATTGATTATGATAAAAGTAAAACCTATCGTTTACTCATTGCAAAAGAAAATGGCGATATATACTTGACCAGCAAATACGGAGACGTACTGGGCGATTGGAAACCTCTAAAAATGAATGATAAAATTGCGGCACTGCCAGAACATATCAGGATTAGAAGTAAAGATTTCATGGTGGTACTTCAAGAAAACGGCACCATAAAAGTCATGAGCAGAAATGGAGAAATGAAGCCAAATTTTCCAATCAACGTAAACGACAGATTATCTGACAACTTATTTTTTGAAATTGGCAACAACTTTGAAAGCAGCTATTTAGTAACCATTACAAACGGTGGAGCATTGGTCAAAATAAGCTTTACAGGGCAGATCAAAGAGAAAGAGCAACTTTATATGCCAAATAAAGAAACCATATTCAAAATAGTGAAAAATGCTTCTGAAAGAGGCTATATACTAGCAAGACAAGATTTAAGCAGAGTGAGTTTATTAAAGCCATCAGGAGAAATGATGTTCGAGAAAGATTACATCAACCAAGAGGAAATGGAAATCCAATATTACGAACTGGCTCCAAATAAAGAAATCATTGCCGTGACGGATAAAAAACAAGCTTTCACTTATCTTTACACTAGTGAAGGTCAATTAATTAACCAACAACCAATAGAGAGCATGGATGAAATTGCCATGATATATTATAATAAAGATAATGAGGTTCATGTCTATAAATGTCATGAAAACACTTTCAGTATTCTAAAATTCAATATTTAAGAATGAGATATTTTTTATTTATATTTCTATTTTTTACTCAGAATGTAATAGGTCAAGATAAAGATGCTCAGCCATTGTCTCCCAATAGCTTAGAGTCTCCAAAATCGACAGTTAGCATCTTTCTAAAGAACTTACAAGAAGAAGATTTTCATCCTGAAATTGCTGCGAAAACCTTAAATCCCAAATTTATTAAAGGAAAAGACGAGGAATTAATTGTTACTCAACTTAAGCAAGTTTTGGATGGCGCAGGAGTATTAATAGAACTTGATGAAATACCGGACAATCCTAACTATTCAGATTCCACAGACCAGAAAAGATATTATTTGTCAGAAATAGAGTTTCCAGAAATCTATTTGGAAAGAAGTAATGGCAAATGGTATTTCAGCAAAAAGACAATTAACAAAACCCCTGAATTACACCAAAGTGTGTTTCCTTTTGGAACTGATAAACTAATGAACATTTTACCCAAAATGGGTTCTCAGCGTTTCTTAGGGCTTCATGCTTGGCAATACATCAGCATATTAATACTGATAATAATCTGTGTGTTAATTCATAAAGTATTAAGCTGGTTTTTTGATTGGTTAATATTTCACTTGCTAAAAAATAAAGGCTATGGAAATATTGCACACGAATATGTGATGCCAGTAGCAAAGCCTTTTAGTCTTTTAATTATAGTAGGCATCTTAATTATTCTGATTCCTGTTCTGCAGCTCCCTATTAGCTTCAACCACTATTTTATTCTGTTGTTGAGAGCCTTATTGCCACTTTTTGGTACTATGATGGCTTATAAAATTGTAGACATACTGGGCGAATACATGAAGAAAAAAGCTGCCCAAACTGAAACTACAATGGACGATCAGATTGTCCCTATTCTTAAAAGGATATTAAAAATCTTCGTCATTATTATCGGATTCCTTTATATCCTCAACAACTTAAGATTCGATATTACAGCACTTCTTGCAGGTATATCCATTGGTGGATTGGCTTTTGCATTAGCCGCTCAAGACACTATTAAAAATTTCTTTGGGTCTTTAATGATCCTATTTGATAAACCTTTTCAAATTGGAGACTGGGTTACTGCAGGTGATATTGACGGGACAGTTGAGGAAGTGGGCTTCCGCTCAACTAGAGTTCGTACTTTTCGGGATTCATTGATTACAGTTCCCAATGGGAAAATGGCTGATATGGCGGTAGATAATCATGGCTTAAGAAAATACAGAAGGTTTTACACTACTATTACCATTACTTATGACACTCCCCCACACTTAATAGAAGCATTTACTGAAGGTTTGAAAAAAATAGTAGAAGATCATCCAAAAACATGGAAGGAATTCTACAACATCTATTTCAATAATATGTCTGCTTATTCATTGGACATTATGTTCTATGTATTTTTAGACGTGCCTACATGGGGCGAGGAATTAAAATACAAAGAGGAAATATTGTTGAGTATAATGAAATTGGCAAAACAATTAGGGATCAATTTTGCTTTCCCAACGCAAACGCTACATATGGAAAACTTCCCTGGACAAGCCTCGTTATCTCCTGAATACCAAGAAAAAAATCAAGTGTCTGAAAAGTTAAAAGACTTCTTTCAGTCATCAAATCCAAAATAAATCCTAATTTTAGAACAGAATTAAAAGGATAAACTTATGAGCAAGTCTAATAAATACAGATTTGGGACCAAAGCAATACATTCTGGAGTAGAACCTGATTCAGCAACCGGAGCCATCATGACTCCTATATATCAAACCTCAACCTATGTTCAGTCGGCACCTGGCGAACATAAAGGCTATGAATACAGCCGTTCTCAAAACCCTACTCGTGAAGCTTTGGAAAAGAGTATAGCAGCTTTAGAAAATGCGGAATTCGGACATTGTTTTGCATCCGGGCTTGCTGCGATTGATGCCGTTATCAAAACATTAAAACCTGGGGATGAAGTAATTAGCACCAATGATCTTTATGGTGGCACATACAGAATCTTCACTAAGATTTTCCAAGATTTCGGTATTCATTTCCATTTCATCAATATGGACGAGGCATCCAATATTGAACAGCACATCACAGAAAAAACAAAATTGATTTGGGTAGAAACCCCAACCAACCCAATGATGAATATCATTGATATAAAAGCAGTTTCAGAAATTGCTAAAAAGCACCATGTTTTATTAGGTGTGGACAATACTTTTTCAACGCCTTACTTACAAAACCCATTGGATTTGGGTGCTGATTTGGTGATGCATTCTGTCACCAAATATATTGCCGGGCATTCAGATGTAATTATGGGAGCACTGGCTACCAGTAATAAGGAATTATCTGAAAAGTTAACCTTTATTCAAAATGCGAGTGGTGCTGTGCCAGGCCCGCAAGATTGTTTCTTAGTATTAAGAGGGATCAAAACACTACACCTCAGAATGCAAAGACATTGTGAGAATGGGGCAGGTATTGCCAATTTTTTAAAATCACATCCTAAAGTGGATAAAGTTTTCTGGCCAGGATTTAAATCTCACCCCAATCATGAAATCGCAAGCAGGCAAATGCATGATTTTGGAGGGATGATTTCATTTTCATTGAAAGAAAATACAAAAGAAGCTGCAACAGATATCTTGAAGAAATTTGAATTATTTACTTTAGCCGAATCTTTGGGCGGAGTTGAATCCTTAAGTGGTCATCCTGCTAGCATGACCCATGCCAGCATCCCTAAAGCTGAACGTGATAAAGTAGGCCTTTCCGACTCATTAATACGATTAAGCGTTGGAATTGAAGATATAGAGGATTTAATTCATGATTTAAAGCAAGCATTATCCTAAGTTGATATGAAGCTGAAACGCTACAGAAGCAAAAGAAAATATGAACCAGTTTTACCCGGGCCGCGCGAGTGGCCCGTGGTACAATTGAGTCGTAATAAAAAAGAATTCCTAAAAGAAGTTATTGAAGAAGCCTACGGGCGAATTAAAAACAATACAAGAAACAAAACAGCTTTAATAGAAGAGTTGGAAACCACTCTATACAAGGAAAAAGCTAGGATAAGACAAACCCCTTGGAAAGTTGACCCCGATGATGAACATCAATTTTGGGGAAAGGTAAAAAATGACCTGTTAGAGATCTCTCAACAAAAGGTTAAAGATGAAGAAAAAGCCAATAAAATCCTTTATAATATAATTGAGCGCTATGCTGAGGAAATCACAGGAAACTTCAACACTAGTCATTACAGATTTGCAAGGGGTCTTGCGACCTTTGGCTTTAATAGATTATTAAATGCCGCTAGAATTAAAAAATTAGGTGGGTTTTGGAGCAGTGAACTCACTATGAATGACAAAATTCAAATTAATGGTGAGGTTGAAAAATTACGCACCTTAGCCAAGAAAGGAACTGTAGTGATCGTCCCAACACATTCAAGCAATTTAGATTCTATTTTAATTGGATGGGTAATTTATACTCTTGGCCTCCCTCCTGTTATTTATGGCGCAGGACTAAATTTATTCAATATTAGTATAATTGCCTATTTTATGAATAGTTTAGGTGCTTATAAGGTGGACAGGCGTAAAAAGAATTTGGTTTATTTGGAAACCCTAAAAGCCTATTCTGCATTAGCGCTCAAAAAAGGATGTCAAAGTTTATTTTTTCCAGGCGGCACTCGTTCCAGAGACGGGAAAGTTGAAAAAGAACTAAAATTGGGCCTTTTAGGTACTGCAATTGAAGCACAGCGTGCCAATTATCAAGAATATGGAAAAGATGCTGAAAAAGTATTCATTGTGCCCGTCAGCTTGAATTATCACTTTGTTTTGGAAGCTCCAAGCCTTATTCGGCAATACCTTGAAAAACGAGGTCAGGAGCGATATTACGTAGAAAATGATGAGTTTTCTTCCTCTTATAAAATCATAACTTTCCTCTTCAAATTCTTTACAAAAGGTTCGGATATTTCCGTTTCCATAGGGGAAGCCATGGATATTTTAGGCAATAAAGTAGATGAGGAAGGAAGAAGCTTCGATACGAAAGGCAGGGAAATTCAACCGAAAGATTACTTTGTGTTCCAAGATAAAATCACGGTAAACAAACAAAGAGAAGCGGAATACACCCGGATGCTATCCAAGAAAATCGTAGAGCAATACAGTAAAATAGCTCGAGTCTTCTCTAGTCATTTAATAGCTTTTGTTGCTTTTGAAATCATCAATAAGCATAATAAAAAATTAGATCTTTTCTCCTTATTGCGATTACCGGAAGAAGACTTGGTGATCGGCTATAATGAATTCAGAAATACTTGTCAGCGAATAAAAAATAAAATTGACGAAAGGGTCCAAGAAGGCAGAATGTCTCAAGCAGAACACATGGATGACAATATTGATAACATTATCGAACATGGCTTGCTGAATTTAGGAATGTATCATTCCAAAAGACCCCTAATTAAAACAAAAGAAGGTGATATTACTACTATGGATATGAACCTTTTATTTTTTTACAGAAACAGATTAGACGGATATGGGCTCGAAAAACATATTTGATAAACCTATAGGTGTTATTGGTGCTGGAAGTTTTGGACTTTCCGTGGCTAATCTATTGGCTGAAAATTCCGAAGTTTTACTCTATGCCAGAAATCCTGAGGCATTGGAAAACATCAACAATAATAAAGAATGGAATAGCTATCCTATTCATAAAAACATTAAAGCTATTGATGATTTAGAGCAATTAGCCAAAACTTGCGATATCATCTTTCCAGTTGTTCCTTCGGCAAATTTCAGGGAGATGATGAAAAGCCTTTCACCATTTCTTCATCCTTATCATATTCTAATCCACGGTACTAAAGGCTTAAACCTCAATCTTCCAGAAGGCAAAACACTAGCTGAGATGCAATGGCTTGAAAGGCATCATATCAAAACCATGAGTGAGGTGATCATGGATGAAAGTGTTGTGGTGAGAGTTGGCTGTCTTGCTGGCCCTAATTTAGCAAAGGAAATTGCTCAAGGACTACCTGCAGCAACAGTTGTAGCGAGTCCTTTTAATGAGGTCATACAAATTGGGCAACAATTGCTCCGCAGTGATAGATTTCAGGTTTATGGAAATCCTGATTTAATTGGAATAGAACTTTGCGGAGTGTTAAAGAATATTATAGCCATAGCTTCAGGAGCATTATCTGGTTTAGGTTTGGGCGAAAACGCTCGTTCCTTACTGATAAGTAGAGGAATGGCAGAAATGATCTACTTAGGAAAAGCTTTAGGAGGTAATGTCCGTTCTTTTATTGGTTTAGCAGGAATTGGCGATTTAATGGCTACCTCCCACTCTACTTTAAGTAGAAATTTCACCGTTGGAAGAAGATTGGCCGAAGGTGAAAATTTGGATAATATTTTGGCTGATATGCATGAAGTAGCAGAAGGAGTTAATACCATTATGATTGCGAAAAAAATTGCTGAGAGTTTTAAAGTTCGAGCACCCATAACCGAAATATTGCACAGAGTACTATTTGAAGGACTTACAATGGAAGAAGCAGTTCAATATTTAATGAAATATCCACTTAATGTTGATGTGGATTTTATTTGAAAACTACCAAACTAGGTCTAATAAATACAGCGACTTTTCCAAAGTTGATATAAGCTTAATTAAAGAAGGCCATTAAGTTTCCTTTCAAATTTAAAAGTCAAACTTTGGAAAATTATTGTCCTGTGGTCGAGCTCAATCTAGTTAAGTTATGCTTTTTAAAATTCAGTCTAACTCGAGCACCTTTTATTTTCCATTTTTAAGTCTTGAAAGGACGTAATATTCCAATACAGGCCTCACCCTGTGTTGGAATCAGAGTTACTTATAAGACCTGAAAGGGTCGATAAATATCAATCCCAGACATAGCGTTCGTCATAATCCACCTTATACTTCCGTAGAAATGCCCTATACTCTTCTTGGAAAGTTTTATTTTTATGATGTTCATGCTGTCTGGCAATATAATCAATGACAGCATCCACTTGGGAAGGATTTACAGAAAATGCTCCGTATCCATCCTGCCAATAAAAATAATCATACTCTTCACCTTTCGTTTTAATCCACTTTGATGAGTGGGATTTCACTTCTTCCATCAGCTTAGTTAGGGTAATCTTCTTTGATAATTTACACAGTATATGTATGTGGTCTATATAACCTCCTACTTTGATGGGCTGACATTCTAGCGGTTACAAATCCCACCCAAATATGCATGCAATTCGGGTTCTATAGCTTTTTTAATTAAGGGCTGTCTGTGTTTGGTGCTGAATATTATGTGAAGATAATTTTGTACTAGTGATTGTCCCATGGTTAAAATGGTTGAATATAGCGCCCTTTCAGGGCTGGGTTTTATTTGTTTTTATTAATAAAGTAGGGCTTCACCCTACCTTAAGGTATTACGTCCTTTCAGGACTTTAATATATCTTTTGTAACAAGATTTTTCAAACTTAAAACAAGGAATTTGGTAATGCTTTTACAAATGTTCTATAGTATTCAAATGAATTTTTATTAAAGTTTAAATCAACCATACATTTTTAGCTGGAAATTTGTATTAGTCCTGAAAGGACGAAATATCCCAACACAGGGTGTAGCCCTGTGTTAAAAAAACTACACTCCTTCAGCCCTGAAAGGGCGTAATATTGCTAAATTCGACTTCTCCATTATCACCCAAGCCCGTGTCTTCACAGGCTTTCAACTGAAAATCCATGGAGAAGCCATTAAACAAAGACCTAGATGATATTTTAGTAAAGTACCACTAAAGCAAATTAAAAATCCATTCTATTTCTCATATAAAATTTTATCTTTGTGGTTCGCTAAAAAATTTGGTAACTGAAATAGATACTAGCTCGGTTTTTCAATATTATGAACAAACCAAATCAATACAAATCAGCTTACCGATTAACTTTTTAAAGCTAAAATTGAAATAAATATGGGTAAAGTAATTGCAATTGCTAATCAAAAAGGAGGAGTAGGTAAAACCACATCAGCTATTAATCTTGCGGCTAGTTTAGCTGCTTTAGAGTATAAAACGCTGATTGTTGATGCCGACCCACAAGCCAATTCTACTTCTGGGATAGGTTACAACCCCAAAGAAATTGAAAGCAGCATTTATGAATGCATGGTGGATGAGGTTGATGCTCAGGATATCATAGTGGAAACCGACTTAGATTACTTGCATATTTTACCATCTCATATCAACTTAGTGGGAGCTGAGGTTGAAATGGTCAATATTAAAAACCGAGAAGAAAGAATGCGTGACGCACTCAAAAAAGTGCGTAAGAAATATGATTTCATCATTATTGATTGCTCTCCTTCTTTAGGTTTAATTACAATTAATGCCTTAACAGCCGCTGACTCAGTCATAATTCCTGTACAGTGCGAATATTTTGCATTGGAAGGTTTAGGTAAATTGCTTAATACAATTAAGATTATTCAAACTCGTTTGAATAAGGATCTAGAAATAGAGGGGATACTATTAACCATGTATGATGTACGTTTAAACCTATCCAACCAAGTGGTGGATGAAGTAAAACAGCACTTTAGTAAAATGGTGTTTGAAACTTTGATTCCTCGTAATATCAAATTGAGTGAATCCCCAAGTTTCGGATTACCTGCTATTGCCCATGATGCCGAAAGCAAGGGGGCTATTAGTTATTTAAATTTAGCAAAAGAAATTATTAACAATAACGGATTAGGAAAATAGCGGATGGCTAAGAAAACCAGAAAAGCATTAGGAAGAGGCTTAGGCGCTCTTTTAGAAGATTCAAACACAGATCAAAAATCTTCTAATAAAGAAAAGAACAAAGATATTACCGATATCTCAAGTGGGGCTTCTATTAACGAAATCCCATTAGACCAAATTGAGGTGAATCCATTTCAGCCTCGTACTGATTTTGACAAACAAGCTTTAGAAGAATTAGCTGAATCAATCAAGGTTCAAGGGATAATTCAACCTATAACTGTCCGAAAATTAAGCAAAGACAGTTACCAGCTTATTTCAGGGGAAAGAAGAACTCAGGCTTCAAAATTAGCAGGACTTAAGTCCATTCCGGCTTATATCCGTATGGCGGATGATCAGCAAATGCTGGAGATGGCATTGATTGAGAACATCCAAAGAGAGAACCTTAACTCCATTGAAATTGCCCTTAGTTATCAAAGATTACTGACGGAATGTGACTTAAAGCAAGAACAATTAGGTGACAGAGTTGGTAAAAACAGGACTACGGTTAATAATTACTTAAGATTATTAAAACTTCCACCTGATATTCAATTGGCCATAAGAGACAAAAAGATCAGTATGGGACATGCTCGTGCCATTATCAATATCGATGATGTGGATAAGCAACTAGATGTTTTCAAAAAGATTCTGAAGGACGATTTATCAGTAAGGAAGGTAGAAGCACTGGTTAGAGAATTGACCAATGGCGATTCAAGTCAGAAAGAAAAGCCTTCAAAAGCCGAAATGCCTTATGAAGCCAAGCAAGTTCAAAGCAAGCTTTCTTCACATTTTGGCACAAAAATTGGGATGAAGATTGATAAAAACAATAAAGGAGAAATCAAGATTCCATTTTTATCAAAAGACGATTTAAATAGGATTTTAGACATTCTTTCAGTTGAATTATAAAATGCGTAAACTTTTATTCCTTATCATATTTTTTGTATTTGCTTCAATTGCAAAAGGTCAGGAAATACAACCAACAGATTCTACCTTTTTAAAATTAGGAGGTGATACGGAAGAAATTGAAAGCTTTCAAACTCAAGATACTACCCACTCACCTCGATTGGCAGCATTATATTCTGCCATAGTTCCGGGTATGGGTCAGTTTTATAATGAAAAATATTGGAAAA
>JBNJFX010000041.1:31874-44737 GCA_051747245.1 Bacteroidota bacterium
TATATGCTTTAGGTGCTTTAGCAGCTTCTCAAATCAAATCCAATCATCAAAATTATCTCCTTTTTAGAAATGTGAATTTCAATATTAAGGATGGTGATGATACTAATAATGATGAGATACAAGACTTTCTTGATGCTGGTTTTGATAAAGATCGAACCGAAAGATTACTTCAAAGATTTGAAAGAGACCGAGATTACTGGATTATCTTATCTGGTTTATTTTATGTACTTCAAATTGTGGACGCTACTGTGGATGCACATTTAAGGGAATTCAATATTAACCAAGATTTAAGTTTAAATATAAAACCTAGTATTCAAAGCAGCCCATACAGTAATATGCACGCAGGATTATCATTAAATTTTAGAATAAAATAATAATGAAAATACTTTTAATTGGTCACGGAAAAATGGGTCAAGCCATTGAAGAATTTGCCATCCAAAGAGGGCATAGTTTAGTGGCTACAGTTGATGTTAACGATACTTTAATGCCTACTTTGGCTGAACAAGCTGATGTAGCCATAGAATTCACCCATCCTGACTCCGCTTTTGACAATATTAAATTCTGCCTTGAGCATAATTTACCTGTCTTATCAGGAACGACAGGTTGGCTGGATAAAATGCCTGAAATTGAAAAAATCTGTGAAAAGCATAATGGGACCTTCCTTTATGCTTCAAATTTTTCGATAGGTGTTAATTTATTCTTCAAACTGAATAAATTTCTAGCCAAACTAATCAGCCCGCAAAGCCAATATAAACCTTCCATGATTGAGGTTCATCATACTCACAAAAAAGATGCACCAAGTGGGACAGCCATCACTTTAGCTGAGGGTATAATCAGCGAGCATGATAAATATTATGCATGGAAAAATGAAGCTAATACTGAAGAGGGGGAAATACCTATCACTTCAGAAAGAATAGGCGAAATACCGGGCACCCATAAAACCACTTATAAATCAGAAGTGGATCAAATCAGTATTGAACATGAAGCTTACAGTAGAGATGGATTTGTTCAAGGTGCTGTATTTGTAGCTGAATGGCTACCTGAACAAAAAGGAATAGTTAATATTGATGACTTCTTAAAACTTTAGAATATGAAAATTCCATTTTTCAATAAAAAGAAAAAACCAGCCAAGCCTAAATCTAAAGTTAGAGAATGGGTCGATGCTTTGGTTTTTGCTGTAATTGCAGCCACTTTAATAAGGTGGGCTACTTTAGAGGCTTTTGTAATCCCTACACCTTCCATGGAAGGTACTTTATTAGTGGGTGATTATTTATTTGTAAGCAAATTACATTATGGTCCAAGAACGCCCAAAACCCCTTTACAACTTCCTTTAACACATAGAAGGTTTTACGGAACTAAAGATGTCCCTGCTTACCTCGATTGGATACAATTACCTCAATACAGACTTCCTGGCTTTAGTGAGGTAAAAAGAAACGATGCCGTAGTTTTCAATTATCCTGAGGAATTACAATATCCGCTAGATTTAAGGGAATACTATATCAAAAGATGCGTAGGGCTTCCAGGAGATGAATTACAAGTTAAAAATGCAGAGCTTTACATCAATGATGAAAAAGCTTATGTTCCGGGGGATATACAATTCAGTTATTTTATTAAAACAGATCAAACAATAAGGGACAGGGTTTTTGAAGATTATAATATTTGGGACAAAGTATATGAACCTGGCTATGGCTATAGGGTTCATGCCGAACCCAAAGAAATTGAGAAAATGAAATCCCTTACTTTTGTGGAAGATATCATCTTCTCTCCTACTTATAAAAATGGTGAGATATTAAGCACAGATAGTAGTGATGTTGATCCGGCTACATTCCCAAAAACACCAGAAACCAGCTGGAATAAAGATTTTTATGGACCAATTGAGGTGCCAAAAGAAGGACAAACCATAAAAGTCAACCAGCAAAATTTATTGATGTATGGTGATGTATTGCGTTATTACGAACATTTAGAGGACGTTCAAATTAAGAATGACAAGCTCTTTATAGATGGTCAGGAAGTAACGGAATATACGTTCTCACAAGATTATTTCTTTATGATGGGTGACAACCGTCATAACTCATGGGATAGTCGTTTCTGGGGATTTGTTCCAAAAGATCATGTGGTAGGTAAAGCGTTATTTATATGGATGAGTATGGATCCAAACGAATCATTCTTTAGCAAAATCAGATGGGAACGTCTGTTTACAGGAATTAATTAATATAAAAGACTTTGAAACTGTTTAGATATAATTGTTTTAAACCCAAAGCACTTAGAAACTCACGGAAACTTTAAGGTGAAAACACCTTAAAGAGGGCGTAGTTGGATGAAAATTTCTTAACTCCGCTCCCGTTTTGGTGTTTTCACCAAAACAATATTGGATTCAAACTAAATATTAACCCTCTTAAATATTATTTGAGAGGGTTTTTAATTGTTAATCAAAACCTAAACTTGTAAAGGTCATTTCTTATACGGAATTTTACATTATGAAAACAAAATCAAGCCCATCCAATCAGGAACTTAATAGCTATGTAATTCAAGAGGATACTGAATTATTAAAACATCTTACATCAGCTTATCCTAATAAGAAAAAAGCTCTCTTAAAATCAGTAATGGGAGGTGGTCAAATCAGAATAAACGGAGACGTTATCACTCAATTTAATCATCCATTAAAAAAAGGAGATGAAATTCAGATCAATTGGGCTAAACCATCTAAAAAAGTTAAACTTCAGAAGCTCAATATAATCTATGAAGACCAACATTTAATTGCGATTGAAAAAGAAGCCGGATTATTATCCGTTGCATCTTTAAAGGAGAAAACAAAAAATGCCGTACAAATTTTAAAAGAGCACATGGAAGCCATTGATCCAAGAAATAAGGTCTATATCATCCACAGATTAGAAAGAGAAGCTTCCGGAATATTATTGTTTGCCAAAAGCAAGGAAGTTCAAGAACAACTACAAAATCATTGGGAAGATTATATAATCGATCGGAAATATGTAGCCATTGTGGAGGGGAAAATTAAAGAATCCTCTCATACATTGAGAAATTATTTAAGAAGCAATAAACACAATCAGGTATTTATAGTAAACACGCCTGAAAATGCAACTGAAGCCATAACCCACTTTAAATTATTAAAGCAGAGTAATGCTTACTCAATGCTTGAATTTAAATTAGAAACGGGTTTCAAAAACCAAATCAGGGTTCAAATGGCACATTTTGGCCATCCTGTTACTGGGGATAAAAAATATATGGCAAAGAAAAATCCGTTGGCAAGAGTTGCATTGCATGCTAATTTAATTGAACTTAAACACCCAATTAGCGGTGAACATTTAAAGTTTGAGTTAGTTCCTCCTTCTAACTTTAGAAATTTAGTAGCAAAAGGTTAATTTTACGACATGCCAAAAACAAACATTCTTACTTATGGACATTTAGCAGAAGGTTTTCAGGCTTTTATAGCAAAAGAATATCCAGAACTGAATTGCTTACTTGCTACGGACAAAGAAGAAGTGGAGAAATTACTCCCTAAAGCTAATTATGTAGCTGGCTTTAACTTTCTTTCCAAAATGGATATCAGTCATTTGAAATGGATTCATTCATTTGGTGCTGGGGTTGACAGCTTCATGAAATTAAAGCTTCCTGAGCAGTGCATCTTAACCAAAACCAAAGGAAAGATGGGGCAAAGAATGTCGGAATATTGTTTGACCTATATCTTACAGGATTTAAATAAAACGGAATTATATAAAATAAACCAAGCCTCTAAAACCTGGGATCAGGTTGTGCCTAAATCTTTATCGAAGCAAAGTGTTATTCTATTCGGAACGGGAAATATCAGTACGGACATAGCACAAGTACTTCAACCCATGGTGAAAAATATAGTAGGTGTAAACACTAGTGGTAAAAACAAAGAGTTTTTCGATGTTTGCTTACCTATTGATAAGTTGGACATGGGAAACCTAGAGGCAAATTCCATCATCATTAACACACTTCCGGCTACTGAAAATACGCACAATTTATTTAGTAAGGGCTTTTTCTCACAGCTTGAAAATGTGCTATTTATCAATATTGGAAGAGGAAATTCAGTAAATGAAGAAGACTTAATCGAAGCTTTAGACCAAAAATATCTCAGACAAGCTGTTTTAGATGTGTTCAAAGAAGAGCCTTTACCTCATGAATCTCCATTGTGGGAACATCCGAAATGTATTGTCACTCCCCACATTTCTGGAATTACATTATTAGAAGACGTTAAACAAAGCTTTAAATTAGCTTATGAGGCAATAAAATCCGGAGAGGATAATAAATTATTGGTGGATACCGGTAAAGGCTACTAATACAGAAATTAAATTATCAATTCTTTCAGGTTATTTAGATTTAAGAAGAGGCGAACTTAAGGGTTTTTCTCCTTTTGTTTCAATTATACATAGCAACTCTCTGCTTCTATTATATTTAAATACAGTTGAAATATTGCACCCCAATAAATTCTGTGCGTCATCCCTGCGCAACCTGTCCCGTACTGTGTCGGGAGGCAGGGATCTATTGATTTTAAACCGAAGGTTAAAATATTAAGTATGTTGGCAAACTAACTATTTGAAAAATCTATTTCAATTACGTTTTAATATAAAGTATTGAAACTTTGTTTCAATAAGACAAGATCCCCACCTTCGTGGGGATGACGCCCGAATCGAGATTGTAGATACTCTAAGGACGAAAGCTAACCAAATAGCCCCCGGTCGGTGGCACACCGACCGGAAGCAGATAAGTTGGCTAATTTGCTTAGATGGTCGGTGTGCCACCGACCATGGAGCTCTTGTGCTTTCAGCTCTAATAAAAAATTTCACTACTATATTTTAAGCACACTCACCTCTTTTAAAACTCGACTCAAATAGAGTATGCCTTGTCTGGATATTTCCTCTGAAATACTCAAAATCAAAAAGGCAATTCATCATCCTCACTTGGAGGTGGCGTTTCTTGAGGACCGCTTGGACTTCCTGATGATTGTGGTGGATAATTATCATTTTGTGCATTTGGAACACCTCCAACATTCCCATCTGAAGCTCTATCTACAGCCCAAATTTTCACATTGGTGTACCACTTTCCATTAAATTCCCTGCTATCAATATTAATTTTAGCGGTTAATTCTTCTCCTTTCTGGATATTAAATCCTTCTATCTTATCTCCCCAAACTTCAGCACAAACTTTTTTGGAATACTGCTCCTGTGTTTCAAAAATATAGGATTGCTTTCTCCATTCCCCATTTCTACCTTGTCCTTTCTCTTCTGGTAGAACATCAATAACTTTTCCTTTTAATTCCATTGAAGTAATTTTAATAATTGTGGCACAAAAATGTTAAAATATATTTCCCTCACCTAATCAATTTCCGATTTTAAACACTAAAAATATTGGTTTACAAAACAGTCAGTACTTTCTTTGCATTCCAATATTTACAACAAATTATCATGATAAAAAATTTAAGAGTTCTAGCCATTTTAGAAGGCATTTCCTATTTACTACTTGGAGTTACTATGCCATTGAAATATATGATGGAAATGCCACAGCCAAATTATTTTGTGGGAATGGCGCATGGCGTTTTATTTATTGGCTACTGTGGTTTGGTGCTATACATAGCAATCAAAAGAAACTGGACGATGAAACTTACACTTTTATCGCTTGCTGCTTCTTTAATTCCATTTGGTACATTCTATGCCGATTGGAAATGGTTTAGAAAGATGGAGAACTAAATACTATTTCATAATAACTATCTCCAAAAGCTTAAATTCCTTATCTTTGCACCTTTAAATTTTTACAGCTCATGGATTTAACTACTTTAAGTGCTATCGGTCCTATTGACGGACGTTATAGAAATAAAACCCAACCCCTTGCCCCTTACTTTTCAGAATGGGCGTTAATTAAATACAGGGTGCATGTTGAAGTAGAATATTTCATTGCACTTTGCGAATTACCACTTCCCCAACTAAAAGAATTTGATCATGCACTTTTTCCTAAAATGAGGGCACTGGCTTCTAATTTCAATGAGAAAGATGCATTAGTGATCAAGAAAATTGAAAAGACTACCAACCATGATGTAAAAGCTGTGGAATATTTCCTAAAGCAAAAATTTGATGATCTGGGTATTGGGGCACAAAAGGAATTTATCCATTTCGGATTAACATCTCAGGATATCAATAATACAGCCACTCCCCTTTTATTAAAGGATGCAACAGAAAAAGTCTATTATCCATTTCTCAAAGAGATTAAGGACATGTTAGCCAGTTATGCAATTGAATGGAAAGACGTTCCAATGTTAGCTAAAACCCATGGACAGCCTGCTTCACCCACTCGATTAGGTAAAGAAATTGAAGTTTTTGAGGTGAGAATGGCAGAACAACTCAACTTGGAGAAACAAATCCCTTTTGCAGCTAAATTTGGTGGAGCAACTGGAAATTTCAATGCACATCATGTTGCTTATCCTGAAATTGACTGGAGAGCATTTGGCAACAACTTCTGTGAAAAATATTTAGGGCTGAAACGTTCAGAGCCTACTACACAAATTGAGCATTACGATCATTTAGCGGCTCGATTTGATTCTTTTAAGCGATTAAATACGATCTTGATAGATTTAAGCAAAGATGTTTGGCAATACATCAGCATGAATTATTTCAAACAAAAAATCGCTAAAGATGAAGTGGGTTCATCCGCAATGCCACATAAAGTAAATCCAATTGATTTTGAAAACGCAGAAGGGAATTTGGGAATTGCCAATGCTATATTTGAGCATTTGTCGGCAAAACTTCCTATCTCAAGATTACAGAGAGATTTAACTGATTCTACAGTTTTAAGAAATATTGGGGTTCCACTTGCACATGGTTTGATTGCATTTGAATCATTGAAAAAAGGCTTGGGGAAACTAGAATTAAACCCTGCAGCTATTGAGCATGATTTAACTGAAAATTGGGCTGTTGTAGCAGAAGCAATCCAGACTGTTCTCAGAAGGGAAGCTTATCCTGCACCCTATGAAGCGCTAAAAGCTTTGACTCGTAAGAATGAGAAAATTACTCAGAACACTATTTCAGAATTTATTGATAGTTTGGAAGTTTCAGATTCAATAAAAAATGAATTAAAGGATATTACGCCTTTTAATTATACAGGGATCTAATTCACGATAAATTTATTGACTGCATCCAAGAGGTTTTTAGCTCTGGTTGCAGTCACGCTTTTTTCTTCTTTATCACCTACTAAAATCCCTCTTAATCCTACTTTCTCCGCTGCTTGAATATCCCGTAAGGAATCACCTATCATAAAAGATTTGTCTATATCAACCTCCCATTTGGCAATAGCTTTCTCTAGCATTAGACTATCAGGCTTTCTTAGCAAGGATTGAGTTGTAATTGGATGATGAGGGCAGAAATATAAATCATCAATTAAACCGCCTGTTTGACCTTGTAAATAGCTATGACAATTCAAGACCTCTTCTTCTCGATAAATTCCTTTTGCTACACCTGCCTGATTAGTAATTACAATTAATAAATAGCCTGATTCTTTTAAGATTCTTAATGCATCATTAACCCCCTCTAATATTTCAAAATCTTCAATCTTAAATGTATAATCACCTCTTTCCCTATTCAAAACTCCATCTCTGTCTAGAAAAATACATTTATGTAAACTCATGAAATTCTTTTTTTAATTGGGCAGCAATATCTGAAAAGATTTTATAGTTTTGAAGTTTATTACAATATATGAAGGATAATTTAGTCATCATACCAACTTATAATGAGTGCGAAAATATTGAAGATATAATTCGTGCTGTTTTTCTACTGTCCACAAGGTTTGAAATTCTTATCATAGATGATAACTCACCTGATGGAACAGCAGAAATCGTAAAGTCATTACAAGGAGAATATGAGGGTCAATTACATATCATCCAAAGATCAGGGAAATTAGGTTTAGGAACCGCTTACATTGAGGGATTCAAATATGCATTAAAGAATAATTACCAATATATTTTTGAAATGGATGCTGATTTCTCCCATAATCCACTGGATTTATTGGAATTATTGAAATCATGCCAAAAAGATGATGTACAGCTTACAATTGGCTCCCGATACAAAACGGGTGTTAATGTTGTGAATTGGCCCATGGGAAGGGTATTAATGTCTTATATGGCAAGTAAATATGTACGATTCATAACTGGATTACCAGTTTATGATGCCACAGCTGGTTTTATTTGTTATCATCGATCTGTTTTAGAAACAATAGAACTCGATAAGATAAAATTTATTGGTTATGCCTTCCAAATTGAAATGAAATTCACAGCATGGAAGCATGGATTTGGAATTGAGGAAGTACCAATTATTTTTACTGATAGAAGCAAAGGCACTTCAAAAATGTCAAAGAAGATATTTAAAGAGGCAATATTCGGAGTTATTCAAATGAAAGTAAAAAGCTGGTTTAAAAAATATAAGCAAGTAAATACCGAATTCTCATCTCAAAAAGCTACTGCTTGATAATTTCTTTTAGGGAGTCAATGTGAATATCATGAGCTCCCTCAAATTCAATCTGGTTTACCTCTACATTCAATTTTTCAATTAAATCATTTTGTACTTTCTTCCTATCTTCATTAATAAATTCATCCTTAGTTCCTCTTAGCATATAAACTTTTTTGTCCTTCAGTTTATTACCCAATCCTGAAAAATCCACATCAGGAGGAAAGGCTCCGGAATGCAATATCAATTTATCGAATTCAAAATTTAATTTCTCTATCCATCTACATACAGTAGCGGAACCTTGCGAGAATCCTAAAAGCGTGATTTTCACATCCTTTGAAATATCTTTGAGTACTTCTGAAGCAACTGAATTGAGGTAATTGATATAATTATCAATATCGAGTAATCTTTCCTCTTTAGTCATCCAAGTACTACCTACCCTACCAGAAAAACCGTCTAAATAAAAACGTGATAAACCACCAGGTGCGACAATTACTCTACTATCATTTGAAATTGTCTTGAATTTTCGAATGAAATATTGAGGGAGTTGTCCGTATCCATGCAAAACAAACCAAACCTCTTTTGTTTGAGGATTTATTTCGGAAGTTTGATAAAAGACAGCTTTATGGGAAAAAGTAACAGTATTACGCATAAATGAAAAAAGCAGACCATTATGGCCTGCTTGTTTAATATAATTTATAAAATTAGGTCAACGTTTAAATCCGAGAACACTACCTCCACAATAATTGGAACTGTCTTCAAAAGTGTAGGTTATATAATAAATACCCGTTACTTGACATGGGAATGAAATACTAGATAGAGTAGAACCTTCATATTTTGTTGAAGCTACTTTCTCTCTGTTTGAATCATACAAAGTTAAAACTATTCCATCAGTAGATTCACCCTCGTTACATATCATTACCTGATAAGTAGCACCTTTTGTAAAAACATAAGAGTATTCTACTTTATCTTTTGCCCCTCCTTGGCCATCTATATTATAACTTTTAAGAAAAGTAAAGCCTGACGGTAATTTAGGTATGCAAGCCTCTACATGCTTCTCTGAATCACATTGAGCATACGATTGACTAATTGATGCCGTCAACAAAATAATTCCTAATGCAAAGATTAGCTTTTTCATATAAATTCTTAGTTAATAATGTTCTCTCTAATTTCGTAAACCTGATTTCTAATAGATTCTATAGCTTCATCATCCATGATAACTTCACTAGTGCTATTATCCTTAACAACAAGCATGCCATCTACTACTTCATAGGTAGGTTCACGATAAACAGTCTTTATTTCTATCTTATTAAATTCTTCCTGAAGCTTTGAAAACTTACCAGACAATTGTTTGATGTTAGGATCACTTTCCTTATAAAATGACATCAATAAAACAACATTGTCCATTATAACCTTCTGTTCAGCTATAGTTTCTTTTAGCTGCTCATTATCAGGATTTTTCTCAGAAACCCTAGAAACTATATATAATGCTTCTAACCAACCACCTGACAAAAGTAAAATACTTAGGTTAGATCTTTTTTGCTCCTGCAAGTAATTATTAATATTATTAAAATTCTTTGTTGTAATTAATAATAATGAATCAAGGTTTTTACTATTGGTAGCTAATCTTTTAATAGTTCCTATATCAAAAAACTGACCAATACTTAAATCATCTGCTAAAGATTTGATTGAATTCAGATAAAATAAGGCATCCTGATTTTGTTCATAAATATTGGTATACCCTAAATCAGTTCCATAAACACCTAATGCCAAGGCTTTTTTATAATTACTGTTGTAATCAGAAATCTTTTCAGGATCATTCAGATAATCTTTATCGTACTTAGTATCTGATTCTTTTAATAAGGTTGATATTTCCAATGGAGAAGGAATCTGTTGTATAATATCAGAAATTACGTCCTCAGAAATAGAGGGATCTTCAATTTTAACAGAATCCAAAACACCGGATATCTCATCTGCGGAAGGCTTTTTCTTCGAATCGCAGGCCGAAATGGTCACAACAACAACCAGCCCCAGGAATATGTTTTTCATAAAAATATCTTTTATCATAACAAAAATAGAAATTCCAGTAGTTAATACAAATTATCAATTTTAAAATCCATAAAATTTAATTCTACAATAATAGTTAAAATAAGAATTAAAATAAATATAAACTAGGATTCACTTTTCTTCAGTTTAATGTTTCCGAAAAATCTTAAAACCCTGCCAAAAAATTCAAAATATAACATCACATATAATATAAGTGACATAAACCATATCACAAGTATATTAAAATAAAATGTATCAATATAGGCTCCAGCAAAATACTTTCCGGGAGCGAAGAAATGAGTTCGGTAATTAAGTGGATTATCGGGTTCAGCAGGTTTGTTGAATACAGGGTCAATTTGTTGAATCAACTCACCTTTAAATTCAATTACCCTGTCCTCAACCGTTAAATTCCTAACCAAATCCGCAAGGCTCTCGTTATAATAAAGATCTTTAGCTTCATTTAAATTAAAATCATAAGAATCATCATTTTCTAAATGCAATTGTAAAGTTTCTTTCCTTTTAACTGCCAAATTAAATTCATCAATGTAATGATTGCGAAGCTGATCAGCATATATTGATATTTTATCTATTTTATCTTGATTTATAGTTGAAGGATCTAATAACTTTTGCAAATCCTCACCTTCCAAATTGCCTTTAAAAGGTTCTTTTTCAAGTGCATTATAAATAATATTGGTCGCATAGTTTACTTTTTCCTGATCCTTTGAATTATCAGAACCCATATTATTTTCAATCACACGCAATTTACCCCTGATTTTTTTAGTCAAAAAAGAAGATTTAAAATCAGCTGTTTTTTCCTTTGCCTCTAAATCATAAAAATATTCCTGATAACTATTATTCTTGAACATATCAACGGCCAAAGCTTCATAAGCCCATCTTGATGTCATCATATCAGCTACAATAGGTACTTTCCCTTTTGTACTGATGAAGTCATTCAGTTTGTCAAAGCTAAATAGTAAACCACTTAAAATCATCTGAGGAATTAGCAATAGTGGAATCAAAATATAGACTGTAACAGCAGATTTAAAAGCTGAGCTAACGTTTAGACCCAATACATTTGCAAAACAAGAAGTAGTGAATAATATAGCCCACATACTAAATGTTGCATCCCTGATTTCCAATACCAATACTCCTATCAACACATAAGTAAAAGTCTGTATGGCTGAAAGCGTAAATAAAATTGTGATCTTGGACAGCAAATAACTATTCCAACTCAGATTTAAAAAGGACTCCCTTTTCAATATCTTTCTGTCCCGTATAATTTCTTCCGCACTTACGGTTAACCCCATAAATAAGGCCACAATAATACTCATTAAAAGAAATGCTGGAAGGTTATCATTAAATCGGAATATATAATCATTTCCGGACGGGGCGCTTCTATACTTAATAATAAAAGCCAATAACAAGGCTAAGAACGGTGCCTCCAACAAATTAATTAATAAATATTGCTTATTACTTAATTTTGAAAGCGTATCCCTTATGGTGAAAATTACCGTTTGCTTTAATTTATTAGGGATAGATAATGTAGATGGAGGTGCCTCCTCTTCATCTTTAACTCTTTTATGGTCAAAATTTTCATGATAAAAATCTCTCCATTGACTTGGGTTGATCTTCCTTTTATTGGTTAATTGACCATACTCATCCACTACCTTAGCCTCCACTATATTGAATATCTGCTCAGGGTTTACATTACCACATGTAGGGCAAACTCCCCGGTCAGCATCCACTTGATTAGTAGTTTTCTTAAAGTAAGTAACGGCCTCAACTGGATGGCCATAAAATATTTGATAGCCACCAGTATCCATTATAATCATCTTATCAAACATTTTATAGATGTCTGATGATGGTTGATGGATAACCACAAATATCAACTTCCCTTTTAGGGTCAATTCTTTTAATAAATCTATTACATTTTCAGAATCACGTGAGGATAAACCAGAGGTAGGTTCATCCACAAACATCACTGCAGGTTCCCTAATTAGTTCTAGTGCAATGTTTAGGCGTTTTCTTTGTCCACCCGAAATTGTCTTATCTAATACACCTCCAACTCTTAAATCTTTTCTAGCCTCCAAGCCAAGGTTTTCCAAAGTATCCATAACTCTTTTATGGATTTCCTCTTCGGACATCTTAGCAAAACATAATTTTGCATTATAGTAAAGGTTTTGATAAACCGTAAGCTCTTCAATTAAAAGGTCGTCTTGGGAAACATAGCCAATAATACCTTGTAATTCTTCCTTATCTTCATTTAAATCCAGTCCATTGATCTTGATATGTCCTTCAGTAGGCGGCTGAATCCCTGCTAAAACATTCAGTAAAGTTGTTTTACCA
>JBNJFX010000042.1:0-44507 GCA_051747245.1 Bacteroidota bacterium
TCCTTGTGAATTTTAATGTTTGAAATTATCTCACTTTAATTTATTAAAATTCCTTGGACTATTTTTACTCCTTTACAAACATAGAGCCTTTGGGGGAATAAAAAGGGGGCTTTGGGGGCTAGGGGTTTAATTCTCTTCTTCAGGAATTTTGGTTTCCTTTAATTTATCATTGAAATAGATTTCGGTTTTCAGCCATTCGCCTTCTTCATCAAAATACTTCCATTCTTCCACCTTCTTATTTCCAGCGTATTTGCCACTTAATGCTACTTCTCCATTTTCATGATATTTAAAATGCTCACCATGGGCTTTCCCAAATTTATAGATAGTAGTTTCTTTTTCCTGACCATTTTCATAGTACAAAATTTCCAATCCAGACTTTTTACCTGCCTGATAATTTATTTCATATTTTAAATCTCCATTTGGATAATACTTAGCAAAAGCACCATGCAGCTGCCCGTTACTATAATTTTCAATTCTTATTAAGTTTCCATCTTCATCATAAAATTCCCACTCATCGAAAGGCTCATCACCTTTAAAATAATTTTTAGATTTCAACTCTCCATTGCTCCAGTACTCTTCCACTTCTTTATCTTTCGCTTCATTAGAATAGATGGTTTTTGTTATTAGCTGACCTTCTTGATCATATTCCGTTAATTCCCCAGTTAGAAAACCGTCTTTGTAGGTTCTTTCGATTTTTACATCTCCATTCGGATAATAAGAAATGTTTTCACCATCTAATTTCCCCTCTTTATAATTGCCAATTAAGAGTAAGTTACCTTCGCGGTCATAGGTTTTAAATTCTCCCGTTTTTACCCCTTTTTGATTTTCAAAAATGGTTTCTAGCTGTCCATTGTCAAAGAAAGTCTTGAATTCACCGCTAAGTTTACCATCCACATAATGTTCTTCTGTTTTCATGTTCCCATTGGGATAGTAGCGTTCAGTTATGCCATTAGGCTCGCCTTCTTTATAGTTAATACGTTGCGATAAAACCCCGTCCTCAAAATATTCCAAAACTTCTCCATCAGGCTTTCCATCTTTAAAATCACTTTCGCTTTTCAATTGACCATCAGGATAATAGAGTTTCAATTTTCCATTTAAAGTGTCATTTTCAAAATATGCCTCTTGGAGAATATTCCCTTCTTTGCCATAAACTACAGTCTTTCCTGTTCGATTTCCATCCGCAAACTCAGTAGTTCGCATGAGTTTTCCATCTGGATAAAACATTTCAAACAGCCCATCCTCTTTTCCGTCTTCAAATGAGCCTTTTGCCATCAACTCACCACTTTTGTAATATTTTTTATAATCGCCTTCAATTTGACTGCTATCTCCATTGGCTATGAAGTAAACCTCTTTAGTCTTTTTGTTTTCGGCACTATCATAGTAATTAGAAATTTTCTGTAATTCCTGAGCACTCAAGACTTGTATAAAGAAGAAAAATAAAGAAATGAAAAGAAAATAAATTCGCATCGGAAATATTAAATAGTATAAATGAAAATCTGCTTGTAAAGATAACTAAGAAGCTGTTAAAATATTATAGAATGATTAAAAAGTATATGGAATTCACAAATTCTTCAACAATTAAGTTCAATGAGTAAGTAAATTTCAATCAAAAAAGATGTTGGACTTTTTTGTAGGGATGAATGATTTATAATGTAGGTTTAAAGCTTTCCAAAATAGCCTTATATGACTATGCCCAATTTTTATCGTACATTAGTATTTTTAAACAAATCTACTTTTATGGCTATTAAGATAATTGGAATAATACTTACCATTGCAGGAGCGATTGGATTGATTTTTGGAGTTCTGGGCATATTTGGTACTCCTATAATCAACCTGAACTCGTGGGCTATGACTATTTTAGGATTTATATTTTTTGTTTCAGGTATTGGTATGTTAAAGAAATTAGGGGATTCCTAGATATGTCAATTACTGTAATATCTTTGTCGGCAATAATTAATACTTTGAACATTGAGATTCCTATACTTTTCATTAATCCTATTATTATTTGGCACTAATGGTTTTTCAACCGCCCAAGTACCAGACTATCTTTTATACAATGGTGACACCCTTGCTTTGTTTAGCAATCCTCTTAAGTCTTATCTAGAAAAAAATAACATCGAACAAATCCCTGATCTTAAAGGATGTAATTCAACTAATTGCTGGAGGGGTTATATAGCATTTTGGGAACTGAGAAATGACAGTTTGTATCTTCAAAGAATCACAAGCTGCCACGATAATTGTGGGCTACCTACTGAGAATGCTAACCTAAGTTTGCTTTTTGATAACTACGATGGAAGTCCAATATTCGCTTATTGGGTAAAGGAGGTTTTAATATCACCTCAAGGACGATTAATCCAATATGTCCATATGGGTTATGGTTCCAAATACGAACGAGAAATTCACTTTGACATTAGAAATGGCAGATTAACAGATTTTGAAGAAATAGAAAATGATTTCGAAAACAACGAACAAATTGAACGCTACAACTATGCTTTAGTACGCGATAGTATATTTTACCATGTTTCAAAGGGAACTGATTGGTCTATTATGGGAGGGGAAGAATTTTGTGATGATGCATATTTTATAAAAATTGGTAAGTCTGGAAAAGTTAAAAGTGTAACATATGAACCTATTGATGGAGATAACTTGTTTCAACGACTTTGGTGGAATTTAGGAAATAGAGAATGTATAAATTCAGTCAAGAGACCAATTAAGGGGATTAATTTCAAGAGAATGATTCCAAATGAACACTTCAAGCCTATGACTATTCGACTTGAAATAGATTATGATGAAGACAAAGGATTAACTCTCTGGAAATGAAAATATTGCCAACATCAGCATAATAAAGCTTCTAATGAAAATTTAGAAATGCTTTTAATGAAAAACAGCTTGTAAAAATTAATTACAAGCTGTTGAAGTATTATAGAATGATTGAAAACTTTTTAATTACATTTTCTCAATTACAATAGCAGAAGCACCACCACCACCATTGCAAATACCGGCTACTCCGATTTTACCATTTTTCTGGCTTAATACAGAATGTAAAGTCGTCATGATTCTAGCACCGGAAGCACCTAATGGATGACCTAATGCAACTGCACCACCGTATACATTTACTTTCTCAGGATCTAAGCCTAATTCCATATTATTTGCGATAGCTACCGCTGAGAAAGCTTCATTGATTTCATAAAAGTCCACTTCTTCTTTGCTCACGCCTGCTCTTTTCATCGCAATAGGAATAGCTAAAGATGGAGAAGTAGTAAACCAAAGTGGATCTTGAGCTGCATCACCAAATCCTCTGATTTTAGCTATTGGCTTAATGCCTAAAGCATCCGCTTTTTCTTTGCTCATTAACACTAATGCAGAAGCTCCATCATTAATGGTAGAAGCATTTGCAGCCGTAACGGTTCCATCTTTTGCAAAAACTGGTCTTAAAGAAGGAATCTTTTCAAATCTTACATTTTTGAATTCCTCATCCTCAGAGATCACCAATGGATCACCTTTTCTTTGAGGAACCTCAACAGGTACAATCTCTTCTTTGAAGCTGCCATCTTCAGTTGCTTTTGCAACTCTTTTATAAGAATTGATAGCATATTCATCCTGCTGCTCACGGCTAATTTTCATTTCCTTGGCAGTATTGTCTGCACAATTTCCCATCGGGAATTTGTTATATACTTCCCAAAGACCATCGTTCAACAATCCATCTATCAATTGTCCATTACCATATTTATAGCCATAACGAGCCTTAGGGATGTAATAAGGAATATTAGACATGCTTTCCATTCCACCCGCTACAATAGTATCGGCATGACCTAGCATGATGCTTTGCGCACCAAACATCACAGACTTCATACCTGATGAACAAACCTTATTAACGGTTGTACAAGGAACATTGAAGCCAATTCCAGCAGCTATAGCCGCTTGTCTGGCTGGAGCCTGACCTAAATTAGCAGATACTACATTGCCCATGAATACTTCATTCACCTCTTTAGCATCTACATTGGCTTTAGACAAAGCACCTTTAATAGCTGCCGAACCCAGATCAATGGCGTTCAAACTGGCTAAACTTCCTCCAAAACTTCCGATTGGTGTCCTTACTGCGGACACGATATATACTTCTTGCATTATTATTTTATTTTAGTCGTTTCAATGTAAAATTAATTAAAATAAGCCTTAGATAAAACTCGAATCAAGATTACCAATCCGGTTTTCCGGAATCTTTCTTTTTGGTTGCTTTCTTTCTTAGCTGCTGGAAATATTGCGATTCTTTATTCCTTAAAGCTTCCAAAATCATTTGGGCTTTTTCCTCAGAAATATTCATCTCATCCAATTTCTGTTTTGTGCTCGGGCTCATTTCCTGTTCTTCTCCGTCCTTTTGCTCTTCCCCTTCTTTTTGTTCTTGTTGCTGTTGCTGCTCCTCTTGTTCTTTTCCTTTCTCTTGCTCACTTTGCTCTCCATCCTGCTGCTCAGCATCATCCTGTTGTTGTTGATCTTCAGCATCCTGCTCCTCTTGGCTTTTCTCCTGATTTTCGTCTTGCTGTTGATTTTCAGAATCTTCACTTTCTTTATTCTGCTGATCTTTGTTTTCCTGATCCTGCTTTTCTTGATCTTTTTGATCTTGATCTTGATCTTGATTCTGATCCTGATCTTGGTCTTGGTTTTGCTTTTCTTGCTCCTGCATTTTCTTTTTCAACAACTCATAGTTATAGCGAGCTTTATTATTGGTAGGGTCCGCCTTCAAAGCTTCTTTGAAAAAAGAAAGTGCACTTTCATATTCTTTTTGCATTTCGGAAAGATTCCCCATTTGCAACATGGCTTTTGATTTTAATTGATGATTTGAAGCATCCGCAACTCTTCTATAAGCATCAAAAGCATTGACTGTATCCTTCAATTGAAAATAAGCGTGTGCTCTGTTCAGCTCAGCATCAGGACTTTCATAATTTAATGAATCCAAAAGATAAGTGTAGTGTTCAACTACCTTCTCAAAATCACCATTAGAAAAGGCTTCTTCAGCTTTTTCCTTAGCCGCATTGGCTTTGGCTATTTTACCAACTGGATCGATAGCCGATAACTGAAAAGAAGTGAATAATCCGATTAATATGATTACGATATTCTTCATATTTTAATGATTTTAAGTGTGGTCACTAAATCTAAGATCAATAAGATAATAGCTGCCATCAAGAAATAAAAATACTTATTAGCTGATACATCAACAGTTTTGGCATCTTTTAATTCCCCTTCAATATTATTTATGGTTGAAATCAACCTACCAACTTCATTGTCATTTTTATTAATTTCAAAATATTTTCCATCAGTTCGGTCAGCAAGATTCTTTAATGAGCTAGCATCTAATTTGGTAATTATATCATTTCCACTTTTATCCTTTCTAAAACCTCTTCTGGTTCTGATTTTACTTCCTTGTTCTGTTCCTACCCCTAATGAAAATAAGCGGATTCCAGAATCATTGATTTTGGAAACTGCACCTCCGGTATCATCACCGAAATCTTCCCCATCGCTAATTAAAATAATGATTTTAGATTTCTGTTGAGTAGACGGAGCATCTTCAGAAGTCAATTTTTCATGAGCCATATTTAATGCACCACCAAAATCGGTGCTACTACCAGGTACCAAACTCGTATTTAGCGTTTCTATAAATAAATTGAGTGCATTCTGGTCGTAAGTAAGCGGACATTGCACAAATGACTCAGAGGAGAATATCAAAAGCCCAATTCTATCAGAATTGAAAGCATCTACTATATTTTTCAATTCATATTTGATTTTTTCTAACCTTGAAGGCGCCACATCATTTGCGTCCATTGAAGCAGATAAATCCACCGCGATCATAATGTCCTTACCTACTGCCTTAATTTCTTTTTTGTCATCCCCAAAGGAAGGCCCCAGAAGTGAAACAATCAATAAAGCAAAAATTGCTGACCTTAAAAGAAATTTTGGTAAGATATTAGAGTAAGCCTGACCAACTCTTTTGGCTACAGTAAAAACCCTATAGGTATAAGCCAAATAGAGTACTAAAAATATGATAATAAATATAATCTCTTCCGCCCCGAGGGAGTGAATCCAAGTCATAGAATTTAATTTTTACAAAAATATAAAAGCAATCGTAAAGGGCAACGATGATTGCAGCTAAGATTCATAAAACGGAATAAAGATTCGCTTGTTATGTTTTTTGTGGATTTATATACAGACGGTGAAAACCGTCAGACACTGAGCAGGTGGACTAGGAGTTACGGTCTGACGGGTTTTCAATATCATTTTAGAAGCATACTCCCCCTAATGTAAAAAATATTAACAATACTCTAAGCCCGTCTGACCGTTTTTAGCCAAAGGTAGTGAAATTACGAAGGGGTATCTTATGATGTATGCGTCAGACGGTGAAAACCGTCAGACACCGAGCAAGTGAGATCTTAAATTGAAAGATTAATTTACTGGTTGACAGTTAGATGAAAATTATCTCGAAAAAAAGTTAGATTTATTTTGATTGCGATTTGGTATACACGAAAAACTTCCTTTATATTTGCATCACTTTTCGGAAACGAGGAGGGGATTTGAGTTAAAAACCCGGAGAGGTGGGTGAGTGGCTGAAACCACATGTTTGCTAAACATGCGTACGTGTTAAAGCGTACCGGGGGTTCGAATCCCCCTCTCTCCGCCAGAAGTTCTTAATTTATTGAATGTTTTCGGAGTAGCAAAATCTCTTTCACATAAAAGATGTTGAGGGGATGAGAACCCTAGGGTTCGAAAGCGAAGCTTCACGAGGGGAATGGCGCAAGGTTTGTGTGTATGAGTAATCCCCCTCTCTCCGCCAGAAGTTCTTTAATTAAAAAGAGATTAACAATAAAATCTCGGGGTGTAGCGTAGCCCGGTATCGCGCCTCGTTTGGGACGAGGAGGTCGTAGGTTCGAATCCTGCCACCCCGACTTATAAAGCCTTATACATTGCGTATAGGGCTTTTTTTATTTAACAGATGCAAACATCTATTAAAAATGTAATTTGGAATCTAATCTGAGAGCAAGATATGTGATTTTTACAATTTCAGGACTTACATCCTCAAGCATTTTTACTACTTGAATGTTCAATATTCAAATAATAACGTGTTCCTTTGCGCTGGCCAGTTTTGACCATAGCCCCTATCTCGACCATTTTCTGTAAGTCACGAGTAGCAGTAGATGCTGTAGTACCCGTAATAGTAATGTAATTATCTGCACTCAATCCACCTTTAAAACCATTCACTCCTTCTTTGAATATACGATCTACCACTTTTTTCTGCCTGTCATTCAATAATTTATTAAAGCGATTATAATGCTTTCCTTTTTCGATAAGGAATTCGATCATGCTCTGAGTATAGTCTTGTGCTTCCAAAACCATTTCACAAAAATAAATTAGCCAATTGGTAATCTCTAGTCCAACACTATTGGATTGCAGTTTATTATAATAAATCTTCTTATGGCTATCAATAACATAAGACATCGCAATCAAAGTAGGGCGATTTAAACTTTGGGATAGTGATTTTTCAGAAATTGCCCTTCCTATTCTGCCATTGCCATCTTCAAAAGGATGAATACTTTCAAAGTACAAATGAGCTATTCCAGCTCTTGTAAGTGGGGCAATTTCAATAGAATTATTAAACCAATTAATAAATACTTCCATTTCATTAGGGACTATTCTAGAATGCGGTGCTTCAAAATGAACATTTGGTTGATCAATTCTACCAGACACTATTTGCATCGGATCTTCATGACTTCTATATCTACCAATGTCTTCAAGATCCCTCCTTCCATTCATAATCATCTGATGCCAATTACAAAGTTGCTCATGAGACAGTGGGGCATCAAATGTCTTATATAAATCCACCATCATCTCCGAAATTCCGTGTTCCGATGGACTTACTCTTCGATTATCCGTCTTTAAGCCAAAATGTTTTCTAATGGAAGATTGTAAGGAATCTCTATTTAAAATTTCCCCCTCAATTTCTGAGGATTTGTAAGCTTCATCACTCATCAGTTCAATCTTTAAGATGTCCTGATCTTTGTTGCTTATATGTTTCAAACTTCCCCAAAGTATCCCTGCATTATGTAGGAAATTTTTCTCGAACTCTATCAGTTTTTCCGAAGAATAAGTGAATTCTGGCCAATTCTTATTTTCCCAATTCCAAGGCATGAGCTATAAATCAATTAATTATAGCTCAATATACGTATTATTATGAGCTATAAAAATATTTTTATAGCTCAATTTTAAAAAATAAGTGAGCTATATTTATAAGTTTATAGCTCAATAGATTAATATATTTGATACAAAGTTTTCCATTCTATTTGGTAGAAAGCCTTTATTCTCATTAAATTCGAATAAAAATCTCTATATGTCAACTATTCAAAAAACCTTCCAACTTCGCCCCTATCCTCGTGGATTTCATTTGATTGAAAGAGAAATTGAAGAGAATATGCCTCAGCTAAAAGATATCAAAGCAGGCATTGCGCATATTTTTATTCATCATACTTCTGCTGGTCTTACACTGAATGAAAATGCTGACCCCACTGTAAGAGGAGATTTTGAGCGTCATTTTAATAAAATGGTGCCGGAAAACATGGATTATTACCAGCATACCCAAGAAGGGCCAGATGATATGCCTGCCCACATTAAGGCTTCTCTTTTAGGCAGTTCGGTTAGTGTGCCGATTCAAAACGGCAAACTGCTAACTGGAACTTGGCAAGGGGTTTACCTTTGTGAGCATAGAAACCATGCTGGTGGAAGGAAAATTACGATTACAGTGATGGGGGATTGATTTAATTAAAGTTTATAATTAAGTCCTAAATTCAGATTAAAATAATCAATTGGCAAGGAGTTACTCCTATTAGTAAATTTATAGATATAAGAAAAGCCCATTTTCAAACTAACCTTTAAATGATCACCTCCTGCTCTTATCATTCCTAGAGGCTCAATAAGTAAATTTTCATCTTTGTATAAAATAGAAGGTTCACCAGGCTCCTGTAAGGACCAAAAATTCGTACCTACCATATTGGTATGCAAATAGCCCGTTTTGAAACTAATCCCAAACTCTACATTTGAACCTCCAGTAGCAATTTTACCATAATTAATTTGTGTATAGTATAATTGATAATTACCATCTAAATAGGCATCAGGATCGTGATGTCTACCAGTATTTCCTTCACCATAACCAAAGCCACTATACCATTCGAAAACATTATCATTATCATATTTTTGATAATACCCACCTGCTGCCTGAAAATAAAAATCATCTTTTTTGTAATCACCAATTCCAATGTTACCGAAAGCTTGTACGGAAAACTTATCAGTTAGCCCGTATGATGCCGTTGCGGTAAAAGCAGGAATCAAGGAAGCACCCGCCTCCACTCTTAAATCATTCTTTTTATGAATAAGTGGGATGTCGGTCGTCATAGGCTGATATACAGAACAACTTGACAAGGCAATAGTCAAAATAATCAAGAAGATAGGTAGTTTGTTTTTTCCTAGCATACAAAAGAGTTCGTGGTTATAAAATAGACACAAGTTAATTTTTAAAAGTTGTAAGTGTTAATTAACTCTCTATCGTTCTGAAAGTCAAATTAATTCTAGGACTGTAAACTTTCTTAGTCGGAGGTAATCGATGGAGCCAAAAACTCTGAGTGGTGCCTTTCATGACTAGCAAACTCCCATTTTCAAGCCGTACCTCCACTTTTTCTTTAGAATCTTTATGCTTGAAAGTAAATTTTCTTTCTGCTCCAAAACTAATAGAGGCAATAACACCATTGCCCTTTGCATCTTTTTATTTCACCGTCTTATTTTTTTATCACCTAGCCTTTAGTTCTTGATCCAAAAGATAAATGATGGACTTTACCTTCTTCACCGCAATTTCATATCTAGGAACGGATATTCTTCTCTGCGACAAGAACATTTCTAATAAAGTTATATAATGATTTGAACTAATCAGCTTTTGATAATTAACAGGGGTGGCATTTTGAAACAACTTATAATCTTTGAAATTTTCAGCATAGTAAGGATATAGTTGTATTTTAAAAATATTATTCGTTATAGCTTGTAACTCATGAATCAACTGATAATCCTCTGCATAGAGCTTGGTTATTTTGAACCTGAGCGAATCATTATCAATAATTGACCGACCATTTTGCTGTAAATATTCATAGATAGACTGGTCAGAAAGAAAAACGGTAAAGCTAATAGCCATTGCAAAATGAAAATCCAAAGAATCATTATAAGATCTTTCTTCTTTCAAATGTGCAATGAGGAATTCTAAACTTCTTTTTCCTGATCTGTGAAATTCTAAATTACCCTCCAAGTCTTCTAAATCATTGACTAAAGAAACCCTCAATTCTCTTAAAGCCTCAGTATTTTGATCATATTCTAGTTTACTTTCCCACCAGCTTTCAATTCCAAAAGCCAACAAAATACTTCCTACTATTAAAAATACTTCTCTGAATGAGGAATTAATTTTATTAAAACGAACCTTAAAACTCATTTCTTTATATTACACGATTTAAATATTATATTATAATTAATGTAGCTAAAATTTAAATCATTTCAAATCAATGCCATCCTAAATAAAAGAGAGGAATTAAGTCTTAAACCATAAGATCATTCGGACTGACGTAAAGACTAAATTATCCCTCATGAGAAATATTTTACTCTATTTTGCCCAGGTCATTAAACAACAACTATTTGAAATTCAATAATTGATCCGATAAGAATAAACTGACATAGCTAACAATGACTTTAAAAGTTGAATTCACCTGATTTTTATATTGCTCTTACTTTTCTCAAAAACTAATTCTATTAGATACATATCCAATGACATTTGTTAAACTATTTGGTATATTAAAACATTTGGACATTGAAAACAGCCTAGAACCCTTCCAAACCAAGCACAAATCATCAAAACGGCTCCGATTTGATTAAAAAACTTTATTATAGCATTCTTATTTCTTTAAGGAAGCAGGTGGGAGTTAAGCGGAGAAAGTTTAAAATAAATGGAGTATCTAATAAATTACGCACAAGATTGAAAAGTTAAAATTAATCTATAAAAATAATCTCTTCAGTTTCTTCAGTAAATGTTGTACCTGATTCCAAAGTTGCTGTTACTTTGAAAATTGCACTCTGATATATATCTTCAAATTCCAGAAGTGATAAATATATGGAAAATTGACTTTTATATTCATACTGCATTTGAATCATATCATTTATATCCAAAGTGTCAGAATCCACCACACTTCCAAAGTAATTAGTAACATCTAAGGTTTTATCAGTATCAGCCTGATTAAGCATGATTATAGAAACATCTACCACTTTGTCAGAATAATTGTAACTTGGGGGTGGGCAATCCTCGGCTTTAGCAGCATTAAAACCAAAAGAATAGAATGGGTTTAAGTCTGAAAAGTTTTCTTCTTCATGTTCTAAATAAATCTCCAATCTAAAATTTTCTTTTTGAACACTATCTTCATACGATTGATATCTATTTTCTATTTCCATTCCTGGAAACAATCTTAATCCAGTATGAACCATTTGTAATGTGGGACTAGGCTCACATCTACCGCAAGAAATGAGAAATTGTATTAAAAACCCTGAAATCAGAATGAAAGATATTTTTTTGATCATTATTAATCCTTTACTAATAGACACTATTAAATATATTTGGGTTGGACGTTCGTCTAATTATTGATCCACTATAGTCCGAAAAGTAAGATTTATTCTAGGTGAAAAAATCTTTTTTGTAGGAGGTAATCGGTGAAGCCAATGACTCTGAGTATCCCCTTTCATGACCAATAAGCTTCCATTTTCAAGCCAAATTTCCACTTTTTCTTTAGATTTTTTATGCTTAAAAGCAAATTTTCGTTCTGCGCCAAAACTTACCGAGGCAATGGCACCATTTTTCTTCAAATCCTTTTCTCCATCACTATGCCAAGCCATTCCTTCTTCACCTGAATGATATAAATTCAACAAGCAGGAATTATAGTTTTCACCAGATTGATTTTCTACTTTTTGTTTTATTTGTTTTAATGCATCTATCCAAGGTTTAGCGTATTTGGTTACTTTAGAATAAGTGTAGGAGAATGTTTTTTCGGCATACCATGCCACCTTGCGTTTGGTAATAATTTCTTTGCCGAAAATAATGGCTTTATCATGTTCCCATCCAATATCATTGAACAGATTATTATAAAAGTGTGAAGACTCCTCATCATTAAATATTTTACCATAATAATGTACCATTCCATCATAAGGCAATAGGTTATTATTTTGGTCAAATGGTTCACTAAATAATTTCATGTAGGTAGCTTCACGTAATTAGACTCAAAGTCAATTAATATTAATCACCCTCCTAAGAAAGAGACAAAATTTTAAGAATATGGGTTTTTGTTAAATGCAAAGTCAAATAAGTATTATGGCTATCTCTATTTTTGCCAACCATTATTTATCAAATTTTCAATAAATATTATTGTGTTCTTATGGTCTTTTTTCAATTGTCTATAACTTAAAGTAAAAGAAGTTAATAGTAGCAAACTTGGAATTAAAATAAAATTGGTTGCTATTTCAATTCCAATAATAAATACTGAAAATATAATTGCATAAATAATTCCCGCTACATTTAAACTTGTAGATACTATTAGTCTTTCATTTTTTATAATTCCTCTAAATTTTATAATTAAAACCCTTTGAAAAAAATCATATCCAGGTATTAACTCAAATTCATCATTTTCCTTAAGCTCTCCCCAGAAAAAATCAGCTTTACCTGGCCTTAAGTTCATCTTACGATACTTGATATATTTTCTTAAATCCGTTCTGAATTTATTTGGGTCTGAAATATCGAATTGGTATTTCTTTATTTTCATCAACTATAAAATCTAAAAAACAATGCTTCAATTTAATCCAACGGCACCATCAATACAGGTATTTTAGATTCTTTAATAATCTCTTCTGAGGTGCTGCCTATAAATGCTTTATAAAGGAAATTATGATCATGATGCCCTGTAATGATCAGGTCTGTATTGAGCTTTTGGGCTTCTTTCAACAACATTTCTACAGTAGCTCCCTGCACCAATAAACCTTCTGCCCTTACTCCTTTTTCTTCCAATATTTTAGCATAATCCTGTAATAATTTATGCTCAGCACGCAAATCATCTGCCCTAGTATCCCTGATGTATTGTGGCCCTACATCATAACCCACAAAATCAGGGTCGGGAGCTGCGATATGTACCAACCATATTTTTGCATCAAAAGCTTTAGCTAATTCGTAAGCTTTATCCATTAAAAAAGCTTCCTGCTCATTAAAATCTATAGAAACCAATATATTTTTCATGTTATCTCAATTTAAAAGTTCTATTGTTCATAAAAGTCTTCTTCAAGATAAGATATTGAATGTAAATTTGAAAGGATAGTGGGTTTTTGAGGCTAAAATTGGTGAGGTTTTTTTGGGGGGTGTGTATGAAAATTTGGATATATGAATTTACGTTTTAAGTATGAATTGAAGCTTTGTTTGTGTAGATGATTAATGTTATATTATTACATAAATATTGCAGGCAAAAGGTTTATTCCACTCAAAATTCAAATCCCAAACTTATTGTTGATTGATAAATTGATGGCGTAATTTCTGCAAATAAAAAGTTGGAACCAGTTTTTATTTTTAGACCTGCAGCAACATATAATGTTGGGAAGGGTATAAAATCGGTTTTGCTTCCATGATTTTGATAATTAACAATTTTATAATTAGACCTTGCAAGTATAGCTAATCCAATTCCTGCATAAGTATAAGGCTTAATTGCCTTATGTTTTCCTTGATAATGAAATCCTAAGGGTAAAATATTAAAAAGTTGCCATTTATAATTTGATATACCATTTTCGATTGACCCATCATAGCCACCATGTTCATGCCAACCATAATACGTAATTCCACTAATAGTTGAAAAATTTGTGCTTTTCTCAACCCTTACTTTCCGTCTAAAGAACCCAAATCTGAATTCAGTTGATTTTGGATCTAGTTGTAAGGGAATACCTATAAAAATATCATATTTAAATTTAATCTCTTCTATGTATTTTTCAGACGGGCTTTGTTCTTCGTATTTCTGGTTGATTAAAGAAATTTGATTGATTATATTCTTTTCTGAATACTTTAAATCCTTTTTTCTTGAAGATAGTGGAAATTCATTATCTGTGATTTGTTTTATTAAATAAATAAAATTATGGTCATGTTGAATATATTTTCTACCATCTTTTAATATATGTTTATCCTCAGCCTTCGATAGCTGTGTAATTTTTTGATTACTATTATTTTTTATAAATATGTCTGGTTCTTTATTAGAATTCCTCCAAATCCACAAGTCAAACTTTCCTGTCAAAACTTTCTTAGCAAACACAGCTGTAGTATCTAATTTGGTCTTGTTAAAGTTAATTCTTTCAAATGTCCGACCATTGCTAAATCTAAAGCCAACTAAATCTGAAATATTAAATGATTCTACTTCAGAATCAGAACCTTTAGCTTTGAAAGAAATTTCGAAAGCTAAATCAGAGTCGGGTTTGTTTAATATTTGACCTTGAATCGTGTCCTTCTGATTTGTAATAATGTAGGCTTCCGCAAATTTTTCCTGACCAAATGAGGTATTATTAAAACCTATCAAACAAACAAATAGAAATATTAAAGTTTTTTTCATGAATTTTAAAAAATATTTTGCGGACTATGACACAAATTTGTCACCATTTCACATTAAAACATAATCTTCCGATTTAAAAATAGACTAAGGAGATTTTAGTTATCAATAAACTAACAATTTAAATATACTAGATTATTTATCCCATCCAACCATTTAGGTCTGCTTATCGAAATTACAGCAGTCTGAAACCAATTTATGTAGCTAATCCTCTCACATTCACTATTTAATAACAATACAACCGTAGGTAGATTGAAAAAAAATGCTAATTTTAGTCAAATTTTTTGCTTTGTTATGGAAACACTAAACCTACAACAAGAATCTATTCATCAAGTCACTACCGAAAAAAAGGCAGTAACTATTCCTTTATATTTATACGCTACAGTTCTAGCTTCTATCAGTATTATGGTAGGTCTTGTGTGGGACATCAGCTGGCATACCAGCATAGGCAGGGATGGTCTTCTTTCTGCTCCACATCTAGCCATTTATTTTGGAGGGGTGCTCGCTGGAATTTTTTCTGGCATTAGGGTACTAAAAGTGTCATTTGCAGGAACACTGCAAGAAAAATAGGAAAGCACCAAATTTTGGGGAGTATTTCATGGATCATTAGGTGCTTTATTTTGCATCTGGGGCGCCATTGCTATGCTTACTTCAGCACCTTTTGATGATTGGTGGCATAATACCTACGGCTTGGATGTTACTATTTTATCGCCCCCTCATACTGTTCTATTGATGGGAATGATGGGGCATTCGGTCTTATTTAAAGAAGATGGAAGTGTTTACATCCACCTTCAACCCGTTGGTTCATATTCCATGGCTTCACAGGAAACAATGGAGGCAAGGCTTACCCTAGGAAGCGGAAGGATAGACTGGGATGATTTGAAATTACTTGGAAATAAACGCACTAGAGGACAGGCATGAGATATTTCCAAGCATGACTTTTAGTGCTGAACTTTCCTATAATCTAATTTTAAATTCATGCTTACCCAATTTCTTCGTTTCGGGAAAAGATCGCAGAAATGAATGCTCAAGACTTTTTATCATAATTGTTAATTGACGAAAAATAACAATCAAACTTCATCTATCCCTCAATCGATTCACTAAAATTGACGTGCTTTTCAATTTTTGGTCTCCATTCATTTTGAGTGGACAATGTATCACATAATTTTTTATGATAATAGACCTTATACCATGATTCCTGATTGAATTCACAAATATTGGCATATACTTTTTCAGAATGAATCATTAGTCTCCTTATAAACTCATCTTTTGGTTCTCTATGATTGTTGATAAGCTGGCTTAACCTAACAGCGGTAATGTCTATATCCTTAGCAAATTGACTTCTTTTATCATATATGGTATCTATATACGATTGCAAGAATTCTGAAAATGATTTGCTATTATCAGAATGAGGTTGTTTTATATAATCTTCCATTTGTAATTTCAACTGCATAAGTTTAGCACGAATAATTTGACCCTTAGATAAATTCTTCATTTTCGCTAATCGTGCTTCCATTAATGCAGTAGCCTCTGATTTGCTTTCTTTTTTTGATTTATACCTTGAATCTAAACCATATTCTGCTTCTTCCATCAATATTTTATCTTTCTTATTCGTCATGGTAATATAGATTTAAGAGATTTAAAATTTCCGGTACTTCTATACTTAATGTCAAGCCCGTTGGGGTCATATTATACTTTGTAATATAATAATTTGCAATCTGTGGTTTTGGTCTTAGTGAAACACATGCTAATTCAGCATACTTTTTTACAGCAATTTTGGCTGCATGAGCAATTAAATTTCCTGCAATTCTTTCATACTTTTTATCTTTCCCTCTATTTTCTCTGGAAACAGTTAATAATCTAATATGTACTCTCCATTCACTTGGAATATCCTCGATTGAAATAAGCCCTAGAATATCATTAAAACCCTGAATTTGTAATTTATAGATATCATATTCTCGCTCAGTCTTCCAATCAAAGAAATATCGATCTTTTCCTAAATTCTTATAGTCGCTGTCCTTAACATGTATTATTTCAACTTTATGCTTTTTAGCTGTGGAAGTCTCTACAATATGCATACATCAAAAATACAAAATAAGTTTCCTAAAAACGGAAAGACATTGCTATAAATTTACAAATAAGTGATTTTATACTCAAAGCTAAACCTATTCATTTAAGTTAAAAGTATATCTACCTCATGACAGTATGGGACAAGTTCCGAAGGAACGCTCAGAGCAGGCTTTTTATTTAAGGCTACCTCAAGAAGGGAAACTCCAAAGAAAAAAAGCCGGCTATACCGGCTTTTCTGTTTATTATCAATTGGCTATTTTTCTGTTAAGGGCTAACTCCGGGCCTACGGTACTGACCTAATCATCCGAATTACAACTTCTCCTTTTCTATATTCGATACTGCCCACCCCCCCTTTGGGGGTTAGGTGGCTTTAACTTGTCCACTCCTTCACATCCTCCGGGCTTACACTCGGAATATCCAATTTCATTTTCTTTTTCAAGCCTGAAATCTGATGATGTAATTTAGTGTGCTTGATTTCTTTTAGTTCTTCTACCGTTTTGATGCCAGCTTCCATTACCACTGGAGCCCATTCTTTCGGTACTCCTGCTTCTACAAAATCTGCTTCTGTAGCAACTTTTGCTTTTTTCTCTGGCTTCATTTGCGGGAAGAACAACACATCTTGTATGGAATTGCTATTGGTCATAATCATGGTCAAGCGGTCAATTCCGATACCCAAACCTGCTGTTGGCGGCATTCCGTATTCCAGGGCACGTAAGAAATCCTCATCCAATACCATGGCTTCATCATCTCCTCTTTTGCCTAATTCCAACTGTTCTTCAAATCGTTGACGCTGATCAATCGGGTCGTTCAACTCAGAGAATGCATTACAGATTTCTTTTCCGTTACAAATGGCTTCGAATCTTTCCACCAAACCTTCTTTGGTCGGGTGCTTTTTAGCCAATGGAGACATTTCAATCGGG
Organism: Bacteroidota bacterium; assembly: GCA_051747245.1. GTDB lineage: Bacteria > Bacteroidota > Bacteroidia > Cytophagales > Cyclobacteriaceae > Marivirga. The sequence continues at coordinate 17,678 of JBNJFX010000042.1, forward strand.
TAATCCGTGATGAAAGTTGGCTGAATCAATTGCGCTTCGCATTTTTCACCGAAAATCTCATCAATTAATTTTCCTTTCCCCATAGAATCATCTACAGGAACATGCAGTTTTTCAGCCGTTTTTCTTAACTCCTCCTCATTCATTTCAGAGATATCGATACCAGTAAAATGCTCAATGGCTTCATACATGGTATAACGTTTCCATGGTCTTTGGAAATTGATGATATTATCACCTACTTTCACTTCTGTGGTTCCATGAATATCCATGGCTACTTTTTCTACCATTTCCTCCACCAAATCCATCATCCATTGATAATCTTTATAGGCTACATACAATTCCACTTGCGTAAATTCAGGATTGTGGAACCTTGACATACCTTCATTTCTGAAATCTTTGGCGAATTCAAAAACCCCATCATAGCCACCTACGATTAATCTTTTTAGATAAAGCTCATTGGCAATCCTTAAATATAAAGTCATATCCAAGGTATTGTGATGCGTTTTAAAAGGACGTGCTGCGGCTCCACCATAAAGTGGCTGTAGAATTGGTGTTTCTACTTCTAAATAGCCTTTACCTCCTAAGAAATGGCGCATGGAATTCACCAATTGTGTCCTTTTCCTGAATGTATCGCGCACTTCAGGATTAACAATCATGTCCACATAACGCTGACGATATCTTTGCTCAGAATCCGTAAAAGCATCATATCTTTTCACATTTCCCTGCTCATCCGTAGTTTCTTTAGTGATTGGCAAAGGGCGAAGTGATTTGGTCAAAACCGTAAGTTCTTTTACATGAATTGAAATCTCTCCTACCTGTGTGGTGAAAACATATCCTTTGATTCCGATGATATCACCGATATCCAATAATTTCTTAAAAACAGTATTATAGAGTGTTTTATCTTCACCTGGGCAAATTTCGTCTCTGTTTACATAAATCTGAATTCTACCAGTGCTATCCTGAATTTCAGCAAAAGAAGCTTTCCCCATGATCCTTCTGCTCATAAGGCGACCTGCTATGCTGATATTTTTATAATTCAGCTTATCGCTCTCATAATTTTTCTTAATGTCCTTAGCAGAAACATTAGTTTCATAAGATTCTGCGGGATAAGGATTAATTCCCAGTTTCGTTAGTTCTTCCCTGCTTTTTCTTCTTTCTATTTCCTGTTCGCTTAAATGCATCATTTTTTGCTAAAATTTGTGATATCTGTACTAAGTATAGGGTACAAAGTGCAAAGATATGGTAACTCTATTTAAATTAGATATTTCTGACAAAGAATCTGCTTAAATGTCTTTTCAGAATGATAAAAGGTTATTTGAACATTTTGTCTTTTATTTATTATCACGACAAAGCAATCTCCGGTCTGAACTACGGGTACTGCCCCAATCACCCCACATCCATCATCCTTCAAAATGCCCACTATCCTTCAATGATGCTGACCCAGTTTCCCCCTTGGGGATTAAGGGGCTTAACTCTTCCTCCTCTCTTCTTTCCTTCTCTGCAACTCCTCCCTTATCAATGAAAATTCACGGCTACTTTGTCCAGCTACAGCTGTATTTTCTTCTGCTCTTCTGAATAAATAGGGCATTACTGATTTCACTGGACCGTAAGGAACGTATTTGGCAACATTATAGCCTTTGTCCGCCAAGTTAAATGAAATATTATCACTCATTCCATATAATTGTGCAAAAGCAACTCTTTCATCATTTGGTTTTATGCCATGCTTATTCATCATATAGGCTAAGAAATAGTTGCTATACTGATTATGAGTTCCATTGAAAACAAATGTTTTTTCTATGTTTTCAACACAATATTCTAAAGCTGAATTATAGTCTATATCTGTCCTTTCCTTTGAAATTTGTATAGGATTTGGGTAGCCCATTTCCTCTGCTCTTTCGGTCTCTTTCTCCATATAAGCACCCCTTACTAATTTGGCTCCAATATAATAACCTCTATCCAATGCTCTTTTGTGTGCTTTTTTAAGATTATCGTACATATCCGCTCGGTACATTTGGTAAGTATTGTAAACGATGGCGGTTTCTTTATTGTATTTTTCCATCATTTGATAAACTATTTCATCAATAGGATCTTGCAACCAGCTTTCTTCAGCATCAATTAATATTCTAACATTTTTGTCATAAGCTGCCTGACATATTTTTTCTATTCTTTCTTTATCTCTTTTATGGATTGCTTTCTCTTTTTCAGTCAGCTCTTCACCCGCCTGAATCTTTGTAAAAATCTTCCCAAGCGCCACTCCTGAAGGTTTAAATACGCAAAATGGTAAATTATCATCATTAGCTGCACGGTCAATAGTCCTTAGGACTTCATTCATTGTTTTGTCAAATCCCTTCTCGTTTTTAGCTCCTTCTACAGAATAATCCAAGATTGTACCTATTCCGTGAGAAGCTAATTCATCAATTGTTCCTTGACTATCTTTAATCGATATACCTCCACAAAATTGATCATATACTGTCAAGTAGATGATTTTGCTGATGGGTAGATGCAGTGCAAAGCCTAATTTCACAAAAAATTTACTTATCGCCACAAGCCATCCCTTGTTCATCATGGCAAAAAGTAAGTAGGCTTTTTTTAACTGACGATCTGTTTTGCTGGTGTACGCAATCGAAACGTCATCAAAAATTGGGTTTGTAGTTACTTCCATAAAATTAATTTAAGTCCTCAAATATAAGGAAAACGATGACACTTACTTTTTGTTAAATTGATTAACTTGCAACTTTTTATTAAATATTTATGAAGATTAAAAATTGGTATTCAGGCGGTAAACCTTGGGTAATAGCGGGGCCATGTAGTGCGGAATCAGAAGAACAACTTCTGGAAACCGTTGAGCAATTGGTAAAAAATGGATTTACCACTATAAGAGCAGGAGTTTGGAAGCCAAGAACCCGTCCCAACAGTTTTGAAGGCGTTGGGAAAATTGCTTTCCCTTGGATTAAAAAAGCGAAATCACTTCATCCTCATATTCAATTTGCAATTGAAGTGGCTTCGGCTGAACATGTGGAATTAGCATTAAAAAATGATATTGATATTTTGTGGGTAGGCGCCCGCACGACTGTCAATCCATTTAATGTACAAGAAATTGCAGAAGCAGTTAGAGGCGTTAAAGACAAACCTGTTTTAGTGAAAAACCCTATCAATCCAGATTTGGCTTTATGGTTGGGGGCCTTGGAGCGATTTAATGCAGTGGGCATTGAAAAACTCGGGGCAATTCACAGAGGATTTTCTACTTATCAGGAAAGCATTTACAGGAATATTCCGCTTTGGCAGATTCCGATTGAACTGAAATCACGTTATCCTGAATTGCTTTTAATTAATGACCCAAGTCATATTGCCGGTAAAAGAGATTTACTGTTTGAAATTGCGCAAAAAGCTATGGATTTGCAATATGATGGTTTGATCATTGAATCCCATCGCTTGCCAGATGAGGCTTGGAGTGATGCCGCCCAGCAATTGACCCCTGATGCATTGAAGAAAATGCTTGATCAACTTAAAATCAGAGAGAAAAGCTTTCCAAATAAGGATTTTAAAAATGAATTGGAAGGCATCAGAGATCAAATAGATGAAACCGATAAGGAATTATTAGAGGTTTTATCAAGAAGATTGGAGTTAGTAAAAAAAGTAGGGCTTTATAAAAAAGATAAAAATGTTGCTATATTTCAGTTAGAACGTTGGAATAAAATAATAGAAAACCGTCCATTATGGGGCAAAAAGCTAAATTTGGATGCTGATTTTGTAAAATCCATCTATCAGGATATCCATGACGAATCCATCAGAATTCAAACCGACATCTACAATAATGAAGAATAAAAAGAAAGTATATACACTGGGACCCAAAGGTTCATTTCATCATTTATCATGTGTTGAGTATTTAGGCGGACAACAGGAAATTGAGTTCTGTGAAAGCTTTGCCGGAGTTTTTGAAGCCGTAAGAGCCGGCCATTTGGGTTGGATTGCATTATACAACAGCTTAGCAGGCATAGTAGAAAATCATGAAGCTGAAATTGAAAAGAGCTTTACTTTGCTTGATGAAATGGATTACGAGGTGAAATTATGTATTTGTGCAGCACCGGGAACCAAATTAAAGGACTTGGAAAAGCTATATTCTCATGAAAAAGCTCATGGTGAAAGCAAGAGATTTATATCTGAAAAATTGTCAAAAGCTGAATTAATCAAATGCCCGAGCACTTCACATGCTGCACAAAAAGTAGCTCAAGAAAAAGAAAAAAACTCCGCTGCTATTTGCCATGCAGAAACTGCCAAATTTTACGGATTGGATATTTTAGCTAATATTCCGAATAAGAGGAAGAATGAGACTAGTTTCGGGTTGTTTGTGGGATAAAAAAACTAAGATTAAATAGGGTTCTCTTGAAAAATTAAAAGTATGTCTAAATTAGACTAAAATAAAAATTGGAGTATCATTTTTGAAGTTTAATCATGTGTGAAACCTCAAAATTGGTGATTTTAAGTGAAATCTGAGGTTTTAGAAATAATGGACAGATTTAAATTCAAAATTAAATTTTGTGCTTTTATACCTTTTCTTTTTGCTTGAACAAAACAAAAATTCAAGACAATCCGCCAGCTGGCGGACAGCACACTTGCCAACGCAGGCCCGCTGTTTTGTCCTCCCTCCCGCTCCCTCTGAGCAAATTTCATTTGGCTTGAAAACTTTGTAGTATTTATCAAGAATGCCCTAAATACATAAGCTATTTTGATATAACATCTGTATTCATTTTTCTTTTATATATATTTTTACCAACCCTATTTATATGGTCAAGAAATTCAGGATTCTTGATTTTATGATAAATTGATATATCAAACTTATAGGGCAGCATTAAATCATCTAAATCAAACTCAATTTGATTTAATAAGCTTAAATCAATGTCATCGCCAATTAAAGAAATGTCTATATCAGATGCGGGTTTATAATTACCCATAGCTCTTGAGTCATACATCAGTGCTTCTTCAATTTGAGGATATTTTGAAAAAACAGACTTTATATTGAAAATCTCTTCTTTTGTTAAACCTGAATTTCCCATTTAAAACATTTTTAATAAGCTTTTAATATTAATGCGATCTATCGATTATACTTTCAAAACAAAAGCACTCTTCCTCCTCAAGAAGGAAGTTTTTGCTTTACAATACTCAAATCAATAGCATCAAATTCATAAAATAGGTATTTCACTTTAAAAGAAATACAAAAATAGATTCCCAATAATATATAACGCTATAATCAATGCACTCTCCCACCCTATGTTTCCAATTCCTTTGCGCTGTCTAAACAATAAGCCCATAATCAATATACCTGTCATCAGCATGGTTAAGGCTGCTATAAATGACTGACTATTGGTGATATTATGGACTATGCTTCCTTTTTGATAAGCTACATCAGAAAAAGCAACAAAAAGCACATCAAAAGAATTACCTCCTATAATATTACCCACGGCCAAAGCCAATGCTTTTTGTCTTACGGCAGCTAAGGTCACAATCAATTCTGGCAATGAAGTTGCCACAGCAGTAAATAATGCACCAACAAAACCTTCACTTAAGGTTGTATTATTGGCAATGACAATACCGGATATTGCTATTGCATAACCTGCCCCACCTACCAAAACTGATAGTAGGGAAAATTTAATAATCAGACTGCTTAGTTTTGTGTTTTTGATATTATCTTCATTCGGCTTGTCTTCTACTGTTGAAATAGTGATTTTCGGATTCCACATAGGCTTATCCTTAGCCAATGCAATCATCCTAGTCCCCAACAAATAAACTATAATAATGATAAAAGATAAGGGATGAATATTTAACAATGTGAAATTGGGGCTTGCAATTCCAAGAATGACCAGTGTTAATAACCCTAAAAGCAAAACACCTTGCATTAAGTTGGCCAAAGAAGCAGAAGCATGCTCTAAATTAACTTTTCGGTATGAAATATCTGCAATAGCAAGAAAAACAGTTTGCGCAGCAATTCCTCCTATTGCATTGCTGATAGCTAATTCTGGATGGTTATTGTATGCTGCTGTAACAGAAGTGATAATACCAGATATAGAAGTAACTCCTCCTAAAAAAATTGCTCCGACCAGTGCTTCTCCCAAACCAGTTTTATCTGCTAGTATATCAGCATTTCGAGTTAATAATGAACCTGCAAAAATTATGATTAATGTAGCCACTACAAATAATAGAATCGCAACAGATAAACTCATTTCCTTATTTTTAGGATTTCATATATTTCAATATAGAAGTTTTCGTCAATTATTGGTAAAAGTTTTGATTTAATAGATTTTATAATGCCAAAAAGTAAGTCCTATCTTTTTCGAAAAACTTAAGGTACGTTTCCAATATCAATAGGCAAGAATTTTTAAATTATGGTTGCCAGAAAAACCACTTTATTAAAACCAGTCATTGAAATCCTCAAATACCGATATCTCAATAATAATATTTTCAGCTTAGAGAATATAAACACGCAGATAACTAAAAATCAATAAAATTGTCTGAATCAATATAAAAATATTTATAAAAATAATCTTAGGGTATTTAATGATAAAAGCTGTTAGCAATATCATAATGAATATAATAATGGTAAAAGGTCTAATAACGAGTAAACTTTCAGAAAGGACACTCAAATTATAAACCAAATAAATTACCCAAGGTATAAATATATTTTTCCTGTATTTTATTAAATAGTCTTTTTGGATCATCCGAGAAAATTTAGCAGGAAACATTTGAAAAGTCATAAATGTGAAAATTGAGGGAGGGATAACCACATGTAAAAGAAACATTAAAGGTCCTACAATATCTTCATAATGCTCAGGCTCCCTATTTACCCAGAAAATATAAACAATCAAACAGAATACATTAATAGTCAGCAAGATATAAGCCCAATGATAAGATTTCACTCCTTCATCCTTAATCATTTCAGCCCACTTCACCAGTATCTTACTAATAATCAATCCATATAAAATTGATTCAAATGCTAAGTAATATTCTGCTGTTGACATATTAATAATGGTTTAAATATCCACGAAAATTTAGTTGCATAAATACTACTTGAATCAGAAATAATACACTAACTAAGCATTTAAGCTTAAAATAATGATGGTAATAGAATAAATCAATTTTCCAAAATCTGACATTGATTATCAAGTATTGGTATTTCTAGCACATAAATTCACTCCACAATTTTCAACACAACATTCCCTGTTTTTTGTCCAGATTCAACGTATTTGTAGGCTTCTACAATTTCTTCCATTTTATATTTCCTGTCAATTACTGGTTTGAATTCTCCATTTTGGACAAGCTCTTTCAAAAATTTCACGTCTTCTTCTGTAATGGTTGGGATTGGAAATAAAAGTCTTTTGCCTTTACTAAATGAGGTAGTGAGAGCATAGAATATATTCTCGCAATTTTTTCCCAATTCTGTTGAAACATAAATTCCTTTTTCCGTCAGTAAAGGCTTGCATTGACCATAAGAGCTTTTACCTACTGCATCAAAAATCAAATCAAATTTCACCTCTGTTTTGGTAAAATCCTGTGTTTGATAATCAATGATAGAATCGGCACCTAGTGATTTTACTAGCTCAATATTTTTAGTATTGCATACTGCGGTTACTATTGCGCCAAAATGCTTCAATAATTGGACTGCTGCAGAACCAATAGCACCAGTTGCTCCATATACCAAAACTTTTTGTCCTGTTTTAACTTTAGCAGCTCTTATATTCACCAAGGCATAATGTGATCCTTCTGTGAGGGCAGCAGCTTCATCAAAGCCCAAGCCATCTGGTATGCTTGCAATGGCTTCTGTTTCAGCAATAGTTAAATACTCTCCATGTCCTCCATTGGATTTATCGTTAAAACCAAAAACCTTATCCCCAATTATAAATTTTGTGACACCTTGCCCAACTTCTTCAATTACACCCGAAAATTCACAACCTAATATTTGATTTTTAGGACGTAGAAGCCCAGTAAAGAAGCGTGATATAAAATAATTGGCACTTCGAAAACCCGCATCAGTTCGATTTACTGTTGATGAATAAACCTTAACCAAAACTTCATTTTCTTTTGGTTTTGGCTTAGGCACCTCCATTAATTTAGCTACTTCTGGTGGACCGTATTTTGTATATACAATTGCTTTCATATCTATTTACTCGAGTGAAACCCAATAGTATTGCCTTCAGTGTCCATACAAATGCTGCAAAATCCGTGCTCACCAATAGGTTCCTTTTTTTGCAAAACTTTTCCACCTGCATCAACAATTCTTGATGTTTCTGCTCCACAATCTTCACTGGTAAAGTAGACTAAAGTTCCACCTAAACCTGGTTTCATCTCTTTAGTTTTACATAGTGCTCCACTAATATTAGCACCATCTTCGGCCCACGGAAAGCTGACCATTTCTAAATCGCCAAATCCACCTGGAACTTGCATCGGAATCATTTCGATTTGCAAAACTTCCTCATAGAATTTTTGAGCCCTGCTCATATCTTCTACATAAATTTCCACCCAGGTAAATGGGTTCTTTGATTGTGTTGCCATAATTTAAGTTATTAAGGGTGAGATTCGTTTTTCATTCGATTTTAAAGGTAAAAGGTTTGAATACCGCATAAGGTGTTTTTAAACTTCTTCCAAAACTGATTTTCCTTTTGATTTGTCTCCGGAAGTCCACTCCCAAGTTTCATGTAATCGAATTTTTCCATTTGACATAATCTCTGGTTTTGAGAAACAGATTCCTGTCATCAGCTTGCCTTTGGTATTTATTTGGTGGTAGTGCATTTCAATATTCCCACTTTCATCTACCAATCCTATTAAATGTCCTTTTTGAATTTGTCCACCACAATATTCCGAAGTCAGTATTTTTCCTTCCTGTATATATTTAAAAACAGTCTCTTCAGTTGTTTCTCCATTTTCAGAGTTTTGTACTGGTCTAAAGGTTTTATTATTGTAGTTTATTCTCAAATTATATTTTTTCTAATTTTTAAAATTTCAATTATCAAATGTTATCTGTAATTCAGAAGTTCGCACAATACTTAGGCGAAAATTAGGCTGATTTAAATGCTTCCTCAACCCTAAAATAAAGATAGCAAAAAGAGATAATATTTCAATCTCTTTTATTTTCGTAAATATTATTATACTTCTAAGTACATTAAATCTCTTATTTTTCAATAACATTTTTTAGTTAAATGCCATCCCCAACATTCCAAGGCTCATTATAATCATTAGTCCATCTTCTATAATGGTGACCGTACTCATTGGCAAATTAAAAACATCTCCTAAGCAAGCACACTTGATGGTTTTTTTATTCAACACCGTTTGTAAAACGCCTATGATACTCACCGACATTACAACAAAAGTAACACTACTTGTAATGATTGGATTGAAATTTACCAAGAATGCAATTCCTAATATTAATTCCGTAAAAGCATAAATGTAACCCCAAGCAGGAAATTTTCTAGCAATAATGTCGTACATCAAATAACTGTCTTTAAAGCCTTTTAAGTTTAACATCTTGAAAAACGAAAATGTAAGAAAGAAACCTGCCATAAAATGCCGCATCCAGCGTGATAGGTCCATGCTTTCAGCCGTAACCTCTACAAGCGCAGTTACCGAAAAAATATACAAAAAGATAAGCAATACAGGCTTATAAGTGCCAAACCAAGACTTGCCTTGTTCCATTGCCTCATTGAGATCGATAGCAGAAATTTGATACTTTTTGTCCAATACTTTCTGAAAATCGGGCAAGGCTATATGTTCGTCCATTGTGATGGTAGCAGAATTTTCATTCTTAGATACTTCAACAGCTGATACTTTATTGACTTTAAACAAAGCAGATTTTACTTTGGCTTCACAGCTTCCGCAAGTCATTCCTGTAATTTGATATTTGTGTGTCATATTTTATTGATTTTTTTCTAAAGCAAAATTGACAACAAATCAAGTATGGAATGTTATGGTATTTTGGGAGTGATTTGTAAGATTTACAAATCTTCTAATGGCTTGCGTTTAATAGTTCGTAAATTTTTGAAGTAGCTGGGCGTGAGACCTGTTACTTTTTTAAACTGATTGCTTAAATATGCTACACTTGAGTAATTAAGTTGAAAGGCAATTTCACTCAAAGTAAGTTCATCATATACCAAAAGCTCTTTTACCTTCTCAATTTTTTGAAGAATATAATATTTCTCAATGGTTATGCCCTCTACTTCTGAAAATAAATTGCTCAAGGAACTGTAATCTTGATTTAATTCTCCAGACAAATACTCTGATAGCGTAACTTTAAGTACACTGTTTTTATTCTGAACCAAATCAGTTATCCGATTTTTTACTTTTTCAATGGTTTTGGTCTTTTTGTTATCCAATAAATCAAAGCCTAAAGATTGGAGTTCCAGTTTAAGTTGTTCTTTTACTGTAGCAATATCATTCTCCCTTAATTCTATTTCCCCCAATTCTACCTGAACAGGATGAAGCCCTAATTTTTCAAGAGTTGATTTCACAACCATTTTGCAACGGTTGCACACCATGTTTTTAATGTATATTGTCATTTTTCAATTCATTTAATCCATTATGAAAGCAGCTCTTTCTCAGGATTTCTATTTGGAGCATACTTTCCAATTGGGAATTTAAGTTTTTGTATATCCATCTGGGTTAAATTTGTGCATTATAACATTAAGCATATGGCTTTGTGGCGGTTTTCAAAGTGCTTTCCTGTCGACCCCAGCCAAACTTTCTTAAAAGTAAAGAATTTTCCTTTACTGCTTCACCCGCCATAAGCTATATGTAGTGTTACCAGCTTTTTATTACGCCTATGAAGTTTGCTGCTCTAGAAAATCCATAATTGTCCAGAGGTCTTTTAAGGCACCTTCAAATTCCCACCAAATCATTGTGTTTGTGATAAATATGAACCCCTGATTTGTATTCTTATTAAAGAACATAAAGGAAGTTGTACCTGGGTCGGAACCAGTATGTCCTATATAGCCTTTTGGCGCTATTCCCATATATACTCCTTTGTCATATTTTATATTCATAAATGGATTTTCATCTTCTGGAAAAGACTCTTCAAAAAACTTTTCAGCGAAACTTTTATTAAATAGTTCTAAGTAGCTTTCATTGGAAAGTAAGGTCCCATTTCCTTCATAACCATTAATGATCTCCTTTAAATATTTTGATAGGTCTTCTGAATTAGTCACTAAGCCTCCTGCTGGATAATCGAGAAGGTAGTAATCGGCATAAATGGTGTCAGCATGATGATATAACTTTGCATTAGTATTATCAGTATTCCATGAAGAATGTTTCATTTCCAGTGGATCAAAAATATATTCACTAGTGAATTCGATAAATGACTTTTTAGTAGCTATTTCTAGAATTACTGCTGCCAAGGTTGTTGCTCCGTTTGAATATTTATAAGAAGTTCCAGGTTTTTCATCTAAAAAAACCTCACGGCAACAACTGTCTTTCTCCGTATAGAGCATGTTTTTCATAAAATCTATAATTGGAACTGATTCTCTTGGAGAATTGAAGTAGTCATATATTTTTATTGGAGAAGATGATGTCAAATGGTTATCGTTTTTTAAAAAATAGCTGGATTGATCAAAAAAGTCAGTATCCAAAATAGTTGAAGTGTGATTAGCTAATTGTCTAATTGTTATTTCTGTGTCAGGATAAAATGGATTTTTGACTGGAAATGGAAGATATTTATTAATTGGATCATCTAAATTGAGCTTCCCCAACTCTTGCGCTTTTAACAAGGATATTCCAACTAAGGATTTAGAAATGGAACCAACAGGTTGCCTGGTTGTAAGTGTATATTTTTTTTCATTTGCTACATCTGCAAAACCAAAGGCATGCTGGTAGGTCACTTCCTTTTCATCCATTATTGAAATGGAAAATCCATGTAAATTTCCGTTGTCGTATACCTTTCGTAGTTGTTTTGTTATTGAATCTTTAAGAGACACCTCTTTTCGATTACTTTTCCTTGGGCTACAGGAAATACATGAGATAAACAATACAATAAGAATATATTTCATAAGAGAGTTTTAAGGCATTCTGATTAGCTTTTTGTTGGGGTATGGAATTTTAATTAATTCCTACTGCTTTATTTTTATTTTGTGTATATGTGGTTAAGACATTATTGCTGGTAACATTTGAAAACGTGCACCCCAAGTTACACGTAATCCACACCCCAATCTACTGATTATCTATATAAAACAAAAGCCTCCTTTCTCTGTCAAAAAGGAGGCTTAGAATAAATAAACAAATAAATTATTACTCCATAATCTTCTTCAATTCATTTAATCCATACTCAAGATCAGAGCCTAACATCTCATCAAAATCCATCACTAACAACATCAAATTCATAGGATAAGACATTGAACCATTAAAACCCCAAGTCACTTTGGTTTGATGATCTCCAATTTCTTCAAATTTAATATAGGCTTTGTCATTTGATTCAAATGGCTCTTTAAATCTTAATGCATAATCGATACGGTTTTTATCAATAGCTAGAATTTCCTGCTCTCCTACGCCCACATTATCATCTTCACTTTCCCAGGCAGCTATAAAACCAACTGTTCCATCAACTCCTGTATAAGTATTTTTCATATCAGGATCCATGGTCGCCCATTTGCTGAAGTTATCTTGATTCTTTAAATATTTGACATAATCAAATACTTCCTGATGCGATGCATTGATGGTGGTCTCTCTAGAAACTTCATATTCTTTATCAGCTACTGCGGCAACAATTAATGCCAAAACAATAAGCCCTAGGATTGCAAATCCAATAATCTTCAAAACCTTCATAATTCAATAGTTTAAAAAGTGTTATCGAAAATAAAAATAAAATTTGAACGGCTTGAAAATATTGAAAAATAAATACGTGTGTAAATTGAAATATTATCAAATTTAACAAACATTAATTATTGCTGAAATCACCCTTAAAGCATTATTTTACATGAAATTCTGTTCTAAAGGTTTAAACCAAATAATAAAAGCTAACGAACGTTAGATAAGTTCATTTTTACGATTTTTTGAAAATATTTTAGAATTTTATTTTGTTTTAAAAAAACAGCACTCTACATTTGAAACATGATACACACACAAGGACGATTTTATTTTTACTTTTACTTTATCCCGCTCAGGCGAGTCGGTCCTTGTTATGCTATGTAATTACTAAACTAAATCATACTACAAGCCCGGTTCGCAAGAGTCGGGCTTTTTTTTGTCCAAAATTTAAATAGAGCCTATTAGGCAATTACAAGAGAGAAACTTATCCCGATACTGATCGGGATTCAGTACCAAATAATAAATATTCGTGAAATTAATTATTAGATTCCATATAAAACAATAGAAAAATGAACACATTGAAAATGAAAGATTGGGGGCTGGGGCTCGGAAAACACGTAGTCATCGCAGGGCCTTGCTCGGTAGAAACAGAAAAACAAATTGATGATCTCTGTAATAGCTTTGAGCGTGAACCGCAAATCGGCATGTTTCGCGGTGGCGTTTGGAAACCCCGCACCCGTCCAGGAAACTTCGAAGGTTTAGGAGAAGAAGCTTTGCCTTGGCTTCAAAAAGTAAAAAACAGATTACATATTCCCATTTGTGTGGAAGTGGCCAATACCAATCACGTAGAAGCTGCTCTTAAGCATGATATTGATGTATTATGGATAGGTGCCAGAACTACCGTTAATCCATTCTCCGTACAGGAAATTGCGGATTCATTGAGAGGAGTTGATATTCCCGTAATGGTCAAAAACCCAATTAATCCTGATTTAGCTTTATGGGTTGGGGCTTTGGAAAGAATGTACGATGTAGGCATCAATAAATTAGTTGCCATTCACAGAGGTTTTGCTGATCCTTACGATAAAATCTACAGAAATAAGCCGAATTGGAATTTGGCTATGCAATTGAAACTGGAATTGCCTGAAATTGAAATCATCAACGATCCAAGCCATATTTCCGGGAAATCAGAAATGGTGCAAGCTGTATCGCAAAGAGCACTTAATTTCGGAATGGACGGCTTGATGATAGAAACACATCCAAATCCTGCTGAGGCATGGTCAGATGCCCGTCAGCAGTTAAATCCAGAGCAATTATTGACTTTACTAAAAGAAATCTCTTTCCGTGAACGCATAGATTTTGAAAATCAAATTCCTGAAAATTTAAAAGAAATGCGTGATTCAATCGATCATATTGATCAAAAACTAATAGATTTACTTTCTGATAGATTCCATTTGATAGACAAAGTGGGAGCGTATAAAAAAGCTCACGAATTATCTGTTTATCAAGGTGGAAGATGGAAAGATGTATTGGAAAGCAGGATCAAGCTAGGCACTGAGAAAGATATGAGCGAAAAGTTTATGAAAAACTTGCTGATAGCCATACATGATGAATCTATCAAAAGACAGGAAAAGCAAATCGCTAATAAGGATGTTGAACCTTTAACTATTATATGAGCAAAGTATACTTTAAGGAATTAAGTTATATAAAAGAGCTGTTAGCTTCGGTCGAGCACTCACATTTGTTTGTATTAACGGATGAAAACAGCAAAGAATATTGCTATCCGCTGATAAAGGATTTTTTGGAGTATCATCAGGTGATAGAAATCGCTTCCGGTGAAAAACATAAAACCTTGGACAGCTGTAATTTGATTTGGAATGCATTGACCAATGCTACTGCAGATAGAAAAGCATTATTGATTAATTTAGGTGGTGGCGTAATCACTGATATGGGCGGATTCTGTGCTGGTACTTACAAAAGAGGGATTCGATTTATTAATATCCCTACAACATTGCTCTCACAAGTTGATGCCAGTGTGGGTGCCAAAACAGGGATAGATTTCAATGGTTATAAAAATCATATTGGATTATTTTGTGAAGCAGAAGCTGTATTAGTCAATCCCGTATTTCATCAAACATTGCCTAATGAACAATTGGTATCTGGCTATGCTGAAATGTTAAAACATGGCTTGATAGCTGATAAAAAGCATTGGCAAGATTGTTTGGAAAATGGATTTGAAAAGTTTAGTAATGAACTGATTCAGCAATCAGTAAAAATAAAAGAAAAAGTGGTAGAAAATGACCCTACTGAAAAGGGGTTACGAAAAATATTGAATTTTGGACATACAATCGGTCATGCTATTGAAACGCATTTATTAAATACTGAAAAAGAATTATTACATGGTGAAGCCATTGGACTTGGTATGATAGCTGAAGCTTATATCAGTAAATCAAAAGGATTATTAAATGAGCAAGAATATAATAATATAGTAGAAAAATTACGAGAAATTTATAAAAGCCCTAAAATAGAAAAAGCCTCTTTTGATGATATAAAAAGGCTTTGTAAACAAGATAAAAAGAATAATAATGGTGAACTCAAAATGAGCTTACTGGAAAATATCGGTAAAGCCGTCTATGACATTCCGGTTGAACCGGAACTTATAGATGAAGCTTTATCGGAAATATTATAATTTCACTTTTTCACGAAATGTTTTCGCACTGTGAATAGCAGAGTCGCTCAGTTCATTTAACCAATCTGAATTCAAGCTATCTTCAGTATGTCTTTGAATATTTCTTAACCGATCTGCTACAGTTCTTTTAACTTTTTTACCATTTTTACTACTCAAAAATGCTCCAGCTGCCACTACGGTTGCAGCTCCAGCTAAAAACGAAAAAATTGATTTACTTGTGGTACTCATTTTTTTATTATTTTAAAGTTGATGTATTACTGATGTATTAATAACGCTTAACTTATAAAAACAGTTTAAACTAATAAAGAATATTTTGAATTATTTTATAAACCTATACAAAAATCCTACCAACAAGGAAAATTGTTCTATCAATCTGCCTAGCTCTAAAAGTGAATCTAATCGATTATTGATTATGAATGCGCTTTCTGGTGGTAAAATTGCTATAGCCAATATCTCAAGTGCTAGAGACAGCCAGACTTTAATCCAGCTTTTGAAAAACGAAGCTGATTTAAGCACTTTTGATGTATTGGATGCCGGTACTGCTATGCGTTTTCTCACCGCTTATTTTGCAGTGGCCACTGAAAAAGAAGTCGTTTTAACAGGTACTGAACGTATGCAAAAGCGACCGATTGGGATTTTAGTGAATGCATTAAGATTAATTGGAGCGGAAGTCAACTATGAAAATGAAGAAGGATATCCGCCATTAAGAATTAAGCCTTTTCAAAAGCAAACCAGTGCTAAAATATCCATTCCTGGAAATATCAGCAGCCAGTATATTTCGGCTTTATTGATGATAGCCCCTTCCCTACCACAAGGTTTGGAAATCAGTATTGAACCACCAGTTTTTAGCAAGCCCTATATCGACATGACTTTGGGCTTAATGCAGTTGTCTGGCATTCAATTTAATCAAAAAGATGATGTAATTTCCATTAAACCTCAACCCTATCAAGAAAGCAAACAAAGCGTAGAATCGGACTGGTCAGCTGCTAGTTATTGGTTTTCCATTATTGCTCAATCAGTTATTGGAAAAAAGGTGTTTTTAGAAGGATTGAAAAGCAAAAGTTTTCAAGGTGATAATGTCATAAAAGAGATTGTAAATAATTTTGGTGTAAGCTTTCAATTTGAAAAAAACGGGCTTCTACTGGAAAAAACCAGTGAAGCTCAAAAACAACAATTAAAATTAGATTTTAAAAAATGTCCTGATTTGGCTCAAACGGTATTGCCTTGCGCTGCTGCTTTAAAAGTTGATTTGGAAATGACTGGCTTGGAGAGTTTGAGAATTAAGGAAACAGATAGAATTACAGCCTTAAAAAATGAATTATCAAAATTCAATTGCAAACTTACTGAACCAAAGAAAGGAACTTGGAAGCTTGACAGTTCAAGTTTCACAGTAAAATCAGAAATAGAAATTGAAACTTATGAAGACCACAGAATGGCAATGGGTTTTGCGCCATTGGCTATGAAAAAAGGAATTCTAATCCATGATATTGATGTAGTAAACAAATCCTACCCAAGTTTTTGGGAGGATTTAAAATCATTCGGTTTTGAGTTGACCGAGCAATGAGTTGAAATATTGAGGTGCCTTTAACATTCTGCTTCCATACCAACTGAACATTTC
Source organism: Bacteroidota bacterium (assembly GCA_051747245.1). Classification (GTDB taxonomy): domain Bacteria; phylum Bacteroidota; class Bacteroidia; order Cytophagales; family Cyclobacteriaceae; genus Marivirga. The sequence goes on from JBNJFX010000042.1 coordinate 34,756, forward strand.
CCCGTCCACTACTACAAAATGGGCATTGGGGAATTCGGGCTTTAATTCCTGAATATGTTTTTCTTGAAAAGGAAAGGGTTCAGATGAAAGAAATATATAATCTGGATCCATTTTTACTATTTCACTCATTTCAATTTCAGGATATCGCTCCTGAGGGATAATATTTTCAAATCCACAATATCCCAACATTTTAGATATAAAAGTATCAGATCCAGCCCACATCCAGGGCTTTTTCCAGATGCAATAGGCTACTTTGATTTTGGAAGCAGATTTCTTTATTAAATCAAATTGCTGATTAATATTTTGAGATATTTCCTCAGCCTTTTCATATTCCCCTGTCAATTCTCCTATATCTATCATCATTGCTAAGGCAGAATCAAAATCATTTACATCGGATACATAGACTGGACAAATTTTTGACAGCTTTTCAACATAAAGCTTTTCATTTTCCTCTTTGTTGGCAATAATCAAATCAGGCTTTAAATCCTGTATTTTAGTTAAATGCTGTTGTTTCGTGCCTCCAATAATCTCTTTTTCTTTCCTCCATTTCATGGGGTGTACACAAAACTTTGTTATACCTACCACTTGATTAGCTAATCCTAAATCATATAAAAACTCCGTAATTGAAGGCACCAAACTGATGATTCTCTTAGGACTATCCTTCAATTCTATAAGATTGCCGATTTGATCTTTTAAAGTAGGCATAGATTAATTCACAGTTAATTTTTTAAGACATAAAAAAAGCTTCCCCCTTACGGACGAAGCTAATAATATTTTGGTTAAGTTGATTTTATATAGTAATTCCCATATTAAGCAACTGACTTGAAACTTTCAGATTACTATTATCAAATGTAGATTTATTGATTTCGAATTTCAATTTCCCATCAACCTCTTTAAAATTAATGGAAGAACCTTTTTTACCATAACCTGATCTATCTGTAATGATTAAGGTAGGTTTGGTATCATATTTTTCTAATATAGTTTCAAAATCCCTGCTTTTCCTGGAATCAATATAAATAATATGAGGATTTTTTAATTCTGAAACATCAGATATATTTACAATGCTTGTATTTTGTCCTTTAATTTGCCTTTTCCCGTAAAGATTAGATAACTGCTCATAAACATCATCATCTCCATAAACGGCAATTACAAAATCCCCTGATTTAGTATTATCAGGCCACTCTATGTATTTTACAAAATTAAAAATTAACATAGAATGAATTTCATGCATAGGCCTTTGTGCATTGGCATTAAAAGTATTAAAGCCAATCATTAAAAAAAATACTATAAATGATAATTGTAAAACCTTCTTCATAGTTATATTATTTCAAACCCTCCAATAATAATAAAATTAATACAAATCAATAGAAAATTATATTTAAAATATCTTTTAAGTTAAAAAATAGTAATAAAGATAAATTTAATACAATTAATACTGATAATACTTTAATTTTAATAAAAAACCCTAGCCTTAAGATTACATTAATCTCCAGCTAGGGTAAAAAACTAAACTAAATCACTATACTTTCTTAAATCATTATACCCATGCTGGATAATTGGTTTGAAATTTTCAAGTTATTACCATTTATAGATTCTTGATTAATCTCAAATTTCAATTTTCCATTAATTTCCTGGAAGTTTATACAGCTTCCTTTTTCGCCCAAGCCTTTCTTATCTGTTATCATCAAAGTAGACTTTCCTGAAAATTTTTCTTTTGCTGTTTCAAATTCCTTACTTTTTTTACTGGATAAATAAAGAACATGTGCACTATTAACAGCATCTATGTTATCGGCCGTAACCACTTTAACACTTTGCCCTTTTACAGTCCTTTTTAAATAAAAGTTTTCAATAGTAGAAGCAACATTTTCATCTCCTACAACTGCAATAACAAAATTTCCTGCTTTTGCGTCTGCTGGCCATTCTACATATTTAATAAAATTAAACATTAGCATAGAATGGATTTCATGGATTGGTCTCTCTCCTGATTTTAAATTAAAACCAAAAGCCACTAATGCGATTAAAACTAATACTCTACTGATTCTTTTCATTTTGTGTTTATTGATAATTTACACCACAAAGGTAGAACCATGATTTTTCTCAGTAAATCGAAAAAGCAATAATAGCTTTCAGAAGTAATATTTCAAGAAATTAAGATAATTTGTATCTAAAATTATGCTTGTCTTTAAGGTTTACAACGAATGCGTGTAATAAATCAATAACGGATTGAACGTCCTCACTGTGTACCATTTCTACAGTGGTATGCATGTACTTGAGCGGAAGTGATACTAAAGCCGATGGAACGCCCTCGTTGCTGTATGCAAATGCATCAGTATCAGTACCAGTCGCCCTGCTTGCTGCCGATCTTTGGAAAGGAATATTCTCTTTTTCGGCTAATTCTATTAACATTTTCAATAAATTATTTTGAACTGCAGGCCCATAAGTTAAAACTGGCCCTTTACCTGATTTTTGATCTCCGCTTTCTATCTTATTATATAGGGGTGAATGGGTATCATGACAAACATCCGTAATAACAGCAACATCAGGTTTAATTTGATGGGCTATCATTTCTGCACCTTTAAGCCCAACTTCTTCCTGCACAGCATTTACTATATATAATGCAAAAGGAATTTTATCTTTATTCTCATGGATTTTACGGGCTACTTCAGCTATCATAAATCCGCCTATTCTGTTATCTAATGCCCTGCCAACGATGTAGTCCTTATCCTTCAAGTACATTAAATCATCATCAAAAGTGATCACACAGCCTACATGGATGCCCATCTTTTCCACTTCCTCTTTATTGTCAGCCCCTACATCAATGAATATATTTTTTAATTCAGGCTTAATGTCATTTTCCTTATTTCTAACATGGATAGCAGGCCAACCGAATATTCCTTTTACAATTCCCTTATCGGTATGAATATTAACCCTTTTAGAAGGTGCAATTTGATGATCAGAACCTCCATTTCGGACTACATAAATGTATCCATCATCTGATATGTAATTTACAAACCAAGAAATTTCATCTGCGTGAGCTTCTATCACCACTTTATAAGGAGCATCTTTATTTATTATGGCTGCCACTGTACCATAATTATCCTGAATGAATTCATCCGTATATGGCTTAATATATTCTAACCAAAGTTTTTGTCCGCTAGTCTCGAAACCAGTTGGAGCTGCATTATTTAAATATTTGAAAAGAAAATCTTCTGCTATCTTATCCATAATTGAATTTTATAATAATTAAATGTCAATGCTAAGATAAGCGTTGCTAACAGCAAAATGTTACTCAATACTCATAAAATCTGAGAAAACACCCATCAATTCCTCCCTGCTACCAAAAAAGGGAATAAGAAAATTGCTCCGATAGCCGCAAAAGATAGATTTATGGCAAAGCCTAATAATCTAAAAGGCAGTAAGATTAACCATATAAAAGGATAAAGAAATAAAGCAATAATAGCTAAAGGCCAACATATCACTAAAAGGATACACCAAAGTAAGAATTTTATCATGTCTCTAAATTGTTTTAAAGATTATGATTCAATTGATGTGCCAAGAGCTTTAAAAGCTGTTTTGAGGGGATATTACTTATAAACAGTCTTAAAAACGGACAGTTAAATGTTCGATTTTGGACAAGAAAAAATTGATTTACATAATTATTATCGAATATTTTCGACAATTTATATAATATATTGACTTTTATATTCGACATTTTTTTATTATTTTTGTCAAATACTAACTGCAATATAATGGATATTTTGTATTCATACCATAACAATCTGACAAGACAGCTCAATAATAGCTTTTTTAGATTTTTGATTGATAAAATAGATTGGAATCAAAGAATGGTAGCAATAAAAGGCCCAAGAGGTGCAGGTAAAACTACTCTACTACTTCAATATATTCAATTTATTCTGAAACGACCTATAGAAGAAGCACTATATATAACTGCAGACCATTATTGGTTTTACACGCATAACCTTGTTGAAACAGCAGAAGAATTTTATAAATCAGGGGGACGATATTTATTTATAGACGAAGTACATAAATATCCTAGATGGTCACGAGAACTTAAAAATATATATGACGGATTCCCTGAATTAAAAATAGTTTTCACTTCCTCCTCTGCGCTTGAAATTTTTAAAGGTGAGGCAGATTTAAGCAGAAGAGTTATTACTTATGAACTTCCTGGTCTGTCGTTTCGTGAATATTTGTCTTTAAAAGGCTACAAGAACCTTCCTGTTTATAAATGGGACGAGATTAAAAACAATCACAATCAAATAGCTCATGAAATCCTCCAGAAATTCCAACCACTTCCTTTATTTAGGAAATATTTGAAACATGGATATTTACCATTATTTACAGAAGATTCTGAAGAAAATGTAACTATTAAGCTCAATCAAATTATTAATACAGTTATTGAAACTGATTTGGGAAATATCAAGAATTATTCAAGTGGCACAGCATTTAAAGTTAAAAAGCTTTTAGGGGTATTGGCTGAATCTGTTCCATTCAAACCTAATATCTCTGCTTTATCAAGGAAATTAGATGTAAGTAGAGATTCCGTTTATGAATGGTTTAGCCATCTGCAAAATGCACGCTTACTTAACTTAATAAACACCGAAGGAAAAGGAGTTGCTATGCTACAAAAACCTGAAAAAATTTATTTAGAAAATACAAACTTAGCTTATGCCTTAAAAATAGCACCTGATATTGGTTCATTGAGAGAAACATTCTTGTTAAATCAATTAACTAATGCTAACATATCAACTACTTTGCCTAAGAGCGGTGATTTTTATGCAAACGAAACAGTTATTGAAGTTGGAGGGAAAAATAAAACCGCACAACAAGTGAAACAAATACAGAATCACATAATAGCATCTGATGACATAGAAACAGGTTATAAAAATAAAATACCTCTTTGGCTTTTTGGCTTTTTGTATTAATCCAAAATTAGTAACATTATTAAAATTAAAAACCGCAAGCTTCAAAAAAGCATGCGGTTTTTCAGTTCTAAAACCAGAGCTTATTGATTTTTATATACCCTACCCTTTTTCATTATAAAATCTACAGATTCCATAGTATTAATATTTTCTGTTGGATCATCACTTACAGCGATAATATCGGCAATTTTCCCTTCTGAAATGGAACCATATTGATCATATACATTTAATAGTTTTGCTGGGGTTACCGTAGCTGAAATGATTGATTCCATAGGCTTCATTCCTGCCTCAACCATATAGCCAAACTCTTTGCCATTATCACCATGCTTGAAAACTCCTGCATCCGTTCCGAAAGCGATATTCACTCCTTTTTTATAGGCTTTTCCAAAAGTATCTTGAATTTTAGGGCCAATAGCTTTTGCTTTAGGAACTACCACCTCAGGGTAATACCCTTCAATTTCAGCTAACTCAGCTACACTTTTTCCTGCTGTAATAGTGGGAACATAATAAGCATCATATTCTTTCATTAACTCCATGGTTTCTTCTGACATCAAAGTACCGTGCTCAATCGTTTTAATTCCAGCCCTAATGGCGCGTTGCATTCCATCATCCCCGTGAGCATGAGCTGCGGTTAGCATTCCATAATCATTAGCTGTTTCCACTATAGCTTTCAATTCATCTTCAAAGAATTGAGGATTATGACCACTTTTAGCCATACTTAAAACTCCACCTGTAGCCGTAATTTTTATGACATCCGCCCCATTTTTATATCTTTGACGAACAGCTTTCCTAGCCTCTTCCGGACTGTTCACGACTCCTTCAGCAGGTCCAGGATTGCCCATTAAATCATCCTTATATCCATTTGTTGGATCTGCATGACCACCGGTTGTTGCAATTGACTTACCGGCTGAATAAATAGTAGGTCCATCAACAAATCCTTTATTGATAGCATCTCTTAAACTACTATTTACACCACTTCCACCCAAATCACGAACTGATGTGAATCCAGCCATTAAGGTCTTTTTGGCATAAACCGTAGATTGGAAAGCCACATCTGCATCATTTAAAGTAAATCGCTTGATGTAACCATCTTTTGAAGTTTCACTTTCTAAATGCACATGCATATCAAATAATCCCGGCATAATTGTTTTGGATTTTAAATCGATAGCCTCGGTATCTTCAGGAACTTCTAAAAAACCTTTTTCTATCGATTGGATTTTATCACCCTCTACTATGATGGTCATCTCTGTTAAAACCTTCGATTTTTCAACATCGATTAATTTTCCGCAGTGCAAATAGGTAGTTTGAGCCCATAAACCAAAACTCAATAAAACCATTGTAAAAATTAGTAATAGCTTTTTCATATATTATTCAATTTATATTAGGTGTTGTTTTTATCAAAAAATTAAAGCAGATCACCAGGATTACTGATATATAATGCCAGTTCCTTATCGCTCAATTCAGGTTGTTTATTTTCATCCTTTGCTGTTACAATTGAATTGGTCATGCTCCCTACCAATCCCCTATCCAAATCCATACGTTCAGCTATAATGGCGCACATTTGAGCTTCTCTTTCATCCAATTTATTATCAACCAACATCATTTGAATATACTCATAAAGAAAAACTATTTTCTCCTTTATAGTTTCAGGCTCATGAAATTTAATATCTAAAGCCTCTTTAATAATTTCATCTACCTCTTTTTCTGCTACACCATTTTTTCTACCCAAGGCATAAAGGTATCTTTTTTCCTCTTTTACAAAACGATTATCAATTTTTGCAAGCTGATATAAATGAATGAGGTGGGAATATATTTTTTCAGTCGTCAATTCAAGTTCAAATTTCATGTGCATTTATTGATTTCTTATTTGTCACCCCAATAAGTTAGGGCGTGCTATGGAACCTGCCTGCGACAGGCAGGTTCACAAAATAATATTTATCATGCGATTAGTCCCGAAAGTTATTGGGATTCTCCATTAAATATTATTGCTCATTTCATTATTAAAAAATCTTAACATTAAGAAGCAATATACAATTTGTTGCGGAATTTTCCATCGAATTACCTTATATTGAAAGCTATGAATTTTTTGGCTCATATATATCTTTCAGGTGAATCTGATGAATTAAAAATCGGGAATTTTATAGGGGATTTTGTAAAAGCTTCAGATATGGAGCATTATAATGATGCAATTAATCAGGGCATAAGAATGCATTGGGCCATTGATGGATTTACTGATCAACATCCCGTGGTGCAAGAAAGTAAAGAAAGATTAAGACCAAAATATGGGCATTATGCAGGCGTGATAGTAGATATTTATTATGACCACTTTTTGGCTAGAAACTGGAAAGATTATCATACCGAAGATTTAAGACAATATGTTGATAAACAATATAAAATGTTGGAGAATCATATCAGCATCTTACCTAAAAAGGTGGTTCACATGCTTCCTTATATGATAAAACATGACTGGCTTTTTAATTATCAATATTTTGATGGGATAGAAAGAGTGATGCATGGAATGGCAAACCGATCCAGCTTTAATTCCAAAATGGAGCAATCGGTGGTGGAATTAAAAAAGTATCATGAAGAATTTGAGAAGGAGTTTCAGGAATTCTTTCCTGAGTTGAAAGCTTATTGTGAAGCTTTTCTGGAGAAGAATTGAGGGCTATGAAGTTTCAGGCTAAAATCTATAGATAAAACCTGTCAGGTTTCTGAAATTTAAAATTGTAAAATTAAATTGTTTTTATCCTTCCTTTCAAGGTTAAACCTGACAGGTTTTGATATGATTCTCCATGTTTAGCTGTTTTCACCTAAACAACTGCTTTCTTGACCAATTTTATCTCATGGAAACTTTCAGGTGAAAACACCTGAAAGAGGGGTGAATTTATCATTGGGTTGAAACCTGTCAGGTTTTTATCATAATTCTGTAGAATATTAAAAATTTACTACAGAATCTATTTAAAAAAGAAACCTGACAGGTTTAGATTTAAGTCAACTACTGAATAACAATAGCTACTTTATTCAATTTTTTAGCTTCTAGCGTATCTGTTTGAACCCCTAAATTGTTATTGTTCATTTCACCTTTTTCGGCATGAACATGATAAACTTTAGGCTCTAAATCTTTGAAAGTTACTCTTCCTTTTTTGTCGGTCACTTGAGTTTCAGCTACAGGATTTTCGCTTTTTCGGTAATCATCTTTATTTCCATAAAGCGTTACTTCTGCATCTTCCTGAATATTTCCCATATCATCCTGAATCACAATTCTCAAATTGGTTTTCAAGAATTGGTCATCTTCAGCTTTAGGAGTAAACTGAAAGAACATAAAAGCCGATACGACTAATAAACTTAATGCTAATGTTAATTTTCTCATAGTTATTAATGTTTGTGGGTAAAACGGGATATTAGGTTAAATTGTTATTCACTTAATAAGAATTCATTTTAAAACAAAAAAGCAACAAACCTTACGATCTGTTGCTTTCAATTTAGTGTTTTCTAATAATTAAGCTGTTTGCCCAATCAATTTTAAATGTCTAGTATGTGATCCCATAGCCGCCTTCATTGATGGGAATTCATTATAGGCAATATTGAATTGCTCGCAAGTTTCTTTAACTAATTTATTTATAGCTGGATAGTGAACATGACTAATTCTAGGGAATAAGTGGTGCTCAACTTGGAAATTTAATCCTCCTGTGTACCAGTTTAAAACTTTGCTTTTTGTTCCAAAATTAGCGGTAGTTCTGATTTGGTGAATAGCCCATTCGGTTGGAATGATTTTTTCACCTTTTACAGGTGCATCATGGAAATCTGTTGATTCTACCACATGTGCTAACTGGAATACTACTCCAATTGTCCATCCTGTTACTACAGCAACTATCAAATAGCCTAAAATAGTAGCTAAAACCCCTTTCATTAATATTGGTAATATAAAGAAAGTACCAATGTAAGCTAATTTAGTAGCCCAAAAGATAATATGCTCTTTTGCACTCATTTTTGCCAATTCAGTATTCGCTACTTTTCTGGTGAAATATTTTTTAAAGTCTTGGAAGAAAACCCAAAATGCATAAGAAGTAGCATATAAAGGATAAGCATAAACATGCTGGAATTTATGGTACCATCTTCTCTTTTGGTGAGTAGAAACCCTAATAAAAGGCCCAATATTGATATCATCATCCATTCCTTCAATATTAGTGAAAGAGTGGTGATTTTTATTGTGCTTATTTTTCCAAATGAAAACTACCCCACCCATTAGGTTTAAGGTTAGTCCCATCATATAATTTACGTGCTTGTTATTAGAAAAGCTACCGTGAGCTCCATCGTGCATTACATTAAAACCTATGGCAGCTAAATTCAATCCGAATAATGCACATAGGGTTAGAGATAGCCATATTGGCATACTTACAAATACAATTAAAGAATATAGGATGGCAAATGAAGCCAATAAAATAGTGGCTTTTGTGTATAATTTGCTGTTACCCCATGTCTTCAAATCGTTTTGTTTGAAATAGGCGTCAACCTTCTTTTTCAGTGTTGGGAAAAAGTTGTTGTCAGTGATTTTTGTTGCTGATAATTCTTGCATAAGTATTTTACTATTGACCTCTAGAACGAGCAATATAACCGTTTCGTTCATAAAATTAGAAGTAATTCATAAGTCCACATAAAAATTAAGGAATATTTCGATGAATGTGGAAAAATAATTCGATTTGTTAAGTATTTTCTTGAGTTTGACACGCAAATTTCCAAAAAACTTGATTAAAGTCAGTATGGGGTGTTTTTTAATGGGTTTTCAAAATTTTGTATATCGAAAACCTC
>JBNJFX010000043.1:0-40955 GCA_051747245.1 Bacteroidota bacterium
GTTTGGTGTTTTGGCTAATATTAAATCACGGAAAAAAGTTAAAATCCGCCAGAGGCAGCAGTATTTTCCACTAGCAAGATACTAGCGGAAGACTCATTTCTATCGCTAGCCTCCGGCTAGTGATGATTACTTTCGCCTCTGGCGTTTCCTAAGTTGGAGATAACATTTATTTTATAAGCCATAAGGGGAAAGAAGGAAGTTAGAAATAAAGATCTAGATACTAGTTAATTGCTGCTAGATTTTAATTGTCTTAGTTCTTAACCCTATAATAAACCTAAAACTTAAAACTTAATACTTACTACCACAAAAAAAATCGATATTAGCACCAATTATTAATTACCTAATTATTAATTACTAATTAAAATCTCTACTTTTGTTATTTGTAAAATTAAATAGAGCCTTTTGGGCAATTAATTGAGAAGCTAAATTTGTCATTTGAAAATCACTGTCAAACATCTATCTTTAGCTCAAATTTGATGTGGGTTCATAAAATATGTTGATTAGAAATATTACATTATTTATTCTTGTAGCCATACTATTTGCCTCTTGTGTCGGCAATAAACGCTTAGTATATCTACAAAAAGACGATTTACATGAAAATCAGCCTAAAGACAGTGTTTTGCGGGAATATGATTTAACCTATCACGATTATAAAATCCAGCCTCAAGATATTCTTTCAGTTCAATTCAAAAGCATAACCGAAGAAGATTTTGATATCTTCAATGACTTTGGAATGGGCGGTGGAAATATCGGAGGTGGCGGAGGCGGTGGAATGATCGGTTTAAGAGGAGAATTAGTGGATCCTCAAGGTCAAATAGGTTTTCCTGTAGTAGGGAAAATTAAAGTACAGGATATGACTATTTTTGAGGTGCAAGACACTTTACAAAGTATTGCAGCCCAATATGTGGAAGACCCTGTAGTAAAAGTACGGTTATTAAACTATAGATTTACCGTTTTAGGCGAGGTAAATGGAGAGGGCGTAGTAACCACTCAAAATACAAGGGTAACTTTTATGGAAGCCATTGGCATGTCAGGTGGTCTTACAGAATTGGCTAATAGAAAAAATGTAAAGGTAATCCGCCAAAAAGGAGACAAGGCTGAAATATTTTATGTCGATTTATTGAATGAAGAATTTATTGAATCAGAAGAATTTTATGTTTACCAAAATGATATTATTATTGTTCCACCATTGCAACAAAGACCTATTAGACGTTATTACGGTCAGAATTTAAGTTTATTACTTTCTTCTGTTTCTGCTATATTATTTATTGGAAGTTTTTTTGGTTTTAACCCTACTAGATAAAAAATATTGGATAATCAATTTAACCCATATAGTTCCGATTTTGCCGACCCAAGCATGGGCACATCCTCCACCGAGGGAAGTCAATTGATTGACTTTAAACGAGTGTTATATAAAGTAATTAAATATTGGTATATAATCGTTATCACCTCTGTTTTAGCTTTATCTGTAGCCTATCTAATTAATAGATACAGTACTCGAATCTATCCGGTTACAGCTTCCATTATGATAAAAGAAAACCAGGAAGAAGTAGGGGCAAAATTTTTATATAATAATGCCATTTCAGATCCATACAGGAATTATTATAATGAAATGTATGTCATCAAATCTTTCCCATTAATTCAGTCCGTGGTAGAGGAATTAAATTTTAAGGTATCCTATTTCCGGGAAGGGGAAATAAAAAGCTCGGAATATTATAATCCTAACTTTCCGGTTGAGGTAAAAGCGAAAAATGGTGGTGAGTTACCTTATGGGAAATCAGCAGGAATTACTTTTTTAAATCAAAAAGAATTCAAACTTTCTAATATCTCCACAGGAGATGATGCTGAAAATTCAAAAGAAGAAAAGATTTTCCAGTTTGGGGAATCCGTCCCTATTAACGGTCATAAAGTAGTTTTCAGAAACAATGGGCGTATAACTGATGGCGATATCAATAAATATTATGTTATTCGTTTTGATAATCCGGAAAGCATTACAGGTCAATATCAATCAAAACTTAATGCCAAATGGGCGGAGCAAGGTTCTTCAGTACTTAATTTAAGTATGAATGGCCCTGAGCCTAAAAAGGAAATAGATTTTCTGACTACTTTTATTGAAAAATATCAAAAGCTTGATATAGATCGTAAAAACCAAACTGCAAGTCAAACCATACAGTTTATTGACGATCAATTAAAAGGCATTTCTGATACCCTCCAATTTTATGAGCAAAAGTTGATGGAATTCAAGAAAGAAAATGTGGTGACCAATATGGATGGGGAAGCATTGAGAATTTATGAAAACTTGCGTGAGATTGAAGAAGAAGCGGTGCAATATACTGTGCAAGAGCAATATTACGCCTACCTCCGAAAGTTTTTGCAAAATCCTGATAATGAAATGGAGCAGGTGGTTACTCCTCAAAGTGTTGGGATAGAAGATCAGGTAATTGCTGAAATGATTGGTAAATTATTGCAGTTGGATATTGAAATAAAGCGCTTTGAGAAAAAAGATAAAATTGGTAATCCTGTATTAGAAGATAAGAAACAAGAAATGCAAGCGCTCAAAACCAATATTCTGAGTAGCATCACGACTTTAGAGGAGACCAGGGGCATTATGCAAAAGTCTGTTAATCGTCAACAGCAAATTTTGGAGGATCAATTGAAATTGTTGCCGGGATTGCAACAGGATTTCATTAATATCAAAAGAGATTATTCCTTTAGGGAAGGCTTATATACATTTTTAATGCAAAAAAGGGCAGAAGCCGCTATTTCCAAAGCTTCCACTACTAGTGATATAAGGACTGTAAATCCGCCTAAATTAGCAGGTGGTCCCATTACTCCTAAAACCACTCAAAACTATTTGATTTTCTTGGTGATTGGCCTAGTCATCCCAATTGGTTTTTTCATTATTTTAGAATTGTTTAACAACAAAATCCAATCAAAAGAAGATATTGAAAGAGCAACTTCCATTCAAGTAATAGGAGGGATTGGTCATAAAAAACTACAGGATAATTTGGTGGTTTTTCGCAAACCTCGCTCTGCAGTAGCAGAATCTTTTAGGGCATTACGTTCCAATCTGAACTTTTACACAGAAGGCAAAGAGAAAAAAGTGTTCTTGGTTACGTCCTCTATTTCCGGTGAAGGTAAGACGTTTACAACCATTAACTTAGCTACTGTTTTAGCACTTTCTGGAAGACGTACTTTATTGATTGGTGCCGATATGAGAAGGCCAAAAATTTACAATGATTTTAAACTTCATAATGATTTTGGTTTAAGTAATTTACTTTCTGGGCAGGCTGAAATGGAGGAAGTAGTACAAACTACAGAGGTAGATAATCTTGATTTATTAAGTGCAGGGCCAATTCCTCCTAATCCTAGTGAGTTGCTCATGAAGGACATTATGAAAAACAGCTTGGACAAGGCATTTAAAACTTATGATTTCATCATAATCGATTCGCCCCCAATTGCCTTGGTGACGGATGCCTTTGTATTATCCAAATTTGCAGACCATACCATCTTTATGGTAAGACAAGACTATACGCCAAAAGAGGCAGTATCAGCAGCTAATGAGTTATATACCAAAGGTAAAATCAAAAATATTAGCATTCTTTTCAATGATATCAAAAAAGCTGGACCGGGTTATGGTTACGGCTATGGTTATGGCTATGGTTATGGCTATGGTTACGGCTATGGTTACGGCAAAAGAAAAGACGGCTATGGCTACTACCATGAAAGCTAGGTGTTAATTAGTAATTATACAGACAGGCTTGAATTTAACAGTAAAGGCAGTTGTTTTAACAACAAAGGAAAACAAAGTTCTTCACTAGGTTTCACAAAGAAAATTGAAGCCAGCCCACGGTCTGACGCATGTGGCGTCTGACCGTTAACCTGCAATTGCTACCCTATGGTTTTAACCACAAAGGCACAAAGAAAATTATTAATGTGACTGGCATCCAAATGCTGTTAATAACCGCTATGACGCTAAAGAATAAATAAGAAGAGCTAAAGCTCTTAGGGGAACACAAAGGCAATAAGAATATTTTAATTTCAATTAAATACACCCTTCCTGCCTCCGGCTGGTGGAAACTACTGCTGCCTCAGCGTTTAGTCAAAAGACTGCTAAAGTTCATATCGTGCTGAACAACAAATAAATACTATTACCCTATACTAATTGGCAAAAAAATGAGAGCCCATCAAATCGCAAATTATCTAACAATAAGCGCTAAGTATTTTTTTGATTTTGGCACTGAAATGTAGTTTGGTGTTTTGGCTGATATTAAATCACGGAAAACAGTTAAAACCCGCCAGAGGCGGCAGTATTTTCCACTAGCAAGATGCTAGCGGAAGACTCATTTTCCTATCGCTAGCCTCCGGTTAGTGATGATTACTTTCGCCTCTGGCGTTTAGTCAAAAGACTGCTAAAGTTCATATCGTGCTGAACAATAAATAAATACTATTACCCTATACTAATTGGCAAAAAAATGAGAGCCCATCAAATCGCAAATATCTAACAATAAGGGGGGAAGTATTTTTTTGATTTTGGCACTGAAATGTAGTTTGGTGTTTTGGCTGATATTTAAATCACGGAAAACAGTTAAAACTCGCCAGAGGCGGCAGTATTTTCCACTAGCAAGATACTAGCGGAAGACTCATTTCCCTATCGCTAGCCTCCGGCTAGTGATGATTACTTTCGCCTCTGGCGGTTTTTTCTATGGAATGCCAATTTTTGCTTTTAGAGCAAGCTTTAATCTGTGCCAGAGGCACCATTAGCTGTCACCAGCAAGATGCTGGCGACAGTTGTATCCACGGTCTGACGCATTACGCGTCTGACCGTTAAATGGAAAAAAAATCACCACGATTAACGGAATCAATTTTAGATTGCGTCACATTTAAATCCCTCATTAATCAGCTTTAGCTGAATTAACGACTTTTGCTGTTACATTTTTAATGTTATCATTTTATTGAGTATATTTACTAATTATATTGAGTAAAATGTAAATATGTATAGCAAACAAGAATTAAAATTAATCAAAAAGCGGATTGAAGAGGAAACTAGAAGGTTTATTCAAGTTATAATGGGACCTAGACAAGTAGGTAAAACTACTTTGTTAAAACAATTTACTCAACAAACTTCTCTTCCTTATCATTTTGTGGCAGCAGATGCTGTAAGTGCTGCAGACAATAGTTGGATAGCCCAGCAATGGGAAGTAGTTAGAACTCGCGTAAAACAGTCAAATTCAAAGGCTTTTGTTTTAATTTTTGACGAAATTCAAAAGGTGGCCAATTGGAGTGAAATGGTAAAAAAGCAATGGGATTATGATAGCCTTCATAATTTACCCATTAAAGTTATACTATTAGGTTCTTCACGCTTACTCTTGCAACAGGGACTTACAGAATCTTTGGCAGGAAGATATGAATTGACCTACTTAACTCACTGGACTTTAATGGAAATGCAGGATGCTTTTGGTTTTGATAGAAATCAATATATTTATTTTGGAGGGTATCCAGGTGCTGCGGACTTAATACAAGATGAAGATCGATGGCGATCCTATGTTAAAGAGGCATTGATTGAAAGCAGTATTTCCAAAGATATTTTAATGCTTACCAGGGTAGATAAACCGGCATTAATGCGAAATTTATTTGAGGTAGGGACAAATTTTTCAGGTCAAGAACTTTCATTTAATAAAATCCTTGGCCAATTACAGGATGCTGGCAACACTACAACTTTATCCCATTATCTTCAATTACTCAATTCAGCTTGCCTTTTAGGTGGATTGGAGAAGTATAGTCCTGAAATCAATCGTAAAAGAGCTTCAAGTCCTAAATTTCAAGTTTACAATAATGCTTTATTAAGTGCGCTTCAAGATCGAACTATGGAAAATGTAATTCAAGATCCAAAAGCTTGGGGAAGATGGGTTGAATCTGCCATTGGTGCACATTTAATTAATGAATCCTTGAAATCAAATATGGAGTTGTACTACTGGAGAGATAGAAATTATGAAGTGGATTTTGTATTAAGTTATAAAAATCAAATTATTGGGCTTGAGGTAAAATCTAATCTTGCAACAACAACAAAGGGAATGAGTGTATTTCAAGATCGTTTCCAGGTTGATAAAGTAATGCTGATTGGTGAAGAAGGACTTCCGATTGAAGATTTTCTAAAAATGAATCCACTGGATTTGTTTTAAACAGCTAAGAACATTTATTTTAACCACAAAGGAAACAAAGCTTTTCACGGAGTTTCACAAAAAAAAATTAAAGCTAGCCCACGGTCTGACGCATTACGCGTCTGACCGTTAAATGGAAAAAAAATCACCACGATTAACGGAACCAATTTTAGATTGCGTCACACTTAAACCCCTCATCAATCAGGTTCAGCTGCATTTTCCTCAGTGACCTTAGTGAAAACTCAGTGAAACTTTGTGGTTAACCTATTCAGCTTTAGCTGATTCAACCACTTTGCAGTTATATTTTTTCCCTTCCTATTGCATTTCAAAATTTAATCTCATAAATTTATAATTGAGTAGTTATTTTACTCGTTCTTAAGAATTAAATAGCGCTTTGCTAGGTTCCGAATGGGACTGAAAGGGCGGAGCTGTAGCCCCCTAAATCTCCCAAAGGGGGACTTTGGTAGCGTGCATATTAATTACAGCATGAAAAAAGAATTAATTAGCATGTAATTACTGGGTTAATGCAGCATAGAAGCACGGTCTGACTATCGTCTGAACTACTTTATTTCAAACATATTTCAAACTTTTAATCAACTATATCTCTATTATATTTCTAATATTATTTCCATTTATTTCAACTTTACATCATCCATATTTCAATAATATCTCTATTTCCGTCTGTCCTAACTTGACAATCTGACAACTTAATAATGTTAGAAACACTAGTCACCTCAAAAACCCGAATAAAGCTGCTGCTGAAATTCTTCTTGAATTCGCAGACCAAGAGCTATTTGCGTTCTTTGGAAGGAGAGTTTGGGGAAAGCACTAATGCCATTCGACTGGAACTCAACAAATTTGAGGAAGCCGGTATGCTTAAGGCTGATGTGAATGGCAATAAAAAAGTATATCAAGCCAATACAAAGCATCCTTTATTTGAAGATATTCATAGTATTATCAAGAAATATATTGGCATTGACCGGGTAATTGAGCAGATCATAGGAAATGTAGGGCAATTGGAAAAAGTCTATTTGATTGGGGATTATGCCAAAGGGGTTGATGGTGGCATTATCGATTTCTTATTGGTAGGTCATAATTTTAATTACGATTATATAGCCAATATGACGGGCATAGCCGAAAAGAAAATAGATCGTAAGATTAGATTTTTGTATATGAACCCGGATGAGTTTATAGGGCAGGTACCTACTGCAGAGGCGGGGCTTTTACTCTGGGAGAGTTGATTGACAGCCTAAGGCTGTAACTAACCGCAAAGACGCCAAGGCGCAAAGATAAATAATTAAGAATTTTATAATTACGTATGGGAGTTAATTAGTAATTAATAATTAGAGAATTAGTAATTTCCGTCACAACGAACAAAATCAATTAAAATCGTTCGTTATAGTGAGCAATTTTGCAATAGCTATCCAAATCAAAAATTGATTAATGAAATTAATCAATTCCTTAGCGTAAAACTTTGCGCCTTTGCGGCTTTGCGAGAAAAATTTACAGCCTTAGGCTGTTTTACTAGTTAAGCAGAAATTAGTATCTTTATTAAATGCATAAAGTAAACCCAGACCCGGAATTCGAGCAGCTCAGCAAGCATTTGTTTTGGGAATATGACCGTTCTAAATTGAGCTTTGAGAAAAATGCCCCTTTGGTTATTCAAAGGGTATTGGAATACGGTATGCTGGAAGACTGGAAAATCATCCAAAAGAAATATGGTATTCCCAAGATTGCTGAAATCGCCATGAAATTAAGGGATTTAGATAAAATTAGTGCCAACTTTATTGCTACAGTGGCAAATGTTCCATTAGAAAAATTCAGATGCTCCATCTTGAGACAATCACAGGAGATACCCTGGAATTACTGAAATCTATTGCTAATTCGGATTTAGGGGCTGAAACCAGATTAGTGGGAGGTACCTCATTGGCCTTGCAACTGGGTCACAGAATTTCGGTTGACTTAGATTTTTTTGGAAATATCAATCTTGAGCCGTTTGAAATTGAAGGTATTCTAAATGAATTTGGGGAAACTCATCCTTTGAAAGTTAGTAAGTTAATCAAGATCTATAATTGTAATTCCATAAAATTGGATTTAGTACAATACAGTTATCCTTGGCTGGAGGAAGCGATAGTATGGGATAATATAAAACTTGCAGGCTTGAAAGATATAGCAGCCATGAAAATTGGTGCAATAACAGGTAGGGGTAGTAAAAAAGACTTTATCGATTTATATGAATTGTTAAAGCATTTTTCATTGAAACAAATGATTAATTTCTATCAGGAAAAGTATAAAGATGGATCGGTTTATTTAGCCCTAAAAAGTTTAATTTATTTTGATGATGCTGAAGAACAGGTTAAAGAATTCCCTGATTCTGAACCTGAATTATTATCTGACTTAGGCTGGGATGAAGTAAAATCTAAAATTTTGAATGTCCATCAAGAATATATGAATTCGATTTGATTGGCTTTGTTGAACCACAAACACAAAGAAAAGAAGACAGCCAAAGGCTGTATTGAACCACAAAACCTGTCCCGCACCGTAGGTCGGGAGGCACTAAGACACAAAGAAAATATTAAAAAGTAAGGATCATAGCATCACTTAAATATGTCCGCTACGGTCTGACGCATAAGGCGTCTGACCGTTAAATGGACTAAGTCTGATACTTTCCCTTGCGAAATTTATCAGCAAAAAGAAGTTAAAGCCATCAGATTATGAGCGTAATTACTACCACTTTACCGAATATTCAGAATGTGAAATTTACACAATCAGAAATGAGCGTAAATTTTAGACATCTTATAATAATAACCGATGATGAATAAAATTTGTAGCGAATTCCATATGGCAACTAAAAAGTAATTATATACATATGAAATGATTATTAATTTAAGTAATAATAGGTTTTTTACTGTTCCATTGAATGAATTCCCTAAAATTCAGGCTTTAAGTAAAAGTGAAAGAAATGATTTTGAAATCATTGATGATCATAATTTATCCTTTTTGGCATTAGATAATATTTATTCGGTTAATGAGCTAATTGGGATTGGTTAATTAGTAATTAATAATTATCAGCCAAAGGCTGTGACTAACCGCATAACCTGTCCCGCACTGCAAGTCGGGAGACGCGAAGAAAAATAATTAAAAATTAGGAATTTAATAATTACGAATTGTTGTTAATTGATTTTTACCTTAGAAATGAGTAGCTTATTCAAGACTTATTACTTATTTAATAATGAAAACCGCACTGCAAATTGACCTTACATTCGATCAAATACTGTCTTTAGTAAAGCAATTACCAAAGAAGCAGAAAATCAAGTTATCTAAGGAATTAGAAAAAGAAGCAATTGATTCCAAACTAACTCGCCTACTTGAAACATTCAAGACCGATGAACTCGATTTAAAAACAATTGATGAGGAAGTTGAGATTGTAAGAAAATCAATTAGTAATTAATAATTAGAAAATCAGTAATTTCCTTTGCACTGAACATTTATTATATTTAATCGTTCGTTGTGACGAACATAATGCAAACTCTTTTTAATCAATATACGCTAAAATTATCTGGAATCGGAATGGAATATGTCCGTCCCATGATTTCATTTATAGATGAGAACGAACGCTTAATTGGAATTAAGGGAGCTCGGGGTGTTGGTAAAACCACTATATTACTTCAATATTTAAAGAAAAAAGACCCTAATATTAATGGGGAATATTTGTACGCAAGTTTAGATCATGTTTGGTTTTTGGAAAACAGTTTGTATGATTTGGCAAGTGATTTTCAAAAGCAAGGTGGAAAATTTTTAGCTTTGGATGAGGTGCATAGATACCCAAACTGGTCGCAAGAACTAAAAAATATTTATGATGATTTTAATGATCTGAAAGTAGTTTTTACGGGTTCTTCTCTTCTGCAAATCCTTAATGCTAAAGCTGACCTCAGCAGAAGGGCATTAGTTTTTCACATGCAAGGACTCTCTTTTAGAGAATTTCTTACAATAGAAAGTAAACAACAATTTGATGTCCTTTCATTAACTGATATTGTAACTCATCATGCGAAAATTGCTTCCGATATCTTAAATAGAATAAAACCTTTTGCCTATTTTAATGAATATCTAACAAGTGGTTATTATCCTTTTTATCTTCAGTCCAAAAAATATTACCATGATAAAATTAATGAGGTAGTTAATTTGATACTTGAAATTGAGTTACCAATGTTAAGAAAGACTGATATTAGCTACGCAAGAAAATTGAAACAGCTTTTATTAGTTTTGTCCGAATCAGTGCCCTTTGTTCCAAATTTTACGAAATTGGCAGAGAGAATCGGACTAAATCGAAAGACATTACTGCTCTACATTGATTATCTTGAAGAAGCCCAATTAATTAGAATTTTAAATAAGGAGGCAAAAGGAATTACTCGTTTTCAAAAGCCTGATAAATTATTGCCTGATAATACAAATATCCCATACGCTTTGAGTAAAACAGTAGATAAAGGGACTTTGAGAGAAACTTTTTTTGTTAATCAGTTGGCCTATCAACATGAATTTAGTTATCCAGAAAAAGGTGATTATAAAATTAACAAAGAATATATTTTTGAAATAGGTGGTAAAAACAAAAATCAATCTCAAATTGCAGAATTGAATAATGCCTATTTAGTTTTAGATGATATTGAAATTGGTTACGCCAATAAAATACCGCTTTGGCTTTTTGGATTTTTGTATTGAAAATTGGACAGCCTAAGGCTGTATTGAACCGCAAACCTGCCTGGCGGCAGACAGGGACGCTAAGGCGCAAAGAAAAATAATTACAAATTAGTCTGCTCCAACCGTCATTCCTGCGAAGGCAGGAATCTGGATTGCCTAGAACACCTAAATAATTACGAATTGTTGTTATTTAATGATTACCTAACTTAATACCTTAGACTTATAACTTAAAACTTCCACCAAACCAGAACTTTTCCAAGCTAATCCAGCTTCTAATTATAGAAATTAAGTATATTCAATTATGGAAATAGAAAGAACAAAGGATGAGATTCTAGTTAGGCTTCCATCAAATATTGATTTATCGGAATTGCAGGATATGTTAGATTATTTACGGTATAAAGAACTAACTTCAACTTCAAAAGCAAAACAATCGGATGTTGATAAGCTTGCAAAGGAAGTTAATGCCTCCATGTGGAAGAAAATTAAGAAAGAAAGAAAGCTATAGAAATTGAAAATTACGGTTGATTCTAATATCGTATTTAGCGCAATTTTAAATCCTAAAAGTAGTATTGGACAGATTTTAATAAATGGCTCCAAGTATTTCGATTTTTATTCAGTCAATTATTTAAAGGAAGAAATATTAAATCATACTCAAAAAATTTTAAAAATCACAGGATACTCAAATGATAAGTTTGATGAAATTTACAATTTAGTTATTTCTAAAATTCGTTTTGTAGATGACATCCTTCTTTCCGATTCATCACTAAAAAAAGCTTATAAATTAACAACTGATATCGATGAAGATGACACACTTTTTGTGGCACTAAATAACCATTTAAAATCATTACTTTGGACGGGGGATAAGATTCTGATTAATGGATTAAAAGATAAAGGTTATCTCAGGACTATTTCCACCTCAGAGCTCAATGAGCTACTACTAAAAAAGAAATTGAAAAGTAAGCGATAAACTAAAGGTTAATCTCTATACTCTATTGTTATACCATTTACTCTGAGTCTAAATCATAAATTCTCTTTGCGTAAACTTTGCACCTCCGTTTGAAAGCCTACCTGTCCCGACTAATCGGGAAGGCTTTTGGGTGACTCTCGCTGAGCCGCTAAGACGCGAAGACCCCGCAAAGGTAATTTGTAAAAAGAAGAGACTTGTAATTTAGAATTGAATTTACATATTAAATTTAATTAACGTTGCGTAAACTTTGCGCCTTAGCGTCTTGGCGAGAAAATAAACAGCCTTTGGCTGTCCTTTTGTTTTCTTTTGTCACTTTTGTGGTAAAGAAATAATCAGCTTTAGCTGATTTAATCTCAGTCTTAGACTGTAAAAAAAATAAAATAATTTGAAAAAGATACTTGTTACCGGCTCTGCCGGTTTTATTGGATACCATCTCACGAAAGCTCTTCTTGAGCGTGGCGATACCGTTATCGGCTACGACAACATCAACGATTACTACGATGTAAACCTCAAGTACGGCCGCCTCAACGAACTCGGCATTAAAAGAGAACTTGTAGAAGATCATCAATTAGTCCTCAGTTCACAATACCCGAATTTTCGCTTTGTGAAAGCCGACCTATGCGATAGGGAATACCTCTACCAATTATTTGAAGAAGAACAATTTGACCATGTAATTAACTTAGCAGCACAAGCGGGAGTTCGCTATTCAGTAGAAAACCCACAAGCTTATTTAGACGCCAACGTACAAGGTTTTTTAAATATACTCGAAGCTTGCCGACATAACCCTGTAAAGCATTTAGTTTACGCCTCTTCTAGCTCCGTTTATGGAAGCAATACCCAAATGCCATTTTCAGTGCACCACCATACCGACCACCCATTATCCCTTTATGCCGCCACCAAAAAGAGCAATGAAATGATGGCACATACCTACAGCCATTTATTCAATATTGCCACTACAGGCATACGCTTTTTCACTGTTTACGGCAGCTGGGGCAGACCCGATATGGCACTTTTCCTTTTTGCGGAAGCCATCCGAAAAGGAGAAAAAATAAAGGTTTTCAACCATGGAGAAATGGAAAGGGATTTCACTTATGTAGGCGATATTGTAAATGGCGTAATAGCAGCATTAGAACAACCCGCTACAGGCAATGAAGAATTTGACACCAATATACCCGATGCCGGCAGTTCCTATGCTCCTTACCGACTCTACAATATTGGCAACAATCAACCGGTTAAACTTCTAGACTATATAGAAGCATTGGAAAAAGCCATGGGCAAAACAGCAGAAAAGGAATTTCTACCCATGCAGCCGGGTGATGTTCAAAAAACCTATGCAGACGTACAAGACCTAATTAATGATTTTAATTATCAACCGAATACTCCATTGGAAAAAGGGATAGGGGAGTTTGTGGAGTGGTTTGAGGAATATAAAGCTAAATAAAATTTAAAAAGTAGATTAGCCATCATTTTAAGTACATAAAAATTAATTGCTACAAAAAATATTTCTTTAAGTACTTATCTGTTAATTATAAATATACAATTCTAAAATAGATGAATAAAATTCCATTTAATATACCTCTAGTAACAGGGGCTGAGCAGAAATATCTAGAGGAGGTAATAAAAAATAAAAAATTTAGTGGTGATGGTCCTTTTACTAAAAAATGTCAAGGTTTTCTGGAGGATTTACATCAGGTTAAAAAAGTTTTATTAACACCATCTTGTACACACGCTTTGGAGATGTGTGCTTTATTGCTAGATTTAAAAGAAGGCGATGAAGTAATAATGCCATCTTATACATTTGTTTCTGCTGCAAATTCAATGGTTTTGCGAGGTGTGAAGTTGGTTTTTGTGGATGTTCGACCAGATAATATGAACATTAATGAAAACCTAATCGAGGAAGCAATCACTTCCAAAACAAAAGCTATAATGGTAATGCACTATGGTGGAGTAGCCTGTGAGATGAATAAAATAATGGATATTTCACAGCAATATGATATCCCTATAATTGAAGATGCTGCTCAAGCTATTGGATGTACATATTTTGGTAAGGCATTGGGGAGCTTTGGTGTTTTAGCAGCTTTAAGCTTTCATGAAACTAAAAACATTCATTGTGGAGAAGGAGGAGCATTACTAATTAACGATCAAAAATATATTGAAAGGGCGGAAATTATTAGAGAAAAGGGAACCAATAGATCTAAATTCTTTAGAGGAGAAGTTGATAAATATACTTGGGTTGATCTAGGAAGTAGTTATTTAAACAATGAATTATCTGCAGCATTTCTTTTGGCTCAATTGGAAAGTATACATAGTGTACATAAAAAAAGACTAAGTGTATGGAATCAGTATAGAAATGGATTACAAAAATTGCAGGAGGCAGGAAAGATTGAATGGCAAGAGATACCTGAAGGTTGTGTACACAATGGACACGTATTCTATATAAAAGTAGAAAATGGACGCTTACAAGAAGAAGTATTAGATAAATTAAAAGAAAATAATATTCAAGCAGTTTTCCATTATCTTTCTTTGCATTTAGCTCCATTTGGTAAAGCTATTTCCCGTTTCCATGGTGACGATAATTATACAACCAAAGATTCAGATAGATTATTAAGACTCCCACTTTATAATGACCTAAAAGAAAAAGAGCAAGGACACATTATTCAGAATTTAATTCATTTAATGAGTAGGGAAAATGCTAGCTAACATCAAATTCACGAAGCAATTCTTTCATAAAATTCCACTGTTTTTTAAGGCTGAGCCAAAACAGCATATTTTCATTTTAGGTAAAGAGAAATCGGGAACAACTGCTATCGGTAAGTTACTAAGCTATTATACAAACAAAAGTTTGAAATCAGACATTCCGGAATTTTGGGATATTGAAGATCAGCTATATTCAGGAAAGATTAATCTAAATGAATTTTATCGAAATAATAAAATCATTTTCAAAAATGAAATTATCAAGGAACCTGGTTTAACCTACATTTCTTGCCAAATAATGGAGTTATTTCCGGAGTCAAAGATTGTAATGATAATAAGAGATCCGCGAGATAATATCAAAAGTGTATTTAGTCGATTAAATATAAAAGGGGAAGTCAACACCTTCGATAGTATTAATTTGCAGAATTTTAATAAATCATGGAAAAATGTTCTTACTAATAAAGGAATTGATATTAAGAATTCTGATCCTATAACGAATGCTGCAAAAAGATGGTGTTTTGCAGTAAATCAATACCTTAAAAATCCTAGTAAATTTATTTTGGTAAAATACGAAGACTTTAATAATAATAAGCTAAAAACCATTTCTGAATTATCAAAAAAGCTCAACCTAAAAAAAGTAAACGACATTAATAGTTTGTTAGATGTGAATTATCAACCTAAAGCAGACAAAGGAGTATCACATTTAGAGTTTTTTGGTGAGGGCAATTTAAATAAGATCATAGCTATTTGTAAAGCAGAAATGATAAAATTAGGTTATGAGTAAGTTAAAAATATTTAGAAAATTACTAAAATATTCATTCGAATATTATTATTACTATTTATATCAAATCAAGGTTAAATTTAAATCATATTGTTTTCCTGATTTTATTTGTATTGGTGCACAAAAAGCAGGTACGACATGGTTAATGAATAATTTAAAAGCTCATCAAGATGTTTACCTTCCTGATGTACTACCTCATTATGATATTCATTTTTTTGATCTTTATTTAAAAAAGGGTTTAGGTTTTTATTCCACTTTTTTTAAGGATAAAAATGATAAAATTTCAGGTGAAAATACTCCTGCTTATGGATTTATGTCTAACATAAGAATCAAGCTGGTAAAAAAAATAATGCCAAATGTAAAAATCATCTTCATTGCAAGAGATCAAAAAGAAAGGGCTTTATCTCATGCTAAAATGAACCTTAAAAATTCTTCAAAAAAAATAGAAAATAATATTGTGATTGAACACTTTTTTTCTAAAAAATCAATAGTCAAGGGAAATTATTATAATATTTTAAATAAATGGACTAAATTTTTTTCAAAAGATCAAATTTTGTTAATCAACTATAGTGATATTAAAAATAATCCCAAAGAGGTGATTTCCTCTGTTTTTAATTTCCTTAACCTTAGCTTAGATATTAATTGGGAAAACATTCCTTTTGATAAAATTTATAATTCTAATCGAGATATTGAAATAAATAAAACTGTTTCAGATGAATTAGAAAAATTATATTCTAAACCTCATCTTGAGGTTTTTAAAGACTTACAAAACATAATTAATAAAAATTAAAATGTTAATAAAATCTTATTTTAAGAAGATTATAATAGCTTTACGATCTTATTTGAAAAAGAAAAAGTTTAGAAATAGATATAAAACAAATATTGATTATTGGCAAGAAAGAGCCCATTCTTTAAAAGAACTTTCAGTTTTAAATAAAAAACATAGAATTGAGGACGTAGAACGCATAACTCAATTTCAAATATCTAAAATATTTCCAATTATTAGTGAATTTTTAACTGGGGATGAAAGAAGTGTTTTAGATTTTGGTTGTGGTCCAGGTAGGTTTAGTGTAAAATTAGCAAATAGTTTTAATTGTAAAGTAATAGCAGTGGATCCTATTAAATATTTACTTGATTTAGCTCCTAAAAATGATAATGTCGAATATTTACAAATTGAAAATAACACAATTCCTGCAAAAGACAATTATTTTGATATTGTGTGGATTTGTTTGGTACTAGGAGGGATTGAAGATAAATATTTACTTAAAATAGTTAATGAAATAAGGAGAGTGAGCAAGGAGAATTCGATAATTTGTTTAATAGAAAATACTTCGCATAAAAAAAATGCAAATCATTGGTACTTCAGGTCAGTTAATGAATATTCTAAGCTTTTTAAATTGGATTTCAACCAAGTTGGTAGTTATAAAGATTATGAAGAGGATATTTCTATTATGATAGCAAAAGTATAAAATAATTTTCAAGATTTGGATAATAAGACGCACAAAGCTCAGACTTTAGGAGGGATTAAGTGGAATATAATAAATCAAGTTTTACAACAAATTGTTTCAGTAATAATAGGGATAATTCTAGCCCGATTGCTATCACCTTCTGAGTTTGGAATGATTGGAATGATTGCTGTTTTTACTGGTTTTCTCACTGTTTTTAAAGATTTTGGGTTAGGTAGTGCCCTTATTCATAAATCAGATATTACAGAAGTAGATAAATCTACTGTATTTTGGTCAAATTTTATTTTTGGTGTCTTTTTATTTTTATTAATTACACTTTGCAGCGGTTTAATTAGTAGTTTTTATAATTCTCCTGAACTACAATTGATAATAATAGTATCATCTACAAGTTTTATTATTCAATCTGTAAGTTATGTGCAAAATACACTTATTCAAAAAGAATTAGCCTTCAAAAAATTATTTGGTATTAACCTAATTGGATTATTATTTTCTGGAACTTTAGGAATTTGGATGGCATATAATAATTATGGAGTTTGGAGTTTAGTATTCAAATCCTTACTAGAAGTTACAATAGGTACAATAGTTATTTGGTTAATTTCCGACTGGACACCTAAATTTGTATTCAATAAGAAAAATTTGAAAGAATTACTTAACTACAGTCTCCCATTAATGGGGTCAAAATCTTTCCAATATTGGAATAGAAACTCTGATAATTTATTAATTGGGAAATTTTTAGGCTCAGATGCTCTTGGTGTTTACACTAAAGCATACAGTTTAATGTTACTACCAGTTAAAAAAATTAGTAGCATGTTATCAGCAGTTTTATTCCCAAGTATTTCATTGATTAAACACGATACTTTAAGAATAACCGATATTTATTTAAAATCGGTTAGAATTATATCTCTGATCACTTTTCCTGTTATGGGTTTATTATTTGTTGTTGCAGATCAGTTTGTATTTTTAATATTGGGTGAGCAATGGAAAGAAGCTATTCCAGTAATAAGAATATTATGCTTTGTAGGTGCTCTGCAATCTATAGGAACTCTAAATGGAAATATATTTTTAGGGCTTGGAAAAACTAGATTACAATTTAAGTTAAATGTTTATTTAGGAATATTTATAATTATAGCAATTTCAATAGGTTTATTAAAAGGAATAAAGGGAGTAGCTACCGCATATATGATTGCAACTTTTATTTCGAGTTTTATACTTAGATGGTATATTGGAAAGCTGCTTATGATAAATATTTATACTCAAATAAAACCATTATTACCAAGTTTAATAACCACTATTATTAGTGTATTAATTTTATTGCTGGTACAATATATTCAGATTTTTAATGATTTGAATTACATAGGGTTCATTCTAAATATTATTTTATATTTATTGGTGATATTTCTAATATTCATTGCATTTATAAGAAATGAATTGAAATATCTATTTTCAATTCTAAATCAACTGAAAAGTAGTAAATAAAATGATAAAAAGAATTCTTTTAAAACTTATTGGCATTAATGTAAATGCAAGATTAGAATGGGGAAGAAAATTAAAAAATGAGTTTTCTACATGTGGAGAGAATGTAGTAATGAGATTTAGATCAAATTTTACTCATCCAAAAAATACAAATATAGGTGAAAATGTATGGATAGGTGAGAACGGATGGTTTCAAGGAATTGGCGGAATAAGTATTGGGAATAATGTTATAATAAGTAGAAACTGCACTATATTTTCTGGCTATCATGATTATAATGCTGAATTATTACCATACGATAATCATGATGTGAAGAAACCTGTAATAATTGAAGATAATGTATGGATAGGTATGAATGTTAATATAATACCTGGAGTTAAAATAGGTGAAGGTGCTATTATAGGTATGGGTACAACAATCACACATGATGTCCCTCCTCTGGCAATTGTAGGATCAGTGGCACATCGAGTTATTAAATACCGGGATGAATCTCATTATTTCACATTAAAAAATCAACTTAAATTCAGGGATGTTAAAAGAAATGAATAAAAAAATAAAAGTACTTCATGTTTTTAATTCCTATATACCAAATTCCCAAAATTGGATTATCAATTTAATGAATTCAATACCAGATGTTGAAATTTATATTTATGCAAAAGCTTATGAAAAGAACAATTTTTATAATAGCAATTGGGTTTACTTTGATACAACTGAGGCTATTATTATTAAATACTTAAAAAGTGTATTAGAAAAAGCAAATATTTTTCTCAGATCATTTGTAATGTTGGTTCTCAAATTCTTATATGAGCAACAAAGACAGAAATTAAGGCAATTTATAAGTAGAGAGAAAATAGTCATTGTCCATTCTCATTTTGGTAATTTTTCTTGTTCAATTAGTAAAATGATAAGTGGTTTTAATATAAAACATATTGTATCTTTTTATGGACATGATTATGAAAGTGTACCATTTCATAAACCACAATATTTAAAATTGTATAAAAAATTATTTTTAAATGCGGATAAATTTATTTGTGAAGGTAGTCATGGAGCAAATATTTTAATTAAAATGGGGTGTCCTCCAGATAAAATCTCTATAGTACATTTAGGTATTGATTCTTCAAAATTTGAAAATATTAACAATAATTTAAAACCGGAGAAGACTTTGAAGCTAATCCAAATAGCTAATATAACAGAAAAGAAGGGACATATATATACGGTAAAAGCATTTATTCAAGCATTAAATAAATGTCCTAATATGCATTTGACTATAGTTGGAGATGTAAAACATAAACGTGAAGAAAACCTCCTTATTGAAATTAAAAATGTTATAAAAAATTCAGGCTATATGGATAAAATACACATTGTTAAAAGTATAGACTATAACCAGTTACATGGATATTTAGAAAATTTTGATGTTTTTATTCATCCTAGTACTTATGCAAAAGATAAAGACTGTGAAGGCGGAGCACCTGTTGTTTTACTTGATGCTCAAGTTTGTGGTCTTCCTATAATTAGTACAACTCATTGTGATATTCCTGAAGAAGTAATTCATAAAAAAACAGGTTATCTTTCCAAAGAAAAGGATATAAAATCAATATCTGAAAGTATAATTGGATTTTATAATATGAATAATTCAGAATTTCAGGTTTTTAGAGAAAATGCTTTTAGACACGTTAGAAATAATTATGATATTAATGATTCTGGGAAAAAACTATATAGAAATTATAGTGAATTAGTTTGATCTGTAAAGTGATTTTAAGGTTTAATAATAACGTATTTCATTTATGACTTTTACAGAAGTTCTTAAAGAAAGAATCAAAAAAATTGCAACTAAAAAGTACAAAAAACATTAAGTTGAAGTATAAAATTAAAATTTTTTTATACGCCCATATTAATAATATTGGTGCTTTTAATTTAAATTGCCGTACAATTGCTAAGTATATTGATAAGGAAAGATTTGAGGTTTATACTTTATCACTATCATCTGGAAATCTAGATACTCCAAATTTTAAAGGGGTTAAAATTTTTAATTGTTTTTACCCAGCTAAAATATCAAATTATTTAGGCATTCTTTGGGGAATCTATAATTGTGATGTTGCTTATATCGCGCGATCAAATAATTTTAAGTTTGTTCATTTTCTGATACAGATTTTTAAAAAGAAATCAATCAAAAGACAAGGAAATATTTTAGATAATGTTGCTTATAGAGCTCATCTAAATATAACTGGAAATGAAAGATTAATAAGTTATCTATATAATTTTCATAACGAGGTTTATGCACCAACAGATTTTGTCGGGAAATTTAATAATAAACATCATAAAATTAAATACAATGATCAATTGTATCTACCGCCACTAATTGACACCCAACATTTTAAACGAAAATCTACTTTTGCAAATAAAATTCAAAATGTTATTTTCATTGGTAATGATATGATTCGTAAAAATATCGATGAATATTTTCAGCTAGCTAAAATATTTCCTAATCTCCAATTTCATATTGTTGGTAGCGGGTTAGGGAAAGAAGGTATCGATAGTAAAATTAAAGATTTTAAGGTCAAGAATATTTTTTATCATGGATTGTTAAGTCCTAATAAATTGAGGGGTTTATTAGAAGAAATCGATCTTCATATTTTGCCCAGTAAATCCGAGGGATTTGGAAAGGTTACAATTGAAACAGCCTTGGTAGGTATCCCATCTATCATTTATAACACTTATGGAGCTAGTGAGTGGTTGTTTAATGAGAAAGAAGGTTTTATTGTTAGCAGTTTTGAGGAAATGGTAAATAGACTAGAGACGTTACTAAATAATCCTGATTTATACAAGACTTTAGTTGAAGGTACTTTATCACTTTCTGATAGGTTTGAAGTAACTAAAAGAATAAAAAATTACGAATTAGCATTTAAAAATTTAATTGATGCTTAACATCCAAATCATCATACAAGCCCGCCTTTCCTCCACTCGCATGCCTAAAAAGGTTTTAAAGCCATTTTTTGGTACTGAAAGTATATTAGATATTCAAATTAAAGAATTAAAACATTATTCTAATTTTCCATTAATTATTGCTACTACTGATCAGCCAGCTGATGATAGAATTGAAGACTTTGCTCAGCAATATCATGTGGAGCTTTTTAGAGGGAATGAGGAAGATGTACTAAGCCGTTTTATTGAATCTTCTAATGCTGATTTTATTGTGAGGATATGCTCTGACAATCCTTTTATGCAGCTTGGTAGTATCAATGAGTTTTTAAAGGCTATGAATTCAGAGACTGATTATATTTCTTATGCTGATGCAGAAGTAACTCCTGCTATTCGTACGCATTGGGGTTTATATCCTGAGATTGTGAGTAGGAAAGCCCTGGTGAAAGCACATGAAGAAACTGAAAAGTTGGAAAACGGAGCGTTTTACAGAGAGCATGTTACCAATTATATTTATGGTAATCCTGAGAAGTTTAATGTGAAATTGCTTCCTGCGCCTGAGATTATCCGAGATAGAAAGGATTTGAGATTTACCATTGATACACCTGAAGATTTTGAAAATATGCAGAAGCTGTATGAAATTATTCAAGAAAATGGAAGGGACTTTTCTTTGGAGAATTTGGTGAGAACTGCTGATGAGCATGAAGAGATTAAGGCGGTGATGGGTGAGGGGATTGCTAAATTCAGCAAATAGTGGGGAACCGCAAAGACGCGGAGGCGCAAAGAAAAGAAATAATTAAAGTAAAATCCCTTTTTTGAGTCATGATAAATGGGTTATATTCACCTTCATTTTAAAAATATAATTAACTCCGCGTCTTAGCGTCTTTGCGGTTAGGAATAAATCCTTAGCATCTTAGCGTCTTAGCGGTTAGTCAAAAATATTAGCATGAAGAAGACATACTTAATCGGAGAAATCGGTCAAAACCACAACGGCTCCGTAGATATAGCCAAATTATTAATTGATAAAGCAGCAAAAGAAGTGATAGATCCGCTTTTTGGGCAAGAACTCAAGCCATGGGATGCCGTAAAGCTGACCAAACGAGATTTAAGTGAGGAGCTTTCCGCTTCTGCTATGGCTAAGCCTTATGATAATCCTAATAGTTTTGGAGCCACTTATGGCGAGCATCGTGCAGCTATTGAACTGAATGATGAACAGCATTTTGAACTGTATAAATACGCCAAAAGTTATGGGCTTGATTTTGTAGAAACACTTTGTGCCACGGGTTGCTTATCCATGATGCGCTATTTCGAACCGGACAGACTAAAAGTAGCCAGCCGTGATTTAACCAATTTGCCTTTGCTGGAAGCCTTAGCGGAAACGAAAATCCCTATTATTTTTTCTACTGGAATGGGAGGTGTGAAGGAGATTGATAATGCCTTGGAAGTCATTACCAAGCATCATGAAAAGATTACGATTTTGCATTGTCTATCTCAATATCCATCGGAATACAAAAACATTAACCTCAATAGTCTTCATTTCTTGAAAGAGCGTTACCCCAATTATATCATTGGCTATTCAGATCATTCAATTGGAATTTCAATTCCTACTGCAGCGGTAGCCATGGGAGCGGAAGTGATAGAAAAACATATTACTTTAGACCGTAGCATGAAAGGCACTGATCAAAAAGGTTCTTTAGCACCTGATGGAATGTACAGAATGGTGAGGGATATCCGAAACCTTGAAATGGCATTGGGAGAGAAGAAAAAAGAAACTAGTGAGGCGGTAGAAGCAGCCAAAATCAAATTAGAGCGTTCCATAGCCACCAAAAAAGAGCTTAAGAAAGGAGGTATTGTCAAAGAAGAAGATTTGCATATGCTAAGCCCTGGGGATGGGTTTAAGTGGGCAGAGAGAGAGAATGTAGTGGGAAAAAAACTTAATCAGGATGTTCCTAAGGATGAGGTGATTTATAAAGACATGCTGGGTTAACCGCAAAGGTGCAAAGTCGCTAAGGAAATCTTAAAGTTGAATTGCCTTGCCGGCAATTTTAAGGCAAAGAAAGGTATAAGAATGGATGAGAATGACATATCTAGAATAGTTGTAAATGCTGCTTATGAAGTTCATGTTAATCTAGGACCAGGCTTATTAGAGTCTGCCTACGAACGTGTTTTGCTTTATGAATTGCAACAAGCAGGCTTACAAGTCGAAAGACAAGTGGAGCTCCCTCTTATCTACAAAAATATGCATATGGATTGTGGATATAGAATTGATTTGTGGGTGGAAAGAAAGGTGATCTTAGAATTAAAAGTAATTCAAAAATTCGAACCAGTCCACACTGCTCAATTATTAACTTATTTGAAATTGACTGATAACAGGCTTGGCTTATTATTGAACTTCAATTCTCCCTTGATTAAACATGGTATTAAAAGAATTGTGAATGATTTATAATTTAAATAAACTTTGCGTCTCCGCTTCTATGCGGTAAAACATAAAAAATATAAAACATAAACCTATAAGACTTAAAGTTGCTAAGAGTGAAATTTTCTTTTTTTCTCTCTTAAAAATTATTTATCGCTTTAGCGGTAAATGTACTTTGCGCTTTAGCGTCTTTGCGGTTAACTATTATGCTACCGAAATTAATTTTAACTGATATTGATGGCGTTTGGACCGATGGCGGGATGTACTACGACCAGTCAGGCAACGAATGGAAAAAATTCAATACATCCGATTCGGCAGGCGTTCTTTTCGCTCGCAAGCTCAAGATCGAAATCGGTATTATCACCGGTGAAGACACCCAAATCGTCCAAAGAAGAGCCGATAAACTCAAAATCAAGCATCTTTTCATGGGTATAAGTGATAAACTGCCCGTTGCCCAAAAGCTTTGTGATGAATTAGGAATCACTTTGCAGGAAATAGCCTATATAGGAGATGACATAGGAGATATAGAGTTATTAAAAGCCTCAGGAATCTCTTCAGCCCCAGCCAATGCAGCTGATTACATCCAAAAGCATGTGGATTATGTAACCACTAAAAAAGGGGGCGAAGGAGCGTTTAGAGAGTTCGTTGAGTGGATAATTAGTAAAGAGATGAACATCGAAGATTTATTATAACCGCAGAGGCGGAAATTAACCGCGAAGACGCCAAGACGCGGAGTTTTTTATTTTAACATGAGTATCAAGTATTAATAGAATTCAAATTTTTTCAATGCAAACACTTAAAATCAATTTCTTATTTTTTCTTAGCGTCTCTGCGCCTTTGCGGTTGGTTTTTGCGTCTCCGCGTCTTTGCGGTTAGTCATGAAAAGGATTTTAGCCATATGGCCCACCCACAGAGAAGACTGGATACTGCCTTTCAAAGCACTATCCAATCAATTTGAATTTATATTTCTTTCCGGAATTTCTCCTGATCCAAAGAAAGAAAATTATGTCCAGGAATTTGCTCAAACCATCCACTGGTCAGATTACAGCTCAGCTCAGGGTTTACTAAATTCAATTCAACCAGACAAACTGGTATTTATGTCCGTTGAAAGTGGTTTGAATATCGCTTTGAATGTCAATGCTAAAAAGAAAAATATTTCTACCTACATCCTACAGCATGGGATTTATACTAATTACAAAGACTACAGAACCCGCGAGAAAATCTGGCAAAAGAAAGAACTAGCAGCCCAAAGTAATCAGGCAAAAAGCAGTTCTGGTTTTAGCAGCTTTAAATGGATCAATAATTCTCTAACTGGAATTCAAAAACTATTACTTTTCCCCATTTCTTTATTTATCAAAGCTTCTCAGAAAATCGGGCCTTACTGGGCAGCTAAGCATTTATCTTTTGAAGCCAAAAAACCTAATCAGTATATTTGTTTTTCGCCCTTTAATGCGACTATTCATAAAGAAGTGGATAAAATAGGAGAGGAGCGGATTCAGTATATTGGAAGCCCTGAATTGACGCAATATTTAAAAAAAGAAAATGATTTAATAGAAGAAGATTTTTATTTGCATATTGATCAGGCTTTTGCAGAAAATAGCTTTGGTGAAGAGACAGTTAGCAAAGAAAATATGATTCAATTTTATTTAAAGTTGAATAAGTTTTGTTTGCAGCAAAATGCTAAGCTTTATATTAAACTTCATCCTGAATCTTTTAATTCAACATGGCTGCCTCAGCACGATAATATTGTGTATTTGCGGAAAGTAGATAATTTTAATCAATATGTGCAATCTGCCATTGGTTGTTTTGGTTTTTACTCCACTATGGTAATTCCCGCTGCATATTGGAAACCGACTATATTATTCAATATTTTTTATTCTGGTTTACAAGAAGCTTTAGAAGATATTAAAAATGTAAAGATTTTAAAATTCGATAATTTCAATCCAGATGATTTAGTTTTTCTGGATTACACAGGTGAAAACAATCTTTTGATTAAACGTTTCCTTTATAATAAAGAATTAAACGTAACGAAAAGTTTAAAGAATTTATTAAACTCAAATATTTATTAAATTTAAAATTTCATTAAACAATAAAATACTACTATGTTTTATTGTTTGTAAATTTAAAATTAACTTGTCCAACTTAGAAAACTAAATATCAAATTCTATTAGAATTAATATATGAAACATCCTGAATTTTTAATCGCAAATCGAAAAGTCGGTTATAATCAAAAGCCTTTAGTTATCGCAGAACTAGGCATAAATCATAATGGAGATTTAATGGAAGCAAAAAAAATGGTTGATGCAGCCTTAGGAGGTGGTGCTGAAATTATT
Organism: Bacteroidota bacterium; assembly: GCA_051747245.1. Classification (GTDB taxonomy): domain Bacteria; phylum Bacteroidota; class Bacteroidia; order Cytophagales; family Cyclobacteriaceae; genus Marivirga. Next base: position 25,904 of record JBNJFX010000043.1, read on the forward strand.
AAACATCAAACTCATGTTCCCTCAGATGAGATGAGTGAATTGGCAAAAAGCACTATTCCTGGGAATTCTGATAAATCAATTTATCAAATAATGGAAGAATGTTCTTTGAATGAGAAAGATGAATTTGAACTAATGAATTATGTTAAAGAAAAGGGTGCCATTTTTATTAGTACTCCATTTTCAAGAGCTGCCGCTGATAGATTAGCGAAATTTGATATACCTGCATATAAAATTGGTTCAGGTGAATGCAATAATCTCCCTTTGCTAAAGCATATTTGCGAATTTGGTAAACCATTAATTATCAGTACTGGAATGAATAGTATTAAGAGTATAGATGAAACAGTTAAGTTAATAAGAGGTTATGATCTTCCTTTTGCATTATTACATACTACAAATTTATACCCTACACCTTATGAGCTTGTTAGATTAGGTGGTGTCACACAGTTAATTCAAAACTATTCTGATGCTGTAGTTGGTTTGTCAGACCATACTATTGATAATTATGCATGTTTTGGTGCTGTCGCATTAGGTGCGTCAATTCTGGAAAGACATTTTACTGATTCTAAAGACAGGTTGGGACCTGACATTGCTTGTTCAATGACACCATATGATTTAGCAGAGTTAATAAAAGGGTCCGAAATAATAGCTAAAGAACGCGGAGGAGATAAATTAGAAGATATACCAGAAGAACAAGTAACTAGAGACTTTGCATTTGCAACTGTTGTAACCATAAATGATATAAAGGAAGGGGATGAATTTTCTGAAGAAAACATTTGGGTGAAAAGACCAGGAGTTGGGGAAATCCATGCCAGAGAATATATTTCAATACTTGGTAAAAAAGCTAATAAAAATATAGCTAAAGGTAAACATTTATCTTTTACTGACTTGAAATGAAATTACTTTTTATTACAGGTACCAGAGCAGATTTTGGTAAACTAAAGCCACTAATTGTTAGTACATCAATTACTCCTAGCTTGGATTATGATATTTTTTGTACAGGTATGCATATGATGGCTAAGTATGGAAATACAGTTAGTGAAATTACAAAAGCTGGATTTAAGCCTCCTTTTACTTTTATAAATCAAATCGAAGGAGACTCAATGGAAATTGCTTTATCTAACACTATTCAAGGTTTGAGTCGTTTTTTACATGAAAATTCTTTTGATTTAATAGTAGTTCATGGTGATAGAATTGAGGCTTTAGCAGGAGCATCAGTAGGAGCTCTTCGCAATATTAAAGTGGCTCATGTGGAAGGAGGTGAGATCTCCGGTACAATTGATGAGTTATTAAGGCATAGTATTACCAAATTATCACATATTCATTTTGTTGCGAGTGATAAAGCAAGAAAAAGATTAATCCAGCTTGGTGAGGTAAAAGAATCTATATTTAAAATTGGTTCTCCTGATGTTGATTTAATGCTAGGAAGTTCACTACCAACTTTACAAGAAGTTAAGACAAGATATGATATCAAATTTGATAAATATGCTGTAGCTTGTTTACATCCTGTAACCTCAGAATTGAGTGATCAAAAAGAAAATGCCGAGATATTTATTAAATCTTTGGTTGAAAGTAAGTTAAATTATATATTAATTTATCCTAATAATGATCTAGGTTCAGAGGAAATATTTAAGGTATTGGAATCTGTTAAGCTATATAATAAAATTCAAATGTTTCCTTCTCTAAGGTTTGAGTATTTCTTGAGTTTATTGAAAAATTCTGATTTTATAATTGGTAACTCTAGTACAGGCATACATGAGGCTCCTGTGTACGGTATCCCAACGATAAATATTGGTTCCAGACAATTAAATAGATTGAATTATGAGTCAATATTAAACGTTCCTTTTGATTTAGAAAAAATTAAACAGGGATTTGAATGGGCAATTTCTAACAACAGGTTTAAGCCTTGTGATCATTATGGTAAAGGAGACAGTGCAAAAAGGTTTATCGATATTCTATTATCTAATAAGATATCATTACTTCCCAAACAAAAACAATTTAGAGATTTAGAATAAATTCTTTATGATGAAAATTTTACACATTGCTTCTTTTAATGGTAATTTTGGAGATAATGCTAGCCACCTAGGTCTGGATAATATTTTGACATCAATATTAGGTAAATCAAACTTTAATATTTGTAGAATTGAGATTAGGAGATTTTATAAGAATTATCATTTGAGAGATAAACTAAATTTTGATGATGATTTTGTGAATTTAGCTAATAAGCATAATTTAATTATTTTTGGTGGTGGTGGATTTTTGGATTATTGGGTTCATAATAGTGAAACGGGTACCACAATTGATATATCTAACAAACGTCTTGAGCAAATAAAAACGCCTATATTAATCTCTAGCGTAGGAGCCTTACCGCACAAGTCAGTTCCTCCCGGAAATGAAGATAGATTTGAAAGATTTTTAAATTGTTTTTATCAAAAAGAAAACCGAGAAATCTTTCTAAGAAATGATGGGAGTTTTGAGAATCTTTCCTTTTTTTTAAAGGATGAAATAAAAAACAAATTAAAAACTGTTGTTGATAATGCTTTTTTTTATGAGTTAGATTATAATTATAAACTGAAGTTTGAAAAGGAATTTATCTTAATTAATACAACAGAGGATCAGCTTTACATGAAAAATTATTTATTAAAATCTATATCTGAAGAGGAATATTTAACTCAAATGGCTGGATTTATTAATTATATAATTAATGATACAGATAAAAATATAATCTTTGCTCCTCATATTTATCAAGATTTTAATGCAATAGATAAGTTGATAAAAAGAGTTGGTACAGAATATACTAGAAATAGAATTGGTATAGCTCCTTTCTGTAGTGGAAATTACGGTGCACATCAATTATTTAATTATTATAGTTCTAGTATTTTAAATGTGGGAATGCGTTTTCATGCTAATATTTGCGGATTAATTTTGAATAACAATACTATTGGTTTAGCTGCTTTAGATAGGGTGATTCATATGTATAGCTCAATAGGATTAGAAAATAAATATTTAAAATTAGATGGTAAATTTGAAAATGATCTAATTGAAATTTTTAAAAAAGTTTCAGGTGATGGCAATAAAAATCTCAATTTTAATTCAAAACAAACAATGAATCGTTTTAAAGCTGATTCCTTAGCTCAATATAAAAGCTTCTTTTCTAAAATATAAATGTACAAATCAAATAGTATATTGGCCATAATTCCGGCAAGAGGCGGCTCTAAAGGTATAGTGGGAAAAAATTTAACTGACCTTAATGGTCATCCATTAATTTATTATACTATACATGAGGCAAGAAAGTGTGAATTAATAGATAATTTGATTATTTCAACTGATGACACCGATATTGCAAAAGTAGCATACAATTTAGGTTGTGAAGTGCCTTTTATAAGACCAAAAGAGTTAGCTAAAGATGATTCAAAAAGTATTGATTTGGTATTCCATGCCTTAAAAAATATTCCTAATAAATATGATTATATAATTCTATTACAACCTACAAGTCCTTTTCGTAAATTATTTCATATTGAAAAATCTATCAAATATTGCATCGACAGTAATAAGGATTCTTTAGTTTCTGTATCTCTTTCAAATAAACACCCAAGTCAGTTATTTTCAATTAAAAATAATTTAATCAACGAATATCCATCGATATCTGAAATTAATAAAAATGTTAGGAGGCAAGATTTAGAGAATATGTATTATGTAAATGGTGCTATTTATCTTGTAACACCTTCTTTTCTAGAAGAATATGGTGTCTTTTATAATTCTAACACCTTATTATTAAAAATGAGTACCATTGATTCTGTGGATATTGACACAGAAGAAGATTTGTTAATTGCAAAAGGAATAATGAATGCTAGGAAATAAAAATCATAAAAATGTTATATATGCTTTATCCCATATGGATGAATGGATAGAATTTGCAATCCAAATGCATAAATCAAAAGGATGGAATCCTGTGTATTGGATTAGCGCACCTAGTTTTCATGATGTTATATTATCAAATTTTCCGAATTGTACTATTCATAGTTATGTTGATATTGTTAAGCAAGAATCCGTAAATCAGAATAAATTATTTCAACCTTATGGCATTGGACAAGAAATATATAGAGATTATGCAGATATAATGTATATCTCATTAAAGATGATGGACAGAATGGATTCAATAAATAAATTTTCCTTTGAGGAGCGAAAATTATTTTTTAATAATTTATTAAATTATTCATTTAATGTATTACGAGAATTCCAACCTGAAATAGCTTTGTTCTATGAGATTCCACATCATGTAACGCAATATGTATTATATTCAGTTTTAAAAAGAAATGGAGTTTCTATTATATTATTGAAACCCAATAGTTTGATAACTATTAGAACTCAAATATTTGAATCAATTGATGATAATCCGGTAAAAAAATATAAAAAACTTGGTTTATCAAAGGAGATTAGCCATGATGAGTTGAATCAAATAGATAATTATATTTCAAATTTAAATACGGAATATAATAAAGCACTTCCAAATTCTATTAAAAAACTTCAGAGAAAGCAATCACTATACAAAACATTACCCTCTGCTCTTAAAAACATTTTTTTTAAAATATTTAGTTTTTCATTTTTCCTGAAAAATGATCAATCAAGAATTATAAAAATATCACACAAATCAATATATAATTCCCATATTAGTCAATTTGAAAATTATTTATTAAAGTATAAAACACATAAATTCAAAATGACTTTGAAGAAAAAATATCAAAAAGTATCAATTAATAACCCAGATTTAACTAAAAAGTATATTTATTTCCCACTTCACTACCAGCCTGAGAGAACAACAAGTCCTGATGCTGGTTTTTATTCTGACCAAATAAGCCTTATACAAATGCTTTCCGGTAGGTTGGGTCCAGATTTTTTTATATATATTAAAGAGCATAAATCCCAATTTCATCCTCAAAGGAATGGACATCAAAGTAGATCATTGATTCATTATGAAGAGTTATTGAGAATCAAAAATGTCCGACTGATAAATCTTAATTACGATCCATTTGAATTAATTGACAATTCATATTTTACAGCTACATTAGTTGGAACGGTAGGTCTAGAAGCAGTAGCTAGAAATAAATGGGTTGCAGTTTTTGGAGAGGGGTGCTGGTATAAATCACTTGATGGTACTAAATTAATTAGAGATAATAATGACTTTGAGGAATTTCTAAATTTAGTTGAATCGAACAATTTAGAAGACGGCCCAAATTTTCTTAGAAAATTTTTAATTGATTATTATAAAACATCATTTCATGCTGCAGTATTACCACAATATAGGCAAGGATTGTCGATAATTGAGAATCAAGAAAGTTTAATTAAAGAAATTACTAGATTCGCAGAAAGGACAATTGATTAAATTATACGGAATTCGAATTTTTCTTTGAGTATCAATTTATTTTAAGATAATATCTGATTTGAGTAAACTTTGTTTTAAAAAAATATTATTGATCGAAGACCAAAGAAGTGGCTATAGTATGAAAAGGTATGTAGCTCATTTAAAGCAAATAAAAGTATTTGATTTTCATATTTTTTCAGTAGCAAAATACTTTTCCAAATTTTATATACCCATATTCAAATATATTATTCTCCCCTTTAAAATTTTTCTTGCTAAAGAAAATTCAATATTAATTCCTTCTGAAAGATATACCTATTTATTATGGTTTTGGAGAGGAGAAAGATCTATAGTTGTTTGTCATGATTTACACGATTTAATGAATAAAAACACCCCTTTTTACCTTAAATGTTTCATTCGATTAAATCTATCTGGCTTAACTAAGGCAACTAAAATAGTAAGCGTATCTGAACATACTCAAAATGATTTATTAAAATACAATCCTAAGCTTAAGGGAAATAACATGGAGGTTATTCACAATGCTATAGAGGATCATTGGTTCAATCCAAAAAACAAGCCAAATCAGCAATATAATTTTGATAAAAATATTCCAGATTCCTATGCATTGATGGTTGGAACTAACGCATGGTATAAAAATATAGATTGGGGATTAAAAATAATTAAGGAACTAAATATTGGCTTAGTAAAGGTAGGTGCCTTATCTGAACATCAAATTAATTTCTTAAATAGCAATAATGTCTCTTACACTCATTTACTAAATGTGCAAGAGTCTGAATTAAAGTATCTATATTCAAAAGCTTCTTTTCTATTTTTTCCCTCTATTCATGAAGGCTTTGGATGGCCTATTATAGAGGCTATGTCCTCAAGATGCCCCATACTTGCTTCTGAAAAAGCAAGTATTCCTGAAGTAGCAGGAAAGAATGTACAATATATTGACCTTAATAGTATTGAAAAAACTCGGCAACTGATAAAAGAATATTTAGCTTTAAAGACTCAACTAGAAAAAGATATAGAACAAAACCATAAAAGAGCTAAGACCTTTAATTTCGAAAGGTTTAGTTCATCGTATAAAGAATTATTGAACTAATGAAAATACTTTTTATACAAAAAGAAGGCGGGATTTTTGGAGCGGAAAACTATCAGTTAAAAATTATTCCAGCCTTAAAGGCGAAAGGAATAAAAATTGAGTTTTTAAGGCTTTATACCGATTATCAAGGTGGTAAAGGAGGTGATTTTATAGATCGGCTAAAGGACATTGGAGTGAAAACCCATGAAATTAATATTGGTCGAATTCTTAAATTATCTTCCTTAAGAAAGATTAAAAAACTAATTCATCATAATGAATTTGATTTAGTGCATACCCATTTAATACATGCTGATCTTCATTTAAGCTTAATTAAATTGTTTTTAGGTGGTATAAGTTGTCCTTGGGTCAGCACCAAACACGGTTATGATAATAACTTTACGGCTCAATTTGGTTTCGATGCTTCCAAGCAAAAGAAAACGCCATATTTTTTGTTGGCACAATTATCCGAAAGGCTCTGCGATCAATCTTTTACCATCTCCCATGGCTTAAGAAACTTTTTCATTAAAACCGGGCTTGCCAAAGGGGAGAAAATGAAATTGATTCACTACGGTTTTGATTTTCCTGATACAACTGATGAATTGTTAGATGCTGAATTTAAGCTATTTAAAAAGCAAATCATTATAGCGGGCCGATTAGTAGGATTTAAAGGGCATCATTTTTTAATTGAAGCCATGCAAAAATTATGTGATCAGGAAGTTGATGCTGGATTAATTATAGTAGGGAGCGGAGAACTAGAGAAAGAACTTAGACAAAAAGCCATAGACTTAAAATTAGAAGAACACATTCATTTTGCTGGCTATAGCAAAGAAGTGATTAAATGGATGTATAATTCTGATTTGGTGGCAGTACCTTCTATTTCAGAAGGCTTTGGTGTAGTGTTTTTGGAAGCTTTCAACTGCAAAAAGCCAGTGGTCTCCTGGGGTGTACCAGCTGGGAATGAATTAATGACAGATGGTAAGAGCGGGTATTTGGTTACGCCTTATGATACACAAGCATTGGCTGATAAGATGGGGTATATATTAAATAATCCCACTGAGGCTCAGGAGGTGGGCTTAAATGCACATCAAGAGCTAAAAGAATATTACAATTTAGAGCGCATGACTAAGGAAACCATTGACTTTTATCAATTAGCATTGAAATAGTGGGAGCAATTATAGCCATATTGCTATTGATAGGTCTAGCCAATTGGGTTAAATCTCCTTATATAAAGAACCGTGTGAGTTTAAATAAAAGGTATAATTGGGGAGTTGCTTTTCGTATTGTGGGTACTTTTGGTTATATTATTTATGCCTATTATTTTAGTGGGGGCGGGGTAGATGCTTGGGTATATGATAACTGGGCAGCTCGTTTTGCTGATTATTTTAGAGAGTGGGATTTTTCTCCGTTTTTCGTAGAAAGCATGTGGCGAAACGGTCAATTGTTTTACACCAATTTTGTGGCTTATCCTGCAGCTTTCTTTATGATCTTTACTTTTGATAATGAGTTTGGTGTTTATCTTCTATTTAGCGCAGTCTGTTTTGCAGGCTTAGTATTTTTATTTAAAGCTTTTCGTAAAAACTATTTCTTTTTAGATCAACCTAATCTACTATTTTGGGTGTTACTGTTCCCCGCCTTATGGTTTTGGACCTCTACTATTGGTAAAGATGCCTTTATGTTTTTGGGAATGGGAATAGTTTGTTTGGGGATACACAATAAACGTTTGAACTATATTTATATACTACTAGGTATAGCTATTTTATATGCTTTTAGGCCACCCACAGCTTATGTAGCGGTATTGGCATTAGGTTCATTTTTTATTCTCAATATTAAAGATAATTGGCTGATTCGAATTTTTAAAATTACAGCTGGTCTGGTAGTGATTATTCTGCTTGCAAATTATTTATCAGATCAATGGGGAGTGGAAGAGTTTTCCAATGAGGAACTAACAGAATTACAAAGAGGAACTTTAAGAAATAATGAATATGGTACAGGTGTTTTAGGAGAAAAGTCAGGAGGAATATCTTCTATTCCATCAGGTATAGTAGATGTTTTGGCTCGTCCATTTCCTTGGGAAATAAGAAATGTATTTACTGCAGCAGCAGCAATAGAGATCAATGCCGTTTTATTGCTATTGATTATTAGAAGAAAATCCGTTATGCGTTTTATAAAAGATAGTTTAAGCCATAGATTGTCCACATTTGTACTAGCCTTTGTATTTATTTATGTAGTCACCGTAGGGCTTTTTGAAAATAATATTGGCTTGATAGCCCGCCATCGTTCCATTATCTTCCCTTTCTTATTCCTTATGGCTTTTGCTTATGATGATAAAGTCAAAAGAGCCTATCAGCAGTTTTTGTGGAAAAGAAGAAAGCAAGCTGCTGAAAAATTAACCGCAGAGACGCTAAGGGGCGAAGAGGGCTAATTAATAATTAATAATTGGGTAATTATTAATTTGGAGCCGATTGATATTATATTTCTTTTTGCTTTAGCTTTTATTTCTTAGCGTCCTTTCCCGATTTTTCGGGACAAGTTGTGAAATTCTCAGTGCAACTCCGTGGTTAACCTTTTTCAGCTTTAGCTGAAATTCTTTTGTTTTCTTTTGTTACTTTCCCGATGAATACGGGACAAGTCGTGGTTCAAAAACAATCAGCTTTAGCTGATAATTTCTTAGTGCCCTTTCCCGATTTGTCGGGACAAGTTGTGAAATCCTCAGTGCAACTTACCGATGTGTCGGCACAAGCAGTGGTTAACCCTTTTCAGATTTAGCTGAAATCCTATTGTTCTTTATTGTTCCTTTGAAGTTTTAAAATCTATCTAAATGGTTTTAATTAAGAGTGACAATTAGTAATTCCATGTTTTCCTCGGCTGTTATCGAGAATTCTGGCAAAGCAGCAGGAATTAAGATTATATCACTGTAATTTATTGCGGTGGTCTCATCATTTTTACTTTTTATCTCACCTTTTCCTTTCACAGAGATAAGTATTTTTAGTTGACTATTATTTTCAAACTTTAAACTGCTGTTTTCAATCTCTATTTTGGATATTTTATAATAAGGATTATTGTTTAGAATGTTCGGGTTTTGAACATCAGCCCTGTCATTATTAGTCTTTTCATAATTTATAGCCTCCAGTGCATCTTCTATATGTAATTCCCTTTTATTTCCCTTGTCATCTGTTCTATTAAAATCAAAAATTCTGTAGGTTATATCAGAAGCTTGTTGAATTTCTAAGATTAAATTACCCTTTCCTATTGTATGAACTGTGCCAGCCGGTATATGAAAAAAATCTCCCTCTTTAACATTTTTTTGGTTAATTAAATCTAGTGTATTATCATTATTGATAGCATTTGTAAAATCTGTTTTGCTTACTCCTTCCTTTAAATCATAATATATTTTAGAATCTTTATCTGACTGCATAATATACCAGGATTCCGTTTTTCCTTTAGAATTATGTCTTTCCTTTGCTAATTTGTCATTGGGGTGTACTTGAACGGATAAGTCTTGATTGGCATCAATATATTTTATTAATAATGGAAAATCCTTTCTATATTTAGTTACAATATCTTCTCCTAAAATTTCTTTAGGATGCTTTTCTATCAACTCATTTAAAGTTTGACCCTTTAAAACACCATTTGAAACAATACTCTCATTTTCTTCAATAGTTGATAATTCCCAAGTCTCCCCAATCTTTCCTTCATTCAACTTACCTCTTGATAGAATATCCTTTATTTTAGAACCTCCCCAAATCTTTTCTTTTAGAATAGGTTTAAATTTTAAGGGGTATAAATTCATAATAATTTCGTTAAAAATTTAAGCCAACGAATTTAGATGTATTTCAGTAATTTTGAAACTTAAATTGATGATAAAGTCAAAAGAGCCTATCAGCAGTTTATGTGGAGAAAAAGAAAACAAGCTGAGATTTACCGCCAAGGGGGTTAATTTATAATTAGTAAGTGAATAATTAATAATTTGGAGCCGATTGGTATTATATTTCTTTTTGCTTTATCTTTTATTTCTTAGCGTCCCTTGTGGAATCTCCATGAAACTTTGTGGTTAACCCATTTCAGCTTTAGTTGTATATCTTTTGTTTTCTTTTGTCTCTTCTGTAGTTACCCCGAAAGCTTTATGGTTAATATTCTTGTTAATTTAGAATGAAAAACTATATTTGATATTATATTGTTAATAAAGAAAATAAGGTGATTTTATTATGAAAAAATTAACAACAGAAGCTCTTAAACGCAACATATCCAAAGCTTATAAAACAATTAATAAAGAAGATATGGAGCTTCATAATTTAGCTAGAATTACTGTACGAGATGGCTATGTAGTAAAGATTTATCCAGATGGACGGATAGAAAAAATTAAAAAAGCTGAATTCGGTTATAAAAAGCTAAATATTGAAGATTTTAGTATTTGAGTATTAAAGATAACATCCCCAGATTTAGATTATTTGCTGGTCCTAACGGCTCTGGTAAATCCACTTTAATAGAAGAGATTCAATCTCAGTTTAGCATTGGGTATTTTATTAATGCTGATGTAATTGAGGAAGACTTAAAAAAGAATAATTTCCTAAATATTTCCTCATATCTTTCAGAAACAACTGCTCATTCAGATTGGATAAATTATTGTCAAAAGCACAAAGAAGATCCATTCCTTTCAAAATTTCACTCAAATCATATTGAAATATCATCTGATGGTAAACAGTTAATTTGTACAGGTGAAATCAATAGTTATGCAGCTTCATTCATTGCCAGCTTTTTCAGGAATATTTTAGCTTCAAATCGGCAAAGTTTTTCTTTTGAAACTGTTATGTCTCACCGATCAAAAATCGATTTTCTTGAGAAGATGAAGTTAAAAGGTTATAAAACCTATTTGTATTTTATATGCACAATGGATCCTCAAATTAATGTGGAAAGGGTATTGAAAAGGGTGAAAAAAGGAGGCCATAATGTTGATAATCAGAAAATCATAGACCGTTATTATAAAAGTTTATCACATTTAAACTTAGCCTTTAAAATATCAGATCGCGCATATGTAATAGACAGTACTTCATTAAAAAATTCTATTATTCTGGAGAAGAAAGATGATAAGCTAATTTTTCATAATAAAAGTGCTCCCGAGTGGGTCATGGAGTATTTATTAAAATTCTTAACCAATAAAAATTAACTTGTCTATTATTAGATTTCCTTTTTTGTAAGAGTATATTAACAACCTCTGGCTGGAATCTGTGATCTCTCTGAAATTCTTTTGTTTTCTATTGTTACTTTGTGGTTAAAAAACAATCAGCTTTAGCTGAATATCTTTCCCGATGGTTCGGGACAAGTTGTGGTTAATTTTCTTTGCGTAAACTTTGCGTCTTCGCGTCTTTGCGTGAATTTCCACAGCTTTAGCTGACATTTTCTTTGTGACTCTTAGTGAAATTCTCAGTGCAACTTTGTGGTTAACCCATTTCAGCTTTAGCTGAATAAACCTTGCGTCTTAGCGTCTCCGCGGTTATATTTGAAGATGCAAAAATCCAAAGCCATTGTCTTCGGCAGCTACCTGCCATCCGTCATTAACTTCCGTAAACCCTTACTCACTGCCCTTCAAATAAAAGGCTATAAAGTTATTGCTTTAGCCCCAGGCAATGATGAAGCTACCGAAAAAACTTTAGCTGAACTGGATGTTGAATTTATTCAAGTCCCTTTAGGTAGAACAGGCTTCAATCCCCTCCAAGATTTTAAAACCCTTCAATTTCTTAAAAAATTATTTAAAGAGCTTCAGCCGGAGGTAGTCATTACCTACACCATAAAACCCAATATATACGGCAGCTGGGCAGCCAAAAGCCTTAAAAATGCCAAAGTATTGGCTTGGATCACCGGTCTGGGTTACGTAGGCATGGAAGCTGATACCTTTAAAAGAAAATTAGTCCGTTCGGTCATTTTCAGGCTTTATAAAAAAGCCTTTTCAAAACTTCCTTTTATAGCCTTTCAAAACCCAGATGATCAGCAGTTTTTTAAGCAGCATAATTTGCTTCAATTACATACTAAGCAAAGCATAACCGCAGGTTCGGGGGTAGATCTAAAACATTATCCAAAAGCAGCCCCGCAAGTCAATCCTATTAAATTTTTACTAATAGCCCGCTTAATAGGAGCCAAGGGTGTAAATGAATATTTGGAGGCAGCTAAAATCATCAAGAAAGATTATCCAGAAGTTATATTTCAACTAATAGGTATGACAGATGAAGGCAATCCAGATTCATTGGAAGAAAAGGAACTAAATGAATTACATGAAAAAGGCATTATAGAATACTTAGGCTTTCAATCCGATGTTCGTAAATATCTATCAGAATGCTCGGTATTTGTTTTGCCTTCTTATTACAGAGAAGGAACACCAAGAACCATATTAGAATCCTTAGCCATGGCAAAGCCCATCATCACCACCGATAACCCAGGTTGCAGGGAAACTATTGATGGAGATAAGAATGGCTATTTAATCCCAGTGAAAGATGCAGATGCCTTGGTTAAAGCCATGAAATCCTTTATAGAAGATCCATCTTTAATAGAAAAAAAAGGGGAGGAGAGCTATCGCTTAGCTGTAGAGAAATATGATGTGGATAAAGTAAATGAGCATTTATTTGAGTTTATGAAAATAGGGTAAAGTGTTTTAATTAATAATTAATAATTAGGGAATAGTAATAGGATAGCTAAGAGTTTAAACCCCTCATCCGCTAGCCAGCGGAAGCTCTCTGCAATCTGGTGGGAGCAGCTGGTCTGTGCTAAATATTAGCAATATGCTTAATTAAATCCTTTGCATTGAAAACTAAATAAAGTATTCAGATAGTGAAATAAAATAAATCAATTTGCTCGAGGCAGCTCCCATCCTTAAAAAAGGAGGGGTGCCCGAAGGGCGGGGTGGTTGTAGATTTAAAAAGTGTCATGCCTTCCGCCTGCCTCCGGCTGGTGGAAACTACTGCTGCCTCTGGCAGATTTTAGCTATGGAATGTCATTTTATATCTTAAGCAAGCTGTTGTTTCGTGCCAGAGGCACCTAGTAATAATCACCAGCGAGACGCTGGCGATAGGTTTCCTTAGTTTACATTTTTTGCTTAAATAATAAAGCTTCATTGTAAAGTCCGACCTTTGGTACTAACTTATTTTTCCGCTTTTCAATAACAAATTTCAATTATACAAAACTTTTTAGCATATTTGAATGTATATAATAAGCGATGCCAACTAAAAAACAAATAGAAGAAATAAAATCCAGAAAGAAACCTACAAAAGGTTTTAGCGAAGCTGATTTGCAATCTTCTGCGGAGAGAGCTATTCCCACTATACGGAAGAATCAAGTAATGGCTAAATTGAATATTAAAGGTTTTTATGGGAATTATGGTTGGAAATCCGTTTCATCTTCAATGGATATTAATGTTTTAAATAACATTGTCTCGGAAGATATACCGAAACAGAAATAAAATCCTGCATTATTATTGAGTAAATCAATTCATATTTTTGGTGGACCAAATGGAGTAGGTAAATCAACTTTAGGTGATCAATTTTCTTTAGATCACAATATAAAATTTCTTAATCCAGATATTCTAAGATTAGACCAAGAACTATTACATACCGAAACTTTAACAGCAATTGAATTTAATGGTGTTTTAGATGCCTATATTTGTAATGCTCTTGAAGAAGATGATTCTATTTTAATCGAAAATAATTTACATAATCAGGATTCATTTAGGTTTTTACTTTCATACATCAATAAATTTAAAGCAAAGTCTTTTTGTTATTTCTATTATGTAGATGACGTTAATATATTACTAAAGCGAGTAAGAGAAAGAGAGTTGCATATGGGACATGTCGTTTCTGAAGATACAGTACTAGAAAGATATGAAAATTCATTTCACAGGATTTTAGGGAATCTTAATATATTTAATGAAATCCATTTTTATGATGCATCTGGTATAAAACCACAAAAAGTCTTTGAAGTAGTTAATGGCAGTATAAATGATATTAATGAAGATCATTCGTTTAGATGGAGTAATCAATTGATAGACCGAATTCTTTACCTAAAAGGCTAAAATGAACAAGGCTTATATCATATCCTGTCGAATTCCTTCACACCTATAACCTTCACTATTATCTATCAAAGCAAAAGTCCGACCTTCGGTGCTGACTAATTTCCAAAATTAATAGACAAAGAGGCACTTCCGCCTGCCTCCGGCTGGTGGAAACTACTGCCGCCTCTGGCAGATATTGGTTATGAAATGTCAAATTTTATATCTTGAGCAAGCAGTTTATCCGTGCCAGAGGCACATAGTAATAATCACTAGCCAGAGGCTAGCGATAGGTGAGAATCTTGCCCACGGTCTGACGCATTTGCGCGTCTGACCGTTACTCGAACCGGGGTGATGCATGCCATCTCTTCCGCGCCTCCGGCTAGTGGAAACTACTGCTGCCTTGCGGTTATTAGCAATGGAATGCCAATTTTCCTGCTAAGGAAAGCAGCTTATCCGTGCCAGAGGCACAAGTAATAATCACCAGCAAGATGCTGGCGATAGGTGAGAATCTTGCCCACGGTCTGACGCATTGCGCGTCTGACCGTTACTCGAACCGGGGTGATGCATGTCATCT
>JBNJFX010000044.1:0-37662 GCA_051747245.1 Bacteroidota bacterium
TCATAATGCTGGCGCATCTGTTTGCTATTGTATCTTTTCATAGTGCAAGATTAAGCACTATATTTATTCCTCGGAAGATGGGGTTTGTCGGATGGATACTTTACAAAGCCAGCAACAACTGGATTCTGATGAATGTAATTAACTTTTTGATCAATTACTGCATTACTGTACAATTCTATCGGTTTATTATTATGCTGCCACAATTGACTTCCTGTTACATTACTGCTCTTTGAGCCTGCTCTCTTTAGCATCCAGAGTAACCAATCCTTTCGACTTTCTTGTATATTTTCCAGTATGGCTGATTGTAATTGTTTGGAAGTAAACTCTTTAAACCTACCTAAAACTTTTTCAGGATTATTTTCTTTAGCTCTGAAAATCAAATGTAAATGACTTGGCATGATACAATAACAATAAATTTCCATTCCTTTATTTTTTCTGCAGTAATCTAAACTTTCAATAAGGATTGAAAAATACTGTTCTCTTACCATCAAATCTATCCAATATACCGTGGCAAAGCTGACAAAATATAAGCCTTCTTTATTGTGGAATTTATATTTTCTGCTCATATACAAGCTGGGTTAAGGTTGATGATAAATATTTTCTCAATTATTTTCTGACTTTGGTTAGAGACACACGCGACACGCGTGCGCTAGCTTTTACTATCAGCTCCAAATTACTATAAATACTAAAGTAATTACTAGAAAGAAACTAGCAAATTATTTTTAACTAAAAGTTTATTAAAACAAAACAAGTATTTGCCTTAGTTGATAATTAATGGCATTTGCTTAGCTATTACCAGCCGCTGGCGCACGCGTTCCGCGTGTGCCAATCTGCATCTATAAAAAAACTTCTGCAATGCATTTAAACCCAATCAAAGCTAATATGACATCAAGGTGACACCACTATGTCGTAACAAAGTCCATCATTTAAAAATAGTTTTGTACTTTAACAAATCGAAAAATGATGGAAAAAGAAAGTATCGCAAAAAACTTAGTTTACTATCGTAAACAACAAGGATTATCACAAGAAAGGCTATCTGAAAAGTCTAGTGTTACGGTAAGAACAATCCAAAGAATTGAGAAAGCTTCTGTTAATCCT
Organism: Bacteroidota bacterium; assembly: GCA_051747245.1. Taxonomy (GTDB): domain Bacteria; phylum Bacteroidota; class Bacteroidia; order Cytophagales; family Cyclobacteriaceae; genus Marivirga. Next base: position 1,099 of record JBNJFX010000044.1, read on the forward strand.
CATCTTGATACACTTAAATTATTGGCTGTCGGATTGGGTATTCAAATAGAAGATTTAAAGCCTTTAGATAACCCCAAAGAAGAAAGTATTCAGACAAAATGGCTATTGCTTTTCCATGGATTACCATTATTAGGCGTAGTGGTTCCGTTCTTCAACATCTTTACGATCTTGTTCCTTTGGGTGCATAAGCGCGAGGATAATCCAATTTATGATTTACATGGAAGGAAAATCATTAACTATAACATTTCAATTACCCTAATTTTTATCCTTGCATTTATTGCTTTACTAACGGTCGAAGGTTATGGTTTTCTGTTCTTTATAAGCGTTGTACCCCTAAATTTTGTCATTATAATTTTCAATATGTTTTATGTAGTGAATAAACAAAAATGCTACTACCCTCTTGCATTTCCGTTTCTTTCACTTAAAAAAATATTCTAATCCCTTGACACACAAACATTTGCCCAGCTAACGCACGCGTTTCCGTGTGTGTCCGATAGTCATTTTCCAACACACTAACCCTATGCTAATTACAGCCAATCACTCCCCAAAACGCATAAACTCGCTATACTTATCTTTAATAAAAACCATAATTTCATAGTCTGTGGATGATTTTATGAATTCCTCCTCAACATCCATAAAGCCTATAAAATCAGTGAGCAAATCTCCTTCTAAACCGACTATTCCTTTGACAATTTTTCGGTTAAATCTCTTATTATTCATTATTCGCTCATCTTTTCGTGCTTTAAGAGCATAGTATTCCATTTTAGCTTTATACTTACGACTGAACATTTTGGGAATTACATAAATATCTATGGTATGAGGAGGTAGAATCCTTCCATTTTCCCAAAATCTCAAACTATTATCTTCCTGAAATAAAGGTGGAATCTCAGCCATAGGTTTAGCCTGTGGAACACCATAGATTCTAAACTCCTCATCATCTTGATTTTCCATATTTTTCAATTTCTCACTAAAAACACTTGAATTTTTAGGCATATTCCTTACTTCCACCTCATCCAACTGAATGATTAATGGATTCATATAAATCACGATCGGCTCGATTTCTTTAATAATGAATTCTTTTCGCTGATAATTAATATTGGAGATCAATAAGGTATCAAAAGTTTGAGTTTGAATAGTAAATTGTCCTTTTTGGTTACTTATAGCAAAGGTTTTTTTGGAAAGATTAATTACATGACTTCCCTCAATAGGTTCATTAGTAGCTTCGTCAATTAAAAGCCCTTTAAATTGCTTTTGAGCTTTTAGATCGAAAAAACATAACCCGATAAAAGCAACAATTAATATTATTTTGAGGTGGTTCATCAAGGTTGAATATTAATTTACTAAAAGTAACGTATCAACTACTCTTTAAGTATGTTTTAAGTTAAGATCCTAATTAGACACTCTCATCAATCATAGACCCAAGCCCTCCCTGACGCAGGCACACTCACGCTAGCTTTAGTTTTTTATATAATACAGCCTTCGCTGGCGCACGCGTTTCGCATGTGCCCATTTGCAAAACCTTCGATTTTATCACATATCGAAGAAGTTCATATCCGAAAGAAAATTCGTGCATAAAAAAACCTCCAACAGAAAAAATAACTGCTGGAGGTAAAAAAAGAGGTCACGAGCGGATTCGAACCGCTGTAGATGGTTTTGCAGACCACTGCCTAGCCACTCGGCCACGTGACCTTATTCGCATTTGCGATTGCAAAAATAGACATATTATTGCGCTTGTCAAATAGTGAACAAGAATAATTATTAAATAATTTAACTTACTATTAACTAGATTTATTTTTATTTGACGATATCTATTTATCACTCTAAAGCAACACCTACGAAACCCACTCAATACTATTAAGTTAAGGAGTTTTTCGCTAAAGCGAAAAACCTTTTGTTTTCTTCCATTTCTTTTGTGGTTAAAAAAAATGTTTGTTAATCTGTACCAACATTAGCAATTTCCCACCACAAAAGACAATAGAACACAAAGGAAAATAACCAAGGTTATTTTTTAGGATTGCAATGAAGGCTGATGTTTCTAAGGTTAACTTAATAATATTAAAGTCTCTTCAAGGACAGTCGTTCGGATTTAAATCAGTAAAAAACAAAAAAGCCATCTACTTTTCAGCAAATGGCTTTCACATATATTATTAAGAATTAGGGATTACTCCTTATCTTCTTTTTTATCGTCAGCTTTTTTCTCTTCAGCTTTATCCTCTTTCTCATCCGCTTTAGCTTCTTCCTTTTTGGTTTCTGCTTTCACTTCATCAGCTTTTGGCTCTTCTTTCTTTGCTGCTTTCTTTGCTTCAGCTTTTGGCTCTTCCTCTTTCTTAGGAGCAGCTTTTTTCTTGCTTCCGCCTTTAGCATCATCCTCCATTTGTGTTTTCAATGCAGATAATGCATCCAAATCACCTAATGTAGATGAAGAAGCTTGTTGCTTAGGAGCTGATTTCTTCTTGCCACCACCAGTTGCTGGCTTCTTCTTAGGAGCTGCCTCTTCAACTTTAGAGTGTGTATGTAAGTGAGACAATACAATACGCTTGTCATCTTTAGAGAATTCTAATACTTGGAATTCTAAAGACTCACCTACTTCTGCCATAGAATCATCTGCTTTCTTCAAATGCTTAGTTCCTGCGAAACCTTCGATTCCGTAAGGAAGCTCAAGGATAGCACCTTTTTCATTTTTGTTCAACACAGTACATTTGTGCTTAGAACCTACAGTAAATACTGTCTCGAAAGTATCCCAAGGATTTTCTTCCAATTGTTTGTGTCCTAATGCTAACCTTCTGTTTTCAACATCTAGTTCTAAAACAACTACGTTTAATTCCTCTCCTACTTTCACGAATTCAGATGGGTGCTTGATTTTCTTTGTCCAGCTTAAATCAGAAACGTGAACCAAACCGTCAATACCTTCTTCCAATTCGATGAACAATCCGAAGTTAGTCATGTTTCTAACTACTCCTTTATGCTCAGTACCAACAGCATATTTCGTTAATACTTCTTTCTTGTTCCAAGGATCTTCAGTCAATTGCTTAATGCCTAATGACATCTTGCGCTCGTCTTTATCTAAAGTAAGCACAACCGCTTCTAACTCATCACCCACATTGATGAAATCTTGTGGATTTCTTAAGTGCTGTGACCAGCTCATTTCTGAAACGTGGATTAACCCTTCAACACCTGGAGCGATTTCCAAGAATGCACCGTAATCAGCAACATTAACGATTTTACCTTTCACTTTAGAGCCTACATCAAGCCCTTCAGCCAATGAGTCCCAAGGGTGAGAAGTCAATTGCTTCATACCTAAAGAAATACGTTTCTTGCCTTCATCAAAGTCAAGTACTACTACTTTCACTTTTTCGTCAAGCTTCAATACCTCTTCAGGATGGTTGATTCTGCCCCAAGAAATATCCGTGATGTGCAATAAACCATCAACACCACCAAGGTCAATAAATACACCAAAGTTGGTCATGTTTTTGATCACACCTTCTAGAACCTGACCTTTTTCAAGGTTGTTCAAGATTTCAGCTTTTTGCTTCTCTAGATCTTTCTCTATTAATACTTTGTGGGAAACTACTACGTTATCGTTGCTGTAGTTGATTTTCACCACTTTTACTTCCATTTTCTTTCCAACGAAAACATCGAAATCGCGAATAGGCTTAACGTCAATTTGAGAACCTGGTAAGAAGGCTTCCACACCGTGAACGTCCACGATTAAACCACCTTTAGTTCTTCTTTTTACTAATCCTTCAATGATTTCGTCTTGGTCAAGCGCTTTTTGGATTTTGTCCCAAGCACTTACAATTTTTGCTTTTCTTCTGGATAAAACTAATTCCCCATTTTTGTCTTCACGCTCTTCAACGTAAACCTCCACTTCGTCACCCACTTTTAAGTCAGGAGTGTCACGGAATTCATTAGTAGGAACTAATCCATCAGATTTGTAGCCAATGTTCAATACTACGTCACGATCGTTGATCGCTACCACAATACCTTTTACTACTTCCTGCTCTTCCAAGTCAGTAGCAACATTGTCATACATTGCAGCTAATTCTTCTCTTTTAGCTTTTGAGTAGCCTTCACCAAAACCTTTGGTTTCAAATGCTTCCCAGTTGAACTCTTCGTTCTGTACGTTTTCTTGATTTTCTGCCATAATGTGTCAGGGCTCTTTAATTACAATGTCAATCCGAGCCAAGATTGCCATCGTTTTGGTTTACAAATACTTATCTATTCAGATAAGCCCGTTCACTCGAACGGATTGCAAAGGTACGATTTATTTGGAAAGTCGCAATATGTTGGCACTCAGATAATAAAAAATCTATTGGCTACCTGATTTGAAACCGCTAAGAAAAAATAAAGACAGCCAAAGGCTGCAAAAATTTAACCACAAAGGCACGAAGGCACAAAGAAAAATAAAAGGAGAGACTATTTATCGCGTATTCATCGGGAAAGCTCCGGAACTAACCGCATAATTTATTCTGGGTATCTTAATGTAATTAAATGAGTTTCAGCTTTGCTTAAATCCCTTAGTGTCTTTGTGCCTTTGTGGATCAAAAAAACCAGCTTTAGCTGGTCTACAAGTCTTAGGAGTCAAAAAAAAAGCTTTTGTTTTGTGGTCAAAAAGAATCTATATGGTTAAATCAATCTTCTTTTAATTCAAATAGATGGGCTTTAGGGAAAATAACATTATAGCTCTCCCCTACTTTAAATTCTGAATGAATTGATTTCACTATAAGTGTTTGTTTTTTTGATAATTGAAATGTATAGCGATAATAATTACCAATAAATAGCTTTTCAGTCAGCTTAAGTTTCATTTGATGATTTGAATTACTCTCAGTATCGATCAAAATATTTTCACTCCAGATCCCGAGTAATTTTGACTGTCCTTTCCCAAATGTGCCTTTTGGCAGAAGGTTTACCTCTCCTAAAATATTGGCAACAGAGGTAAACTCAGGGTTTTCATAAATGGCTTTAGGCTTATCGCTTTTGATAATATCTCCATTCTTAAGGATATGAATATCGTCAGCAAGGTAAAAAGCTTCATAAAGATTGTGACTAACAAGTATGATGCTAGTATCCAATTCACTCTTGACTTCCTTAATGGCATCAAGCAAAATTTGGCGAGTTGGAAAGTCAAGCTGTGTAAAAGGTTCATCAAGCAATAATACAGCAGGCTGGGTAGCCAAAGCACGAGCAATTGCCAATCGTTGTTTTTCCCCTCCTGACAGCAATTCAATCTTATGGGATTTCACTTCTTCCAGGCGCATCAACTGGAGCAGTTGATTGATTTGTTGTGCTGCAAAATCTTCTTTAAAAGCTAAAAGTGCATCCTTTAAATTTTCAAGAACAGTTCGATTGTGCAGTAGATTGAAATTTTGAGCTACATAAGCCAATTCCTCATGCCCAGCAACCAGCACCTCCTCAGGATTTTCTAACTCCTCCCCTTCAAAAATAACTTTCCCACTATCAGGGGCAGTTAGTCCGGCTAAAATTTTCAATAAAGTCGATTTGCCTTCACCGCTTTTTCCCATTACCACATGCGTTTCGCCTTCCTTTATTTTCAAATTAACTTTTAAAAGAATAGGCTTATCAAATGATTTGGAAATATTTACAGCTTCTAAATTAACTTTAGCCATGAACTGGGTTTAATAGCTTAACAAATCAAAAACCTGACAGGTTTACCTAAATTTTTTCTTATAATTTCCGGTCGGTGTGCCACCGACCGAGGTAGAACCCATGGTTGGCGGCACACCAACCATTTAAACCTCGATTAAAAACCTGTCAGGTTTTAATTTCAAAAAACATCAGAAAGTCAGACTCAATGAGGTATTTACTACTGCAAACCTGACAGGTTTAATTACCTATACCACCTATAAACAAAAAAAGCGAACTGATGTTCGCTTCATTTTTATATCTGCAAAAAGAAAAGGTATTAATCCTCTTTCTTATCTTCTTTCTTTTTTGTTGCCTTAGGCTTGTCTTCAGTTTTAGCTGCCTCTTTTTTAGGGGCTGCTTTCTTTTTAGGAGCTGCCTTTTTTGCTTTTGGTGCTTCTTCCTTTTTCTCAGCCTTAGGGGCTTCAGATTTCTTTTCAGCTTTAGCAGTAGCTTCTTTCTTAGCAGCAGGTTTTTTCTTATCTGCTTTAGCGAATTCTGCTTTTATTGCTTCTACATCAACATTTTTGATAACAGGCTGTTGCTGTAATTTTTGAATGCTTTCCACTCTTTTCTTTGCTACTACCCTGTTTCTTCTTGCTTTTCTTTTAAGACTTGTTCCTGCCATGATTAGTTCTTTGTCAAAATTGGATTGCAAATGTAGGCTTATTGTTCTTTTAATCAAAATATAAGTGAAATATATTTTAAGCAATTCAAAAGCATTCACTAAAAATTATCAGCGAATACTTTTGAATCATCTAATAAGCTTGGCTACATTTTTTTACTTTGAGTTTCCATCCTCATCTTCTGAATCTGACTCATCAGATTTATTTTTTACATATTTCTCTAACCATTCATGTTGCTCCCAAAGCATGTGTAAAATGCTTTCCTTAGCACTATACCCATGACTTTCTTTTGGAAGCATAACTAATCTAGCTGTAGCTCCTAATCCTTTCAAAGCATTGAAATATCGCTCACTTTGCAATGGATAAGTTCCTGAATTATTATCCGCCTGACCGTGGATCAATAATAAAGGCGTTTTCATTTTTTCTGCATGCATAAATGGAGACATATTGTAATAAGTTTCTGGTGAATCCCAATAAGTTCGCTCCTCACTCTGGAAGCCAAAAGGTGTAAGTGTTCTGTTGTATGCACCACTTCTAGCGATTCCAGCTGCAAATAAATCTGAATGAGAAAGCAAATTTGCCACCATAAAGGCACCATAGGAATGACCGCCCACTGCTACTCTGTTCCTATCGACATATCCCATTTCATCCACTGCATCAATAGCGGCTTTTGCATTATCCACCAATTGTTTTCTGAATGTGTCATTCGGTTCTTCTTCTCCCTCTCCTACTATAGGGAAAGCAGCTCCATCTAACACCACATAACCTTGGGTTACCCAATAAATCGGACTTCCATAATAAGGATAAATAAATTCATTTGGATTGGATGTGTTTTGACCAGCGCTACTTTTATCCTTATACTCACGAGGATAAGCCCATAAAATCATCGGCTTTTTCTCTTTTTCGGATTTATCATAATCTACTGGCAAATAAAGTGTCCCGTCCAAGGAAAGTCCATCTTCTCTTTCGTAACTAATCACTTCTTTATGCACATTTTGCATGCTTTTAAAAGGATTATCAAAAGATGTGATTTGCTTTAAATCATCTTTCTTTCTGATGTTTCGGAAATAGTAATTCGGATAATCTGTTTTGGACTCTATCCTTACCAAAATAGTCCCTTTCTTCATATCAACTGAAGAATATAAATTTTCTAGTTTATCAGTGTATTCTGATCTATAAAGTCTATTTGTTTTTTTCGTTTTTAAATCTATTTCATCAACAAATGGAAATTGTCCTTCGGGAGTATAACCATCACCCATTAAAAATGCCTTTGAACCATCCATTTCTAAGACATATTCATTAAATTCATTTTTAGTGGTTACAAAGCTACCTGGATCATTATATTGATCTTGATAATTTCTGTCAAAAAGGACTTCAGGCTCTTGCTCACTATCTGATGGATTGAAAACATAAGCTTTCATATTTCTAGTATTCCACCAGTAATCGTGGGCGATTGCCATATCATCACTTCCCCATTGGATATATCGATAACGATTGATTGTCTTTAATAATGGCTTTCCTTCACCTTTAAATGGGGCTTCCAATTGGTAAACTTCATCCCTATATTCCACTTCATTTTCAGGATCACCTTCATCCAAAGCTTTGGCGTAAATCAAGGTGGCAGGCTTATCATTTCTCCAGTTCATACTTCTTTTGCCCGTTCTAACAGACATAAAGCCCTTAGGTAAAACCTCCTGCAATGGAACATCATTCACTTGGCTAATCAAGTTTCCTTCTAAATCAAAAATATTGGTTTCATTGGGAAACCTATAGTAAGGCACTATATAAGAAAATGGCGTTTTAATCTTGCTTACCATAACATAATTTCCATTTGGGGAAACAGAAACATTAGAATACATAGCTGTAGGCAAGAAATCAGTTGCATTCCCATTCAAATCCAAAGAAACAATTTTGGATAAAGCCAATTGCTCAAAGTTGAACTCATCATTAGGGCTGCTTAATAAATCCTGGTAAGTTCTATTTTGTGCTTTTTCCCCATCACTAACTGAAACTACAGGCCCGCTTGGTATTGCTTCATCAGTATCTATTAATTCTTTTCTGTCTTCAGGCAACACATTGACTAAAAGCCCGGAATTATCCTTTTTCCATTCTATGGGATTTCCCATATTGGCATTTGCCATTGCGCCCATCAATCGAGTGGCTTTCTTATCCTTTATATTTAAGATCCAAATTTCAACTCCAGTTAAAGTAGTATGTGTAAAAGCAATCATGCTTTGGTCGGGTGACCAATTGAAATTTGCCAATCTCGGGCTTTCAGGCAAACCTTCCACATCTGTTATTTTATCCTTTAGCGCTTTCTTGGTTTTTATATCATTATAGTAACGGGTTCTACTCCCAATATTAGTTTTAGGGTTAATGCGTAAACCACCTAGCCTTAGTTCTTCTTCCGAAAGCTCAGCAATGGATTTATACGGATCTCTATAAAGTAAAACTACATTTTCTCCCTTTTTATCAATCAGGACGGAAGGAGCTAAAGGAGCATCCACTAACTCCAATATTTCCTTGGGAGGTTTCTGATAATCTAAATTTTCTTGGGCTTTTAAATTCCAGCTGACAGAAATCAACAGAAATAGGAATAATACTTTTTTCATAACGATTAGTTTTGGGTTTAAAATATGGACTTCATAAATGGGGCAAAAGCCTAATTCAATATAAAAATCCAATTATAATGGAAATTATATAAACCTATTCAATTTTACTAATCGGAAATACGTTAATGGTTAAACTAAATGTTTAATGGCTAATTTATTCGAAATTTTATTAAAAAATATATAAATAAAATGCGTCTAAAGGTTTAATGATAATTATTCTCCAAATAACCGGAAAAGCTTCTTTTTACTATTGGTAAAAGAGTTTCCTCATAAGGATAGGGTTGTAAAGCCACTACTCTAAAAGCAGAATAATTACTGACGAGCTTAATATTTTTCAAAATTTGAATTTTCAATTGTTCCAAAGTTGTCCCAATTGATTTTTTAATTTTATCAATAAAGACCGTTTGCAGCCCTCTTACTGTTTCTTCTGCTGCTTCAAAAACTGAAATTCTGTATTGGTAAATATGGTAAAAGGGATCATATTGAGGGTCAATCAACAACAAGCCTTCATTCTCTTCCAAAGCTTTTACACCTACAGGCTCAATGATCAATTGGCTCTCCACTTCATCAAAAATATCTTTCCCAACCGCTATTTGTCCTTTTAAGCTGTCCATTGCAAAATCAATAATATCTTCCAGCTCTTTCAGCTGATCATCATCTGCCACTTTTGATTCAAAAAACAATCTGAAATTTTTCAAATCCAACTGAGTTAATTCTTTCGGGAATGATTTCCATAATTTTTGTTTTCCATCTTTTAGCTGAGCAGCATTTTTATAATGCATAATTAAATCCGCAAAAGAAGGATAAAGCCTATGCTGTTCAAATGATTTACTTACGTGCTGTAAATACGCAAGAAGAATATACTTCTTATATTCAAAATCTAAAGTACCTTTAGTGATCCAATCATCTGCTAACTTTTCCATATTGAATTTATTTTTTACCTAAACTGACAAAGAAATATAATCAAAATCTGTCAAAAGTTCATAAACTATATTAGGGATAATCTTACATGACAATGATAAGTAGAAAAAGACTGCAATTTTGACACGCTTTAACAAGTGGCACATTTAATGTTAACTGCAATGCAGATCATAAAAAATCAAAACATAAATTATAATTAAAATGTCAAACGTATCATTTAAACCAAACGAGGATAGGGTTCTAGTAGAGCCAGCTCCTGTAGAAGAAAAAACAGCATCTGGTATCATCATTCCTGACACTGCAAAGGAAAAACCACAACAAGGTAAGATCGTTGCTGTAGGGCCAGGGAAAGATGATTCTCCTGTTACCGTAAAGGTTGGTGATTCTGTATTATACGGTAAGTATTCAGGTACAGAATTTACCCTTGATGGTAAAGAGTATTTAATCATGAGGAATTCCGACATTTTCGGTACTATTTAAAAAAATCTAACTAAAAACATTATAAAACTATGGCAAAGGATATTTCATTTGACCTAAGAGCAAGAGACGGTTTAAGAAAAGGCGTTGACAAATTAGCAAACGCAGTAAAAGTAACTTTAGGACCAAAAGGTAGAAACGTAATCATCGACAAGAAATTCGGTGCTCCTACTGTAACTAAAGATGGTGTTTCTGTTGCGAAAGAAATCGAATTAAAAGATGCAATCGAAAACATGGGCGCACAGCTTGTGAAAGAAGTTGCTTCTAAAACTGCAGATGAAGCGGGTGACGGTACTACAACTGCAACTGTATTAGCACAGTCCATCTTCAAGCACGGCTTGAAAAACGTAACATCGGGTGCTAACCCAATGGATCTCAAAAGAGGAATTGAAAGAGCTGTTAAAGTAGTTGTTGAGGATTTGAAAAAACAATCTAAAGATATTTCTAACAGCAACGAAATTGAGCAAGTAGGTACTATTTCTGCTAACAACGATGCCACTATCGGTAAAATGATTGCCGAAGCAATGGACAAAGTTGGAAAAGACGGTGTAATCACTGTTGAAGAAGCAAGAGGTACTGAAACTGAAGTGAAAACTGTAGAAGGTATGCAGTTTGACAGAGGTTACCAGTCTCCATATTTCGTGACCAACACGGAGAAAATGGAAGCGGAATTAGATAATCCATATATCTTAATTTACGATAAGAAAATTGGTAGCATGAAAGAATTGCTTCCAATATTAGAAGCAGTTTCTCAAACTGGAAAGCCTTTATTGATTATTTCTGAAGAAGTAGAAGGTGAAGCTTTAGCAACTTTAGTGGTAAACAAAATAAGAGGTTCTTTAAAAATTGCTGCTGTTAAAGCTCCAGGCTTTGGCGATAGAAGAAAAGCAATGTTGGAAGACATCGCTATCTTAACAGGTGGTACTGTTATTTCTGAAGAAAGAGGCTACAAATTAGATGGGGCTACTTTAGACTATTTAGGTACTGCAGAGAAAATCACTATCGACAAAGACAATACTACTATTGTTAATGGTGCCGGTAGAAAAGAAGATATCCAGGCGAGAGTGAGTCAAATCAAATCTCAAATGGAGAACACAACTTCTGACTATGACAAGGAAAAATTACAAGAGCGTTTGGCTAAATTGTCTGGCGGTGTAGCTATTCTGTACATAGGTGCTGCTACAGAAGTAGAAATGAAAGAAAAGAAAGATAGAGTTGATGATGCATTACATGCTACAAGAGCTGCGGTTCAAGAAGGAATTGTTGCCGGTGGTGGTATTGCCTTGTTAAGAGCTATCAAAGCTTTAGATAAAGTGGATGTAGAAAATGAAGATCAAGAAACTGGCGTAAACATCATCAGATTAGCATTAGAGTCTCCTCTAAGAACTATCGTTGAGAACGCTGGTCTTGAAGGTTCAGTAATTATCAATAAAGTATTGGAAGGAAAAGACGATTACGGATACAATGCACGTGAGAATAAATACGAGAATTTATTCAAAGCAGGTGTAATCGATCCTACTAAAGTAACCCGTTTAGCCCTTGAAAATGCAGCTTCTATCTCTGGATTGTTGTTAACTACCGAATGTGTAGTAGCAGACGAAGAGGAAGAAGACAATGGTGGCGGTATGCCAGCAGGTGGCGGAATGCCAGGCGGCATGGGCGGAATGGGTGGAATGATGTAATTCCTCCAAATTTCAAAGAAGAAAATTAAGGCTTTGTCGATTGACAAAGCCTTTTTTATTTTTTTTAGTTAAAAAAGTATAGTTTTACAAAAACCTAACTAAGAAATGGACAAGCATCATATTTTTAAAAATTACGAAAGCTTTATTTTATTCTTGCTAATTCATGTTGGCAGCTCCGATTACAGCCTAAAAGGCTCAGAAATTGAAGTTATTCTATCTAAAATGGAAGACTACTTTCCTGATATTGAAGATATGGATACACTTAGAAGCAAGTTTGTAAGTTTGAAAGATGAATATGAAGAGCTTTCAGATACTGACATCAACCATATCATTTATCATAATTACTTGCATTATAAGAATGATAGAATTAATGCCAACAGAATAATGAACGACTTACAAGAAGTAATCATGGCGGATGGTTTTATTCATGATATGGAGACCAAAACCATGGAAGCAATTAAGAAATTACTAAATATCAGAGAAACTGATTTCTAATCTTATAACAAATACATTACAGCTATAAAATGTGTTATGGTGCCAATTAACACAAAAATATGCCATATAGCATGTGCATAATGCATTTTATGGTTTGTATAGAAAATAGTTCCGAGCGTATAACTCAAGCCCCCTCCTATTAGCAATAGCAATACTGTAGTTGACAATTCTTCATAGAGCGGCTTGGCTATAAATACAGCTATCCAGCCCATTCCGAGATATAGAAATAAAGAAAGTTTTGGAAAACGATGGGTGAAGAAAATTTTAAATACGGTTCCGAATACGGCTATCCCCCAAACAATTCCAAACATCACCCAGCCCATAGTGCCCCCAATTCCCAAAATTAAAAATGGAGTATAGGTGCCGGCAATAAGGAAATAAATACTGATATGGTCAAAAATCCTGAGAATTGCCTTCGTCTTTTGATGTTGAATGGCATGGTAAAGCGTTGAAAAAGTGTACATCAATAAAAATGCGCCACCAAAAAAACTGCTGCTAATAATGTGCAAGACACTTCCTTCCAGTACTGAAAAAGTAATTAAAAGCGATATGGCTACCACGCTAAATAAAATACCAAATCCATGAGTTAAGCTATTGGCTAATTCCTCTTCTATGGTTTGAAGTCTTTTCAAGATTTGTGTGTTTAAATTGAACTAAAAGTAAAACTAATTGCTTTTAATTAAAAGAACATAAGTTACCGGATTTTTTTAAATAATAGTTATTTTGATAGCTTTTTGGTAGCTTTGTTGTCTTTCAAAGCTAGGCTGACCATTTGCATCTATCTATTAAGATACCTTCCCATGGTTATTCCCCTTTGAATCCCTATTTAAACGGGATTTTTACATTCAAGTAAAATACTTGTCTTATAATACTAATATAAACCCTACTTTATGGCAAGATCACAAAATAGCTTTATCAAGAAACAAAAAGAGAAAAAGCGCATGAAGAAAAAAGAAGAAAAGCAAGAGAAGAAAGAACAGCGCAAAGAACAATCTAAAGGTGGTAGCTTAGATGCCATGATTGCCTATGTTGATGACTACGGCAATATTTTAGATAGCCCACCAGAAGAGCCCAAAAAAGATAAGAAAAAGGAAAAGGAAGAAGATTCCGAGAATAAAGAAAAATAATTTCAAGAAATTACTACCCCGTAAAAACCAAAAGGCGAGCTTTAACTCGCCTTTGGGGTGATAATGACGGTATTTCGTCATTAATCCTACCTCTTGATAACGTTTGGGAAAGAATTCTCCCGACTCGTTAACATGAATATAGGTATTCAATTCGATAGTCACAAGCTTACTCATCAATATTTTATCATAAAATTTACAATCATTTTTTGAGTTTCAATTGAAGATAAATTAACCCGAAAAATTCATAAGAATTTTTCGTCCGAAGGACAGACAATTTATAAAAACCAAATTATTAGATATTTTCATTTTGAAATTCAGATTAAAACATGAAATTTAAAATACTCAAATTTGAGCTATAAGGTTTTTATAAATTATCGGGGTTAACCTCCTTTGTGTCATTGATATTACTGTGAGAGTCGTCTAACCTGATTTAATTGATGATCGGTTATAGTAGATTGAATGTGATCATTTATCAAAACCATTTTATAAAAAATGCCGGTTAAATAGCATAATGTTAGATTTTACTTCCTTAAGATTGATTGAAATAACAGCATGAAAAAAGAATGTCCGTCCTGCGCCATGATGATTGAAAAAGACGCTCAAGTTTGCCCTATTTGTCAGTATGAATTTCCTAGAAGAGGTTATCAAAACAAATTAAAATGGATAGCCATTTTACTGGCAGTACTTTTCCTATTGGTAATCTTACTTTAAATTAGAAAACACATGAAATGAGCATAATTATTCGAGGGCGAATTTATTCCAACCGCCTGATGAATATTTATTGCGAATTCCATATGGCAATTTTTAAAACAATTATATACATATGAAAATAGAATTTCCATTTGCTATCATCAACGTATTTTCAAATTCAAGCATCAATGCCTTAGGGAACCCATCGGCAGTAATCCTTATTGATGACAAATTATCCGATGACAAATTACAATCCATAGCCAAAGAATTGAATCAACCTGCCACTACATTTTTATGGAAAACAGATAAGGAAAATGAATTTCTAATCCGGTGGTTTGCACCAGATGCAGAAATTGGTTTATGCGGGCATGGTGCTATGGCAGCATCTGTCTTTTTATCTGATCAATATCCGGATAAAGCAAACAGTGGTTTTAAACTGATCAAAGATGAAACAATCATTGAAGCTGGAAGAGATTCAGAAAACACACATTTTATTATTCTGGAAAACATCAAAAGAAGCAGCATTCAAAATCCGCCAAATGGTTTAGAAAAAGCATTGGGTCAAAAAATAGTGGAATATTACGCTACAGACAACAAACAGATTGTAGTATTAGAAAATGAAGAAAGCCTAAGCAAAATGAATCCGGATTTTGAAGCCCTAAGAAAAATTGATGTATTTGGGTATTCTGTAACGGCTCCTTCTTCGCAAAAAGATGATTTTGTCTGCAGAACGCTGGTTCCACATGTTCAGCAGCTGGAAGATCATGCAACAGGATCAACTCAAGCCATTTTGGTGGATTTTTGGGCAAACAAATTAAAGAAAGATAATTTAGAATCGCGACAATTAAGTCCAAGAGGTGGGTATTTTAACGCAATTCATGAAAGCAATAACTTCAAGTTAATTGCGCAATCGTATTATACGATAAAAGGAACTTTTTTCTTAAATTAGAGATTCCAATTACAAAAAAACACCCAATATTTTATATCGATTATGAAAAATTTACTATCATATTTTTTACTATTAAGTATTATTATTTCAACCTCATGCAAGAATAATGAGGAGCCGGAACCTGAAAAATTTGAAAATGGCACAAACGAGTATGTAAACAATTGGATTTACGACAATTTGAATCTCTATTATTATTGGAATGATGAAATGCCGGACAAAAATATTAATGGAGAAAGCCCTGATGATTTCTTCTACGGCTTATTATCCAATAAAGATCGTTTTTCTTGGATTCAACCCAACTTTCAAGAGCTAATAAACTCATTGCAAGGGATTACCCTAGAATCAGGTTATGAATTCGTAGTGTATAGAGATAAAGATAATGAGAATAGGGTTGTTGGTCAAATTGCCTACGTTAAAAAAGGCTCCCCTGCAGCGGATGCAGGTTTAAAAAGAGGGGATTTATTTAAGGAAATAAACGGTACTACTTTAACTCTTGACAATTATAATGATCTATTAGAAAACATTAGCCAAAACCATACTTTAACAATCGAGCGATATGATTTCCAGAATAAATCATTTGAAGAAATCGGAAGTTTTGAGTTAAGTGCTATAGAATTTGCAGAAAATCCTAACCACTTAGATACAGTCTATACAAGAAATGGCAAAAAAATCGGTTATTATGTTTACAACTTATTTGCAGTAGGTACAGAAACTGACAGTGCTGGATATGCTGAAGAAATGGACGAGATTTTTGCACGTTTTCAATCAGAAGGTATTGACCATTTAATTATGGATTTAAGATATAATACTGGAGGAGCGGAAAGAGCTACTATCAATCTCGCTAGTTTAATTGGTGCCAACATTTCAGATCAGGATATCTTTGTAAAAAGGGAATATAATGAAGGCTTAAAGCAAGCTTTAATTGATGAATATGGTGAAGAATCTTTAAATAGAAGGTTTGTCAATAAAAATGCTAATATTGGCAATAATTTACAAAGCCCTCAATTAACCGTATTGACTTCTTCTAGGACAGCCTCTGCATCTGAACTTTTAATTAACGGTTTAGACCCATTTATGGAAACTTATATAATTGGGGACACTACAGTGGGTAAAAATGTGGGTTCCACTAGTTTCTATGAGGACAAAAACCCCGAAAATAACTGGGGTATGCAGCCTATTATCACAAAATCATTTAACAGCCTTAACCAATCAGATTATGACCTTGGCTTTTATCCCGATATACCTTTAGAGGATAACAGCCTTGTAAAACTTGAATTGGGTGATGTAAATGAAAAATTATTGAGAGAGGCTTTAATTTACTTAGCCGGATCTGATGAAGCTAGCAGAAAAAAAAGCTACGAATCCATTCCTTCAAAGGACATAATGGGAAGTATGGAATTAAAAAAGAGATTTGGTATTTATGATATTGAATTAGAAAAATAAACACCTAATCACGACAAATAAAAAAGGAGGTCATATTCAAATATGACCTCCTTTTTGCTTTTAAGACAATAATTTTTACGCTAAATCCTCTGCTAAAGGCTCAATATCAAACTCCATATCCAATGTATCCCTAAAATCCTCTATCTCCTCTCCCATCTCTTCATCACCCTCAACAAAGTTCCAAACCATATTTAAATTAGTGCCATTATCTTCCAAATTTTTTAACTCCATTAACAAATCAAACAGACATTTAGAAGAAGAAGTATTGAAATATTTCAAATATATATTTACATCTAATTTCCTCGGTTTGCTTTCACCAAAAGCTTTAATTTTAGACCCCAACATATTGAAAAGCATCACTACATCATCATCATACGATTTTCCCTTAATTTGAAGCGTAGCATTATCTTCATCAAATCTAACATAAGGAGCAGCTTCTTTAGCCGGAATTTCTAGTACACTCATCAACACCTAATTTTTAGTTTTTCTAAAGCAATTATAATCAATATACTCATCATTTCTTTATAAAAACTTTAACATATAGTAATATTTCGATTAAATTACTCTTTTAATCGATTATTAATGATATGTTGTTTAAACAAATATTTAAGTTTAGATTTAAATTATGAATGCAAACTACCACACAGACAACAACTTATACAAAAGTAAGCTAAACAGGATTTTTGGCTTACAATATCTGTTGAATACTATTAGCATTCTTTGTCTAACTTCTATATTTCTGTTTGGAACATATAAAATTTTCAATGCAGACACTGCCTACCTTATCGGCATATTAACATTAGTGATTTTTAGCCTATTTAGAGAAAAAGTACAAAATACATTTTATTACTTTTTGAGACCAAAAATAAACCAGGTCTTATTTTCGAATCTATTCAACTTATTCAATCTTGTTTTCAGTGCATTATGCCTAATTCTCATATATATTAATATCCAAGAAAGTAGTTTAGTTTTTGAATTCAGCAATTTAGGCTCTACTATTTTCATGCTAGGCCTTCCATTGGGATTTTTCTTTTGGATTTCATTTGCAAGAATAGATGAAAAAGCAAAGTTGGCCATTACAAAACTTAATAATCTTCAAAAATTTAAGTCCATTGAAATTTATTTCAACATCATCATTATTGCATTTTTTGGAATCATATACGATTTTTTACCTCAAACAATCAACAACTTACTGTTTCTACCTATTATTATATTGATCTTAATCTCAATTGTAAGTTTCTCTGTTCATAATGCACAGCATAAGCTTATTGTGAAAATCATGGCGGCTACAAAGGAAAATCTACAAAAAGAAAAAGAGGAAATTAGTTTATTAAATATTTACGAAAAGAAACCCTTCCTATTATCAGAAATATTAAAAAAGAATTTTCTTGACGCATCTTTAAAGGAACAATATTATGTATTATATACATTAAAAAGGATTTCCGCTATTGACGAAATTGAAAATTTAGAATTGCTCGCTGAAAAAATAAAGCCTTCTGATAAAATCCATAATACATTAATTGAAATAAGAGATTACCTAAGAAAAATCCAGAGCGAAATTAAAGCTATATCCAATCCATACGAATTTATTGAGCAGTCAAATGACTTACCTATCATAAAAGGATTAATTAGGAAACAAATAATTTCTCCAGATAGAAATTTTGTGATCAAATTATTAAATGATAATAGGCTATCCGTAAAAAAACCAGCTTGTATTGTGGCTGGTTATCAGGATGACATTAATATTATTTCAATTCTTATAGAACATCTTGAGAAACCTGAATTAAGCTTATGGGCTCAATTAGCTTTGGAAAACATTGGTGAAAAATGCATAAAATATATAGAAATTGAGTTCTCAAAAAGAAAAGAGAATTTACTGTTTGTAGAGTCTTGCTTTTCTCTTTTATGTAAATTCAATAATGAATCGGCTAATCAAATTTTATTTAACTCCCTAAACGAAACCAACAGTAATATCCGAAAAATTGCTGCTAAGAAAATCATTATAAACAATATAAATGTAAAGGAGGATCACCGTAAATACTTCTCAAAACTTTTTAATGAATTAGTCTTGGCTTTATTAGGCAATGGCTATTTATTAGAGCAGTTGGAATTGAGAAATGAAAGTTTTAAGATATTGAAAAATGCAATAGATAACGAAAACAAAGAAGTACTTTATATCATTATCAATATTATAAAGCTATATTATAATCCATTAGCCGTTGAAGAAATTTTCAAAAGCTACAAGCGAAACAATACAGAAAGTCATGCAGTTGCTAATTGTTTAATCGACTTAATAATTACAGATAACATATCAACTCACAATAAAATAAAAATATTATTCTCCCCTAAGGAAAAATTATTATTGGAAGTACTTCAAGAAGAATTTCCAGAGTCAAACCTAGAGCCTAATTTTAAATCGGAAGAAAATTTAATTTGGGGCATTCTCAACAAGGAATATGACCAAATAAATAGCTGGACAAGGGCTTGTACTATTAATATCTTACAATATGCTTATAAAGAAGATATCCCATTCGAGTTGGCATCAGAATTCCTAAACGAAAACAAACTATTAAAAGAAACAGCTGCAGCTAATATTTTTAAAAATTTACCTGAATTTTATACTATATTCCTTAAACGAATGCCAGCAAATGAGGCAACTAAATTAGATTATTTGATCAGATCTAATTATGATGTGGTAAATCAAAAGCAAATCTATCATGATAATTTACTTTTATATGATAAAATAAATTTCCTTATCTCTATTCCCTATTTAAATTATTTATCTGTTTCAGAAATTATAAATTCTCATGAATACTTTCAACCAAAAGTATTGAAAGCAGGTGAACACCAGATTTCTTTACACGAAGAGTTTAATTTAGGCTATTGGATAGTAGAACATGGAAATGTGTCTTTTTCCAAAAATGGGATTGATTTCAATCAATACAAAAAACGGGACATCATCAAAGTATCGGATCATGAAAGCCCGTACGAAAATGTGTATTTTAATTTAGAGGAAGATGTAAGGTTTTTAGTGGTAGATGAAGTAATATTGCTAAATATTATTAAAGACTATGACAGTATTATCCAAAAATACTTAGAAGAATTGCCTGATAAGAGTAAAACTAAAAAAGAAAAAAAACTTAATAAAGAAGCAGCTTGATTTTAAATATTAAACATATAGTCATTCTTATCCTATTGCTATTAATGGTAAGGGCTGCATTTTCGCAAAAGCAACAGTATGAAACCTTTTCTGCCAATGATTTTTTTGGTGAAAAAGAATTTTATTCTGCCAGCCAAGATCAGTCTTTAAACATTTATTTTAAATCGAATAAAGGTATATTGAAATTCAATGGGACAGATTTCTCTCATGTAAAATTGCCTATTGATTATAATAAGGTAGATAAACTATATGCTTTTAAAGAAAAACTATTCTTCTCTGGCAACAACAAAACTTATTCTTTTGATTTAAATAATGACAGTTTAGAAATTGTTTGGGAAGAAACTGCAATCCAGTTTCAACAATACCAAGATTATTTATGGATATTGTCTAAAGACAAATTAGTCAAATATGATGATAGTTTAAATAATTTTGAGGTAGTACATCAAAGGCAAAGGAATGAAGAATTTTATAGCTTTCATGTAAATAACATTAACACCATAATTGGTCATAATAATGGTCTGAGTATATTCAATGAGGCTAAAGACCCATTAAACATAGGTACTTTCCTCTCCTACCCATCAAAAATCATTTCTGTAGATTCCAATAACTATATATTAAATGAGGATGCCATTTTCAATTATAAAAATGGAAAAATATCAAGGTCATATATAAAAGACACTAAAATTAAAGACTTCTTTATAGATGATTTTGGAAAAACATGGTCAGTGGATTCAAATGGAAAACTATGGGTCGATAATGGAATCGAATCTGAACCTTTAAATAAAATATTTCCAAATGAGAATATAATTGTCAATAAATTATTTAATGATAAGGAAAATAACCTGTGGATATTAGGAAAGAATAAATTGTTAAAAATTGTTCAAAACAATCCGTTTTCCAGAATAGAACAAAGCGAAATAATTGATCTGTTTAATGGTGAAAATGGAGATTTGTTAGTAGGCACTAAAGATTTATTGTTTTACGATATTAATAATAAAAAAAGTACTATTGCCATACCCCAAAAAGAATTACCACTGAACAAGACACATGCTTTTGAACTGGAAAATGCTTGGATTATATCACTTAACGACAACATTTATCGATGGTCAGCTAATAACGAAAATTTAACCTTAATTAGGAAAAAAAGTAATTTTACTCCTTTTACATCCCTTAGTAATGACTCATTAATAGCCTATAACCAAAGAGGAGAACTGTTTTATGTCAACAGCAATATATTGCCTATAAAGAAAATTGATGGTATCAATTTATCTAAAAAGCTGGAGATTATAAATGAGAAAATCATGGCTGTTGGCAATCAAAATATTGTGTCAACATTAAATAAAAGCACTCAAAAAGTAAGCTCCATACAATTAACTGACTCCATCAAAACTGAAAATATAATAGCTGGAAATCTTGGGTACTGGTACTTTAATGAAAATAATATTTTTCACATCAATATGGCTGGTAAATTCCAGCAACTCCCAATCAGACAACATGAAGTACTAGAAGATCAATTAATTCTTAAGCTGTTTGATGATCTTGATGGTAATTTATGGATTTCCACCAAGGATCATTTATTACGAATGCCCATTACAATTGAAGGTGAAAAATTAATTAGCAGATCGCCCATTACTTACAATAGGAATGATTATTTATATTCCACTTATTTTAAAGATGTCAAAAAAGACCCATCCGGAGTATTATGGATCATCACCCCAAATGGAATATCATTATTTAATCCTCTTAAAGAAATTCCAAACTTAATTGAACCTGGAGTTTCAATTGAAAAAGCTTATGCCTACACTTTAGATAATTTTAAAAACCCTAAAGACACTATTAATTTATTAACCGAGCAGGCAAGAATAGATAAAGATGCCATAGTAGTAATTGAAGCTAAAGTAATCAATCATTTAAAAAATGAGAAATCACAATTATCATATCGCAATATCAGTATAAATCAGGCAGAAAGAAGAATTGCTTCAAATGAAAAAATAATTTTGACAGATTTAGAAGATGGGAGAAATACCATAGCGATAAAAGCAATTAATAGTGATGGAATTGAAAGTATAAACGAAGAGTTAGTGAATATGACCGTAATCCCTCCTATCTGGAAGAGGAATTGGTTTTACCTAGGGGGGGCATTATCTCTATTACTCCTTGGCTTTATTGGATATAAAACGGTTATAAGTATAAAAAACAGCAGGGCAAAAGAACTGGAGGACGAATTAAATAAAGGTTTGGAAGATTTGGAAAAGAAATCTCACCTCCAAGTACTGAAAGCTGAAAGATTAAAGCAACTAAATGAATTAATTACCTCTCAAAAAGGAGAGCTTGAGAAAAAGAACACCCAGATTGAATCACAGAAATACGAACTCTCTTTAACAAACCAGCAAATTAAGAAGCAAAAGGATTTATTGGAAGAAACCAGTAGCAAATTAAAATCTAGTATTAATTATGCTAAAAGGATTCAAAATGCATTAATGAGTACTGAGGTGGAAATCAAAAAAGCCTTTCAGGAAAGTTTTGTGTATTTTATGCCTAGGGATGTTGTAAGTGGAGATTTCTTTTGGTTTAACAAAGCTTACAATGATAAGAATGAGGAACTACATATACTTGCAGCAGTAGATTGTACAGGTCATGGAGTTCCGGGAGCAATTGTAAGTGTGGTTGGAATGAATCTTCTAAACAATATCACAAAATTAAAGAAAATATATGACCCTGGTCAGATATTGACCGAAATGAACTATGATATTATTTCTGATTTGAGACAAGATGAAACGCAGGTAAATGATGGTATGGACATGACCATAGTCACATATAACACTGTAACGAACCAACTTTATTTTGCAGGTGCCAAAAATCCACTTATATATATTGAAGATGGAGAACTCATCAGGATTAAAGGTGATAAATATGCGATAGGTGGTCAGCAAAGAGGGGCTGACAGGGAATTCCAAACTCATCATTTAGATTTAACTGATAGAAAAAAACGCAGCTTTTACCTGTTTTCAGATGGTTATCAGGATCAATTTGGAGGTGAAAAAGGTTTTAAATTCCTTACGGGAAATTTCAAAAAATTACTGATACGCATTCATGAAAAAGAGGTGCTGGAACAAAAAACCATATTGCATGAAGAAATCGAAGACTGGAAAGATGGTTATCCTCAAACAGATGATATTTTAGTTATTGGATTTAAATTATGAGCAAAAAGAAACATCATATCATCATTAAATTTACTCCCAATGATAACATTGCAGGAACAGACCAAGAAAAGGGTTGGGTGGATTACTTTGCCGATTTTTTAAAAACAAGTATCCGTTACCGCATAAAAAATGAAGTTGAAATAATCTATAAAAATGAGCTTGAAATAATCACAAAAGAAGATTTTAACCATTCTGATTTAATCTTTTACATCCTCTCCCCTGCAATGGTTTTTGCTTCCAATATCAATCAAGATTCTGAAGAACTAGAACAAGCTTTTAATTTTGACATACCTTTAATAAATTCTAAAATCAAAAAAGTATTTAAGGCTCCAGTTGATATCGAAGATCTCCCTTTATCATTATCTACGCCCACGTATTACCGATTTTATGATCATGGTTTATTGAATGAAGAAGATTACCAAACTTATGAAGGCTGGAATAAATACCAGGATAATGAAAATTACTGGAAAGTGTTTGCGGATGTCCTTTTAGACACTTTAAATATTTTGAGTGGACAAGAAACCGTTATTAACAATACAGTATTCATATCAGATAAAAATAAAAACTATTATCAATACAGAAATATTATAAAAAGAGAGTTAAAGGCTTATGAAACTGAAATTTTTCCGGATGAGGATTTCTCAATTGAAGCCAATTACATGGAAGACCCGGAACTTTTTTATATGAAAAAATGCAATATGGCTTTGCATTTCCCGGATGAATTCATCGACCTAACAAATGAAGAAAAAAGAAAAGCTTTTAATAAGCTACCATCGCTGAGAAGATTAATATGGTTTAATCCAACAGAAGGGCTCAAACCTGAGAAAAAAGCTAAATATGATGAATTAAAAGTACAACTAAAGCCTTATCAAAACATTGAGGCTGTTGAATCAACTATTGAAGAACTAAAAGACATTGTTAAGGATAATCTTAACAAATTAAACCAAGTAGCTGAAACAACAGAAAAATCCTTAAAAAATATTGTTTATATTATATCGGATACAAGAATAAATAATCTAAGCCTGACAGCACTATACCAAGATGAGCTTATAGAAAAGAATTTTGATTTGAAAATAATCGATAATGTTGAAAATGTAACAGATTATAGATATTTACATTATGAACTTTTGAGAAAAGCAGATTATTTTTTCATTCTTTATTTCAAAAATAACTTACCTTGGTTAAATTCAATGTCTTCTGAAATAAAAAAAGCACCTGGTTTTAGAAGTGAAAAAGCAATACTGGGCAAGTATATTATATATGGAAATAACTCAAAAATAGTAAAGGAAAAATTAGAGGGTTTCAATCTTGTAGAAAAAGAGAAACCTGACCAAATGGTGGAAGTTATCAAGAAATTACAGTATTAAGTGCAGCAAAAGAATAATAATAGGGGAAATATTTTTAATCCTTTTCCGGGCTTAAGGCCTTTCGGAATTGAGGAAAGTTATCTGTACTTTGGTAGAGAAGGGCAAAGTGATGAGGTATTGGCTATATTGGAAAAAAACCGATTTGTTAATATCCTGGGTTCTTCCGGTACGGGTAAGTCTTCTTTGATGTTTTCAGGCGTTATCCCTACCCTTCATGGTGGATTTATATCAAAAGCTGGAAATGAATGGGAAATCATTACTGCAAAGCCCGGTTTAAATCCTATTAAAAATTTAGCTAAAGGATTTAAAAAGCATATAGAAGAACATTCCGATATTGAATCTCTGGACAGTTCTCAAGCTTTGATAAACGAACATCTGTTTGAGGCAGTACTTAAGAAAAGCACGAAAGGATTAAGTGATCTTTATAAATTAAATAAACAACTTAAAGGTAAAAACCTATTAATTTATTTAGATCAATTTGAGGAAATATTCAGGTTTAGGAAATTAGGTGATACCAAGCATTTAAATGAATCATTGGCTTATGTAAATTTAATATTACAAGCTATTGAACAAACTGAAGTACCGATTTACATAGCACTTTCCATGCGATCCGATTTCTTAGGAGATTGTGAACAATTTCCTGAATTGACCAATAAAATCAATGACAGCCACTATCTGATCCCGCAAATGACAAGGGAGCAGAAAAAATTAGTGATAACAGGCCCTGTTGCTGTAGGTGATGCAAAAATATCCAATAGGTTAGTCCAAAGATTGCTTAACGATATGGGCGACCGATATGACCAACTTCCCGTATTGCAGCATGCTTTGATGCGAACCTGGAATTATTGGGCTGAAAGTGGTGACACCAAAGATCAATTAGATTTTATTCATTATGAGGCCATCGGAGGTGTTAATGAAGCCTTATCAAGACATGCCGATGAAGCCTTCTATGAACTTAATGAAGAGGAAAAATTAATCTGTGAGAAATTATTTAAAACCATCACTGAAAAAAGAAGTGATAATGATGGAATTAGAAGACCTACTCCATTAAATGAGATTGCCCAGATTGTTGATGAGGAAGAGCATATTTTAATTAATATCATTGATAAATTCAGAATTGAAGGAAGGGCACTTCTTACCCCTAGAGAAGATATTGAATTAAATGGTGAATCGGTAATTGATATCAGTCACGAGGCATTAATGAGGGTTTGGTATAGATTACGCAACTGGGTTCAAAATGAATCAGAAGCTGCTCAAATATACCTTAGACTTTCGGAAGCTGCCTCAAAGTATCAACAAGGAAGTGGCGGCCTGTGGCGGCCACCAGATTTGCAATTGGCAATTGAATGGAGAAATAAATCAAAGCCAACATTAAAATGGGCTTTACAGTATGAAAATAATTTTGAAGCAGTAATTCTGTTCCTTAACAAAAGCGAGGAAGCTTACAAAAAGGAACAAGAAACAAAGGAGCTATTGCAAAAAAAGAGGCTAAAGCGCTCCAAAATTATAGCTGCGGTATTGGGTACGGCTGCCGTATTGTCCATTATTCTCTTATTCTATGCTTTCAACCAAAGTAGTTATGCAGAAAGACAAAGACAATTGGCAGAGCAAAAATCTGAAGAAGCCAACAATCAGGCAGAATTAGCTAAAGAAAATGAGTTGAAAGCTCAAAGGCAGCAAATTGAAGCTAACAAATCAAGTTTAAGGGCTAATAATGAACGAAACAGAGCCGAGTACAACTATTTGATTGCAATGGATGCCAAAAAAACGGAGGAAAAGGCAAGAAAAGAGGCGAATGAGCAGGCAGAATTGGCCATGAGGCAAACCGAAATTGCACAAGAAAGAGAAAAGAAATTAGCTGAAACCAACATTGATTTACAAAAAGAAAAGAAAAATACTGAGCAATTGAGTTTGAGGGCTATTGCCCAATCATTGGCCGTAAAATCATTGCAAATGGAAGATGACCAACTCCAAGGGCTGTTAGCTTATTTAGGCTTTAAATTTAACATCAATAATGAAGGCTATGATAGCAATAATGACATCTATAATGGATTGTTTTATGCAGTGAAAAATTTTGATGACAATTACTATGATGCATTTAAAAGCACCTCATCGGATGTACGTTCATTACAATTTGTACAGAACAAATATTTATATACTACCGGAACTTCAGGAAGGATAAATGCCTGGGAAGTTGATAACTTGTCAGCCAACCGTAGTATTGTGATTTTTGACGAAGAAGGGGTATTTGTTAAAAAAATATTTGTAGATGAAAACAATCAAAAGCTAATAGCATTAACTGATGGTTCGGATTTCTATGTTATTGATATATCTAAACGAATAAGGACAGTGGAAAAGCACAGCCTACCGGGTAGTTACGCTTTTGATGTTGCATTTAAAAAAGGATCTACAGATTTTTACCTTTCTGCATCTGACAATATGATTTACCAATTTCAGGATAATGAATTATCACCATTTATTGATGCCAAAAGCAGAATTTATGATATGGAAATCATAAATGAAAATTTGTTAGCCACAGGAAACAATAACGGAAAAATTGAAATTTGGAACACGAATGAAAGCGAGAGTAAAACAATTATAAGAGAAGCCAATAATAAAACCATACATTCTTTGGCAATGGGAAATGGTATTCTTGCAGCAGGTGATAATTCTGGGCAAGTCACTTTATTTTATTTTGATGAAAATTATAATTCAGAGAATTCAATCTCACTTAGGGGAAGTGATGGCGAAATTATGACTGATATTACTTTCAATGAATCCGAAAGACAAGTTATATCAGCCAGTACCAAAGGAACCATAAGAATGTGGAACCTTGACGATCCTGATGAATTCCCTATGATTATCAATGAACCGGGCTCTTGGGTAAATGCTATTGCTTTAATGGACGAAGCTCATATATTTGCTGGTTGTAAAGATCAGGTTTTCAGACTTTACCCCATTAAGAGTGAAGTACTGGCAGAAACACTAAAAAGCAAATTAAGCAGAGACATTACCCCTGAAGAATGGGATCGTTATATAGGAGATGATATTGAATATAGTCCTATTTTTGAAGAAAGTGTTTTTAAAAGTCAAAGTAGATGAATAAATATTTACTGTTCTTAATATTCACCCTTATTAGCACGGAGCTAATGGCTCAATCTAGCTGTGAAAGAAACCTCAATGAGGCGAGGGCAGATTATTCCAATGGAAACCTATATGCTATACCGGGTAAATTGGCAGATTGTTTGGAAGAGGGCTTTAGCAAAACTGAAAAAATTGATGCCTTACGTTTACTTACGCTTACCTATATCAATATCAACCAACAAGAAAAAGCACGGGATACTTTTATAAAATTATTAAACATCAAAACAGATTTTCAAGTAAAGCAGAATGTAGACCCTTCAGAGCTTTATTCCCTATACAGAAAAATCGATACGGATGCTAAATACTATATTGGATTAACTTTTGGTGTTAATTTAAATGATATTCAAGTCGTTTCAGACCGAAACTCAAATCCTATTGAATCTAATCATTCAGCTAAATATTCAAGCAAATTATCTTATCCACAAGTAGGAGTGCAATTTTTATACCCATTGACAAAAAACTGGATAGTTGGAGTCGAGGCTCAATTTCAAAATCAAAGGTTCCATTATAAAGAAAAGAATATTTACATTAACGATAATAATCCCGAAAATACAGAAGAAAATTTTACTGATATTAGTTATGACTTAAGTAATAATGGTGTAAATCTAAACATCAACTTAAGATATATGAAGGATTATTATAAGTGGAAACCATTTATTGAACTAGGTTCAGTAGGTCGTTATAATATTGGTTATACAATCCTAGATTATTTAAGTAGTTATTCTACAACTGTAGAAAATGAAAATATTGACGAATTAAAAATATCCTCCAGAAGAGTAAAATTCAATGTGGGGGCTTCTGCAAACTTGGGAACCATGATCAAATTAGGAGAAAATTATGGGGAAATTAAATTTGGGGTTTGTCAATACTTTATTCACCACCTTAATGCAGAAGCTAGAGAGTCTGTTTTCAGAAATACCATTGCAAACGGTATGGTTTTAAAAGAAGATGATTATACTAATATGGTTTATCAAATAAGTTTAACTTTTAACCTACCTTTTTTCAATTTTAAATGAGAAAGAATTTATACATATTTATTTTAATTTGGTTATCCTTGACAATTTCATGTCAATTGGATCCCTTCCCTCAAGATGAGATCTCAAGTTTCGATAAACTTTACGCAGTTTCTGAAAATGTTGAGGCCATTGACTTTATATGCAAACCCGATCAAAGTGGCTATATCATTCTTGGAAATATTAAAACCAATGAAAACTCTGATATTATTATAATAAATGTTGCCCCAGATGGAATTCAAAGAAATTTTAATAGAATCAACACCCCATTTTTCGATGAAGGTGTAAAATTAAAAATAAATGAAAACGATAACTCCTTAGTTATTTTAGGACATAGAAGAACAGAAGCTTCTCAAGCTAATGTTCAACAAAACATATTAATTAAAACTAATATGGAAGGAGTTCCGGTTAGAGCGGAAAATGCACTTGCTGAAGATTCAATTTCCGCAGAAATAAAGGTGATTACAGATGACCAAAATACGCCTGTTCAACTCAATGATATGATTCTATTGCCGCCTCATTTGATAACAGTTGGCCAGATAAGGGAGTCCCCAACTGGAAGATTCAATAAAATCACTAGAATATATGATTGGAACTCTGTAAATTTTTCGGATACCTCTGATATTGACATCCAAATGATTAGGCAAAAACCTGATGTCTTAAATTATAATAATGATTCAAAAAGTATAAAAGTCTTAGAAGGTAATTCAGACAATGCTATTTACGTAGTTTATGGCCAAATCAACAGACAAAATCAAAATGGGACGCCAGATGCTGTTGATTCGGAAAATATTAGCTGGAATATTTATACAGATATAGAATCAAGTACAAGCGAACCCATAAATGATATTGGTTCAGACATGGATGAAAAATTTGGGAATGTACTACATCATTCAAATGGAAAAACCTATATCGCAGGAAATTATATTAGTGAAGCGCAAGATTCATTGTTCCTAATCACCAAAGAATACACGAATGAAAATAATTTTACAGATCAAAAAATATTTACCTTTAATGGCTATGGAACAATAGTGAGCAGTTTGGCAGAAGACGAAGATGAAAATATTATAATGGCTACAGTTGAAGAGGGAACTTTAAATAATTTTTCACACTTATTAAAGTTTTCTCCCTCGGGAGACCCTATTGAAGTACCTGACGAAAATAAAGAATTGGAAATTCAAAATATTCAATTTCCAAGTACAGGTTTCTATGATATTGAAAAGATTAAGTGTGAACCGAATAATGTAGTAGTTATTCTTTCACAGAAGGAATTCGAAAATAATTCGACCGCCATAGGTTTAATGAAGATAAAATTTTAGTAAAATTCTATTATTAGATATAAATTTGCTGATTCCTCCCCAAATCATTATATTGTAAGTCACACTAAACTAAAAAGTTACGAAACACTTTTACAGACATATCAAATTCTTATCTGTTGCCCTTACACTTTTAAGCTTCTTATTAGTGGGGAAAAGTTATGCACAGGTCACCGTAACACCTGCTGACCCTGTTGATATATGTGAAGATGGTTCTTTTGTTGGACTTTCAGATATTACTGTAGATGAAGGTACCAATACAAATGCTTTTGGCACTAATACTAACGTCCAAATTTTTGAGCTTGCTGCTCCCACAGATTTTAGTTTTAAGGAAAACACAGGTACCCTAGCTTTAATTGACCCAAACGGTAGATTTTCAGATACGGGGATTGAAATTAAGCAAAATTACATTAGGGTCTATTATAAGTTAGAGCAAACTAATAATAGACAAGGATTTATTATCCGAGATATTGAAATTAGCTATACAGGTAGCACTACAGTATCTAATGTAGATTTACTGAGAGTACCTCAAAGCACGGGCTTAAGTTTTTATGCAGATGCCGATATAAATGGAGATCAATCAGGTGATAATATTTCTCACGGTGATTTATCAACAGTACATCCCAATGCAGGTACAGCCACCAACACCAATGTCTGTATAGACCAAACTTCTTTTGATCTTAACAATACCCTAAGTGGCGCAGATGGTGGTGGAACGTGGACTGATGCCGGAAACAATGTGATAACAGATGGATTAATTGATCCAAATTCATTAGGTACGGGAACGTATGATTATACTTATACAGTTTCTGCACCCCCTTGTGCTGATGACACCGAAATGGTAAGCATTACGGTAGATGCCCTACCCAATACCGGGACTCCAAATGATCCTGACGTTTGTGAAACAGATAATAATTACGATTTATTTTCAGCTATTGATGGAGAAGATTCAGGCGGCACGTGGTCAAGTCCAGATGGAACAGCTGATGCAGCCATAACTAATGGGGCATTGGATGCAACCGCTTTAACCCAAGGCAATACTTACGATTTTATTTATGAAGTCAGCAATGCAACCGGTACCTGTACTGAAACAGTAACCACTTCTATCACTATAGCTGCCAGTGATAACCCTGGAACACCTTCCAATGGATTTGCTTGTATAGACAATAGTGCATTTGATTTATTCACATTACTTTCAGGAGAAGACCCTGGGGGAACATGGCTGGATGATAATACAACCGGTGCTTTAACTGATAACTTAGTGGACGCTACCCAATTAACTGCTGGGAATACTTATAGTTTTACTTATGAATTTACTGGTACATGCACGGTATCCTCAACAGTAGAACTTACTATTGAAGCTATCCCAAATCCAGGTACGTCCACTGATCAAACGATTTGTGATACTGAAACAGCTTTTGATTTATCTACTACTCTTTCCGGACATGATTCAGGTGGTGTTTGGACTGAAATCACAGCAACTCCATCAGGTCAATTAAGCGGAAGTACTTTTGATGCTTCTTCAGCAGGTGAAGGAGTTTATGACTTTGAATATACGGTAAGCAATAATTCTTGTGCCGATGAATCTGTTACTGTTCAAATCACTGTTGAAAAATCTCCAAATGCAGGCACTGCAAGCAATACAAGTATATGCGATACTAATTTAGCTTTTGATTTATTCAGCACACTCACTGGAAATGATTCAGGAGGAACATGGAATGATGATGATGGCACAGCTGCATTAACTGGCAGTACATTGGATGCTTCTGTAGCAGGTGTGGGCACCTTTGATTTTACTTATACAGTTGCAGGAACCGTTTGTCCTGATGATTCAGAAACTGTAACTATTGAGATAGTGGCAGCTCCAAATCCGGGTACAGCCACCAATACTACCGTTTGTGCTAATTCAGGTTTATTTGACCTTTTCACGACTTTAAGCGGTCACGATTCAGGAGGGACTTGGTTAGATGATGACGCAACAGCTGCATTATCTGGTAACAGTTTAAATATTGATGCATTAACAACAGAAGAGAACTACAATTTTACTTATGAGGTGAACAATGGGGTTTGTACAGAAAGTGAAACCGTTACTATTTCCATAGATTCACAACCTTTTGCAGGAGCAGCTGAACCTCCTTTGACATTATGTGAGACAAACACCACAGTAATTAATTTATACGATAGAATTACAGGGGAAGATACAGGTGGAGATTGGACAAATGTTGATGGTACGGCTGGAGCAGCCTTTAATGTAGATGAACTTGACATGAATTCTGCACCCACTGGTACACATGAATTTGTTTATTCAGTTTCTAATACCGGTGAAAAATGTGTTACGGATTCTATATCAGTTTTTATTACAAAAGAAGCATTACCCAATGCGGGTACAGCCTCTAATTTAACAGTTTGCGAAACCAGTAGCTCTATTGATTTAAATAATCGTTTATCTGATCAGGATGGCGATGGAACTTGGAATGATGATAGTGGATCAGGTGCACTGTTCGGAGGTAATTTCTTTGATGTTTCAGCTGTTGCCCCAGGAGATTACCTTTTCACCTATACCGTTACCGGAGAAGATTGCCCTTCAGATTCTGAAACGGTTACCATTACAGTAGAACCAAGCCCAAATGCAGGAACAGCCACAGATACTACTATATGTATAACAGAAAACAATTATGATTTATTCACCACTTTAGATACTTATGATACCGGTGGAACATGGAGCAATGAGGATGGGGCAAATGGATTTTCCGGCTCAACTTTAGATGCATCTGTTAATACAGCTGGTGTCTATAATTTTACATACACAGTTGGAGCCACTGCCTGTCCTGATGATACCGAAACTGTTGCCATAACTATCATCAACCCAGAAACAACAGCAGAGTCTGAAGCTACCCCAATTGCAGGTCAGATTAACTTCTGTCCACAGGAGTTAGTACTTATCGAATTCAAATCTAATGTATCGGGTGCCTCATTTAATTGGACAAAAACAGGTGATGATATTGGATTATCTTCAACTTCAGGTAATTCTTCATCTCTTAATTTTACAACAAAAAGCAATACAGGCTCAACAGATTTAGTAGCCACAATAGAAGTTACTGCTACGGTAGATGGATGCACGGGGCCTCCTGAAGTTTTCGATATTATAGTAAACCCTCAACCTACCATCAATAATTACTTCCCTCCTACAGAAGTTTGTGATGGTACTACAGATTTTGACTTGACTACCCTGGATATTTCTGTTGATGGGAGTGTAGTAGCTGACAAATCCGATCTGAATTTTGCCGGAGATGGAGTAGATTCAGGAGCTAAAACATTTGATGCTACTTCATTTGCCCCAGATGAAGTAGTAAGTATTGAAGTAACTTATGACAATGGTACAGACTGCCCTACTGTAAAGGATCTTAATCTAGTTCAAGTAAAACAAAATCCAGACATTGTGATAGATACTCCAGCAGATGGCACTGCTGTTTGTGTTACTGAGGAAATAAATATAAGCGCAACTGTAAATGATGCTACTTCTTCTGTTGATTGGACCACAGATGGTGGAGGTTCATTTAATAATATTTCACTAAGTGGTGGTATTGCTTCGGCAACTTATGTACCAGCACTTTCGGACTCAGGAAATACAATAACGCTTACAGGAACAACTAATGACCCAGGAGCACCATGTGCAGCTGATTTTGACGAAATTACAATTGATTTCTTAACTCCGCCTATAGCTGAAATAGGTACTTTCCCTGCTGAAATATGTAGTGACGAAACACTTACCTTAATTGGAAATATCTCAGGATCTGCAGATAATGGTGAATGGAGAAGAAAATCTGGTACTGACGGGAATTTATCAGCTACAGCTAACAATACAGGTGATTGGGAGGCAGAATTTGATCCAAATGGTTTTATTGGAGACATCACTTTTGAATTTGTTGCTTCTTCTCCAAATAGTTGTGATAATGTATTGGAAGAAACAACTGTTTCCGTTTTTGAAAAACCAACAGCTTCAATTCCAGCTGACTTTAACACCTGTGGGGATGCTAGTTTTGACCTTACAGCAGCCTTAGGTGGTTCTGCTACTTCAGGATTTTGGGAAATTGATACTGGTGGAAATACAGCAAATTTAACTAATGAAAATACGCTAACAGCCACTTATACCCCTGAGACGGCTGATTATGGAACTGACATTACTTTCAGATTTACGGCTGAAGACCCAGCAACTGGGGGACCATGTGGAGATACCACTTATGATGTAATCGTTACTATTGATGAACCTGCATTCGTAAATATAACAAGTACAACAGGTTCAAATTGTCAAAATGAAAATATCAATTTGGAGGGCACTTACAGTGGAAGTGCTAGCTCTGCTACATGGTCGATAGAACCTAATGACAGTGATGGCTATTTAGGAGAAGGAAACATCTCAAACGTTAATGATGAAGCTGGTAATATTTCAGCAGTATACGAACCTGCAGTTAATGATGCTGGCAATAATGTGACTTTAAGACTAACTTCCTCTGACCCAGGAACGACATGTGGAATTGTTTCTGAAGATATTATTTATAGTATCGATAATCCACCAACAGCGACTATCACATCTAGCACAACTGATGTATGCGAAGACGGTACAATCACACTCAAAGGTACTATAGATGGTGGTGCAACATCAGGTGATTGGCAGATTAAATCAGGCGAAAATACAACTGCAGGTACATTGTCTTCAACTAGTCTTGTTTCTGGTGAATTTGTTGCTACATACGAACCAAATGGATCTTATTATGGGTCAATAATATTTCAATTTGTTGCAGAAACTACTAATTCTTGCCAAGAAGCAATAGAAGAAGATACTATTGATATTTATGAATTACCAAAAGCTTCTATGACAGGGCCTACTAATAGTTGTGGTACAGATGTCATTGACTTAAGGGCTGATTTTGAAGGTTCAACTGTTACAGGAAACTGGGTTATTGAATCGGGAAATGGATCTTTAGACAATACCAATACAACATCAACCTATTCCACCGTTGATTACTTACCTGTTGAAGATGACTATGGAACTACAGTAACTGTCAAATACAGAGCTTTAACAGCAGGGGCTCCAAATCCATGTCCTGAGCAATTTTATCCTATAGATGTTTTTATTGACACTCCTCCAACAGCTGATGCAGGGACAGACGATGAGGTTTGTGTGGATACCCCGTACACCGTTGGCGATGCTGCTGCCACTAATTATAGTGCTATTTTATGGACGCATAACGGGAACGGTTCCTTGACCGATGATGCCACCCTTAACCCTACCTATACACCCGGGGCTGGAGATGAAGCTTCCACTGTTACACTGACCATGACCGTCAGCGGAAATGGTAGCTGTACTGATTCTGTGGACACTAAAGATATTACCATCACCGATGCACCTACTGCCGATGCTGGGGCGGCTGATGAGGTTTGTGTAGATACCCCGTATACCGTTGGCGATGCCGCTGCTGCCAATGACAACGGTATTCTTTGGACCGATAATGGTAATGGTACTTTGGCCGATGCCAATACCCTGACGCCTACTTATTCTCCTGACCCTACCGATGCCGGCAATGTCGTTACCCTCACCATGACCGTAAGCGGGAACGGTTCTTGTGATCCGGCCGTGGACACCAAGGAAATCACTATAACACCTGCTCCTACTGCCGATGCTGGGGCCGCTGATGAGGTTTGTGTGGATACTCCTTATACCGTTGGCGATGCCGCTGCCACTAATGACAGTGCTATTTTATGGACACATAATGGAAACGGTTCTTTAACCGATGACACTACCCTTACCCCTACTTATACGCCCGGGGCTGGTGATGAAGCTTCCTCTGTTACACTGACCATGACCGTTTCCGGGAACGGCTCTTGTGACCCGGCCGTGGACACCAAGGATATTACCATTACTGATGCCCCTACTGCAGATGCAGGAGCGGATGATGAGGTTTGTGTGGATACCCCGTATACCGTAGGTGATGCTTCAGCCACTAATGACAGTGCTATTTTATGGACACATAACGGGAACGGTTCCTTGACCGATGACGCCACCCTTACCCCTACCTATACGCCTGGAACTGGCGATGAAGCTTCCTCTGTTACACTGACCATGACCGTCAGCGGAAATGGTAGCTGTACTGAAGCCGTGGACACTAAAGATATTACCATCACTGATGTGCCTACTGCAGATGCAGGGGCAGACGATGAGGTTTGTGTGGATACCCCGTATACCGTTGGTGATGCTTCAGCCACTAATGACAATGGCATATTATGGACGCATAACGGGAACGGTTCCTTGACCGATGAAACCACCATTACCCCTACTTATACACCTGGAACTGGCGATGAGGCCACCACTGTTACACTGACCATGACCGTCAGCGGAAATGGTAGCTGTACTGAAGCCGTGGATACCAAGGATATTACCATCACTGATGCCCCTACTGCAGATGCAGGAACGGCAGATGAGGTTTGTGTAGATACCCCGTATACCGTTGGTGATGCCGGGGCTACCAATGACAACGGTATTCTTTGGACCGATAATGGTAATGGTTCCTTGACCGATGCCAATACCCTTACGCCTACTTATTCTCCTGACCCTACCGATGCCGGCAATGTCGTTACCCTCACCATGACCGTAAGCGGGAACGGCTCTTGTGACCCGGCCGTGGACACCAAGGAAAT
>JBNJFX010000045.1:0-37290 GCA_051747245.1 Bacteroidota bacterium
AGATTAAATATTGTAAGGTGATGGAATTGGCAAACATGCCCTCCTGTCTCGGGGGTGGAGGTTTGGGATAAAGCGCAGTAGTTTCACAATAATTTGCATAGCAGTTTATAGTGAAAACCTGTAGCCTAACTACTCCTTGGAGGTTCGAATCCTCCCCTTACAGCTATTTTATCTGTAAAGATAAATCCCGTTAAAATTGGATTTGCTCATTTTGCAAGTCTGCACGCCTTGAGCAATAAAATTGAATAAAATTTCTTTTGCGATATCCATGTCGCAGAACTGATAGAAAATTTCTTCCTGTACCTCTAGTCTTGAAACTCTTTCTAAAGAAGCAATTCCTATTTTCCATTCGTTATAAGAAGCATTACTTAATTCTATTTGCTTGCTGAATTTTTCGATGATATTGGTTTTGTCCACGGTGGTTGTATGCATGATTTAGTAATTTTATCTGTTGTAAATCTCGCTTAAATCAGCTTTAATTCAAAATAAGTATATATTTTATCGTTTAAGTGCAATATTTAAGCTATCAGTGTGGCTAATGTAAGGATGGATAAAGTGGTTTACAGATGTAAGTTTTGGTGGTTTTAATGGAATTATGGTTGATAGGCCAGACCATATTTTAATCAGAGATTAAAATGGATAGATCCCCACCTTAGTGAGGATGACGCATGGAAAAAAAGGAATTAGATTTATAATTTCTCAAAAAAAAAGAGGCTGATTAATCAGCCTCTTTTTTGTTTTCTTTATTAGTGTCCTCTTTATCTTGGTCTTTCTTGCTCTTCTTATCTTCCTTCTTCTTTTTCTTCGACTTGATAAAGAGTGTTTCACTCTTGCCATCATGATCTGCTATAATGGAGTCACCAATTTTTATATTTTCATTTAAGATTTCTTCTGCAACCAAGTCTTCCAGATATTTCTGGATGGCTCTGTTCAGTGGTCTTGCGCCATATTGCTGGTCATAACCTTTCTTAGATAAGAAATCTTTGGCAGCCTCGGTTAAATCAATATCATAACCTAACGACAACATTCTGTCAAAGACTTTCTTCAATGAGATATCAATGATTTTATGTAAATGCCCTCTTTCAAGATGATTAAATACAATTACATCATCTAGTCTATTCAAAAACTCAGGACTGAAAGCTTTTTTCAGTGCATTTTGAATAGTGGATTTCATTACCTCATTTGAGTTGTCTTCTTTGGCGCTATTTGAGAAACCAATTCCTGCTCCAAAATCTTTCAAGTCACGAACTCCAATGTTGGAAGTCATGATAATGATCGTATTTCTAAAATCAACTCTTCTTCCGAGCCCATCGGTTAAGATACCGTCATCCAATACTTGCAGCAATAAGTTGAATACATCAGGGTGAGCTTTTTCAATCTCATCCAAAAGCACAACTGAATAAGGTTTTCTTCTTACTTTTTCAGTTAATTGACCACCTTCTTCATAGCCGACATAGCCCGGAGGCGCACCTACCAATCTTGACACAGAGAATTTCTCCATATATTCACTCATATCAATTCTGATAAGAGCATCTTCTTTATCGAATAAATAAGTAGAAAGAACTTTTGCCAGCTCAGTTTTACCCACACCAGTCGGGCCTAAGAAAACAAATGAACCAATTGGCTTTTTAGGGTCTTTCAATCCAATTCTTGTTCTTTGAATGGCTTTAGATAGTTTTCCAATCGCTTCATCTTGACCGATAACTTGCTTTTTCAAATCATCGCCCATTCCTTTCAGCTTAACGCTTTCATTCTGAGCTACTCGCTTGGTTGGAACACCTGTCATCATAGCAATAACTTCCGCTACATTTTCTTCTTTTACGGTATATCGCTTAGCTTTAGTGTCTTCCTCCCATTTTCTTTTTTCGCTCTCTAGCTCTTCAATAAGTTTTTTCTCTGTATCTCTAAGTCGAGCCGCCTCTTCATATTTTTGGCTTCTAACCACCTGATTTTTTTCTTTCTTGATATCTTCAATTGAAGCTTCAAGTTTTACTATAGAATCTGGAACATGAATATTGTTCAAGTGTACTCGAGCGCCTGCCTCATCCATTACATCAATAGCTTTATCAGGCAAAAATCTATCAGAAATATATCGATCACTTAATTTCACACATGATTCAATTGCCTCATCCGTGAAATTAACATTGTGATGTTCCTCATATTTATCCTTGATGTTCATTAGGATTTCCCTTGTTTCTTCAGGCGTGGTAGCGTCTACCATTACCATTTGGAAACGTCTGGCTAATGCACCATCTTTTTCGATATATTGACGATACTCATCTAATGTGGTAGCACCAATACATTGAATTTCTCCTCTGGCTAATGCCGGTTTAAACATATTGCTGGCGTCCAAAGAACCTGAAGCGCCACCTGCACCCACTATGGTGTGCAACTCATCAATGAATAAGATCACATTAGGAGATTTCTCCAACTCATTCATTACGGCTTTCATTCTTTCTTCAAACTGCCCTCTATATTTTGTTCCGGCTACTAATGAAGCTAAATCCAAAGTCACCACTCTTTTACCAAAAAGAACCCTGGAAACTTTTCTTTGAACAATTCTTAAAGCCAAACCTTCTGCGATGGCGGTTTTACCAACACCTGGCTCACCAATTAAAATCGGGTTGTTCTTTTTTCTTCTGGATAAAATTTGGGCTACACGCTCAATTTCTTTTTCACGACCTACGATAGGATCTAACTTATCTTCTTCCGCCATTTTAGTCAAATCGCGTCCGAAATTATCCAAAACAGGGGTCTTGGATTTTTCGCTAGACTTAGATCCTCCGGAACCTGATCCGGTATCTCTTGGCCCGCCCCCGAAAATTTTACCTGAATCCTCATCGCTATCCTCAGTGTCGGAAGATGCCATAGGATTTTGCGTTTGATATTCTAAAAGCTCTTTTATCACATCGTAGTTTACATCAAATTTCTCCATAACTTGAGATGCGATATTATCTTCATCCCTCAATATGGATAATAATAAATGTTCGGTTCCGATTAACTGGCTTTTAAAAATTTTAGCTTCCAAATAAGTGATTTTCAATACTTTTTCGGACTGCTTTGTCAACGGTATATTGGCTAGATTTTTTACGTTGTTCGTTGCGGTTCCTCTTGTGCTTCGTTCTAATTCCCCTCGAAGTTCATCGAGCGAAACGCCAAGCTTTTTCAAGAGACTGATTGCCACACCTTCCCCTTCTCTTACCATTCCTAAAAGTAAGTGTTCTGTACCAATATAGTCATGGCCTAATCTAAGTGCCTCTTCACGGCTCAAAGAAATTACCTCTTTAACTCTGTTTGAAAATTTTGCTTCCATATGCTTACTGCTCGATATTCTAACTTAATGCCCAAAGGCATATTTAAATGTAACTATTATAAAAACTAAATAAAAAACCTAAGGTTTAATTTATTTAAAATTTGACTGCTGAATGACAGTTTTTGCATTAGGTCCTTCATTCATCAACAAATCTATAATACTTAAGTTCGGTTCAAAATTGTTGCCAAAACTCTGACCGTAGGCTGTAGGTTTATAAAATTGATTTAAATAATCAGGTTTTTTAGGGTGTATAAACGACCTGGCATCCATAACGTTTCCCGAAACATTTTTTTCATAACTGCCACTTTCGGTGATTATTATCTTTTGACCTGTGATTTTGAGACAGATTGTCAGTAAGTCTAAATTTAAATCCCATAGATAAAGATAATCCTTTTCATAAATAGGTTGGTATTCATCAGCAAAAAATTCAAAAAATGGTGATTTCCCATAGCAAGTTTGAATGCTTCGCCAGTGTTTTTTATTCCAATTTTGGCTTTTATCTATTTTTATGTCTTTTGTTTTAATTTTTTTATTAGCGCCCTGAAGCGGGACCGTTAAAATTTCAACCTGTTGGGAAGATAACAGATGGCATCTATTTCGATAAGTTTGCTTTTCGAAAAATTCATTTGCTTCCAGTATCAATTCCTCTTTTCCCACTAGGCTTGAAAAAAATGCTATGGAGGGTAAATACTGTAATTCTATTAAAATGGATTTCTGCATTTAGAATTAATTCCTCGGAAATTTATAAAATGATTTCGCCTAAACCTTCTCTCACAATTTCAGCAGGCTCTTTGGTGCAATCTATTACGGTGGATGGATTATTGTTTCCATAACCACCATCAATTACCACATCAACCAAGTTTTTGAAAGCTTCGTAAATATCCTCCGGGTCGGTTGGATATTCCACTATGTCGTCATTATCCTTTATGGAAGTGGTAATAAGTGGATTACCCAAAGCTTTTACTAATGCTATTGGAATATTATTGTTCGGGATCCTGATCCCCACGGTTTTTTTATTGGCGTTGACGATTTTAGGCACATTACTATTGGCCGGTAAAATAAACGTAAAAGGGCCTGGCAAATTTTTCTTCATCAACTTAAAAGTTGGGGTCGAAAGATTTTTCACATAATCAGAAATGTGGCTCATATCCTCACAAATAAATGAAAGGTTGATTTTCCCAGGCTTAATGCCTTTCACCCAACACAATTTATCGATGGCTTTTCGGTTGGTCAAATCACAACCCAATCCATAAATAGTGTCGGTAGGATAAATAATTACTGCCCCATTTCTTAAAAGGTCAACTATCTGTTGGATTTTCCTTGGGTCAGGATTTTCTTCGAATAATTTGATAAATTCAGCTGCCATACACAATATTAATCAATTTGAAATTAAATAGAATAGTTCAAGCCCAAACAAAATCCTTAAATTTGCATTTTAAATTGTATCAATAAAAATTATATGAAGCGAAATAAATTTCTAATAGGCTTTGTGATAGTGTTTTCTATTCTTATCACCTCCTTTGTTTTCTATTTTTATCAGGTCTTTTTTGCTGAAAATATTTTGGTGGAAAAAGGTGACGAGGTGATTTTGATTAAAGAAGACATGGATTTTCAAGATTTACAAGACATTGTTTATGAAAGAGGGATAGTGAATGATATGCTCTCTTTTAGTTTTGTGGCTAAAATTTTGGACTACCAAGAAAATATGAAGCCTGGCCGTTATTTGATGAGAAAGGACATGACCAATCTCCAGGCGATTAGAATGCTGAGGGCAGGGAATCAAGTACCAACTGCCACCACTTTTAATAATGTTCGGCTGAAGCCTGAATTGGCAGGCAAGATAACGGATAATTTGCAGGCTGATTCAGCCGAGTTTTTGAATTTGTTGAATAACGATTCCCTGGTAAGTGCTTATGGTTTTACGCAGGATAATATATTGAGCATGTTTATCCCTAACACTTATGAGGTATATTACACCATTTCTGAAAAGAGATTATTTGATAAAATGTATGCAGAGTATCAAAGCTTTTGGAATGATGAAAGAAAGCGAAAAGCAGAAGCTTTAGGACTTTCTCCAACAGAAGTTAGTGCGCTGGCGTCAATTGTACAAGCCGAAAGTATACAGCCAGATGAAAGACCAAAGATTGCCGAGGTTTATTTGAATAGATTGGATAGAAATATGCTTTTGCAGGCAGACCCATCGGTGGTTTATGCGGTTGGGGATTTCACCATCAAAAGGGTGTTAAATGTTCATAAGAAAGTAGATTCACCATACAATTTGTATAAATATAAAGGATTGCCCCCGGGCCCTATAAATTTACCGGAAATTGAATCCATCGATGCAGTTTTAAATCCTGAGGAGCACAATTACTTATATTTCTGTGCAAAGCCTGATTTTTCTGGCTATCATGCTTTTGCAACCAACTTAAGGCAGCATAATATTAATGCAAGGGCTTATCAAAATGCTTTGAACAGCTCAAATATTTACAAATAGTTTATGTATCAATTTGAACACAAGTTGCGGGTTCGCTATGCCGAAACCGACCAAATGGGTTATGTTTATTACGGAAATTATGCTACTTATTTTGAAGTGGCCAGGGCAGAGTCTATCCGAAGCTTAGGGTTGTCCTATAGGGAAATAGAAGAGGAAGGTGTGATAATGCCGGTATTGGAGAATTACTCCAAATATTTAAGGCCTGCCCGATATGACGATGAATTGACTATAAAATTATCTATTCCTAAATTACCCGATACCAGGATTCGATATGAATATGAGGTTTTTAAGGAAGATAAAATAATCCATAAAGGGTATACTGTTTTGGTCTTTGTGGATAGAAATACGGGAAAACCTTGTCATATGCCCGAAATATTGGCTAAAATTATGCATCCTATTTTCAAATGAAGTTTAAGTATTTAAGAATCATAATGTCCATTGGCTTTTTAAGGAGTACAATACACTTCTTAAAACGAAAGCGCTTGAAAAGGAGTGGCGTTTCTTATTTTACTTTAATCAAGATTTTTATTGATGAATTAAGTGACCATAATTTGATTGAAAGAGCCAATAATGTGGCATTTCAGTTTACATTGGCCATTTTCCCTGCCATTATATTCTTATTTACATTGATTCCTGAATTGCCTATTGATAATTTGACCGAGGAGGTGATGAGCTTGCTTCAGGAAACCATGCCACCATCGATATATCAAGAGGCCGAATCCACCATTTTGGATATATTGTCCAAATCGAGGGGAGGACTGCTATCAGTTGGTTTTATCTTTGCGCTTTATTTTGCTACCAATGGCACTAGTGCATTAATGACGGCTTTTAATAAAACCTATCGCACTAAAGACAGCAGAGGATTTTTTAAGGCTAAAGCAATAGCGATTGGCTTAACTTTTTTATTGGCTTTTGTACTATCTTTATCAATAGTCTTACTGATTGTTGCACAGCAGTTGATATACTTTTTGGAGGATTTTGGAATTATAAGCGATAGTTTCGAAGTCTATATTTTCATTGGCTTAAGGTTTTTGGTTATATTCTTCCTTTTCCAGATAGCGATTTCCGTTATTTATTATTGGGCGCCCGCTATCCATAAGAGATGGCACTTTTTTAATCCCGGCTCCATATTGGCCACCTTTTTATGCTTGGCCGTTTCTTTTGGGTTTTCCTTTTACATCAATAATTTCGGGACTTACAATAAACTTTATGGTTCAATAGGAGCTTTAATAGCCATTATGATCTGGTTTTCCTTTTTGTCTTTATTTTTAATTGTAGGATTGCAGTTGAATGTGAGTTTAGAAAAAGCCAGGAAAAAGAATAAAATTAAAGCTGAATAATATTTTTTAAGATTCCGTTTGCACAAAAAATATTTTCACCTACATTTGCAATCCGATTCGCACAAAGCAAATCATTTTTACATTTTAGAGGCGTGGCAGAGTGGTCGATTGCGTTGGTCTTGAAAACCAATGTACCGCGAGGTACCGGGGGTTCGAATCCCTCCGCCTCTGCAATTAGCTAACCCTGATAGTGAAAGCTGTCAGGGTTTTTTTATGCTTAAAATTTATATTTAAGCCTAAATAAACCAGCAATATATTGCCGATAATCTAACAATCCGGCTTTAATATCCTCATAAAACATATAAT
Organism: Bacteroidota bacterium; assembly: GCA_051747245.1. Classification (GTDB taxonomy): domain Bacteria; phylum Bacteroidota; class Bacteroidia; order Cytophagales; family Cyclobacteriaceae; genus Marivirga. The sequence goes on from JBNJFX010000045.1 coordinate 7,454, forward strand.
CGGCAAAATATTGCCGTTTTGTTTGATTTCGATTCTTTTTTATTGATATTTGTCCGTAATCGGCAAAATATTGCTGGAATGGATAAAAAAGAATTAGGAAATAGCATACGAGAAAGGAGGAGATTCCTCAAAATTACGCAGGAAGATCTAGCTGATATTTCTGGAATATCAGAGAGAGCATTGCGTTCCATTGAAAAAGGAGAAGAGAATCCAGGATTGGACAGTTTGTTGAAAATCTGTGAGGTGTTAGGTTTGTCAATTGATATTAATGTGATCAAATGAGTAGGAAGGCTGCTATATATAACAATAAAGTATTAGCGGGCTACTTAGAAAAAACTAAGGAGGGTGAATATCTATTTCAATATGAGGAAGAATATCTAGCAAACGCTGAGACCTCAGCAATCAGTTTAACACTTCCTAAATCAAAAGAAATTTATAGATCCAAAGTACTATTTCCTTTCTTTTTTGGGCTTTTATCGGAAGGAGTTAACAAGTTGACCCAGTGTAGGCTATTGAAAATTGATGAAAAAGATCATTTTAGCTTATTAATGAAAACTGCTAAAAATGATACCATTGGTGCTATCACAGTAAAAGAATTATCAGAATGAATTGTCCGGGCTGTTTGAAAGAAGTTGAAATTGGGTTTTGCAAAAAATGTTTGCAAAAGCTTTTTGATGGTCAAAAAGTAGCGCACGAGTTGTCTTTTAATTCTCCTTATGCAGAGAAATCTGATTCTTATCTAGAGCATACAAAGAAGATATCTATTTCAGGAGTTCAGGTAAAATATTCACTGAGATTAGAAGATGACGAATTAAAACTGACGGATACTGGAGGACAGTACATTCTTAAACCCATTCCTACTGGCACATTCAAGTTCTTGGATCAAGCGCCAGCAAATGAGCATCTCACTATGCAAATCGCTAAGCAGTTATTTAAAATGAATGTCCCTGCCAATGCTTTGGTGGGTTTTAGAGATGGTAGTCCAGCTTATATAGTGCGTAGGTTTGACCAAACTCATAATCACAAAATCCAACAAGAAGATTTTGCACAAATAGCGCAGATGACTTCTGAAACGCATGGGCAGAACTACAAGTATGACTTATCTTATGAGGAGATTGCTGAACTCATCCAAAAATATATTCCTACCTATAAAATAGAGCTAGAGAAATTCTTTCGGATGATTCTGTTCAATTATGTATTCTCAAATGGTGATGCTCATTTAAAAAATTTCTCTGTGTTGCAATCCGAACAAGGGGATTATGTTTTGACACCCATTTATGACCTGTTGTGCACTCGTATTCATACACCAAGTGAATCAGACATGGCACTGGATTTATTGACAGACGGCTTTTCAAGCGCCTTCGAGGCTTCTGGTTTTTATACTTACCAAGACTTCTTTGAGTTTGGTCAAAAAATTGGCATTAAGGATTCAAGAATTAGAAAAATATTAGCTGAATTTACTACAGTAAATAAATCTGTTCACCAGCTTATTAAGCAGTCATATTTAAGTAATGAATGTAAAAGCCTATATGCTAATTACTATGAGGATAGATTAAAAAGAATGAATATGAACATGGTGTAAGCTTCATGGCCATTTTACGCTGTTCACAGTTTTTGCGTGTTCACGTTACGTGAACACGCATAATTTTGTGCACATATAAGGAAAATTCAATCGAGGTGAAACATTTAATGATGGTGAAACATTTGCTGGATTAATCTGGCACCTAGCTTAAATATACTTTTAGTTTTTTAGTACCTTTCAAGCCACTATTATGAGTGATAAAGAAATTTTGCATAAAGATAAATATGAGTAAATCGGGAGGTATTATTCAAATTTTCGAGCAAAGTCAGAATTAAATTCAATAAAAATAAATTTTTTTGAAGGAGGGACGGAGGTTCAAATCCAAAAGGGATTGCCTAAAGTGTTTCACCTTTGTTTCACCTATTAAATTTAAATACACATAATAAATTGATGTACAGTATTTTATGTTGTTTAAAAACAATCCCTCCGCCTCTGCAAAACCTGATGAAATTCATCAGGTTTTTTTATGCTCAAAAGTCAAGGTGTTTCAAAACATTGGAACCTTAAGGGGGATTCCTAATTAATCGGCAATATATTACCGATAATATCAATATTCTGCCTTAATATCCTTAAAAGGCATAGAAACGGCAAAATATTGCCAGTTTTTTGCCAACTGCAATTGCTTATTTATAAACATCAGTCTTGTTCACATCTTAAGAGTGTTCACGTGACGTGAACATCATGATTTTGTATACAGATATATCCGGAAGCTAAAAGTTTTGGAGTGAAGTATTTAGTCAATAATATTAATGATTCCATGTGTATCGTGACCTCCATTATAGTGTAATTTATCAGGTGCATCCATGGGGACTGTAAAAGTAATCAGTCCTGACCTCGTTCCATTATTAGTAATCCTTTTGTCATAGGCACTGTATGAACCCGAAGTTTGAAAACGTGTGATGTGAAATGCCTTTCCGTTTGCATCTATCAAAAATGTATAGGTGGAACCTCGTGTTAAGACTAGCGTAGGGTTTGGGCTATCTGTAAAGCCACCACCATTGAAGATTAAGGTGTAAAAACCACCTGATGTAACATGATAATGAGTTGGCGGATACTTTTCGATATCAAATGACGAACTAGTAATCAGTTGATCATGGGTATCCGATTCATGAAATTCGAAGTTTCCTATTTCGCCATTATCATTATGTAGTCCTATCCATAGACGATCCCCATCAGACACTGTGTCTGAAAGTGTAATAATAAGGTCATTAGTTGTGCCGGCTTCTAAAGGATATGGCTCCGAAATAATATCCGTCATGTCGGCACTATTATTTGACCCATCATCTCTGTAAACTACGGCTAAAGAGGATTGATCTGCCGAGATGGACTCTACAATAAGTGTTGTCCCTGAGACCTCTTGGTTTTCCACTGTTATAGATCCTTGTGGGGGTAGTACAGTAAAACTTGTATTTGTAATGGGTTCGTCAAGTCCATTCACTCCGTCATATTCAAATTCATGAATAACACCGGTATCATTGTAAAGCGTGAGATGTAAAGTGGCTCCTGGATTTACGGATTGATTGAGCATAATCTCAAAATCACTAAATAAACCACCTGCTATTAGCTTCTCAGGCTCAGCCAAAAATTCGGAAGATAATGGATTTCCTGATCCATCATCAGGATGAACCACAACCCAAGAACTAGAATTCATTTCAATATCATCTACTATAATGGTATTGCCCTGCACAATTTGATCACTAGCTACAATAGAACCAGTAGTGGGTAATATGGTGACGGCCTCATAAGCCACAATTTCATCATATCCCAAATCATCTTCAAATTCAAACTCCCCGATCTCACCATTATCAATATGAACTAAAATGTAAACAGTCTCTCCTACGGCCACTTCCTCATTTAAGTATAATCCTGCATGAGGATTATCATTTGGAAATAGATGCCCTACATTTGATATAATGTTGCTGGTATCTGGCCCATTACCGCTTTCCTTGCTTCTGCATAATGTAAACCAACCATTAATATCTACATTGACGTTGTCTGTCATTATTAGATTATCACTCACTGGAACATCATTAACTTCTACAAATCCTGAAGGAGGAATTGTTTCCACCTTAATTTTAATAGGATTGCCATCAAAAAATTCTTTATTTTCATCAGTAGGTTCAAAATCAACAGCTTCATTATTCTTTACATACAAGGCTGGAATAATTGTTTGACCATCCGTTAAGATTGAACCCTGTAAATCTATACTTAGGTTTTCATGATGACCGGAATCGATTTCTAAATATCCTATTAAATTACCTGGGGCTGTTTCAGTTGTGTCTGAAAAAACAGCTAGCCACCCAGCACTTGCGGCCAAAACCTCATCAATAATAAAAGTATTTTCATCTATCAGTTGGCTTTCTGCCTTCATAAATGGGGTATATAAACTAATTGTTTCTTCAATAATACCCTCGCTATATGCTTCTACTGGTTGATCTACTTCATTATTTTCATCATATTCAAATTCCCCATCAATCCCGCTATCCTCGTGGAGGACTAATTGTATCTGATCACTATCATTTAGCTGAGCATTGCCCTTTAGCCTAATAAATAGATTGTCATGATGCCCTTCCGTCAGAAATAATGGATGAGAAATTAAGCTATTTTGTGGTAATCCATCATTAATTACCTTTCTGGCCACGATCCAGCCATCTTTGTTGATGAAAACGTTTTTTATTCTTACCGAATCTTGAGAGATTAATTGGTTTGTCACGTAGAGCGAACCACGGGCTTTAATAGTCACTGTGAATGAAACAGCGAGGATATCTCCATTTGCATCCTCGAAGGGCATATCGGTGAATGAATTATTCTTATATTCAAATATTTCTAATTGTCCATTGTCAGAATGAAGCACTGCCCAAAAGCGTTCATCCTCTTTTATTTCACCTAAATCTCCGGAAGAAACTGTTATATGTTTAGTAGTGCCAGCCTCCAGATAGTGAGGCTCTGTTGTGGGGCCCGTCAAATCAGGTTCAGAGGTATCTTCTTTATCTCTATAAATAACTAGCCACCCTGGTTTGTCAATTGTCAGACTATCAATTTTAAATTTGTTGTTCTCAATAATTTGATCTTGCACAACTAAAGTCCTATTTGGTATTTTAGGGACTTCCTCTTCATCACAGCTCGTAATTAAAAGCAAAAAACTGTAAACCAAAAAATAGTTAAAAAACTTGTTAAAAGTCATAAAGCCCAAACTTCCTCTGTAAGACTCTTCCATATATTTTCGTGCTTATTGATTTATTCTTCAAGTGAACCGCAAATTTGATGAAATCCTTTTAATAATGGAATGAATGCTTAATCAATATCACTTATTGCCATGAAAATATAAAAACTTTAGTCTAAAAATGCGACTAATTGTCGTTTAAGAGTAAGCTTTTTGATTCCATTTAAGTTAAGAAAGAAATACATCCGCAGCACTAAAAGGGATTCAAGATGAAATCAATAAGGTAGGATTGAATCGAAATCTTAAGTTGTTGAGATTCTTTGGGAAAAGGACAATTACAAAGCCATTTGAACTTAATAATATTTCACATTAAATATTATTTTTCATAGGGGACGAAGGTTCAAGCCCTAAAGCGATTGCCCAAATTGTTTCGCCTAGTGAAATAAATTTTGAAATACTTACTTAACAGCCTATTAACTAATTTTAAAACAATTCCTCCCTTTTTGCCAATTATAACCCCTGATAACGAAAGCTGTCAGGGGTTTTTTGTGATTAAAAATTAAGGTTTGGAATATCCATTTTATAAGCTTTAAATAAAATGGGCACTATTAAGTATAGAGGATTTTAACTTATTGTGATGATGGGCTTTACATCAAAAAATGTAAAATTCTTTTGGAGTTTAAATTTCAAGCATAAAAACACCGCCATAAGAATAGCGGTGTTTATACTTTAATTTTGGGTTAAGATTACTCAGTAACCGTAACCATTAGCTCATTACTCCAAGAAGTGTAATATTCACTATCCTGTCCGGTAGTAACCGATAATTCGTACTCATCAGCTGGAAGATCAGCATCCGCTATGAAAGTAATGGTAGAAGCATCTTCGCTCACTGTTACTTCTGAAACAGTATTAGTATAGCCTGTAGCCATAAACCAAACTTGTGGGTCTCTGCTGCTGTCGTCTGTATTGTTTACAAATGGACCGCCTTCTAGTATAATTTCAGCACCACCTGCAAATTCATCAGAACTGATACTTGTAATTACAGGTCTGTCTTGAACTTTTAATACTAAGGGTTCACCATCCAGATCAGTAGTGACTTCTTGATCACCATTGGTAATGATTATATCATAATCTCCTGCCTCAACATCAGCTGGAATAAATACCGTTAATTCGGTTTCTGTAGCACCAGCAAATTCCAATTCAAAGTCGCTGTCTCCAGCAATAGAAATACTTGGTTCTAAATCTTCTGAATAAGAACCTCTAAACGATAATGTGTCATTTTTTCCAAAAGTCTCATTATAGCTGCTGATTTCGATGGTTGCTTCTGCAACATCATCATTTAAATCTTCATCAGTCACTTCACAGGCAAAAATGATGAGCATAAAAGCTGCTAGACTTAATAATTTGTAATTCATAATTAAATAATTTTTGGTTAAAAAAAATTTGAAGCCACAAAGAAAGGGAAGTTATGGTAGAGTTAAAATTAATAGTAAGGAAATATACAAAAGTTTTAATTAGGGTATTTTAAATCTTGAAGAGGCAACTTGCTTTATGGGAATTGTAATTCAATAACCCAAATTTCCTCCTAGGCATTCGATATAATCAGCTTGCCAAGAGCTATTGCGCTCTTTATTAAGGGCTTGAGAAGTATAGAAACATAAAAAAGAGGTTTGATTCTTTGGACTTTAAATTTCGACTCAATAAGTTTGCCTCATATACTTTAGTACACATAGTTTTGTTTTCAATCTAAACCCCAAGGTTATTGCGCTTTTTTACATTCCTTATAGTAAGTATATCCAGCATTTTTAAGCGTTATAATACTGACTTGATTCAAGCAGTATTATTAAAACCGAATAGCAAAGAACCACTATTTGGAGTGATATATTTTTGTAGAGAATTCAATAAATGTTCAACTAAAAAATAAGAAAAATGTCAAAAGAAAATTTTGAAACCTTAAAAGGCACTATAGAAGCTATAGAGCCAGCTGACACAAAAATCCCCAACATGCCTGTAGATGTTTATGTACAGGAAGCTTCAGACTTACAGGAGTGGAGCAAAGAGGATCAACCCCAATTACAAGACGTGGGCGTACCACAAGCTTATTTTGATGAATTGGAAGCACGAATTGGTGCATTGCGCTATGCACAATCGGTATGGAACAAAGACCAATATACCAAGGAAGAAGCTCAGCAAGAGTGGGATGAATTAAGCCCAAAAGCTTTTGAGTTAAAGAATGAATTAGAGCATGCTTTTCGCTTTGCCTTTAGAAAGCGCCAAGACTTATTGAATAAAGTACAAGGTATAGAACAAGGCACAAGTAATGCCGATTTAGTACAAGACTTAAGCGACCTTTCCACCTTAGGCAAGTCGAACTTGCCTTTGTTGACAGCCATTAATTTCGATGTGTCTAAATTGGATGAAGCAGCCAAGGAAGCTACTGACCTTAGTGTTATATTGGCAAAAGCCAATGGCGAAAGGAAAGAAGAAGGCAGCCCAAAAATCACAAGGGACAAAGCTTATACTTATTTAAAACAAGCGGTGGATGAGATATATGAAGCAGGTAAGTATTTGTTTTGGAAAGATGATGCGAGACGAAAGGGCTATTACAGCCGGTATTTAAATAAGCGATAATTACCGAAAGCCCTTCCTGAATGTCAGGAAGGGCTTATTTTTACTCAGGAAGCCCAAAAATTCAGTCAGGACAGGGTAATAATGACTCAGGAAGCCCCAATAATGAGTCAGGACGCCCAAAATTCACTCAGGAAGGGTCAATAATGACTCAGGAAGGGTGAAATTCACTCAGGAAGCAATAATATTTGGTCAGGAAGAGTGATGTTTACTCAGGAGCAAATATTATTTGGTTCGTTTAGTCTGAAACAATGCCTGCAAAGCACTCAAGCCCTCATATTCTCTAAAACTGAACATCAAAAGAGATAACAGTACTTATGAAATAGTAGAAAATAGCGATTGAACTTATGGTTTTCTACTTATTTAAATCTGTGAGACTGTCCCTTCGAGGGGACTTTAGGGGTGTTATTAGAGTGGACAAAAGTGATTCAGTTAGAAAAAAAGGAAACTAGTTTTATAGCAACCAAAAATTTAAATCAATTGAAACCTATAGTAATAAACTTTGTAAAACACCTTTTATTTGGAAGCTTAATAATACTCGGAGGCATATTTAGTTACCTTTTAATAGTGCGCACTTTAGGCTATTTGCCATATTCCCATGCGCCTGGCCCAGGTTGGTATGATGACTACCCAATAGTGTGGGAAGAGGTGGAATTCTTTTGGGATTTTATCTTAACCCTAGGGATTTATGTAGTAGGTGTATTAATTGTGTTTTTCGTCCTTTTTAAACTATTTCTACGCATAGGATATAACGAAAAGGTATATTCAGCACTTGGAGCTGCTGCATTTTCATTCTCTGCCTCTTTTTTGACAGGTATAACTGGTTGGTTTATTGCTCTTGACTTGTCCACCATAATTGTTGGAGGATCATTGGGATCCCTTTACGGAGCCATGTTATTTCCCTTTTATATAAAGCCAATCGAAAAAGAAAAGTTAAGCAACTAGCCATAAGCGCAAGAATCTTTTGTGGATTTACTTAGGTCGTACATTTTATAAGTTTAGTCGATTATTTTGACAATTTTATATTATTTCGGTTAGCTTGTGTTAAATTAGAATTCAAAATTCTTGGTAGCATTTGGCTATCAACAATTAGATTAATATTAAATATCAGTATTTGCTGATAGAGAACTGTTGGCACCAATTAAATAAACTATGTCAGACCTAAATACAATTAACGACCCTGAAGAAGAATTCGACAAAGACTTAAGCTTTGAATTGCCAGAAGCCATAAGATGGGTAATTAGCATTCCTACAATTCTCTTGATACTTTTCATACTTGGGGTTTATGCATACTTAATTTTCTGCAACCCGAAATATATTGACCCTAACAAATTTGGTTTACCCTCAACTCTGATTGTTCTTATAATAATTTTGATTGCAATTAATATTCCTTGGGACAAAATGGGATTTAGAATTAAGAAAATTGGAATGATTGAACTTGAAAATGTAGTTAAAACTCAAGCTCGTGGTAATTCAAAGGAATTAGCCGATTTACAACAACAAATTGACGAACTTAAATCAAAACTCCCACAAGAGGGTAACGAATTAGACACTAGCAGAAATAATAATTTGGACACTTTGGTGACAAAATTTTTAAAACAATATAGCCAGTGGGCTTTTTCGGCTTTAAGAATCAGAAAATGGGGTTCTCAACAAACTGGTTTTCAGGATTTAAAGAGCTACGAAACCCAAGAAATCAGGGAAAGCTTGAGGAGATTGCTTTCAAAAAATATTGTCGTGACAAGAATTAGTAAAAAGGGAAATACAATATATAAGATAAAATAACTGGTGTCAACAATGTATAAGCGTTATGCGGACTGAACGGCTAAAATTGAGCATTTTTGCTCCTAAGAAACTTTGCGGTATGCAGACAGTGAATCGCTCCGAAACCCGCACTACGCTTATACTTGAACGTTAGTTTTTCAAAAAACACTGAATGAACAGATATAGTAATACTGAAAGATTAGGCGTAATTGAAACAGACCGAATTGTTACTAAATATCTTGGTTGGATTTTTAGAGAACAACCAATAGTTGATGTTGGAATTGATGCTTTATTGGAACAATCAGAGAATGGAAACCCTAAGGGAAGATTTCTCGCAGCTCAAATAAAAACTGGAAAAGGTAATTTCCATATTTCTGATAAAGCGCTGACATATTATGTATCTCATATTCACTATAATTATTGGTTAAACTTAGATATTCCAATAATACTAATTGCACATTTGCCAGAATTTGAAAAAACCTATTGGCAAGTAATTAGTGAGGAAACATTTAAAAAATCTAATAAAAGATGGAAAATTGAAATTCCAATAAAGCAGCAGTTAAATGAAAAGTCAAAAGATAGAATAACTCAATTTCTATCAAGCAAAAATCAGAAGAATTTCGTTTATGATTTATATAAGGGAAGAGTAGAACCCGATAATTTATTTGATTTTGCAGAAAATACCAATTGTATTGGGGATGCGGTCAAGTGTGTTTTAAATATAGTTGAATCGATAACTGATTTAAGAACAAGGACAAATGATTTCAATGCAAAATTAGGTGACTATATTAAAATGGGACTATCCGATAAAGACCCTCAAGTCAAAGCAAGCATAAAAGGATTTGGAAAAGACATTAATATATGTTCAAAACGAATAGAAAGGGAAATTGAATTATTTTCTAAATTATATTCAGAAGGGTTCTATGCATATGAGCAAGTTGTATTATATCATTATTTGTTTACAAAAGACAAAGAAAATTTAGAATTAGCACTTAATTCATTGCAGAATATCCCTAAATCAGTTGATGCTGCTGTACAAGGTATAAATTTAATGAAAGGTGGAGTCTTCAAAATATCTAATAAATATGCGGTATTAAAAGAAGCTAAGAAAACCTTTCTTGATGTAATTGACTTGATAATAAATGAATTCACTGAATCAAAGAAAATGGCTGATGGGATGAAAGGAAAAATAAACCTTGATAAATAACGAAATGTCAACATTAAATATAGGTCATTGGGCAGATAGTGCTAAGACTGAAAATGATTACATTCAAGCAAATATTGAGCAAATTGGTAGTTTGGAGCCTTGCTGTGTCTAGCGCACTATATTCTTAACGTTTGCTGTATATTCCACACGCAAAAATATTTCAGAAATTTAATTTATAAATCAATTAACAGAAATCATGAGAAAAATAGCATTACTAACTGGATTCCTATTCTTGGCAACAGTCATTTATGGACAAGACGCTAAGGATGAGAGAACTTATGGAGGGATACCGACTTCAAATGATAATATGGTTTGGGAAGACGATATAACACCAAATGAAAAATACACTGGAGTTATTCAGGTAGATACCACAGTTGAAGCTTCAGCAATAATTGAGGCTTTTATGGCTACATTTCAACCATTGCAAGATGCTAATATTATGACAAAGCAAATGCGTAATAATAGTACGTTTGGTGCAGCTGCTTCTGCAGCAAGTGGTGATATGAATTCACTGGATGATTTTACAAAAGCAGGAGATGCAGATGATAGAAGACAATATCAAAGTCGTACCTCATGGACTGTTCAATTTATTGATGGAGTACGTTTGAATCGGTTTTATTATAACGTAAATGTGCAGGCAAAGAAAGGAAGATACAAATTGACAATTACACCTTCTGGCACTTCTGGTTATGCGAATGACCATATACAGAGAGAATGGAGTCAAATGTTTAGAAACGGAAAAGTAAAAGGTATGTATTCTAAGTACTATGATCAAATGAAAACTAAATTAGCATTTACTATAGATCAGTGGATTGCTGAGGTTGATAAGCATTTAGAAGGAAATGCAGATGATGATTGGTAAAAGAAAAAAAATAGATTGCCGAAACAGAATTAGGTTTTATATAAAATCACCTGTTTTAAAAGTATGTCTATTACTTATTTTACAGGTTTTTTCTCTGAATACTTTTGCTCAGGATTTACATTTAACTACTGCTGATTTAAATTTAAGAAATGGACCTGGCACTAACTATAAATCAATTGCAGTAATATTAAAGGGTGATACCGTAGAATTAATTGAAAGCTCAGGTGGTATTTGGGTTAAAATTAAGTACAAAAACGATATTGGGTATTCATCAAAAAAGTATTTGCAAAAAATTGAATTAAAGAAAGAGAAAATCGAAGCTGATAATAGTAATTACGGTTTTTTACTTTTTGTAATTGGTTTATTGTTAATAATCTTAACGTCAAAATTACTTACTCGTGCTGGAGAAAATCATCGAAATAAAATTATTACGATGATTTTATCATTGTTTTTTGGTGCTTTAGGTTTTCAGAAATTCTATTTAGGTAAAAAAAAATCAGGTTGGTATTCAGTTGTTTTTTCTTGGACATTTATTCCATTAGTACTTGGGATACTCGAGTTTATGGATTTTGCTTTGACTAGGCAGGAAAAATTTAATGAAATATATAATAGGGGTAAAGAACTAAAGAAAAAAACAAAAAAGAAAAACCCAATTTTAAAATCAAAAAAGCAATCGACTTTAAAAACTAATGATAAAGGTGAAATATCTTCATACAGATCAAAACAAAAAGCCGTGGATGAATCAATTATTGATGTAAATACGCAAAATCTCGATTTGTCCATAGAAAGAAACACAGAAGAAATCTCTTCATTTGAACACCCTCCTTATTGGGAGCATGTTTATGTTTTTTCTTCTGATACGATAAATATTGCTACCACGGAGCAGAAACAATACTATAAATACTTTAAGGATAGCGTTGCAAAAGGTGAATTTCTCGATATTCAAGGAAATACAAATTATGCTTTTATTCTTTATTTTGATTTTCTAAATGAATATCAAAATCATAAGGATATTCAATTACTGGACAAGCAGTTTAAGTTATTAGGTGAAATATGTCCCAAAACATTAAGCTATTCACTCAATTCCCTTAAAAATGAGTTAAGAAAAAGAAATGATTCTTATTCCTTTGATAAACTTAAAAATTTAGAAGATGCAAATTACCTATTGGAGAACGGTTATAAGGCATACAATCCTGACTTATATAAATTAGGAAATAAGTACAAAGATAAGTTAGATCTAAATAAGCAAGAGATTAATTGGTTGAATAAGTTCTATGATCCTTCTAATGTTTTTACTTCAATTGAAGGGTGCTCTATAAGCGTAATAAAAATTTATTTAGCTGTATTTAAAGAATTAAATTTTCAACTATTAGATATTAATTCAGATTTAGATTCAGAATTAGATATAATATTTGAAAAGGTATGTGAATTAGAAAGTTTGACCTTCGGAGAGTATGATACTGAATATGAAAGAAGATGGGCAATAGCTAAGTTTCATGAAAGCTTTTATATTACTTTTTATAAAACGATTGAAAATATGGTAAGGGAAGAATTTGGGCATAAAAGAAAATTATCCTTTGAAAGATACTACCCCTATTCAAAATCAACATCTTACATTGATGAAACTATTGGTAATTCAATATCTGAAATAATTGTTGATAAACTCAAATCATTAGATGAGCCTGATTTTGAAACACAAATAGAATTAAATACCCAAAATGTTAATCGTTGGAAAATTCAATTTGAGATATTAAAGAACGGCTTTAAGGTAGCTGAAAAAGATAAATTTCTGGATGTAATAAATACTATTGAAGAATTAAATCAAAAAAACCCTAACATTGAGAATATATTTTTTGAAGCTTCAAAATTCATCGCAAAATATGATAATGTACAAGCTTTAAAATACTATGCTAAGTATATATACTATGATTTAAAATCGGCCAGGTTTGATAATAGAGAGTTGACTAAGACTGTTCAAAAATCCTTGTTCAAGACAGAAGAACAAATTAATGAATTTAAAAAGATTATAGCTGATCTAATAGAAACAAGAGATATCCAGAAAGCTTTAGAAAAAATTTCAAAATTTTATATTCCAAAAAGAAAGCGAATACAGCTAGACCGTTCCATAATACAAGAGGTAGAGCAAAAACATGAAGGAACGGTAGAGTTGCTTAACGAATATTTGATTGATGAGGAAGATAAAAGTGAGATGGATGATAATAATGGAGAAGATATTCAAGTAGAGGTTATTCCTTCCCAAGAGTACGATTCAAAATTTATTTCAGAACTTAGTATGGATAAAGTCCAAGCGGACTTTGTGGAAATGATAGTTTCTAATTCATTCCAAATTAATCAAAATGATGCGGATAAATATGCTACTGAAAATGGAATGTTTAAGAATCAATTAATTGATAGCATTAATGAAGCTTGTGAAGAATATCTAGATGGGGAAGCATTGATTGAAGAAGATGAAGAAAGCTATCTAATTGAAGAATCATATTATAAGGAAATTACAAAATAAGTTATGGCATTAAAAATTAAATCAAAAGAGACTACGGCAATTATTAATTCTCTATCTGGAGGAGTTGTTCCAAGAATAGGAGTCCAACATATTACTGTTGGTAGACAATTAGAGATTGAGTCATTTACCCAAGCTTTGGACGATGTGAAAAATGGGCATAGCATGGTTAAATTTTGGATTGGTGACTTTGGCTCAGGAAAATCTTTCATTCTTCATTTGCTTAATACTATAGCAACAAAACAGAAGTTTGTTGTAGCAAATGCTGATTTCACACCTGATAATAGACTTTATTCAAATGATGGTAAAGCTCTTGTTCTGTATAGTGCTATTATGGATAATATTGCTATTCAAACAAAGCCAGAAGGTGGTGCTTTACCTACATTGCTTGATAAATGGATTGAACAGGTGGTTTCTAAAACTGCACAGACAAATAATATTCCAATTACTGACATTAGAAATGAAAAATATTTCAATCTGATTCAGGAAAATATAATGCAAACAGTAAATGAAGTTACTGAAACGGGTGGTTTTGATTTCGGTGTTGTAGTTATAAAATATTATGAAGGGTATATTAAGAATGATGAGTTTCTTCGAAAAAGTGCTTTGAAATGGTTGAAAGGTGAATATAGGACTAAAACTGAGGCACGTCAAGATTTGGGCGTTAGAGAAATCATCAATGATTTGAACTATTATGATATGCTCAAGAACTTCTGTAGACTATTTGTGAGCATGGGATATAGTGGTTTTATGATTAATCTTGATGAAGCAGTCAATCTTTACAAGATATCAACTGCAAATATGAGAGCTAAGAATTACGAAAAAATTCTTACTATTTTTAATGATTGTTTTCAAGGAAAAGTATCAAACTTGTTTATCAATTTTGCAGGCACGAAAGATTTTTTGGAAAACGAAAGACGTGGATTATTTAGTTACGATGCTCTTAAAACTCGCTTAGAAACAAATAAATTTGAGACTTTTGAACATAGGGATTTGGCACAGCCTGTAATTAAACTGGTTCCTTTAAATCACAATGAAATATTTGTTCTTCTTAAAAAACTCAAAGAAATATTCGATTTGAATTTTGATGTGAACATCAAAATTAACGATGAAGATATTCAATTGTACATGGAGGAGATGTTTAATAAGCCTGGAGCGGATGAATTTTTGACACCTAGGGAAGTAATCCGTGATTTTTTAAATATTTTAAGTATTCTAAGGCAAAACCCGCAAGCAGATAAGAGAACTTTAATCTCAGATATTGAAATTAGTGATGAAAGACCAGAGGAATCAGATGTTGATGGAATAGAAGAATTGTAATGTCATATAAATTATTATCAGAGCCTATTCGAAAATATATTCGTGCAAAGCGATGGGAATCTTTACGCCCTATTCAAGCTGCAGCAATTTCTAAAATTATTTCAACTGACAATAATTATATACTAGCATCTCGCACAGCATCAGGAAAGACAGAAGCAGCTTTTTTACCAATTCTTTCAAAATCCGATTTTAATGCGGTTGGTGTTCAGGTTCTTTATATTTCACCTTTAATTGCATTAATTAATGATCAATTTTATCGGATTGAGGATTTATGTAAAGACTTAGAAATTTCGGTTACAAAATGGCATGGTGAAGCGAAAAAGTCTTTAAAAAGTAACCTTATAAAAAATCCAAATGGTGTTGTTTTAATTACACCTGAGTCTTTGGAGGCAATGTTTGTTAATGCTCCCTATAATGTATCGACATTATTTGGTAATTTGAATTATATAGTAATTGATGAAATTCATTCATTTCTAGGTGTTGATAGAGGATTGCAATTGATGTCAATCCTTTCAAGAATACAGCAAGTCAATAAAAATAAAATCATTTCAATAGGCTTGTCGGCTACTATTGGAGATGATAATTACATTGAGGCAAAACGTTTGTTGGGTGATATTGACAGAACGAAAATTCTTAAGGATGGAACCAAGAAGGAAACGGAAGCTAAATTCAAGTATTTTAAAAATAGTTCTGCTGAGCTATCATTGGATTTATTAAAAAATTTATACAAAGAAACAGCATCAAACAAAGTATTGATTTTCCCAAATAGCCGTGGAAGAACTGAAGAAGTTGCTGTAAAGCTTAGAAAAATTTCAGATAGAGTAAACGGGCATAAATTCTACTATTCTCATCATTCATCAGTTGACAAAGAAATTAGAGAGGGCATTGAGCATTTTGCTAAAAACAATGAGCGATTTAATTTCTGCATTTCATGTACTTCAACATTAGAGTTAGGGATTGATATTGGTACCGTGGATAAGATTGTTCAAATTGATTCTACACATTCAGTTTCCTCATTAGTTCAAAGAATAGGACGAAGTGGTCGCAGAGAAGGAGAAAAAAGTATTGTAAATATATACGCTACTGATAAATGGAGTTTATTGCAATCTTTAGCTTGCTGGAATCTTTATAAGGCGGAGTTCTTAGAGCCGATTACTACTGCCAAAAGACCTTTTGATATACTCTTGCATCAGTTATTGTCAGTGGTAAAACAGCTTTCAGGTTGTTCAAGATCAGATTTGTTTAATCGGTTAAGATTGAACCCAACATTTAAGGGTATTAAGGATATCGAAATCAATAATTTAATTGATGAGTTTTTAGAACTTGACTATTTAGAAAAAGTTGAACGTGATATTATACTAGGAATTGAAGGTGAAAACATTGTGAATTCTCGTGAATTTTATAGTGTATTCAAAACTGAACCCAATTTTAAAGTTATCCATGCTGGAAAAAAAATTGGTGATATACCATTTTCACCTCAAGTAAAGATTGATGAAAACATTCTACTTTCTGCAAAGATTTGGAAGATAAAAGATATTGATTTTAAAGGATTAAAGATTATAGTAATTCCAGCACTTGATGGAAAGAAGCCTATGTTTTTCGGTGGTGGAGGTAATATTCATAAGCAGATTAGGAAAGAAATGCTTAGAATTCTAAAAAGCAATGAAGCTTACGAAGAACTTGATAATAGTAGTTGTGACATTATCGAAGAAATGAGAAGTGATTTTAAAGGTTATTCAATTTATGACTTTGAATTTGATAGCCCAATAATTGAGAAGGATGGGAAACTTTTAATCTACACGTTTACAGGCTCAAAAATTAATAAAAGTTTGAGTTTTCTTATTAAGTTGACAGGCATTGTACCTTTATTAGTCGATCAAAGTAGTTCTATTGAACTTCCAATTAATAAATCTGCTTTTACAGAACTAGTAAAAGAAATCAACTTAAAACATGAAAGAATCAATGATTATTTGATTGCAGAGTTAAAAGAAAATGAGTCATTGATTGCTTTTTCAAAATGGGGAGAGTATTTACCAATGGAATATCAAGTTGAGATTCTGAAAGAACGATTATTTGATTTTCAAAGCGCGATTGAAATGATAAATAATATGAATTTAATTAGTAGCGATTGAAGTGATAAAATTCAGGGTAATATTAATTTTGCTGTAAAATAGAAATTTCACCATTCCTCCCAATCAATATCCCTACTATTTATCTTACAACTTCCCCATCCCCACCTCTTGCAAATCTCCCCAAATAATCACAACTTTAGTATTTAATTAATTTCAATTAAAACCCATACGTATGAGAACCATTGCACTTGATGCGCTTTCCTTTATAGCTTCCCCTAATGAGAAAAAGTTTATACTGCTAAGGGTACTGTTAAACTATCTAGAATTCTATATATCAATATGTTTAATTTTACTAATCTAAAATTTCCGAGACAGGATAAGATTCCTTATTTAATTGCACTTTTTGTGGGGCTTTTAACATGGTCGATCAATAATATTATAGAGAATGCTAAATTATCCCCGCTGCTTGAATATGAGTATCGTTATGAAGATGCCAATTCAGGGGAATTAAGGTTGACCAATTTATCTTCTGCCAGTAGGTTGGCCAATTTAACCTTTAATCTTTGTTCAACTGATACCACTCAATCAGGTCAGAATATTTTTTCAAAAGCCAGAATAGAGGCAGTAGAGCCTGCTTATCTGCTCCAAACCAAGGTGGCTAAGAATAGCATTGCAGGCAGGTGCTTTGATTTCACCATTGATGAACTGCAACCCAATAGTAAGTTTATTGTGCATTATGATTTCACCACCAGTGAAGGAGAAATTCTAAAATTGAAAAACTCAGGAGATCAAACCGTGCGGATAGTAGAGAGCAACCTATTGACGTTGGCGATCAGGAATCAGCTGAGCTTAAATATCTTTATTTTTGCTTCAAGCCTTGTCATATTATTTTTATATTTCTTTTTATTAGTAAAACGACCAAAGAACCCATGAAGGCATTGCTGACCACAATAGCTTTGTTTATAAGCTTTACCGCATTTACCCAAAATGTGAAGACCGTTAAGATTGTTAACATCAAAGATATTCCCTTAAAGTGTAAATTATATTTCAATGGACAGGATATGGGCTATGCTTCCAATGGTGAAATAGATATTCCTGCGGAGTGTAGTTTTACAGATCGATTGGATATTGAACCTGTTGATACCGAAACTTATGAAGGCCGTAAAAACTTGCCTTGCTATTCCATTAATAATAAAATCATCATCTTCTCACGCAGAGAAAAAAGAAAGGCATTGGAAAATGCTTTTTTCATAGAAAACTGCCCCGAAGAATGCATAGCAGAGCTTGATTCGCAGGAGAAGTCCTCGCTATATGGTAAAGCAGCCTTAGCCTCCAATGAGATTTATAATTTAGATATATTCCCTGATTCCATTCGAAATAAGGCAAGGGTCAATGCCATAAAATACACAGCCTCAGCTTTAGATATTAAAAATGGCACGTATAGTTTTAATAATTATACAGTCCCAAATGAAGACTTGGTAAAAGCCCTGTCTCAGTATCAGGAAGAAAAAGGCTTGGAGGTAACCAAAAAAATTGACTCCAAGACCTTGCAATCCCTAGCCGAAGAAAATTCCTTTTCTGTTCTGACTAAAGATTATAATGCGTTGTTGGAGTATTTGATAGAGAAGACGGAGTGATCAGTTAATTAGAAATCTGTACTCAATAAGCATTTTATTTTAAAAATTTATTAGATTAGTTTTTAAATTAACCTTAGTAGCTGATATAGGCGGGATAAGTGTACCAAAGGTGTATTTATTCCTAGATATTGGCGAATAAGTGTACCTTTGGTGCACTTAGCGAATTGTTGTGGTGCATTTAAAAGGACATTCTGACAATAAATGAGATTTACGATACCAATATTGACTTTTTTACTATTCCTCTGTGGACTATTGATTTTCTTCGGGACTTTATTGGCGACTGGAATTGGATTTTACACACCAATCTTGACAGGGTCTGCTTTTATTGGGTTTGTCATTTTGCTATTTGACAAAAAACTTGGACAGACCGTAATGCTATTAGTTTCGACAGCTTGGCTTTTAAGATACTTTGAACATGCCAGCTATCTTATCCTTTATGACCCGAACAGTTCAGGAAGATGGTTACTAACAATAATTCCGCTTTTGTTCGCATTACCAATTTTCGGACTGACCCTAAAAGAAAAGTTCAAACAGACTGACAAGACATTTAAAAATTGGTATTGGGGACTTTTGCCATTGACATTTTTGGCAATCGGACTTTTATCCTTCGTTTACAAACTACACACGGACGAATTCAATTGTTGGTATTACTTTGACGACAAGAAAGATGAATATAAAATAACGTTTGCAATTGCTCCTGACCATAAATTTGAAACGACAACCAATTCAACAGAACTAAAAGAAATCGTCAAAAAAGAAGGACTCACTTACGAAGGAAGAGATGGATATTATTGGCCTGAGACAAAAGTTCAAGTAATTACACGTTTCAAAAAAATAATAGCAGTGAAAATATTGGGATTTAGAAACTCAGAAATTGACAAAAAAGTACGACTTGAAAATCCTTTTGAAATTGACATAGGAACAATTAAAGGAGACAAATCAATATTAGAACCTGAATTCAATTTGGGAGATTAGAAATAAAAAAAACGACACCACAACAGCGTATATAACTTATGGCGGGGAAAGTGTTAAATTCAAGTTTTTGTGCTTTTAAGTAAATTTGATGTAAGCCGACAAGAAAATGCTTCGAAAACCGCCACAAGTCATATACGCGAAACGTTGTATGCCATGCTGAACCCAGCCCACAAATAGCACATTTGCAATTCGCACAATCCGATTCACAAGCCTAAAATTGCAAAAGAGCTATTTCCACCCAACGCTCTTATTGAAATGCTAACTTTAGTATGTGGCGAGTAAAGAAGACTATAATTAGCTTTGCACATACTATAATTAGCAATGATTTCAAATTCTAACATACTTAAGAAATTTGGTGATAAGGTTCGAGACCTTAGAAAACAAAGGAATTTATCACAAGAAGACCTTGCTGATAAAGCTGGTTTGCACAGAACTTACATAGGTATGATTGAACGAGCTGAGAAAAATATTACTCTCATCAATGTTGAAAAGATTGCTAATGCATTAGAAATAAGCATTAAAGATTTTTTTCATGACAGTAGGACAAATTGAAGAATTAAGAAAAGGATTACAAGAAAGTTTTGATTTATTAGTTGCCAAAGTAGGTAAAATTCAAATAGGTGAAAAAGAGCAATTTCCATTTGGTTGGAGAAAATCAGCAAAAGGAAGAACGGTATGGAGAATCTTAGAAGAACTTATTACTCAGAATTTAGAGAAGTATCATAAAGAGTTTAAAATTGAAAACGTTATTGCTTCGGATTCAGAGGTATCAGTTTTTGATTTTGAATGTAATATTGAAAAAAGTAAACAACCTATTTACATAAATATTAAATCAGCTGTTCTAGATGGACGAAAGAATAAAGATGACCTTTCAAAAGGGATTGGACTTAAAGAGTTTTATGATGAAGATGTAAACAAAAACCTTTTTATTGGAACTTTTTTCATAAAATTCAATGATGATATGACAATTGAGATTGACCATGCCACCGTTTTTCCAATCGTTTGGATTCCTGATATTTATGTCAACCCAAGCAATAATGGTAATTTGCAGTCAGCATATTATAAGGATTTAAAAGATGCAGTAAAGCGCACGAATGAAGATTTTTATCCTTTATTTTTGAGTGCATTAGCACTAGCAAAGGCAAAAAGAGAGGCTAATAGTGGCGATATTATACAAGAACCCCCTGGTACTTATTTAAAAAAAATGAAATCCCGTTGGGTCGAAGTTGATGAGAAAGGGAATGAAATTTAGCAAATGCTATTAGACTCTTTTATTTAGGTTGCTTGCAAAATCAATTATGTATTCAATTTTGGGTTTACATAAACCAACATTTTTAAATACAATATCGTCAATTTTATTAATTGCATTTTTTATCGTTATGTTTTCATTTAGTGCATCCATAGATATTTGTTGTAGCTGTTTTTTTTCTAACTCATTAAATTTCAATATAGGAATTTGAGAAATATACCCTGAAGTTACCATGTTAGAGCGTATCAAAACACCACGTACAAAGTATGTTACCAAACTACTGTTTAAATATGAAATCATCCAGAATATATCTTCTTTTGGAGTAAATATATTTGCATTTACTCCAAACACTGAATTCTCAGGCAAATAACAAGCACTAAATGGTAGCCCCATTGATGAACAAGTTATTCCTTCTTTAAGCATAAATTGTTTATTTCTGACCATGAAATCTTTAACTTTAAGACTTTCGTCCATGAAGTCATTAATAATATATGCATCGGCTTCTGTTTTGAATTTCCTAGAACCAGGATTTTTATAAAAGGGAACTTCGAATCCTTCTTTTTTAATAGTTGACAAATACTTTTTATCATTACCAGTAGAAATACCGGTGATGCATTTAAAAATTTCACCAACTCTGGGTAGACTGAATAACTTTAGGACGTCAGGGTCGACATCAATAATAAACTGATTTGCATTTTTCTTTTTGCTTAATACAATGTTTTCAATTTTAACTGAATTGAAATTTTTACTTTTTAATTTTTCCGCAAGTTTTTCTTTGCTTTTTGGTCTGTTGCTTACTAATACATCCCGTTGAAATTGAGTTCCTTTTTGTAAAATTAAAATGCATGTTCTTACATCAGCTTTTTGGTCCCAAAATAAATCGTTAGGACATAAAATTAATTGATGTATGCTGCATTGTGATAATATTTGCTCTCTTAATCCAGAATGCATCGTTGCTGTTAAAAATGAGTCAGAAATTATAGCTCCTATTAATGCTCCATCTTTGGCACAATCAATCATAGCTGACAAAAACATCGAATACATGTTGTTTACACCAACTTTATCAAACAAAAGCTTTAAATCTTTTTTATTATTTCGGATATAGTTTATTTCATGACAATTATAGGGTGGATTTGCAATGTAATAATCATAATCAAGGTCAATACTATTTGAAAAAAACAGTTGATTTTTCTTTCCCTTGTAAAACTCAATGAAATCTAATTGACTAAAATTGGAATATTTAATATCACCATGCTCAATAATATCAAAACTGTCAATTTCTTTACCTGCAAGAAAAAATGATTTAAGTAATTCTTCGTTTCCTGTTGCTGGGTCTAAAACCTTTCTTCCTGTTGGATTTAATGCGATTAATTCTTTTGTAATATAATCTGCAATAAATTCAGGAGTAGAGTAATATCCTGATTCTCTTTTATCAACCCCTGCCTGATTTACAATTACTTTTTCAAATCTACCCATGATAAAACAATGATAATTATAGTATGCAAAAATACTATTAATAAATGGATTTTCCAACCCTAATTCCATGCACATTTGCAATTCGCACAATCCGACCCGCAGTCCAAAAATTGCAAAAGAGCATTCCACGCTGACCTGAAAAAAGAAAGCACAGGCATACAACACTGTATATAAAACATTTGGCAGAAAGTGCTATATTTGAGGTTTGTACATTTAGCAAACATTGCAACGGTTCGATAGGAAATCGCTTTGAAATGCCAAACGTTTCATATACTTGCCCGTTAAAATAAAAATGCCGACAGGACCCCTCCCATCGGCTTATTTCAACCAAAACCTGCAAGGCCTTATGTCAGGCTTGTAGGTGTTTCAAAGTAAATTGATTACTTTGGTATATACAAATATTTTAGTATAAAATCTTAAAACTTCCTACTGAAACCCGCTAATACAGCTTTACTAATTCAATAGTATAACACCTTACAACTAGAGAATCCCCCCACCATGCGCATTGCCTAATTTCCCTAAAGGGTATATCAATGGATCTCGGTTAACCATACCTTATAGCTTTTGTTTTGCGGTAGATACTGCTGCAGGGAATGAGCCCATGTACCAACGTTTTGGCTATGGAACCAATATGGGCTATAGTGGCAAAGGCTATCAACTCAATTTAATTTTATTTAAATCGAAAGATGATCCCAATTCCATTGATTCTGTACCGGAAGATTCGGAAGTATTGCCGGAAGAAAATATGGTGATTGGGCTAAACGGCAGTACCACACTTTTCAGTAGTTTTTCATTGTCCTTTGAATATGCACAATCTGCTTTAAGCCGAAATCTAGAATCAGATGCCGTCAGTCGGGAAGTATTTGCACCTTTTCCAAGCAGTAATGGATTGTTTAGACATCGAATGTCCACTTCCTATTATCATGCTTTTAAATCCAATTTAAATTATGGCGGAAAGGGATATACGATCGGAATAGGATATGAAAGGGTAGATCCTGAATATAAAACACATGGTGCCTATTATTTTAATAGTGATTTGGAGAATATTACCGTAAATGGGGCAACTCAGTTATTTGACAATAAAGTAAGCATAAGCAGTAATTTCGGGCTTCAAAGGGATAATCTGGAAGGTCAAAAAGTAAACCAAATGACTCGTTGGGTAGGTGCCGTAAACCTGAATTATACGGCTTCCGATAAATTGAGTTTAAGCAGTAGCTATTCCAATTTCCAGACCTACACCAATATCCGTTCACAATTTGAAGATATAAATAATCCCAATCCATTGGTGCAGCCTAGTGATACTTTAAATTTCAGCCAGATTTCCCAAAACATTAATTTCAACACGAATTATGTTTTAAAAGCAACAGAGGAAAAATCAGCCTCATTAACAGCTAACTTATCCGCACAGCAAACAACTGATGAGCAAGGAGGAGCAGAGCAAAATTCAGGTTCTATGTTTTATAATGGTAATCTTGGCTATGTAAACCAATGGAAGCCGCTGGAATTTAATGTTTCTGCTTCTTTGAATGTAAGCCTGCAAGAATCCAACGATATCCAAAATCTAACAGCAGGGCCTGTTTTATCCGCTAGTAAATCATTATTCGAAAAGCAGTTGAAATTAAGCCTTTCTTCTGCCATAAACAATAGCTACAGCAATAGTCAATTACAAAATACAATCGTCAATTGCCGCTTAAGCGCCACCTACAGCCTGAAGGAAAAACATAATTTCAGTTTTACGAATGCATTCATCAATAGAAAAACTTTAGGAAATGAATTGTCTGAAAGTACCATAAGAGCAGAATATAATGGGACGTTGACTTATAGTTATCAGTTTTGAGAAAATTATACAACATATCAATTAAAATGCTATCACAATTAGCGCACGTGTGTCGCCCACAATTAGCACAGTCAGCGCACGCGTGTCGCGTGTGCTCCAGTTACATTTTGAAGCATATAGCATTCCTCCTTACTTGCTTGCTTTTATCTTTTCCAGCATTTAACCAAAACACCCCACAGTTAGCGCACGCGTGTCGCGTGTGCTCATTAAGCTTGGCAGTTATCCTAGTATCAATTGCCATGAATTTTTTAATTCCGGCAACGGTTTATTCCCAAGCATCCTCCAACCCCGTCCAGGTCACTTCCAACCTAGTGCCACCCTACAGCCTTTACCTCTCCGACTACAGCGATGCCGACCAAAACAAATGGAACATCCAGCTGTTGCTGAAGGACTTCACCAAGACCGACTACCGAGCAAAACTCAGGATCACCATAGAAGGGGCGGGCATAAGACTCCGAACCCGTCAGGGCTACAGCCCCGGTGCCATCACACTCGAGCCAGGGCTTCCCTACCAAGTGGGCGCCACGGATTTGGGCCATTACCTCAATATCCAGAACATGGAGGTCAGCGGCATCAACCGCAACCAACTGGCCTCTACCCAGAAACTTCCCGAGGGTTTTTACCACTTCAAGATCGAGGTACTGGACTATAACCGAAACAACAAGGTCAGCAATACCGGCACCTCCATGGCCTGGCTGGTGCTCAACGACCCGCCACTGCTGAACCTTCCCTTTGAGGAAAAGCTCCGCATCCGGGACCCGCAACAGATACAGTTTCAATGGACGCCAAGGCATACCTCATCCCCCAACAGCGCCTTCGAGACCGAGTATGTCTTCAGGCTTTGGGAAATGTGGCCGAAAGATCAAAATCCCAATGAAGTGGCCAGGACCACCCAACCGCTGTTTGAGACAACTATCACGACCACCAGCTATTTCTACGGGCTGAACGATGCCATGCTGACCCCCGGCAGGAGCTACGCCTGGCAGGTGCAGGCATTAAACCTTAGCGGAAGGGACTTATTTAAAAACCAAGGCAAGAGCGAGGTGAAATCCTTTCAGTACGGGGATGCCTGCCGGCCCATCACCAAGCTTGGGGCAGAGGCCACGGGCACCGATCGCATCCGCATCACATGGGAAGGCGAATGGAACCATAACCGCTATGTGGCGCAGATCAGAGAAACTGGAGATGAAGAGTGGTTCAACTACGGCACCAACCTGGAAACACAGGTAGTCTATGATTTACAGGCCGATACCGAATATGAGATCAGGGTGATCCCGAGCTGTGGTGCCATAGAAGGGGAAGCAGAAAATGTGCTGACCCTCAAGACCCTCGAAGAGGAAATACAGGACTTCGACTGCGGTGCAGAACCGGACAGGCCGGAGATAGAAAACCGGGAACCCATTGAGCAATTGCAGATAGGCGACCGCATCACAGCAGCAGGCTTTACCGTCATCCTCACCGAGCTCAACCAAATGGGCGATACCTATACGGGAAAAGGACTGATCGAAGTGCCCTTGTTCAACGGGGCCAGGGTGGAGGCGAACCTCAACAACATCATGGTCAATACCGACAAGCAGCTGATAGGCGGCAATGTGGAGAGTATCTACAACCCCAACGGCCCATTTATCTTGGACATGGATTCAGACGAAGAACTAAGCGAAGAGGGAACGGGCGAACAAGAAGAAGGAGAAGAGGACAGCTTTGATGAGCTTCTCGAACCTGACATCAACATAGAGGGCGAGATAGCCGATGTGATCGTGGATGAGGACGATGGTACCATCACCGTGATAGATTCAGATGGCAATGAAACAGAGATAGACCCCGAGACAGCTGATGAGAACGAGGACGGGGATATCGTGATAGAGGACGATGAAGGGAATACCTATATAGTGGATGAAGGAGGGGAAGTGAGCGGGCCTCATAATCCAAGTACAGGTGGCGGAAGTACAGACTCCCCAGAAGAAACCATTACCCAAGAAGAGTTGATAACTGTTTATTTTGAGGCAGGCGAGCAAATGAAATATGGGCTTGATTTGCCAAGGGAAAACTATGCTTATGCCCAATACCCATCAGAGGATATATTGGAAAACAGCTACAGCATTGGCTGGAAGGCTTTGGCGGCAGGGAGAACAGATAAAGTGAACAGCACTTGGGACGGAACAGTAGAGCAGGGAGAAAATATCGGCTATAGGAGTAATACCATAGTAATTAATAAAAGTAATGTGGGGGAAAGTGCCAAGCACAGCCTAAACCTAACTGGCGGGGCTGATAAAATGGAAGACAGGGTAGAGGCTTTCATGATGGTACAATCTGATGAAGAAAATGAGGAAGAAGAACAGGAAGAAGTACTTACCGGGGTTTTAAATACCATCAATTACAATGAGCTGGTAGAAAAGGTGGTATTAATACCCGTAAACGGGGCGGATATTTCCAAGCTCTCCAACCTGCAGACCGAATTAAACGAAATTTATGCCCAGGCCGTGACCCGTTGGGAAGTTACCACGCACCAAGGAGTGGAATACGACTTTGGCGAAGATTTTGACAATGGAGTAAGCGGAATGCTGAGCAATTATACCGCCCATATGAGAAGGGTGAAGAGACGCTTTGGTAATGAAAACAGCATAGATAACAAGACTTACTACCTGTTTGTGGTGCCTGGGCAAACCGAAGACCCCTCCAAACAGGCATTTATGCCACGCAAAAAACAGAGTGGTTTCCTATTTGCCGAGAATATGCAAAACCTAGGTGCCCAAGGTTGGGTAACGGTGTTAGCCCATGAATTGGCACACGGGGCATTTAGATTAGAACACCACGCCAATGCATCGGGTAATACCGATAACTTGATGGACTATGCCCAAGGCACTTTCCTCCACAAGCACCAATGGGATATGATCCACGACCCAGAAGCTATGGCGGCACTTTTTCAGGATGATGCTGATGGGGCTTATGACTGTACAAGCTGTCCGGAGTACGAGATTTTAAACCAAGATGAACTGGTTTTTGCACCTAATTCTATTCCGTTAGATATTGATCTAAAAATTGATGATGGTTATAAAAATAAGGATGTAGAATTTAATATTGAGGTAATTAATAATTCTAACTCTCGGGAAGTGAAAATCTGGAATATGAGAACAATTAATTCTACCGATGGGGTTATCAATTTAAGTTGGGATGGGAGTTTTAACGATAATAATGGAATTGCTCCTAATGATTTACCTATCAAGTTGAGAATAAAATCCAAATCATCTTCGGCTAGTGACTATTTTACTACTTTAATAGATGTACCTTTATTAGAATACAAATATCCATGGTATGATAGAGAGCCACAGCAATATATTGATCCAAGACATAACCATTATTTATCGTATGAAGAAGGTACTTTTGATTATGAAAAGTTTAAAAATGACACAGAAATTTTAATTGATTTTAGGAGTGCAAATGCTACAGGAACAGAATCCCAAATTGCCTCGGAAATAGAAAAGTTTAAACAATTCTATCTAATGCATTGGTCAGAATACATGCATTCCAAAGGAATTGAAGAAGTATCTGAGCTTAGTTCAAGTCAAAAAGACCAATTAGAAATTGATTTTAGAAGTTATTGGAAAAACCATACATTTGAGCATGGTGAAGCGAGCCTTGTTTATCATGCGATTAGAGAGGAATTATGGGAAAAGCACCGCGAAGAATACTTACGAAAATTAGAAGCAGAGTCACAATTAAATGAATTCTTAGAAAATCGAAAATCAGCAGTTATTAAGAAGGCTTTTATAACAGGAGGGACTATTGCCCTTTCTGTTTATCTTTTTCCAGTAACAGCAGGTCAGAGCACTTGGTTAACTTATCTTTCACAAGGGGCTGCTACAGCTAGCATTTTTGTCTCTGGTACAGCTTTAGTAGGGAACTATCAGGAATATCAAGATTTAGATAATAAAATATACAACCCCAATAGAATTTATGATCCTCTAAAAGGGTATTTTGTTTCCAAAGTGGGTTCAGATGGAGCAGTAATTTATGATTTTGTAGCCATATTACTTGACTTAAGGGGAGGTAGTATTGATAACGCTAAGAAGGTTTACAGAAGATTAGCTCAAGTTGGACCAATAAATGAAACTCAAATGAGGACATTTTGGAGAGCTGTTGCTGCAGGAAATAGCAGTGTCAATATTAAAAATTTTACTATAAGTTTAACAGAATGAAAAAAATAAGCAGAACTCCATTTAATAAGATTTTTTATACATGTGCAATTCTATCGATTCTTTTTTGCCTTGTTTTTTATTTCCAAGATTTGGAGAACCCTCTTATTTTTATAATAATTTATTTAGTAGCAATTTTATTTGTAGTAATCTCGCAAATTGGCGGAATTAATGATATTGAGTATGATACTTTAAAAGTTAGGGTTACGAATGTTGTAGCTGGTAAAGTCACGGAGATTTACATAAAAGACATGAAATCTGCTTACACAGAGTTCGTCACTGCTATGGGAGATTTAGTTGTTTTTGAAAATAAAAATAAAACGAAAGACAAATTTATGACCATAGGTTGTGATTTAGACGAAATTAAAGAGATGATAGAATTTATAAATGATAAAATTAAAGAGATGAATAATGAATCAAAATCTAAATAAGCTGTAAAGCATATTTTAAGAGCGATTGCACTAGGGAATAGTTCTGTCACAATTATGAACACAACTATAAATTTAATCCTATGAAAAAAATAAAAAGAACACCGTTCAATAGTATATTTATTGGCTTCATTTTAATAACAAGTCTTTTTTTATTTGTGCTTGTCATTAGGGATTTCCAAAATACTCTTCTATTTTTTTTCTTTTATTTAATTTCAATTTTGTTTTTTATAATAACTCGTATTGGTTATGTGAACGATATCGAATATGATGCTTTAAAAGTGAGGATTACGCATTCTATTACGGGTAACATAAATGAAATAGTTTTAAAAGATTTGAAAACTGTTTATACTGAATTTGTTACTGCAGCGGGAACTCTTATTGTATTTCATTATCAAAATGATTCCAAAAAATCATTTGGGTGCATTGGATGTGATTTAGATGAAATTAAAGACATGACAGAATTCATTAATAAAAGAATACAGGCAAATGAGGAACAAAAAGACTAATATGCTTTTCTTCCACGTCTCTTTCCACGAAAATATTCAAAAGATATAATTAAATAGCATGAAAAGTATACTTGTCATAATCAGCCTAATTTTAGCAAACTTTACCCTCATCCAAGCCCAAAACCTCACCCAATCTATTGAGCAACAAATCAGTGCAGCAAGGGAAAAGGAAAACAGCACTGCCCTGAACTGGAGCAGTTATGGTGAGGAAGAAAAGATAGCCGCTATTTCAAGCCTGCAAACCTATAGACAGGATAGTTTATTGTCGGTACGCCTTAAGGCTTATGATTTGCTTTATCAACTGATGCTTAATAGTAATGAAATGGGTACACGACAGGCAAGTTTTCAAGCTTTTTTACAAGGACTTAACGATAGCGAAAGGGCAGTGCAAGGTTTTATAGCAGATAGATTACAGGC
>JBNJFX010000046.1:0-36065 GCA_051747245.1 Bacteroidota bacterium
CAACTGCTCCCCAACAACTGGGAGAAATATAAAAACCACTAATAGCTAAAAAACAACTTCTATCCTAGGCTAACAGGTATGGTTTGCTCGGACGGATACCTTTATAGTAATCATTCTGATATTCAGTTTTATGAGAAATAAAATTATTAAGGAATTAAATAATTGCAATTGGTAAAGATTATCCCGTTAAAACTTAACATAAAAACCCGAGTTTATATGTTGTTGATTAACAAATAAGTTCAGTTCTTTATTTAGTTTAGAAAAACGAATATAACGTGTGTCAACTCCTATTTCTATTTCTTTTAACTGTAATCCAACCGAAAATCCTAAGAGAATTCCAGGTTGAAAATTGTAAGGAATAAAAGCTTGTTCAGTCGATTCTTGTTCGTATTCACCTACAATTGTTGTTTTTTTAGTAATGTATTCGTCATTTACATTAATTTGAGTATTGACACCAGCAAGTACACTTAAAAATAATTCGTTTTGATTTAATCTATAGGTGAGATAAATAGGTGTACTTATCTGGAAATATTTGAAATTAGTTTCATATTGATTAACTGGTTTTGAACTGGTATCAATTCTAGATCCATTATATTTTATTTGGCTTAGTAATAATTCAGTGTTGAAGCTGAGGGATTTAGAAAATTCTGGCACATTAAATATTGCAAAGATACTTATTGTTTGACTTTGACTTTTATACATGTCATTGATGTCCGGATAATTACTACTAGTTGTTTTTGTGAGTTTATTGAATTGCTGACCTACTCTAAACCCCCAGTCAAATTTATCCAAGTTTGTCTGAATATTTAAGTTGGTATAATTTCCCCTAATTTCTTTGTTAAGCTGAATTACGAACTTTATCAAGTCTTTCTTTCTGAAATAGAGCTGATCGATTAATTCATTTAACTGAGAATCATTTTTTGTCAAATAATATAGTTGTCCTTTCCAGACATTTTGGTTGGTGATATAAGTCTTTCCATTTCTTTCTTCCAACTCTGAAGAATTTTTAATTTGATAAACCGTATCTTTTGTACTTATAAAGTAGACATTTTGCATTTCATATAAAGATATTTCCCCTTTAATTACATTTTGAAGGAACAAGCTATCAATTACATTTGATGAAAAAGAAGCGTCATTTTTATACCCGTAACCTTTAATATCTTTCGGTAAGTAAGTAGTGATATTTCCATCTTCTGTAAGAATTTCACAAATTCGATACGAATTAATGCCAGTAAAATAATTTACTTTTGAATGAACAGTATCTCCTTTCTGATTTATATAAAACCCTTCTACAAAATTAGATTGGGCATATAAAGTAATGAGATTAATGAAATATACAATTGAAATTAGTAACGGTTTGATAAAGAAATTCATTTATTGAATTTAAATTAATTTTTAGTGTGGAAGCAAATTCATTTTATGTAAAACTCTCCAAGTTTATTAAAAAAAGGTCTATATTATATTTTACTAATGTAAAATAAAGAATTTAATAGCTAATTTATATAACAATTTAAAATAGACAGTTTAATTTACAGTGATTTATTGTTTTGATTACCTAGTAAGTCCATTAAAACTAATTCCCAATATCTTTTATTATATCGAATGGATTAATTTGCTTTAGATTTAATGAAAAGCGGATTTGGTCCCTAAAACTAACAAAGTTTTCCACTACACCATTAAAATTAGTTCCTACTAATGGAAAGTAGAAACCTAGTGCATTATTAAACAAATCTATTTTTAAACCTGATCCGTAATAAACATCATTTGAAATTACACCTACATCACCATAGAGAGAAACTAGATTGATAAAAGGCATGTCTATATCCACATTAGCAGCAGCCAGCCAATTATTGGTAGTGGCAGCGGGCAGGAATGCTCGAAAGCCTCCATGTTCAAGATCTGTTTGATGCTCAAATGCAGTAAATGTATTCGAAATTTGTGCCCTGTCTAAAAATGTGGATTCCATCAGGTAATTAGTACTACCGCTCATTCCTAACTGAAAAGATGGATGGACATTATCATTATTTAAAAATGTGCCGAAAAATAAATTTAATGAAGCAAATTTTCTTTGTTGATATTGATGTTTTAGCACAGCCTTGTTTTTCCAAAGTGTAAAATCCTTTGGTTTATGTTGAATTTCACTATTGAAGCTATATTCAGTGAGAGCATTTCCATTTTCAATATTGTAAATAGCAGATAGAATTTGATAATCTGATTCATAAGTGGGTTGTAATTCTGTATCTACCCCAATTGCTGTATATCTAAATTTTAGCCATTGTTTAGGACTTGTCCGTAGTTTATTTGGCTTTAAGTTAAATGTGATACTGGGCTCCGCTTTTTGATAGCCAGCATATTGTTTGCCTTTGCCTTCAAAAGTTATTTCCTGAAAAAGACTGGAAGGATAAACAGAATAATTTAGCTCAGCAGAACCTGCTATTTGATTCAGCCCAAAACTATACATGGGCATGATTACATAATTAAATTTATTCTGAGGTGCCACATTATTATAAAAAACTGCACCGATCATATACTTGTCTCGTGTATTAGCACCCATAGAAGGTAGGAAATTAATACGCTTTTCAGGCCCTGTTTCAACTCCTCCTATAGGGACAATATCCAGCCCATCATTCTTTTTAAATGTTTTATTTAAATAAACCTGATTGTCTTTTCTGTATAAATCCAGGGTATAATGTTCGGGATCAATAATAACTTTATCAATGGTGTTATCTGGAAATTTAATTTCCTTTTTTCCTGTAAATCCTTCTTCAATATGATTTATAACAGTATCCTGACCTGCAAGCGCAATAACTGGGACAGGTGAAGCTATGTCACCTTTATTTTTAAGGTTGATTTTATAACCCTTTTCTGTATTTTTTATTTTACTAATTTTATAATCCACCTTTTTGGTACTTTCTAAAAGATCATCAAAAAACCAGCTCAGATCTTTTTCAGTTTCTTTTTCAAAAATTGCTTTGAAATCTTCAGGTTTTGGATGTTTAAATTTCCATTGTTCATAATATAAATTCATGATACGGTCAAACTCATCCTTTCCTAAGTATTTCATTAAATGCTTAAGTGCCATGGCTGATTTCATATAAACTATAGTGCCATAATTCATTGAGGTAAACTCATCAGCTGCCAGATTTATTGGCTGATCCAGGTTTCTGCGGGCATTAACTAAATAAGCCAATTCAGATAATTTACCATATTCCAAATCATTAAGCCGAGTAGTTCTAGCAAACCAACCGCCAATACCTTTGTCTTCCTCAATCCCCATCATACTAATTAGTTTCTGCTCTGGATATTTAGTTTCAATATAACGGTTCTCGTAAAGAGAATTTATGCCCTCATCCATCCATGGATTTTTTCTTTCGTTACTTCCTAAAATACCGTAAAACCAATTATGACCTATTTCATGAGTTGTAACTTGATCCAAGCCAAAAGGAGTACCTGCGCCCAATACGGTGATAGTGGGGTATTCCATTCCTGCACCGGCACTGAGGGCACCATCCACAACTGTCACTACATCATAAGGATAATCACCAATCCACTTGGAGTAGTAAAAAGTAGCATCTTGCATATATTGTATTATATCCTGCCAAACCTTATAGTTTTGTTTATTAAAAAGTGCATATAATTTTACTGTACGATCAGAATTGGGTAAATCAATTTCACCTTTGAGTACTTCATAGGTTTGATCGGCAAACCATGCAAAATCATGGACATTATCTTGGGTATAAGTAATGGTTTTGAAATTTCGATTTGTTGGGGCCTTATTAGTATCTTTTGATTCAATTGAATCTGAAGATTGTTCTTCGAGTAATTTTTGCTTGTCGGTTTTGGCCAATGAATCAAGAAACTGGAGTTCGCTTTCAGTTTTTAAATTTCCAGTGGCTCCCACTATATATGTTTCAGGTAGGGTAATGGATACTTCAAAGCTTCCGAATTCCGAGTAAAATTCACCTTGGTTCAGATAGGGCATAGGGTGCCAGCCATCTTCATCATATACTGCTGGCTTAGGATACCATTGTGTAATTTGGTATTGCTTTCCTACATGGCCAAGCCTTGAAAAAGAATCAGGAAGTTTTACTTTAAACGGTGTGCTAATAACTATTTTTTCTCCTGGGGCCAATGGTTTTGTTAAATATACTTTGGCAATATCCACATGCTGGGGATGATATTCCCATTTTAAAGTTTGATTATTGGCTTTGAAGTTTAGACTGTCTATATAACCTCTTTGTGCTTCCTCAGCAAAGTGAAATTTGGAACTACCGCCTGTTATCATCTGCTTTGCTAATGCAGTGTTATTGTTTTTATAGGCATTAGGCCAAAGATGAAACCATATAAAATCCAGTTTGTCCTGTGAATTATTGGTGTATTCTATTTCTTCATAAGCATGTAGCGTATGCGTTTTGTCATTAAGTTTCACCTCAATTTCATAATTGACTTCTTGCTGCCAATAGTTTTTCTGTGCATTGAGTGTTGTTGTCAGTATCAATAAATAAATACAAGTAATAATTCTTTTCATTTGGTATAAAGTTGAAGTTTTAAAAAATTGTTTTCTTGCTAGGTTGATGCTTTACAACAAGCAAAGGTTACAGAATAATCAAATATTACATTTGTAAAGTAAATAAAAGTCCCTAAAAAGGTCTCTCAATTTGAGAAGAAATTTGTGTTGTAAAATTTAAAAATGATTCGAAATCGATGATAATTCAATTAAATGAAGCTAAAGAATTAACCTTTATTCTTAAGCTATCTTTATTTTAAATAGACTTGAATTTCATCTAAGTTACTGCTATTGAATTCTTTTACATACTTACCTTCAGGATCAATAAGCACATAAGTTGGATACCCGCCAACATTAAAATAGGAGGGTAGCTCTGAATTTCCATCCACTAAAGTTTGGGCATACTCAATTTTAAATTTATCAATTGCTTTCAAAAATCTTTCTTCAGTATCAACTGGATCAATTCCGATTATAGTGAGATTTTTATTCTCATTATCAAAAGCGTTTAATTTGGGTACAGCTTTGAGACAAGGTGTGCAGCCGGAGTACCAAAAATCAAGCAATACATATTGCTCTTTAAAACTTGATAATTTCTTTGCTGGATGGTTTAACAAATCAAATTTGAAGTCCGATACTTTCTCTCCTTTTTTCAATTGATTCATTTTGCCTTCTAGAACTTGTGCAAATTTTAGAATAGTAGGATTTATTGGGTTGTTTAGTATTTTTTCTAAAGTGCTATTGATCAAACTATCGTTCGGTTCAAAATTGAAAGATCCATACAGTATATTGTTGAGCATGACTAATTCAACAAACTGTTCAAGCGTATCATTCGGAACGTATTTTACTTCATCCAAAAAATAAAGTGTTGGTTTTGAAGGTGGAATGTCTCCTTCTCTCATATCCAAATAATTAGCTTTTACTGGATAGATGTAATTAACTAGTGTTACAAAAGCTTTATTATCTAATAAAATTCCATTTTCAATTATACTTTCTTCCAATGTCTTAAACTGCTTTGTATTATTTAAAGTGTTAAACTCTTTGTGCAGAAGCGCATAATAAATAATATCTTCGGCATATTCTGTAAGCTCTTTTGACTCTGCTACCTTCTTAATTTCTTCAACATATTTTTCATAATTTGAATCATAATTTTTCTTCCGCTTACCTAATAAATTTGTGTTCTTTTTCTGGAAATCTTCAAACTGTTTTTGGTTTTCGGCCACTAAATAGTTCAATGGATCTTCTGAACCAACATCTAACTTTCCATTTTCTATTTTTAAGTTGTAAGTAAATCCTGGCTGTAAATAAATCCCATAAGTATTGTCGGTAATTTTTAAATTATAGAAATCAGCATTCTCCAATTCAAAAACATATTCTTCACTTTGAGGTTGAATCTCTTTGAAAGTATAGAAGTCAGGGATAAAATGCTGATCGGTTTTTTCCAAAATCAGGGTTTCACCTTGCCATTCGTTTGCTGAAAACTTAATTTTCGTTTTCTTTTGTGCCTGAATTTGGCATATTAATAATAGATTAATGCAAAATAAGCTTACAATTAGGCGCATTTTCGTTTATTTGTTGTTTAAGGTTTAGTTCAAAGCCCAAACTAAAATTTTCTTCTTTATCGAACAAATAAGCTAAAAGCTTTTTAAATTTAGAAATTGAATCATTACCCATGGCAATAGATAGAATAACATCATTAATTAATAAAAGTAATTTAGTCAGCCGAGACTTAAGCTGGTTGCAGTTCAATTATAGAGTATTGGATTTGGCACGTAAGTCCGATCGAAACATATTTGATAGGCTTAAATTCTTAGCCATCACCGCCTCTAATTTGGATGAGTTTTTCATGATCCGTGTTGGCTCACTTTATAATTATATTGATTATGGTCGGGAAAGAATTGATTACTCTG
Source organism: Bacteroidota bacterium (assembly GCA_051747245.1). Lineage (GTDB taxonomy): Bacteria > Bacteroidota > Bacteroidia > Cytophagales > Cyclobacteriaceae > Marivirga. Next base: position 6,415 of record JBNJFX010000046.1, read on the forward strand.
GATTACGAGAATTACCATTCAGGAAGAAATTATTAACAGAATGTCAGAATTTTGTAAAAGCACAAAACAAGCTTTTTGAAGAGGAGCTTGAACCCATTTTTGAAAAAAACAACTTTAAAATTGCTGAGCTTAGTGATTTAACTGCAGGGGAGTTGAAAAAAGCCAATAGCTTTTTCGATAAAATTATATTCCCAATGCTTACGCCTATGGTGTATGATAATTATCACACTTTCCCTATTCTAATGAATAAACTGCTGATTTTTTCAGTGGTAACCCGTTCTTTTGGGGAGAAAAAGGATAATAAGAAGCTTTCATTTATTCAGATTCCACAAAACATCCTGCGTTTTTATGAAGTAGAACGAGATGATAAAATTTTATTTATTCCAATTGAGGAATTAGTAAAAGCCAATATTGACAAACTTTTCAGAAATATTGAAATCCTATCTGTAAACCTTTTCAGAATTACCAGGAACGGAGATTTTACTTTGGAGGAGAGTGATGATATTGAAGCGAATTTTCTGGAAGAAATGCGTAAAAAACTCAAGACCCGAAAAACGGGTAGGGTAGTACGTATTGAAATTGATAAGGATTACGATAAATGGATGATGAAAATCCTTTGTGATCGTTGGGAAATTGACAAGGACAATATTTTCAAATTTAAGAAAGGTGATTTGGTGGATTATAGTGCATTATGGCAAATCATCAAGCATACTGAATTTAAGGATAAAATTCCTACTACCCCTGATCCAGTTCCGCCTTTAGCATTTCCGGAACATAAATCTGATTCCGATAATATTTTCGAGATATTGAAAGATAGGGATATACTATTGCATCATCCTTACAATAATATTGAGCCGGTTATTGATATGCTGGAAAGAGCTGCTGAAGATCCAAAGGTCTTATCCATTAAGCTAACTATTTATCGTTTGGCGGAAGATTCAAGAATTACCAATGCTTTATTAAAAGCAGCGGAAAATGGAATTCACGTTTCAGTTCTTTTTGAGGTAAAGGCCCGTTTTGATGAAGAAAATAATATAAGGGAAGCAAAAAGACTTCAAAAAGCAGGTTGCTTTGTGATTTATGGTATAAGTCGTTATAAGACGCATACTAAGCTTTTGATGATTGTCCGTAAGGAAAAAGAAAAAGTAACACGCTATTTGCACATGGCTAGTGGTAATTATAATGAAGAAACTGCGAGGTTATATACCGATATTGGTTTGATGACTACAGACGAAATTTATGCCCACGATATTTCAGAATTTTTTAATGTAATAACGGGGCATAGTTTACCACATGAATATGAGCGATTGATTACAGCTCCAAAGGACATGCGAACTCGCTTGATTCATTTGATTCAGCAAGAAGCTGAAAATGCCAAGGCTGGATTACCTTCTGGTATTTGCATCAAAATCAATTCATTAGAAGATAAAGAAACAATAGATGAATTATATGCTGCCTCTCAAGCTGGGGTAAGGATTAAATTGATTGTAAGAGGAATTTGTTGCCTAAGACCAGGAAGAAAAGGCTTGAGCGAAAATATTACTGTTAGATCTATAGTAGGAAATTATTTGGAACATTCCCGTATCTATTATTTCCATAATAATGGAGAACCAAAAGTATATGGCGGAAGTGCTGATATGATGGTTCGATCATTTGAAAGGAGATTGGAATCTTTATTCTTAATAGTAGATGAAACCTTGAAAAAACAGGTTATGAATATTTTAAGGTATAATTTACAGGATAATGTCAATTCTTACGAAATGAACGAAGATAGTTTTTATAAAGAAGTGGAAAACAATGGAGAGCCTGCATTTAACATCCATAAAGAGTTTTTCAATATTACTCCTGAAATAATTGAGGATGTGAGACTATTTGAGTAAGGCTATTTTTTTATTACTAATTACTAAGGTTTATACTATGAAAAAGATTTTTATAATTACCCTATTGTTAATAATCTCCTTTGATTTTTTCGGTCAAACAGATCAAATTGAAAAAACTTTAAATGCTGATTCAAAGGAAGTTACAGTTTATTTGCAAGGAGCCCAGATATTCCGACAGGGAGAAATTAATTTAAATAAAGGTAATTATACCTTAGTTGTAAAATCCCTTTCTGCCCTGATTGATCCAAATAGCATAAATGTAAAAGGGACAGGGGACATTAAGATTTTATCAGTTCAGCACCAATTTGACTATTTGGAAAAAGAAATTAATACAAAGACGGTTGATAGTATACAATCCATTATTAAGAAAATTGAATCGGATATTAGAAGTTATACGAATAGAATTGAGGTTTTAAATGAAAAAGAGGCCCTTATTTCAGCCAATAAAGATTTAGGCAATGAAAATGTTACTTCCGCTCAATTACTTCAAATGTTAAGTCTGTACGAAAAAGAATTAACTACTATTAAAGCAGAAGAATCAGATATCAATCTTGAATTAGGTGAATCGAAGTCACGATTAAATAATTTAAAAAAACAATTGAATACCATTAAGGGCAAGAAAAGCGAAACTAAAAGTAATATTCTGATTAAGCTTGAAGCTAATCAAAATACAAAAGCTTCTTTTGAGATTAGCTATTTTGTTGATGGTGCTGGTTGGTATCCTAAATATAGACTTAATGTAACGGATATTACCAAACCTATTGATTTGGAATATCAGGCAGAGGTTTTCCAACAAACAGGAGAAGATTGGAATGATGTGAAATTGAAATTTTCTAATGGTGAACCTAATAAAAATAAAGAAACACCAGAATTAGAAACCTGGTATTTAGATTATGCTAGATTTACCAATTTTGAAGATAATAATTTGTCAAAATTAAGAATTAGTAATAGTGCAGTAAAAGGAAAAGTGACAGATGCAGAAACAGGTGAAGCATTACCTGGTGTGAATGTGATTGCAAAAGGGACTTCTATTGGTACCACTACTGATTCACAAGGGAATTATTCTATTACTATGCCAAAAGGAGTAAATCAGCTTAAATTTAGCTATATAGGGATGAAGGCAAAAACCCTCCATGTTAATTCATCTATATTAAATGTTAATCTGAGGACTGATGTTCAGCAATTGTCTGAGGTTGTTGTTACAGGTTATGCTTCTGAGAGAAGTAAGCCTAGCAACAAAGTAAGAATAAGGGGTACAAATTCGATAGCTAAAGTTAAAGAAGCAGAAAAGATGACGGCTACCACCATAAAAAGGCAAACCAATGTAGAATTTGAAGTGGATGAGCCATACACCATTAAATCTGGAAATCCTCAAACCTATATTGATTTAAAGAGATACGATATGGAGGCTGAGTATCGATATATTGCAATCCCTAAATTGGATAAAAATGCTTATTTGGTAGCTGGAATTGCAAATTGGGATCAATATAATTTGATGGAAGGGGAAGCAAAATTATTCTTTGAAGGATCATTTGTAGGTACTTCCATTTTAAATGCCAATGCAACTATTGATACGCTAAAGATTTCTTTGGGAAATGATAAAAGCATTGTAATTGACCGAAATAAGATTGATGACTTTAGTAAAAGCAGTTTTATAGGATTCAATAGAAATAAGAAATTAGGGTTTGATATTAAAGTAAGGAACACTAAATCTCAAAAAGTGGATTTGACATTATATGACCAAGTACCAGTATCGCTAAGAGATGATATAGAAGTGTCAGTAGAAAAATTATCCAAAGCTAACTACAATGAAAAGACAGGCGAGTTAAGATGGGATATGGAGATAGAAAGTAATAAAACTGAAAATAAAATTTTCGTTTATGATGTAAAATATCCTAAAGATGAATCGATTGTTTTAGAGTAGTCCTTATTTTTTACTTTGAAACATCTTCAAAAAACCATTTTAAAGCCTTTTTATGATCTTTAAAAACTTTAGTGACAAATGGTGCGTCATCTTCTTCTGAATTGTATTCTTCTACCTTATTAGAGGCTAATTCTGTAATTGGGGATATTACTGCCTGGTGGGTAAAGCCTAGTTTTTCATATTGTGGATTGATTTCAGATTCGAGCCAGGTGATTTCTTCCAATCTTATCATTTCCAATTCTGTTACATCTGCAAATAGAAGAAACTTATGTTGACCTGTGATTTTATGTTTACTGATTTCTTTTTCGTAAATATTTAATGAAGTGTCTATTAAATCTCTGAAAACTACAGGGTTCAATATTCCTCTCCAAACTTCTTTTATATAAGGTATATTGTTAATTTCTTCAACAGTGATGCGCAGCTTAGGGTGAGTATATAATCTCATATTGGCACGATTTATTAATACATTTCAATCAATAAGTTAAATAAATATTTTTAAAAATAGTACTATTCAAGTATTTCTTTACTTTTTATTTGATAAAGGAGCTGATATTCAATGTTTTACAAGATAAAGAAATTATTCATAATATCGGTGCAATAATTCTGTTGAGCTTTTGCAACCTGATTTTTTTAAAATATTGCTTCTATGTTTTGATACAGTTTGTGGGCTGATAAACAGAATCTCCGCTATTTCCGTACTTGATTTTCCTGCAGCTAATAATTTTATTATTTCTATTTCCCTGGAAGTGAAATTAGACAGAAAATCTTGATTAATTGCTGTGAATTCATTCTGATAGAATTTATTAATGGCCAAGTTTATAGCAACATCTAAACTTCGTTCATTATAAGGTTTAACCAAATAGCCGTAGGTAGAAGTGTCCGTTGTTCTAGCTATAAGTTCATGATCAGAATATGCAGAAAGATATATAGTCGGGCATTTTCTTATTTTATTTAACTCTAAAACAGTTTCAATTCCGTCTTTATCACCTTCAATATTAATATCGCAAAGTACTAAATGGACTTCATTTGTATTGAATAAAAACATAGCCCTCTCATAATTTTTTGCTATACCCACACATTTAAAACCTAAATCTTCTAACAAATAAGCAAGGTCTTGTGCGATTAATAATTCATCTTCAATAATCAATATATTTTTAAATTTTTCCATATTCCTATCCTTGCTCATTTCTAGTAAACACTAATTTGAAATAAGTGCCGTCTGTACAAGCCACTGATAATTTACCATTTATTTGATCAACTAATGACTTGATCATGCTAAAACCAAAGGAAGTACTGTTTTCATATTGCTTTTGGGTAATTCCATTACCATTATCTTTTAAATTAATGGTAATGGTTTCATTTATTATTTTTGCAGAAAAAATGATTTGTATTTGATCTTGCCCACTATGCTTCAATGAATTGGTAACGAGCTCATTTAAAATTAAACCTAATGGCATAGCTTGATCCAAATTGAGTTTAAAGTCATCCAAATCTAATTCAAATTTCACATCTGAATAGTTACTTTTGAAGGCAATAGATAAGTAATCGATTAGTTCGGTGATATATTCTTTGCAGTTTACTTCAGTATATTTTTCGGTCATATAGAGTTTTTGATGCAATAGTGAAAGGGCTTGCATTCTTAATTTACCTTCAGTCAATGCCATTTTTGCATCAATATTTTCAATGCTTCTACTATGTAGATTGAGAATACTGGAAATTAATTGTAAGTTATTTTTAATTCTATGGTTGAGTTCTCTTAGCAATAATTCAATTCTTTCATTTTTGAAAACCAATTTTTCATTCTGGCTTTCTATTTCCTCTTTTTGCGCCATAACTTCTTCAGTTCTGGTGCTTACTAATGATTCTAATTTTAAGTTAGTATTTTTAATTTGATTGAAGCGCCAACGCAATATCAAGCCAACAGAAAGAATTGAAGTTATAATTAATAATACCTTGAACCACATTGATTTGTACCAGTAAGGCAAAACGGTAATGCCTAGTGATGCTTCTTCTTTGCTCCATACATTTTCATCATTTAAGGCTTTGAGTCGAAGGGTGTAATCACCTGGGGCTAGTTTACTTAGTGTAATTGATTTTTCGTGATTTGCAGGTCTCCATTCTTGGTCTAAGCCATCCAATATAATGGAATACTGGTTTTTATTTCCGTTTATAAGGTTAAGTGCATCAAAACTAATATTTACTAAATAATCCTCTGGGCCTAAAGTTATATTTTCCGTTTCAGAAAGGGATTTATTTAATTTCTTTGTTGGGTCATTAACATTTATTTTCTCATTATTAATTTCCAATTGGTTAAAATAAACAATTGGTGGGCTATTATTTACGGGCAAACTCTCTGATTTAAAATGAATAAATTCACGTGAAGTGCCAAAGTATAATTCCCCATTCAAATCTTTAAATGCAGACCCAAAAATAAAATATTCTTCTCTTAGGCCGTCTAATTGGTCATAATTCACAAATTTTCCATTGCTTTCTAATTTCGATAAACCAGAAGCCGTTGCAATCCATAAATCCCCATTTTCATCTTCTAATGAGCTGCTTATAACATTAGAAGGCAAGCCATCCTTCTTAAAATATCGTGTAAAACTGCTATCTTCTATGTTAAAATAATTTAATCCTACTTCAGTACTAACCCATAGTCCGCCACGCTTACTGGAAGATATATGATTAATATTCCCATTGCTTAAACATCCTTTTTTATTAGAAGCTTCAAATTTGCTAAAACTACTATCGGTTTCATTGTAGAGGTGAAGTCCATCTGCAGTTCCTACCCAAAGCCTGTTGTTATTGTCTTCTGTTAAGTATTTAATGTATTCATCTCCACTATTTTCAATGCCAGATAAATCACTAACTGAAAAAGGAATAAGCTTTTGATCAGTAAAATTATATTGAAAAAGTCCTTTAAGACTATTTCCTAACCAAATTCTGCTTTTAGAATCTACATAAATTCTAAGGTTAAAATTTAAGTCTGAATCATTCAAATTATTCTTGAGCGCAGTTAATTCTTTGTTTTGATGATCCCAATGATATATAAAATTGCCCCATACAGATATCAAATATTCATTTTCTTTCCATTTCTGAATTTGAGTCATTCGATTTACACTGCTTGGATCACCTTTGTTAAATTTGTATAATTGATGAGTATTTTCTTTTTCGTCCCAAGCAATCAATCCGGAATAAGTCGTAATTAATAGTGTATTTTCATCATGCCTGCTGTAGCTTGTATATCGGTTAAGATATTTGCTGGTATTTTCTGGAAGAAAACTTTTATATTCAAATTTGTTAAAAGCAGGATGGGAATAGAATACTCCAGAATTATTTACGGCAGCCCAAATGCCACCATTTTGATCTTCAAAAATATTGTAGATGCTGTTTCCACCGATATTATCACTGTTTTTCTGCCTGGCATCTACCTTAAAAAATTTCTTTTTATTCCTATCATAAAAATTTATACCATCCATTGTACCAAACCAGATTATATTGGGATTATGAGGGCTTTGATAAATGGAAAAGCAGACACTATGGCTTAATCCTGTTCCATCTTTTGATTCCCTAGGAATATGAGTGATTTGGTAGGTTTCAGTATCCACAACTTCAAGTCCATCTCCCGTTGCTACCCATAATTTCTGATCGTCTGTTTCCAACAAATCATAAATATACCCATAGCGAAGCCCATTGTTTTGTATGCTTGATACTCCTATAAAATGGAATTCTTCTGTATCGAGATTTAATATGTTTAAACCAATTGCAGTGGAAATAAATAGCTTTTTCTTGTCTTTTGATTGTTGGATGGTCCTAATGGTATTATCTGCAAGTCCGTCCTCAATACTATAACTTTTAAATTTACCTGTTTTAGGGTTGAGTTTGTTCAAACCTTTATTTGTGCCTACCCAGATATTTCCTTTATGATCTTCTTCTATTCCTCTTACATGATTATTACTTATTGAAGTACTGTCCTCTTTCTTATGAGAATAAGTAGTGAATTGATCATATTCTGGATTATATTTTGAAAGCCCACCGCCATAAGTTCCTGCCCAAATATTTCCTTTACTGTCTTCAAAAAGAGTCCATACAAAATCATAAGCTAATGAATTGGAATCCGTAACACTATGATAAAAATGTTTGAATTCACTACCGCTATATCTCCATAATCCATTTTCTCCCCCAATCCAAATATACCCTGATTGGTCTTGAATTATACTGTAAGGAAAAGGCTGATCTAATCCTTCATTTTTATCTAAATGCCGAAATTCCATGGAGTTTTGCTGCCCCCAAGTGAATGGTAAATAGAAAAGAAAAATGAAGCCTATTGAAAGGTATTTTTTCATATACAATTATTTGAATAATTAAATTAGAAAACAATACCTATAAAGCTGTATTTTTTTGAGAATTTTTAAATATCAAGGTTACAAACAAAAATTTCATCCCCAACTTTCAATATCAAATTTGCTGTATAATAAGTTTAGAAATGTTTTAAAAATAGGGGATAAAAAAAGGTGAGCCATTGCTGACTCACCTTTAGATTAATATTTATGTTGTAAGAAGAATTATTTTTTCTTCTTCTTATTTTTTCCTTTTTCCTTTTCTTTTTTTGCTTCCTCACTAGCTTTCATTGCTTCTTGCAATCTCTGCTGGAATTTGGAAGTCTTTTTATTCACATTCTTTTTCTTATTTTCTTCTAATATTTGCTTGATTTTATCTTCATCAATCATTCTTCTGATTAAAGTCTGCTGACCGAAGGTAATCAAGTTGGCAATCAAATAATAGAAACTTAATGCAGCCGGAAAGCTATTCAATACAAACATGAAAATTACAGGCATGAAGTACTGAATGTTTTTCATTGGTCCTTGAACCGAACTAACCTGTCCTTGTGACCAAGTAATCAATAAAGTTGACAAGGTCATTAAGATTGTGAATAAACTTACGTGATCGCCATAAAATGGAATTTCAAATGGTAAGCTTAATACGCTATCATAAGTGGATAAATCAGTTGCCCATAAGAAAGATTCTTGCCTTAGCTCAATTGAACTAGGGAAGAAGTAGAACATGGCAAATAGAATAGGCATTTGTAGCAACAATGGAATACAACCTGAAAGCGGGTTCACACCTACTTTTCGATAGAGGTCCATCTGATCTGCCTGAGCTTTTTGCATATCCCCGCCATGCTTTTCCTTAATCTCGTCTAATTGTGGCTTCAACACTTTTGTTTTCGCCATGGAAACATAAGACTTATAAGAAAGAGGGGAGAGTGCTAATTTTATTAATAATACCAGAATGATGATGATCCAGCCATAACTGCTGATGTATTTCTCCAATACATAAAACACATTGATAATCACATACTTATTCACCAAACTGATTGGGAACCAACCTAAATAAACGTTTTCCTCAAAATCAGGGGCGACCTTTTGAAGTGTCTTGTAATTGTTGGGACCAAAGTAGTATTTGAATTGACCTGCTTTATTGCTTACCTCAGCTAGAGGAATTTCCATTTTAGCCTTTCCTCTTTTTACATATTCATCTGATAAATCTTCTATATCAGTAGAAAATTCAGCCCGCTTCATTGGAATATCCGTAATCATGGCTTCCATAAAGAAGTTTTGCTTAAAAGAGAACCACTTAACTGGATCTGCAACTTCTTCGCTGTCATCATCTGAACGCTCACTTAAACCATCCATTCCATCTTCTTCGGAATAGTAGTTCATGGTAACTTTCATTCTACTTTGCTCAAGATCTTTTTCGAACTTGCGCATTTTCTTGTTCCAGCGTAAAGTTAATTGGTCACCTAAAATTTCATTACTGAAACCATTGAAAGCTAGTGAATAACCTACTTGGTATTGATTGCCCGAAAGCGTATAAATTTGTTCAATACTTTTATTAGGAGCTACTTGAGCTATAAATTTAATTTGGATAGTATCTCCATTACTTAAATTCCTGCTTGGGGAACCCTCCATTTCAAAGTGAAGATCATATAAATTTACTGCACCTGCTGATGTATTGAATAAAAGCTCTTTTTCTTCATCTTCCTGATTAGTGATGATAAGGGGTTGCCCGTCATGTGTTTTAAATTCTTTTAATTCTACATGATTAATTCGCCCCCCTTTGGAATCAAATTGTATTGCTAGGGTTTCAGTATCGAAAGTAGATATTTCAGATTCACCTTTAGCAACACTTGCAAAATCACCATATTTTTGAACTAGAGCCTGATTTAAACTTGAATCACTTTCAAATTCAGCTACTTCAGCTATTTCAGATTCTCGCTCAGGAGTGGTTTTTTCTTCATTTTGATCTGTTTGTTCTACTTGTTGATTGGGTTCAGTATTTTCAGGTTGTTGCGGTGAGTCCGCAAAAAACCAGAAATAGGCAATCATTAAAATAGAAATCAGGATAAGTCCTGTTGCTTGATTTTTGTCCATCTAAATTGTAATTAATTCGATTCTGATAATATTTTATGTTCTAAACTTGCTTTTACAAATCGCACAAACAAAGGATGTGGATTTAAAACAGTACTTTTTAGCTCAGGGTGAAATTGAGTGCCCACAAACCACGGATGGTCTGGGATTTCTACTATTTCAACTAATCCAGTTTTGGGGTTAACCCCTGTAGCTTTCATACCTGCAGCTTCAATATCCTGCAAATATCTATTATTAAATTCGTATCTATGCCTATGACGCTCATTAATTTTCGTTTTTCCGTAAGCTTGGAAAGATTTTGTGTTCTTTTTGAGGTCACAAGCATAAGATCCCAAACGCATAGTACCCCCTTTTTGGGTAATACTCTTTTGTTCTTCCATTAAATCAATAATAGGATTTTTAGTTTTTCCTTCAATCTCTGTTGAAGAAGCATCTTTCAATCCTAATATATTCCTTGCAAATTCAACTACAGCACATTGCATTCCCAAGCAGATGCCAAAGAAAGGCAATTTTTCCTCACGGCAATATTTAATAGTTTCTATTTTACCTTCAATACCTCTTTCCCCAAAGCCGGGAGCCACCAATACTCCGTGGACATTATCTAGTAAAGACTTTACATTTTCCGCGTTCACCTCTTCAGAATGAATCCATGTTACATTTACCTTGGTTTCATTTTCTGCTCCAGCATGAATAAAAGCCTCTGTTATGGATTTGTAAGCATCAGGTAATTCAATATATTTTCCAACTAAAGCAATATTGATATCTGAAATCGGATTCTTTAACTTCCCTAAGAAGTTCTTCCATTGCGTAAGTTCAGGTTCAACTTTATGAGAAAGTTTTAATTTGGCTAAAACCCTTTCATCAAGCTTTTCTTTTCTCATCAACAATGGCACATCATAAATAGAATCCGCATCCATGGCTTCTATTACAGAGTTGATGTTCACATTACAGAAAAGGGCTAGTTTCTTTCTGATTTCTTGTGGTAATTTGTGTTCAGTTCTGCAAACTAATATATCAGGCTGAATACCAGACTCTAACAATTGCTTAACAGCATGTTGGGTTGGCTTGGTTTTTAACTCTCCGGCAGCTTTCAAATAGGGGATAAGGGTTAAATTAATAACTAGGAAATTATTGCTTCCAACATCCCATTTTACTTGTCTAACGGCTTCAATAAAAGGCAAAGATTCAATATCACCAACACAGCCCCCAATTTCTGTGATGACAATGTCATATTCGTTTTTCTCGGCAACCGCATAAATATTTCTTTTGATTTCATCGGTGATGTGAGGAATTACCTGAACTGTTTTACCTAAATAGGCACCTTCCCGTTCTTTTGTAATTACATTATAATAAATTCTACCCGTGGTAACATTGTTTTCCTGAGATGTATTTATGTTCAGAAATCTTTCATAATGCCCTAAATCCAAATCGGTTTCTGCACCATCTTCCGTCACAAAACATTCTCCGTGTTCATAAGGATTAAGCGTTCCGGGATCCACATTAATGTAGGGATCCAACTTTTGTATTGTAACTGAGAAACCACGCGCTTGCAATAGTTTTGCCAAAGAAGCTGCGATAATCCCCTTTCCTAATGAAGAGGTTACACCACCAGTAACAAAGATGAATTTAGTATTTTTTTGAGATGCCATAAGTTTTTTTTGAAATGCCTGCTATACTTATGGGATACAAAGGTAGTATAAGCATTTTAAAATCTTCATCTATTTAGGATATTAATGTTAAATTTTCTGTTCAGTTTTTGGAATGCTTTCACAATTAGAGGATTAATGATAAAATTAATTTAGATTATGATAAAGCATATTATTATTCTATTCCATCTAATACTAAAAATTCATCCTTTTCAGGATAAGCAGCAATAGAAGTCCATGTTTTAAGTTCTGAAAGATTGATGGTGAAAATGCTTTCGTGTGTTTGAGCAATTTTAGCACCTCCTGATGTTGTATGCCAGTTTTCCCAGCTAAATTCAACTCCTCCAACAGGGATAATTTGCACCCACATTTTCACAGATTCAGGCATTCCCGATTCTTTATCAATTAGCCAGAGATATGAATCTCCAGGTGTTACGCCACCACTTTTATAAGTGATTAAAAGTCCGTCCAAATTTTCATCTTTTTGATTTACAAACCTTCTTTCTGTTCCGGTATCTCTAATTTTAGTAATTGGATTTAACCAAAAGGAATCATTTGCCCATATTTCATAAGCGTCATTCAGAAGTTTATTGAGAACTTCATCCCTTTCCACTTGTTTACCCTTTGCAAAAGCAACACCGGTTTTTGAGTCTAATTTGATGAATACATCATAATTGTCCCATGAAACTTTTGCCCAGTGTCTTTCTTTATCCCAAACTAGACCGCGTCCACCCCCAAGATTCCATTTTACCACTGCAATTTCCTGCCAGGCAGAATCATTAACAGCTTCAAGCATTTTGTCTGCAAGTTGTTCTGCTTTCTCGCCCTTCTCACCTTGAGGCAAATCTTCGTCTATTATGAAATATCCTATGAATCCTATTAACCCAAGAACGATTAATACAATTACTATCCACTTTAAAACTTTCATTTATTTAATTTTAGAAGGGTATGAAAACGATTTTTTTTGTGTCAAAAAAAGGTTCAGAAAAGTATTCTGATATGGAAACCTCCTGATACATTCTTTTAATTTCCGCCATTTCATCATCCAAATCACCGCCTTTTAGGGCAATTACTCCGCTATTATCTTCAGGATTATCAGCTTGAATCTTTTGATTGACCCAATGCAAAAAGCTTTTCATGCGAGTAACAGCTCTGCTTACTACAAAATCAAACTTACCTTTTGTTTTCTCTGCTCTTTGGTGGTATGCCTCTACATTTTCCAATCCTAAGCTTTCAGCTACAGCTTTTACTACTTTAATCTTTTTACCTATAGAATCAACTAAGGTGAAATGCGCATCAGGAAATAATATTGCCAATGGAATTCCGGGTAAACCACCGCCTGTACCAACATCCAGTATTTTCTTGCCTGAAAGATCCTGGAATTTAGCAATGGCTAAAGCATGAAGGATATGCTTTTCATAGATATGCTCAATATCTTTTCTTGAAATTACATTGATTTTTTCATTCCACTCGGCATATAAATTGCCCAACTCCTGAAATTGTGCCTTTTGCTGTGCACTCAGCTGAGGAAAATACTTTTCCACTATAGCACTGCTGTCCATCTTAGAATTGCGTTTCTTTTCCAGTGATAAGTTCCCTCATAAGTTCTCTAGAACGGTGTAATTGTGCTTTGATGGTGCCTAAAGGTGCTTCTAATTCAGTGGCAATTTCTTCATAAGATAATTCTTGAAAGTATCTTAATTTCACCAAGCGCTGATATTTAGCCGGTAATTTATCCACAAACATGCGCATTAATTCAATTCTTTGGTCTTTTATGGCTCTGTCTTGAGGTGTTAAATTCCCTTTATCTTCCACATCAATTTCAACAGCATCTCCATTATCATCTTTATAAGAAGAATGAATACTGATGGTTCTTAGCTTCTTTTTACGAATAAAATCAATGGCATTATTGGTGGCAATTCTAAAGAGCCAAGTACTGAAAGTATAATCTTTTTTAAATCGATGAAGACTTTTAAAAGCTTTTGAAAATGCCTCAATGGTTAAATCCTCGGCATCATCCACATTCCTCACCATTTTCAACACCATGTGATAGACAGGTTTTTTATATCTTTTCATCAACTCAGCATACGCCATTTGGTCTTTAGCTATAACTGCTTGGTCGATTAACCTAAAATCCTTTAATGCCTTTTCTGAAAAACTTCTATTTTTATTTATTTCCATTTAAGATGCTTTGTAAGTGAAGCATAAATTCCCCAAATCCAATAATAAAATATAAAGAGGATTTCTAAAACGGGTAAATTGTAATGCGTAAATTTTATCCCAAAATTAATGCTAAGCTTATAAAATACGACATATTGTCCTACTAAATGCATTAAAATAAGGAAACTTAAAATTAAACAATCAGTCGGACTTCCCAACATTAAGCCTAATATAAATAAAATCCACAACAAACTTTGAGAGAAATGGAAAAGTCCCAATTTAATTTTATCCTTTACTTTATAATGTTTTCCTACCGATAGATGTCTTTTTTTCTGTCTAAAAAATGAACTCCATTTAGCTTTGGGAATAGAGAACGTTAAACTTTCATAATGCGTACATATAGCTGTATTTTCTTTGTTAGCATGTCTGTTCACCCAAAGATCGTCATCTCCGCCCATGATTGAACTTAATTCTTTAAATCCTCCATTAGCTAAGAAAAAGGATTTTCTATAGGCAAGATTTCTACCTACTCCCATGTAAGCTTCTTTTTTGAATGCAAATGATAGATAAAGCAGAGCGGTCTGTAAAGTTTCAAATCGAATGAATTGATTCAAAAAACCTTTTTCTTTTTTATACAAGGAAGCACCCAAAACAATTGATGTCGATTTGGTAAAAGATTGTGACAATCTGTCAACCCAATGAGAAGAAGCTGGCTGGCAATCTGCATCGCTAAGCAAAATTATCTCATTTTTAGCAGCTTCTATTCCTTTTGCTAAGGCGTATTTCTTGGGATTAAAATCTTCAGCTGTCTTTGAAATATGAATGGATTTTAAATGGGGGCAAAGTTTTTCCTGATCATCTAACCATTCTTTACTTCCATCATCAGAGCGGTCATTGACTACAATTACTTCGTAATCCCCATATTCTTGATTTAAAAAGAGGGGTAAATTTTGCTTGAGATTTTTCAGTTCATTATGAGCACAAATTATAACTGAAACAGCCACTTTATTTTGATTGCCAGCTGAAGTTTTATTTTTCTTAAATATAAATGGAAAAAAATATTTGAAATAAAAATAAGCTTGAATTAAAAATATGAAAATAAAAATGAGGCTTATGTGGTGGATTTGATCCATACTTTAAAATTGATTCAGCTTTTTGACAAAGATATTGGAAAATAAAAACTATAAATTCTTAAGAAGCTATATTTTTGCATTCTTATGCAATTTACGATTTCAAACAAAGATAAAAACTCTAATGCTCGTGCAGGAGAACTAACTACTGCACATGGCAATATTAAAACTCCTATTTTCATGCCTGTTGGTACTGCCGGCTCAGTAAAAGCAGTGCATCAGCGAGAATTAAAAGAGGATATTCAAGCTCAAATTATTTTGGGAAACACCTACCATTTGTATCTGCGCCCAGGATTGGATGTATTACAAAAAGCAGGCGGTCTTCATAAATTCAATGGATGGGATAAACCAATTTTAACGGATAGCGGAGGTTATCAAGTTTATAGTTTATCAGGAACAAGAAAGATTAAAGAAAAAGGGGTGACTTTTAAATCCCATATTGATGGTTCTTCTCATATTTTTAGTCCTGAGGGTGTGATGGATATTCAGCGAAAGATTGGAGCGGATATTATTATGGCTTTTGATGAATGTACGCCATATCCTTGCGATTATGAATATGCTAGAAAATCAATGGACATGACCCACAGATGGCTGGATAGGTGCATTAAACAATTTGACAGCACAGAAGGTCATTATGGCTATCAGCAATCCTTATTTCCAATTGTGCAAGGAAGTACTTATAGGGATTTAAGGAAAAGATCAGCTGAAGAAATAGCATCCAAAGATAGAGCTGGTAATGCTATAGGTGGATTATCAGTTGGCGAACCAGCCGAAGATATGTATGAAATGACCGAACTAGTTTGTGATATACTTCCACAAGACAAGCCTCGTTATTTAATGGGAGTGGGAACACCTGCTAATATATTGGAATGCATTGCTCTTGGTGTGGATATGTTTGATTGTGTGATGCCAACAAGAAATGCGAGAAATGGTATGCTGTTTACCACAGAAGGCATCATCAACATGAGAAATAAAAAATGGGAAGATGATTTTTCTCCCATTGATCCAACTCTGGGGACTTATGTGGACACATTTTATACTAAAGCCTATTTAAGGCATCTAATACATTCAAAAGAAATTCTTGGAGCACAAATTGCCAGTATTCATAATTTAACTTTTTACCTTTGGTTGGTTGAACAAGCAAGAGAGCAAATTATCTCTGGCACATTTTATGAGTGGAAAGAGAAAATGGTCAAAAAACTGATGACTCGATTGTAAAATCATTATGAAGATATTAGATAAATACATCCTTAAGAAGTTCTTATCCACATTTGTATTCGTGGTAATTATTATTCTGGCAATAGTTACAGTAATCGACTATACGGAAAAGAATGATGATTTCATGGAGCATAATTTAAGCTTAATGGAAATTTTGCCATATTTTGGTGCTTTTATCCCATGGATTGGTAATTTAATCACCCCCATTACAATTTTTATTGCTGCTGTATTTGTGACTTCAAAAATGGCGGGGCATACAGAAATTGTTGCCATGTTAGCTAGTGGGATGAGCTTTAGAAGATTTTTAGTGCCGTATATGATTGGGGCAGGTTTAATAGCCATTTTTAGTTTTTTCTTAAATGCTTATGTAATTCCAGATGCTAATAAGACCAGGATTGCATTTGAAACCACTTATATTAAAAAGCCTTTCTATTTTACTGAACGTGATATTCATTTAAAAATAGCTCCTGAAACTTATGCCTATATGGAAAGCTATAATAATCAAAGAGATGTAGGCTATCGATTTACATTAGAGCTAATAGAAGACCGAAACCTAAAAGAAAAATTAAGTGCAAGAAGAATTGAATGGGATTCAGCTCAAAGCAATTGGAAAATTAAAGATTGGACTTTAAGAAAATTTGATGGTTTTACCGAAACTTTTGAAGAGGGAAAGGAAATGGATACCGTACTCAATATTACTCCTAAAGATTTTGGTAATACTTACGGCTTGCAAGAGACGCTTACCTTAACTGAATTAAATGAGTATATTGATTTGTTAAGGGAAAGAGGGGCCGATAATGTAAAAATTTACTTAATTGAACGCTATATTCGATTTATGGCGCCATTTGCAGCCTTAATATTAACCTTTATTGGAGTAGTAGTTTCATCAAAAAAGAAAAGGGGAGGAACTGGATTTCAAATTGCATTGGGTTTTGTTATTGCTTTTGTTTTTATTATCTTCTTTATATTAAGTAAGGCCATAGCTGAAAATTCTACCATGAATCCTATTTTAGCGGTATGGCTACCTAACATTACTTTTAGTATAGTTGGATTGATTCTATATAAATTTGTGCCCCGATGACAAATGAGGTGAGAAACTATATGCAGCTGCATTTTGTGGTAATGATCTGGGGACTCACTGCAATTTTGGGTCTCTTGATTAATATTTCTGCAGTAGCTGTAGTTTTTTACCGTACTCTTTTCGCTACTGTAATACTTTTATTCTTACTGTATATCTGGAAACTTAGTTTTAAAGTGAAATTTAAGGAGTTTCTTAAAATTATAGGTGTTGGACTAATTATTGGTTTGCACTGGATTCTCTTTTTTGCTGCAGCAAGGGTTTCCACCGCTTCAGTATGTTTGGTAGGAATTGCCACTTGTTCATTTTGGACCAGTTTAATAGAGCCCTTGATGAGTAGTAGAAAAGTAAAAATATATGAGTTAGCATTAGGTGTATTGGTAGTAGTCGGCTTGTATATCATATTTAGTGTTGAATTTCAGTATGTTGAAGGCTTAATTATGGCTATACTTGCCGCAATTCTAGCCAGTATATTCACAGTTTTGAATGGAAAGCTCACGCATCGACATAATCATTATGTCATTACTTTTTATGAAATGATGGGTGCCTTTTTGGGCTCTATATTTCTTATTCCTCTATATTTATATTATTTCGATAATGAAACTATCAATTTTATTCCATTTCAATGGGATTGGTTTTACCTTATTATTTTAGCAGGAATCTGCACAGTACTGGCTTTTTCCATGTCAGTAAAAATACAAAAAGCCCTAAGTGCTTTTGTAGTAAACCTTACAGTAAACTTAGAACCTATCTATGGTATTATACTAGCTTTTCTTATTTTTGGTGATAAAGAAAAAATGAGCGCTGGTTTTTATGTAGGAACAGCTATCATTTTGTTATCAGTTCTTTCTTATCCAATGGTTAATAGGATAATGAAAAGAAGGGCATTGCAAAGCGATTTAATTAGGTAATTCATTCTATAATGTTGAGGATTAAGTATTTATTTGTTTTTCTGATTTTACTGTCTTATAACCTCCGTGCGCAGGAAAATGATGATTTATTAGAGTCTCCACAACTTGTAGAAGCTATGGTGGGTGAAGGCGTAGTATTCTTAGTTAAATACAATAACCAAGACAATAAACAACTTAAACTTACATGGAAAAGCGATATTTTGGATGCTAGCTTTGATGATCAGGAAGGAGAGTTTTATTGGGAAACTGACGGTAATGATATCGGGCTACATTCTGCTTATTTCTATTTAAAAGATTCTGCCGATAATATAGTATCAACATCAAAAACCCTGATTAAAATATCCGCTAAAGCTTCAGTACCCTCAATTGAAATGGAGCCTGATTCTTTGGATAGTAGGGCATTCATAAAATTATTGCAAGGAGAAGAATATAATCTTGAATTTATAGCTACTACAAAAAATAGTGCCAATGCTGATGATGTGGTATTAAGTTATATATGGAATAATGACAGTGATTTAACCACAATTGATCAGGCTAAAACACATGTGATAGGGAATAGATTAATTTTGGATTGGACACCTAGTCAAAAACAAGTAGAAAAGAAATATTTTGATCTTGATTTAATTGCAATTGACAATACAAATGCTGTTTATAGAAGGAAATTTCGTTTTCAAATAGTAGGTCAGGAATTACCACCTAGATTAAGGAACAATGTTAATGACACTTACATTATTACTGCTGATCAGGAATTAGACATTGATTTTTCAGTATATGACCCTAATAATGATCCAATTGTATATTCAGTAGATATTCCTGTTTCAGTAGGAGCCCCAACAATTAATGAGAAGGGAATTTTCACATGGAAGTTAAGCTCAATGGAAATGAGCAATATAAGTTCAATATTTCCACTTAAAATAAAATTAAAAGCAGAAGAAGCCGATAATTCTGATCATTATGTGGAAAAGGAAATCACTATTCTTAAAAGTGAGAAAAATGATCCTCCATTAATAACTAAATTAAGTAATCTAAGTATTAGGGAAGGTTATGATATTAAAAGGAGGGTTTTTGTTCAAGATAATAATCATCCACTATCAGAATTAAAATATTCCCTTGAAAACGAACCTGATTGGCTATATGTACAGCAAGAGGGGGATAGATTATTTTTAATGAGTGATACCTTGGGTTTTGATATAGTAAAAGCAGACGGGATTTCTGTTCAATATGATGTGCTATTTAAAGTTTCAGATCCAGAAGGAGCGTCAGATAGTAAGTTTTTTACCGTAACGGTGAATGAAGGGGTTAATACTTCAAAGCTCTTTCGTCAATTAACAGATTACCAAAAATCTACAGATGCTTTACTGGTAGGCTTAAGGAAAGAAATAAAGGAATTGGATAAAAGAGTGCAGAGAAATCAACGGTTAAAAAAAGGATTGCTATTCACTACTTTCTTTTTGGGTAGTTTTAGTGCCACAGGAGCATTTTTTGAAGACCATACTATTGCAAATGAAGCCATTCCTTATGCCGGTGCACTTTTAGCCATCACAAGTAGTGTAAATGCGCTTGCTTTCAATCAAGAAGGAAAAGTAATAAATCTTAAAGGACGTTTAGAAGACGTTGAAAAATCCATAGTAAGGAATAAAAGTTATCTAAATACCTATTCTATTGAAGATGAAAATGATGATGAGTTAAGGAATAGCGAGTTGGTTAATAGAGTTCAGTCCTACAGACAAGCCTTAATTGAGCAAAGAATTGAATTAAGAAGATTGGAAGATCAATACCGTGAGTTAAATTATGTTCAGCGAAAAGTTAGAAAGTTTAACAGAAAAGGAAATGCTGAAAAATTAAGATGGAATTTTATTGATAAGATTTAGTTTATTTGGCTTAAAAAATGGTTTATAGCTCTAATATTGTGTCATAATTATTTTCAGGTTTCTCTTTAAATAACCCAAAAATTGCAGACCCACTGCCAGTCATGCTTGCATAAACCGCACCATCATTATAAAACTTATTTTTAATCTTTGATAATTGAGGATATTTCTCAAAAACACCTTTTTCAAAATCATTTTTTAATAATCCTTTCCAATCCTCGATAGGATGCTTTTCAATTATTTCTTTGATTGAAATTTCAGGCTTTTGAGGTTTAATTCCGCTGTATGCTTCTGCCGTGCTAATATGAATCCCTGGATAAACCAAGGCTAAATAATGACCAGATAAGTTCAGTTTAGTGTTTTCAAAAATTTCACCTCTTCCGCTGACTAATTTGGGTTTGTTTTCAATGAAAAAAGGGCAATCACTTCCTAATTGTAAAGCATATTCCTCTAATTTCTTTGTTGAAATTTCCAGATTATAATATTCATTCAACAAAGTCAACATAACTGCCCCATCAGCTGAACCACCGCCCATTCCTGCACCCATGGGGATGTTTTTATGCAGAATTATATCTACTGGAGATAAATTAAAATCAGTTTTTAATAATTCATAAGCTTTTAAAACCAAGTTATCATTTGAATGTCCTGGTATTTTCAGTCCTGTGGTTTCAAAGCTTGGTTTTTTAGCTGGGATTATTTCCAATGCATCCTTTTGAGGGATGGGATAGAAGCAGGATTCAATATCATGATAACCATCTTCTCTTTTAGAAGTGATATTAAGCCCTAAATTGATCTTGGCATTTGGGAATGTGAGCATCGATTGATATTAAAAACCTGTCAAGTTTAATTAACTGATATGCTGGTCGGTGTGCCACCGACCAGGGATAATTGGCTCCATGGTTGGTGGCACACCAACCATTATATCTCAAAACCTGACAGGTTTATGGTTTAAAGGTTTTATTTCATTTCTTCAATCAACTCTTCAGAAATACCTGTGAATGAATAACCACCATCATGGAATAAGTTTTGCATAGTTACCTTTTTAGTGAAATCAGAGAACATCATAATGATATAATCGGCACACTCTTCAGCTGTTGCATTTCCTAAAGGAGACATTTTCTCAGCAAAATTATAGAATGAATCAAAACCATCAATTCCTGAACCAGCTGTAGTTGGAGTGGGAGATTGAGAAATAGTATTTACCCTTACTTGTTTGATTTTACCAAATCTATAGCCATAGCTTCTTGCAATTGACTCTAATAAAGCTTTTGCATCTGCCATATCATTGTAGAAAGGATAAGTACGCTGAGCTGCAATATAAGATAAGCCTAAAATGGAGCCATACTGATTCATTACGTCCATTTTATCAGCTGTTTGCATCATTTTATGAAAGGATACAGCTGAAATATCATAGGTCTTTTGTAACCAATCATAATTCAAATCATGATAAGCTTTTCCTTTTCTCACATTTGGGCTCATGCCGATTGAATGTAAAAGGAAATCAAAATTACCACCTAGTATTTCTTTTGATTCAGTATATAATTTAGTGATATCATCAACTGAAGTAGCATCAGCTGGAATCACCTCAGTATTGCATTCTTTAGCTAATTCCTGAATTCCGCCCATTCTCAAGGCAACAGGGGCATTGGTCAAAACAAACTTTGCACCTTGCTCTTTTGCTTTTAAAGCTACTTTCCAGGCAATAGAGTTCTCATCTAAAGCACCTGTGATAATTCCTTTTTTTCCTGCTAATAAGTTATTTGACATAGTTTTCTGTGTTGTGTGATTAGGCAAAAATATAAATTTATCTCCACTTAGGAAGTATAAAACTTAAAATACCAACGCCTTTTTAGTTTTGCTGACATTTAGTTATTTCCAATAATCTACAACTTTTCCAAAGTTATAGATTATTATGTGGGATTAAACCTTTAAGATTCATTCCTTTATGAGGAAAATTTTGGAAAAGTTAATTCCTAATTCTATGTTCTTTGGTAGTGAAAATCGCATATATAAGGGTTTATTTTCTAGGCTTTTCATGTTTCCCTAATTCAGTCTGAGAGTCAAAATAGATTCTCTGAGAAGGATAAGCATAATGAATGTCAGGGTATTTTTGGAATGTCTCTAGAATATCCTCCCAAATTTCGTGTTGCGCTACTCTTCTTTTTTTAGGCAAGGTTAAATAGCGCATGGTTAATTTTATTCCATAATCTTCAACTGAAGTATAAACAAAAGGAGTGAGGTTGCTATAGAAAATCATAAACTTTTTAGAAGCTTCCAGTAGTTTTCTTTTAGCTGAAAAAGAAAGCTCTTCTGCATGTTCATTTACAATTTTTTCACAAAGTGCTTTAGCCTTTTTCCAGTCGCTGTCAAAAGTAACCCTTAGGCTGATTTCATCCCAAACATGGCTAAAACCTTGGTCATAATTGGCTTGAGTAGATTTGAAAATTTCTCCATTGGGAATGTGAATTATCCTTCCTGTACTTTGGTCTGCTGCAACCCAATTTCCAATTTCATTAATAGTGAATTGAAAGAAACGAATATCAATAACATCACCTGCAACTCCATTAATTTCAATTCTATCGCCCACATCAAAAGGTTTTCTAATCACAATAAACATCCATCCTGCAATATTCATGACAGGAGCTTGAAGTGCTATTACTAAACCAGCACCCACTAAACCAACTAATGTAGCAAGAGATTCTACTTGCTCTACCCAAATATTGAATAGAAATACCAAGAGCAGGAAATAGTAGGTATTATTGACGCTGTTTTTCCAAAAATAGCGTTCTTTAACTTGTTGAAACTTCCTAAATACTACTTTTAAGGCAATTATTTTTAATAGCACTAATGCCAATACAGAGACCACAGTATAAAATATTTTATACTGCAGTTCTGGTGTGAGTTGCCAAGAATCTTGGAAATAGTTGATTATTTCTTCGGTCATACTGCAATATAAGAAAACAGATACTGGTTTTTAAAAAAAATTAAACTACTGATTAATTTTAATAAAGTATTCAACCAAATTCATAATTTTACTGAATAGTAACATCAAAATAATAATAGAATTCATCTAATCCCTGAATTAATGAAGTATCCAATAATCATACTCTTTTTTATAGTAATTACTATTTGTAGTCATTTCTTATATAGCCAATCACAAATTAATATTTACAATGAAGAAGGTGAAAGTCTTGCTTATGTGAATATTTCCATGAAAAGTAAGGAGGTCGGATGGCATTCGAATAGTGTTGGAGCGATTGTTTTTGATGAAAGATTCCTTGATGAGGAAATTGTATTAAGCAAGGTAGGGTATAGTGACACTTCAATTTTACTTAATCATAATTTAGATTCCATCATTATGGAAAAATCTCCCATCTACGAAGAACAACATTTAGTGAGTAATGGAAATAGAATAGTAAAAATAGGAACAGAAAAAGGAAAAAATTTAGGGTTTCATTCAGTTGGTAGCCGACCAACAATTTATCTAAATTATTTTCAAGCTGAGCAGATTAGGGGTTATCAATTAGACGAATTTAAATTTAAAACTAAAAGTGAAATTACAAGTGCTAAAGTTAATATTCGAATTTATGCTGTAACAGAAAGTTTAGAACCAGGCAAATACTTATATGAAAAAGATATTGTTGTAAGTGTAAAGAAAGGAGAGCGTATGACAAAAGTCAAATTAAATGATTTAAATATTGATATGCCTAAAAATGGGGTTTTTATTGGAATAGAAAGACTATTAATATTAGAAAATATTTATGAATATAATGAGACAAATCTTTTAACAAATCAGGATAAAAAGAAGAAAAAATTTATGCCTGACTTGGTTTTATTAGAGAACAAAGGAAAGAACTTCAATAATTATCCATCTTATGTATATGCGGATGGGAATTTTAATAAAATGAGAGGTAAATCAATAACTCCTGTAGTACAGTTGAAACTTAAAAGACCCTAATGAATTATTTACTTAGGTTATTCCTCTTCAAAGCCTGATTGGTGAAATAATATTCAACTTTAATAAATGAAAATCAGAGTTAGATTTGAAAAGGTAATTCATTTTAAAATATGATTTAAGATGAATTTTTAAAGGTTAAATTTTTAATCGTAGGAACTTTTAACAATTATTAGCAATAAAATGAAGTTGTTTTCTTGTTTTTTATTATTGATACCGTTTTCAGCTTTTTCTCAAATAGAAAGTGTTTTAATTGATGAAAAAACCGAAAAACCAATTCCTTATGCATCCATTTACATAAAAAAGAGTAAAACTGGAACCAGTTCTGACCTTGAGGGTAAGTTTTCCATTTCTCTAGATTCTTTAGATACTTTAATGATTTCATCTGTTGGATTCAAGACTTTAGAGCTTCCTTTTTTTGAAATAAATGATACAATTAAAATGGTGTATGATTTTCAGCAAATGAGCGAAATTGTCGTCCGTCCAGTAAGAGAAAAAAGCAGTTGGTTTCCTAAAAAAACTATTTTGGGCAAGGTTGGGAGGCCTCTTTTTACAATTAACACTTGGTATGGATCCGGAGGAAATCCTGCCCAAATAGCCCGCTTCTTTGAATTTAAACATGAATATTTTTACACTCCATATATTAAAAAAATCACTTTTTCCACCTTGGGTAGAGTGAAGGAATCTATTTTTTCAGTTAAACTTTATCAGGTTGATAGAAATGGGCTTCCAGGGAAATTAATCAATTCCAAGCTTATAATTGGGAAAGCAAAAAAAAAGGGACATAAAACTTCAGTGAATATGGAGGATCAATTGATCAGATTTCCGAAAGAAGGGCTATTTGTAGCAATAGATTATATAAACATAGAAAGCAATCGGTCTTTAAAAGATATTGATAATAGTTTTTTATATAATGATTATAAATATGAATATTCTCCCTCTATCGGTCTAATAGATTCAGAAAATTTTGAATTTTATCAATATGATTACAAAAAAGGTAAATGGTATCTTTCCCAAGATTTTCGTCAAAAAATTGAATGCGAAATTATTTTAGTAGAATAAAATATTTAGAATCTTTTCAAAGCCAAATAACTCACGTGATCTCCAATCGATAAAGACGAAGTTGCAGCTGGAGAAGGAGCGTTACAAACATTAATGGCATTACTTTCCTCCAAAATTAAGAAATCATCAATTAAGCCTCCATTTCTATCGCATGCCTGAGCTCGAACTCCAGCACCACCGGGAGTTAAATCATCCTCGGTAACATCAGGCAATAATTTTTGAAGCGCTGTTGTGAATGCCGATTTGGAAAACGAACGGTACATTTCCCCAAAACCAGTTTTCCAGTATTTAGCGGCAACTTTTTGAAAGCCTGGCCAAGCTAATGATTCACCCAGTTCAACTAAATTGAATAAGGACTTTCGGTATCCTTCACGCTTGAAAGCTAAAACCGCATTGGGTCCAGCTTCTATACCTCCATTTATCATTCTTGTAAAATGAACACCTAAAAATGGGAAATTTGGATCTGGGACAGGATAGACTAAATTCTTGATTAAGTATTGTTTTTCAGGCTTTATCATGAAATATTCCCCGCGAAAAGGAATGATTTTTAAATCAAGGTTCTTCGAAGTTAATTTGGCGATTTTATCTGAATATAAACCCGCACAATTGACTACTAATTTGGTGTCAAAACTACCTTTATTAGTAACAACTGTAGTAACTCCATTCTTTTCTTGAATATCCGTGACTATTTGACCTAATGATATTTCACCACCTAATTCTTGAAACTTTTCAGCGTATTTAAGAGAAACAGCAGTATAGTCAATAATTCCAGTCTGTGGAACATGAATTCCAGCGATTCCATTTACATAAGGCTCATGTTCTTTAACTTCCTCTTTTGTAAGTCTTTTTAGATTTTTCAATCCATTTTGCGCACCTCTTTCCTCAATCATAGAAAGAGTAGGGAGTTCACTTTTATCTGTGGCAACGATAACCTTTCCACACAATTCATAAGGAACACCTTCATCATCACAGAATTTAAGCAATTGATTATAACCATCTATGCAATTTTTGGCTTTCAAACTGCCAGGCTTATAATATACTCCTGAATGAATCACACCACTGTTATTTCCTGTCTGATGTTGGGCTAGTTTATCTTCCTTTTCCAATAAAAGAACTGAAAGTTTAGCGTTCTTTTGCTTGATTTTCAAAGCCGTAGCCAAGCCTACTATTCCACCACCAATTATGATTATATCTTTCATTTAATAGTTTTAAGTAATAAGTTTTAGGTTTTAAGTATCGAGTAACTGGTATCAAGTATATAGAAAAACTTCGAGCACTCAACATGCCAACTCGAAAACCTGAAAACTTGTCAACCTATTTATAAATCCAATACTATCCTTAAATTCTCTTGAACCGTTTTTATTTTACTCTTAGGAATAATTCCCAATTTCTTAATAAATCTTTTGTTATCTATTGCTCTGATTTGGTCGAGCATTATATCACTGTCTTTTTCTAAGCCCTCTACTTCTTTTGCTTTGATTCTAGTTCTTAAAATCTCAGAATCTAATAAGTTTGAAGTTAGTGGTAAAACAAGAGTGGAAGGATGATTTATTTTATTCAATAAATTCGTCTGAACAATTAAAACAGGTCTCATTTTCCCAGCCTCAGTTCCCTTTTGAGGATTTAGATTCGCTAACCAAATTTCAAATTGTTTAATATTCATCATCCAGTTCTTCAAGCTCTTTTACCATTTCCATGGAGTTCGCCCTGACTATTTCAGATTCATTTTTCAATTTCTTAGCTAATAAAGCTCTTTTTTGGTATTGATTATAAAATTCCAAGGCTTCATTGATGTAGCGATTTCTGGCTTTTTTTAATTGCGAAATCATCTTTTCAGTATCCTCAAATATCTCATCATCAACTCTTAAAGATATATTTTTCATAATTGTATATACATTTTGTATATAAAGTTAATCAAAAGACTTTAAGTTCCAATATTTGTTGTATTTAAAAATGCAAAAAGAAAGGTAACCTGCTAATCCAACACCCATCATCCTTCACCCAACTTTTCATTTCAAGCTCTCAGCTTCTTATCATATTAAATCAATCTCTATCGAAAACCAATTCCCCGCTAGCTGGCGGGTTAGGGTGCTTTCAACTTCCCACTTCGAGCTTCTAACTTCTGACTTCAACTACCATCCAACTTGCCAACGTGACAACATAAAAACCTGTCAACCTAGCTAACAGTCACCAAATAATAATTCTTCTTTCCCCTTTGAACCAGAATATATTTACCTTGTAACAAACTGATTTCAACAGGCGCATTGGCATCCAATACCTTTTCTTTATTGATGCTTACCCCACCACCTTTAATCATCTTTCTTGCTTCTCCTTTAGAAGGAAAAATTACTTCCTGAGTTAATTCAGAGAGAAAATCCGTTATGTTATCCGTTTTATCTAAATCAGATTTGCTAATAGTTACTTGAGGTACACCTTCAAAAACACTTAATAGAGTGTCTTCATCTATGCTTTGCAATTCCTCGGTTGTGGACTTTCCAAATAGAATAGAAGATGCCTTCAAAGCCATATCCAAAGCTTCCTGAGAGTGAACTCTAACCGTTAGTTCTTCAGCCAAAGCTTTTTGCAACACTCTCATATGAGGAGCTTCATTATGCTCTTTTTCCAAAGCTTCAATTTCTTCTTGCCCCTTTGTACTGAATATTCTGATGAAATTGCTCATATCTTCATCCGAAGCATTCAACCAGAATTGGTAGAATTTATAAGGAGATGTCTTTTTAGGGTCAAGCCAAATATTTCCACTTTCAGTCTTCCCAAATTTAGAGCCATCTGCTTTTTTAATTAGCGGACAAGTCACAGCAAAAGCTTCTCCTTGATCCATTTTTCTTATCATTTCAGTACCTGTAGTGATATTTCCCCACTGATCAGAACCTCCCATTTGAAGCTTACAATTCTTCTCCCTGAACAAATAAAGAAAATCATAACCTTGTACTAATTGGTATGTGAATTCGGTAAAGCTCATGCCTTCACTAGATTCTGCAGATAATCTTTTCTTTACAGAATCTTTTGCCATCATATAGTTGACGGTAATATGCTTACCAACATCACGGATAAAACCAAGGAAGCTAAAATCCTTCATCCAGTCATAGTTATTCACTAATTCAGCACTGTTGTCTTCTTTGGCATCAAAATCCAAGAAATTTTTAATTTGTGCTTTTATAGAAGCTTCATTATGGCGCAATGTTGGTTCATCCAACAGATTTCTTTCTTGAGATTTTCCAGAAGGATCACCAATCATTCCAGTGGCGCCACCTAGTAAAACAATAGGTTTATGTCCTGCATCCTGAAAATGCTTCAACATCATAACGCCCACTAAATGACCAATATGAAGAGAATCGGCAGTTGGATCGATACCTACATAAGCACTGCTCATTTCTTTAGCCAATTGTTTTTCAACTCCTGGCATCATATCATGGATCATTCCTCTCCATTGAAGCTCTTCTATAAAATTCTTTTGCATATTATTAATAATTGAAAGTCTTGTGATTGAATAATGCCTGCAAATATAAAAGGCTTAGGAAGGAAATAATAGCAATATGTTAATAATTACGAATTAGGAATTTTGGAATTAGGAATTGGTCTTTTCCGCCTCTTTCAAATAAAATTAGCTAGTATCCAGAATCTGATCAATTTATCTCCGCTTTCTACATAAATATTTCTATTTACATCAACATTATTTCTATTTATATCTTTAAAGTCCTTGGTGAAAAGTGTAAGTCATCTATCAAAAAATCAACTTCCCTTCATACTTCTTAAAAATACGAGAATTCCGTCTTAACTTGCAGCCATGTTAGCATTAGGAAAATGGAATACCTTAAAAGTAGTCAGAGAATCACCTCAAGGACTATATCTCAGCGATGGGGAAGAAGATGTATTATTGCCCAATAAATACGTCCCTCAGAATAAAAAAATAGAAGATGAGATTGATACACTAAATTCATTAAATGATTCTGAACAAGCCAAAAACAGAATTAAAAAACTTACAAAAACGCTTAATTACTATAGTGACATATTAATCTTACCAGCTGTAGAATTTGAAGTAAATAATGGATTACATATGTTAGTAATATTCAATCCAGAAATACCTATAATAAAAATTAAGCAATTTATAATTGATGGGGGGTACACTTCAGATTCTTATGGATTTGAAAAATCAGATACAATTTCAAATTGGTCAATATTTGATTTATATGAGGAAGTTAAGAACTATGATTGCTTAGTTATTGATGGGCATACAGATTCTGATAAAGGAATATTAAATACTTTACCTAAAGGTAATACTAGGGCTCATGCATTTAGAAACTCTAACTTATCTGGTGTTTGTTACAAAAGTGAGAAACAAAGAAAACAGCTTGAAAACACACTTAAAA
>JBNJFX010000047.1:0-35523 GCA_051747245.1 Bacteroidota bacterium
AAATTTACCTTTCACTAAACAGTGGTCATGACCCGTCAGACCGTGTGAAAGCAATAATCCAACACCATTCCATAATTCACCATAAAACACCATTTTTTCCTTTAAACTTTTTATATTGCTACATAAATAAAATGAGTTTATGGAGCAATATGACTTGATAATTATCGGAGCCGGGCCTTCCGGATATGCTGCTGCCATGCGTGCAGTAGATTTAAAAAAGAAGACTTTATTAATCGAAAAAAATGCATTGGGTGGTGCGGGCATTACCAATGGTGCTTTGTCTTCCAAAACGCTATGGGAGCTCTCTCAGGATATGTTGGCTTTCCGTAAAAACTTAGATCGATACCATTTAAAACCTCCAAAAGCTGTCTGGAATGAGGTTCAAATGGAGGTGAAAAATGCAGTACACGAAAGAGTAGGCTTACTAAAAAACCACCTTCAAGAACTTCAAAAAAGCACTAAATACTCTTCTTACATTGATTTTATTGAAGGTGAAGCCTCAATTGTAAGTGAACATATTGTGGAAGTAGAGACATCAAAAGAACGCTTAGCTTTTGAAACGAATTACATTATCATTGCTACCGGAAGTAGACCAAGACATTTGCCTAATATCCCAATTGATGAGGAGCATATATTAACAAGCGATGGCATAGAACAAATGGAGGATTTTCCTGAAAGTATGGTCATAGTAGGTGCCGGGGTTATTGGTTGTGAATATGCCACTATTTTCTCAGGCTTTGGGCAAACAAAGGTTTACTTAATTGACAAAGGAGATAGTATTCTTCCATTTGAAGACCCTGATGTGGTAGCGGTAATTGAAAAGAATTTGGAAGCGCAAGGAGTTCATATTCACAGGAATTCTTCTTTATCTCATATTGAAAAAAAAGACGGTAAAGTAGTTTATAAATTAGATTTTTCTGATGGACATCAAGAAACTTTTGAAGTGGATAAAGCTTTAGTTTCTGTAGGCAGAGTACCTAATTATGAGAATTTATGGCGAGAGGCTGTCCCGGTTAAAATGGGACAAAGAGGCGTGGAAGATGATGACACCAAACCATCAGTTAAAAATATTTATGCAGTAGGTGATATTACGGCTGACATTAATTTAGTAAATGTAGGCGAGTTGGAAGGCAGGTATGCAGTTGAAAAAATATTTGGGACACCAAAGAAAAAGCTGGTATATGAAAATATCAGCACCATTATGTTTTTAAATCCTGAAGTGGCTGGTGTAGGTTATAATGAAAAAACTGCCCAAGAAAAAGGCTTAAATTACAAGGTAGTCACCACGGATTACTCCACTATTGCCAGAGCGGTTGCCAAAAGAAACACTCAAGGCTTTATAAAATTATTGGTGACCGATGATGAAGAAATGCGAATTTTAGGCATGAGAGTAGTGGGCGAACAAGCCTCAGCTGCCATTCAAGCTGTGGCATTACTCATCAGTATGAATAAGGGAATTGAAGAATTGGCTGAATGCGTACACCCCCACCCGAGCATTACGGAAGGAATTCAGGAGAGCGTACGTGCTCTTTTAAATAAATCCATTTTAAAATCTGGTCTATTAAAAGATAAAGTCAATTGCTATTGTTATGATTGTGGTAAAAACGAAAGGGTAATGATTTAAATATGATAAGCGGTTTAACAATACAGTCAAAATGCAGTTTCCTAAAGAAAAACTTATGAAAAATCTAATTCTAATATTACTTGTCTTGTTTAATACAAGCTTATTTGCACAGGATGTTATTAAAACCAATCAAGGTGATATTAAAATACACCCTATTGTCCATGGTACTTTAGCTTTAGAATATGAAGGGCTCACCATCTATATTGATCCTTATGGTGGTGCAGAAGGATTTTCAGACCTAAAAGATGCTGATTTAATTTTAATCACAGATATTCATGGAGACCACTTGAATAAAGAAACACTCCAAGCTCTCAATACCTCCAATTCCCACTTTATTGTACCAGAAGCTGTTGCCAAACAAATGGAGGGAATTGACAATTCAGCAATAGAAATCCTTAATAATGACAAAAGCACTTCATTTAAAGGGATTGATATTTCTGCTCTGCCCATGTATAATTTACCCGATTCAGAGGATTCCAGACATCCTAAAGGCAGAGGAAATGGCTATTTATTAAATATAGCTGATAAAGCTATTTATATTTCAGGAGATACGGAGGATATTCCCGAAATGAGAGCATTACAAAATATTGATATAGCTTTTGTATGTATGAATTTGCCTTACACCATGTCAATAGAGCAAGCATCAGATGCTGTGTTGGAATTCAAACCTTCAATTGTTTATCCATTTCATTTTAGAGGTCAGGGAGGCTTAGCGGATATCGAAAAGTTCCAATCTATGGTGAATGAGGAAAACAAGAATATTGAAGTGAGGCTAAGAAATTGGTATCCAAAAAATTAATCTTTATCGAGAAAACCACCAATTAAGTCTAATTTAGTTATAAATAATCCAGTATTAAAAGTATATAATTGGATTGATAGTTTATTTATAATAAATTGAAGTTACTTATGTAGGAGATTTATCAAATGCAAATACGAATATTACTTTTCTTATTTTTCATTTCTTCCTTTCCTGTAATTGGAAATGAAAAGACCGATAGTCTTCTAAACACGCTTAATCAAGATATAGAGGACAGCCTCCGTATAAACATCTACAAAGAATTACTTTATAATTATAGCACTTCAGAACCTTCTCAAGCAATTTTCTATGGTCTTCAAGGATTAGAATTAGCAAGAAAAACTGGAGATGATTATGCCGAAATTCAATTATTGAATAATCTCGGAATAGCATATTATGGACTGGGCGATTACGATAAAACCTTAGAATACTTCTTGCAAGTACTTGATTTAGAAAAAGATTTGGACAATCCTCAATCTTTATCAAGGGCTATGAATAATGTAGGGATAATTTATGATGAAATAGGCAGATTAGATAAATCGACTTACTACTATGAGGAATCAATTAAAATTAAAGAGTCCTACAATGATTCTTTAGGAATCTCCAATACAATGAGCAATTTAGGCCTGCTCTATATGAAAAGGGATATGCCTCAAAAGGCTATCGAATACTTCCGAAAATGTTATAAAATTGACAAAGAGCTTAACGATATTGTTGGTATTTATAATTCACTGCATAATTTAGGTATTTACCATAAAGATTATGGTCATAAAGATTCTGCTATATATTATATAGAAAAAGCATTATTAGCAGTCCCCAAAGGAGAAAGGCATTATGATAAAACCTACATCATTAAGAGTTTAGCAGAAAGTTACCTTAAAGCTGATGATTATAAGAATGCTTTAAACTATTTTAAAAAAGCAATTCAATCAGCCAATGAAGTAGAAGCTTTAGATGTTTTAAAAGAGTCTTATAAAGGCTTGGCAGAAATTTATGAACATAACATGCAGTTTGAAGAGTCATTAAATGCTTATAAAAAATATAAGACATTAAATGATTCCATCTTCAATCAGGATTTCAACAGCAAAGTTTCTCAGTTAGAAAAGAATTTTGAAATTGAATCCAAGGAAAAGGAAATCCAGCTGCTGACCAATAAAGCAGAAATCACAAACCTGCAATTGATAAGAAGAAAAAACACCAATTACTTCCTTACTGCACTAGGATTACTGTTAGCATTTGTTGCCTTTATAAGTTATAACAGATATCAAATTAAAAATAAGTCACACCGGCTGCTAGAACAGAAAAATGAGGAAATAAACCTTCAAAAATCGGAAATAAAAGAGAACAGAGATGAAATAGAAGCACAAAGAGACAGCATTTTAGAACAAAAGCATGCATTGGAAGAGGCTAGTTCCGAGATTATGAAAAGCATTTGGTATGCCCAGCATATTCAAAAAGCTATACTTCCAGATTTGAACAATATCAAATCTGTTTTTCATGAGTTTTTTATGCTTTACCTACCCAAATCTATTGTAAGTGGGGATTTTTATTGGTTCACACGGAAGAAAGATAAAATATTTTTTGCTTTGGCAGATTGTACAGGCCATGGTATTCCCGGTGCCTTTATGACGGTAATGGCAAATGATCTCCTCAACAGTATTATCATACAGCAAAATGAAAACGATTGTGCTAAAATTATTAAAATGCTGGATCAGGAAGTGCTCAACAGCCTACAATACAAAGAAAACTCCTCCAATGATGGTTTGGATATCGCACTACTTTGTTTCGATACAAAGAAACAACAGCTTACATTTTCAGGAGCTAGTATGGATATTTTAGTCTATCAACAAAATGAATGGAAAAAATTTAAAGGCGAAAGATTTTCCATTGGAGGTTTTGCCGAGGCAGAACATAAACGGCCTAAGAATATAAATATAGACTTAAAAGAAGACACGCAAATTTATATGCATTCAGATGGTTATGTTGACCAATTTGGTGGAAATAAAGATAAAAAATTCATGCGTAAAAGACTGAGGGAGATTCTAGATGAAATCAAGATTTTACCTTTAGAACAACAAAAGCTAGAATTAGAGAAAGCCATAATTGAATGGAAAGGAGAGCAAGAACAAACCGATGATATTTCCTTTGCAGGGATAAGGTTTTAATGTTCAATGCCAGTTTGCTACGCCAACAACAAAAGAAATTGATTATAGCCAAAGGCTACTTTCTTTTAACCACAAAGTAATACAGAGAATTTCACTAAGGTCTCAAAGAAACAATTTGCTAGCAGTTCGTTAGCCCGTGTTTGTGGCGCACTGACCGGATATCGGAAGCATATTTTCTCCACTATTTTTCCCGTAACTTAACAACATCGAATTACCCATCCTTTTTAAAAAGTTTTTTAATCCTTTTAAAAAGCCCCTTCTTTTCTTTTCCGTCTTCATCAAAATTTTTGCTTTTTTCCTTATCGGGATTTGTAAAAAGCTTTTTGAAAAAGCCATCTTCCTTAATTGGAGGACAATCCATTAATCTCTCCGCTTTATTAGATAAAGGACTAAAGTGAATTTTGCTGTATTGATTTAAGCTCGCATCAGCATTTACTTTTTGCATCCATAGACCGAAAATAGGCAGAGCGGAATTAGCCCCCTGCCCTATTGAAGTATTCCTAAAGCCAATGCTGCCATTATCAGTGCCAGTCCAACTGACTGTAACCAAATTGGGTAATAAGCCCACAAACCACCCATCTCTATTGTTTTGGGTAGTGCCGGTTTTTCCTGCAATATCATTTTTCAATTTATATCTCCATCTCAATCGAGATGCCGTTCCTGAATTCACTACTTCTTGCATCATGGCTAGCATCATTTCCTGATTTAAAGATGAAAAAGCTTTATCATATTCACTCTCAGGTTTAAATTCAGCCAGCACCTCTCCAGAAGCATTGGTGATCTTTTCAATAAACCAAGGATCAGTAGATTTTCCCTCATTCAAAAATGAAGAATAAGCCGTAGCTAATTCAAGTAAACTAAGCTCGGCAGTACCTAATGCCAATGAAGCTACTTCAGGCAACTTTGATTTAATTCCGGTTTTTTCTGCTAATTTAATAACGGAAGGAATACCAGCCTCTTCCAAAATTTTAACAGAGACTGTATTCATAGACTTTCTCAAAGCCTCTTGCATGCTGACATTGATATGAGCATAATCTTCATCATCACTATTGGTTGGCTTCCAGCCTTCTAAATTGTCATAAGAAACGGCTCTTGCTGGGAAATAATCACAGGGTTCAACTCCATTTTCCAAAGCTGCCATATAAACCAATGGTTTAAAAGTAGAACCTACTTGTCTTTTACTTTGCGTAACATGGTCATATTTAAAATATTCAAAATCAATTCCACCTATCCAAGTTTTAACGGCACCGGATTTTGGATTCATAGCCACAAACCCAGATTGTAAGGTTTTTAATGAATGCTGAATGCTGTCAATTACACTCATGGTCTGCACATCACTTCCTGACCAATCGAAAAGCTGCATTTCCTTCTTTTCATTGAGAATTTTTTGAATCTCTTCTTCTGTCTTACCTTGAATTTTTAAGGCTCTGTAATGATGGGAACGTTTAATGTATTGCTCATAAACCGTTTTCTTTTTCCAAGGAGCAAGATTACCCCAATTATCTTCAAATGCTTTTTGCAACTTTCGCATATGATTTTTCATAGCAGATTCCGCATATAACTGCATATTCTTATTAAGCGTTGTATGAATTTTTAAGCCGTCCCCATAAATATCAATGGATTCGCCTGTCTCCTTTTCATATTTTTTTGCCCATTTGCTCAATTCTTTTCTAACCTGTTCCCTAAAGTAAGGGGCAATTCCTTCATCCGCTTTCACAGGGCGATAGTCAATTTCAATTTCCTTTGATATGGTGCTTTCATAATCATCCTCACTTAATTTGTTATACTTCCGCATTTGATAAAGCACCACATTTCTCCTTTCAAGGCTATTTTTAGGAAAAATTCTGGGGTTATAAGTATATGTAGCCTTCAAACTGCCGACTAATATTGCGGATTCTTCTAAAGTAAGTTCATCTACCTGTTTATTGAAAAAAGTTCTTGTTGCCGCTTCAATTCCAAATGTATTATCCGGAAAACTAACAGTATTGAGATATAGCGTAAGTAAATCTTCTTTCGAGTATATTTCCTCTAAGCGTTTTGCAATTATAGCTTCCTTAATTTTAATGACTAGAATTTCAAGTTTATAGGAATACTCTCTTGGAAATAAATTTTTCACAAGTTGTTGAGAAATTGTACTTCCTCCTCCGGCTGACCGGTCTTGAAGTATAACCGTTTTGATTAAAACCCTGAAAAGACTTCTGTAATCAATCCCTGAATGATCAAAAAAACGAACATCTTCAGTAGCTACCAATGCATCAATCAAATGTTGGGGCAAGTCTTCATATTCCACATCGGAACGATAACTACGATAAAGAAACCCAATATTTTCATCATGTTCATCTAAAATTTCTGTAGCCTGGGCATTTTTGATATTGGTCAATAATTCTTCATCGGGTAACTTACCAAACAAGCCAGCTTTTATGCTAAAGAAAAATAAAATCAACAGTAAAATCCCACTTCCAACTATTAGGGATGATATTTTAATGATTCGCTGTTTTAAGTTTTGTCTTTTTTTCTTTTTCGGCATGCTTACTATTTATCCTGCGAAGAACGGAAAATCACATTAAAAAGTGTAACATAAATGTCATTATGAATGAAAAATTAAACAAAAGCTTTAATTTTCCATTATTTCAAAACAGAAAGATTGTATGTTTGTACACTCAAAAAAAGAATATACATTGTGAGTAAAACAATTAGAATCGGTGGCGTACCAGAACATTACAACACCCCTATTCATTTAGCTATTGAATCCGGGGCTATAGAAAATGAAGGGCTCAATGTTGAATGGAAAACTTTTGAAGGTGGGACTGGTGAAATGAGGGAAGCGCTTATCAATAATGAAGTGGATATTTGCGCTATTTTAACTGAAGGAATTGTTAGCGGAATATTACAAGGAGTACCCGCCAAAATCATTAGTGGCTATGTAAAAAGCCCATTAATTTGGGGCATCCATAGCGGGACAGAAAACCCGATTAAAGATCATAAGGAAATTTACGACAAACAATTTGCCATTAGCAGAATTGGCTCGGGATCTCATTTGATGCCCATAGTAGATGCTTTAAATAATGATAAAAATTTAGATGAATCTCAATTTCATATTATCAACAACCTAAAAGGAGCATTGGAATCACTCCAAAAACAAGAAACTGATGTTTTTTATTGGGAAAAATATACGACTAAACCTTATGTTGAAAGAGGAGAATTGAAAAGAATAGGTGAATATGTTACGCCATGGCCATGTTTTGTTTTAGCCGCTCATAATGAAATCATTAACGAAAGACCAAAAGATATTTCTAGAGTGCTAAGGCAAATCCAGCGTTCATCTGCCATGTTTATGGAAAATGAAGATGCTGTGAATATGGTTAGTAAAAGATTTGATATTAGAAAAGAAGATGCGGTCAAATGGTATCATGCCACTGAATGGGCTACTGATGGATGGGTTAGCAATAAAATGTTAAAAAACGTTGTTTATACCTTAAAGGCCGCAAATATTATTGATGAAATGGCGGATACTGAGCAATTAGTATGGCAAAGGAATAGTATCTAAAAAAATCGTAGGTGAAAACACCTACTGTGGGATATAATTATTCTATTCTATACCCAGTTTTGGTGTTTTCACCAAAACCTATTTTTGTGCTAAAGTTGCTGCTTTTAAGATTTAAAGATAGATAGTAAATGCATTTGTGGAGACCTGTCTGCACAAGCAAGCACAAATGTGAGCGTTTTGTTTTATTGCTCTATGAAAGCTCTCGATTGTGTCTCCACAATCGAAACCTTGCTAGGTTGATGCTAAATAGCATTTTGTATAGCACAGAGATAAAAATGATACATTTGTGAAGAGCTGCCTGCATAAACAGGTACAAATGTGGGGCAATAATTTAATTGAAACCGAATGTGATTTGAATTAAAGATAAAAAAATTAAGAATCTATACAGTTAATAATTATGAGCAAAGCAGAAATAGTAACCAACAAAGGCATATTAAAAATCGAGTTTTATGATGATGCCACTCCCAATACGGTGAAAAACTTTCACGATTTGGCTAATAAAGGATTTTATGATGGGTTAACATTCCATAGAGTTATTCCAGATTTCGTAGTACAAGGCGGTTGTCCTGATGGAACCGGTGCAGGCGGTCCGGGATATACCATTGATTGCGAAACAGATGGCGAAAAGCAATTTCATGATAGAGGTGTTTTATCCATGGCACATGCTGGTAGAAACACAGGTGGTTCTCAGTTCTTTATTTGCCATAGCAGACAAAATACACAACATTTAGATGGAAAACATACTGCTTTTGGAAAAGTGTATGAAGGATTGGATATAATTGACGATATCCGCCAAGGAGATGTGATGGAGAAAGTGACGATAATAGAGTAAAGCCCCCTTAATCCTCCAAAGGGGGAGATTGAGCTATAAGTTTGAAAATGTTGGATGTAGGATTATGGGTGTGGGGTGAACCCAACATCCAACACCCCACATCCATCATCCCCCCTAATTCCCCTCCAATATCTGAAATAATTCGTCTAGCTTAGGTGTCAGGATAATTTCTGTTCTTCTGTTTTCTCTCCTACCTTCTGTATTTTCATTTGATGCTTTAGGCGAAAATTCACCCTTACCAGCAGCAGTCACTCTTTCTGGAGATGCACCATTGTTAGCTAAAATTCTTACTATAGAAGTGGCTCTTAAAACACTTAAATCCCAGTTGTCTTTTAAATAACGATTGTTTCCAGAAATTGGAACATCATCCGTATGCCCTTCTACCACTATATTAACATCCTGATTATCTTTTAAAACTTGGGCTAATTTCTTTAAAGCTTCAGCACCTTTTTCATCCACTACTGTACTTCCAGAATTAAACAAAAGCTGTTCAGCCAAAGAAACATATACTTTTCCATTTTTCACTTCTACTGTCAAATCATTTTCCTTAAAATTTAGAAGAGCCTCACTTACTTTTTGCTTTAAGGCATTTACCGCTTCTTCTTTGTCGGCTAAAACTTTTTCAAGTTCAGCAACTCGCTCTTCTCGCTCTGCTAAATTAGCAGCCAATTCATCATTTCTTTCTTTTGAAATTTCCAGATCGGCTTCCATTTGCAATAATTGCTTTTCTTTATTGGCTAAATCTTTATTGAGCTTTCCACTGCTGCTCATTAATTTATCATAATAATCATTCAGCGTTGTATATTGCTGTTTCAAAGAATCCAGACTATTTTGTGATACTTCATAGGCACTTTTGCTTTGTTTTAAA
This sequence comes from Bacteroidota bacterium, assembly GCA_051747245.1. Lineage (GTDB taxonomy): Bacteria > Bacteroidota > Bacteroidia > Cytophagales > Cyclobacteriaceae > Marivirga. Next base: position 9,833 of record JBNJFX010000047.1, read on the forward strand.
GCTTCTTTCTCTTCTGCTAATTCGGATTCCAATGATTCAATAGTGTTATTCTTCATTTCCACTTTGTCTTCAAGCTCCATTTTATCAGCATCAAGCTTTACTTTTTCAGCTAAGAGTTCATCGTATTTTTTCTGCGTTACACAGGCAGCACTACTTAAAATTACTAAGGCAATAAAAATTGTTCTTGCTATCATTTTTTCAGGTTTTATTATATTGAGCTTTGTAACGAAACTAATCAAAAATTGATTGTAACATTTCAAAATATAAAGTTATGAAAAAGAAATTAGTGGTCTTAACCGGTGCTGGAATAAGTGCAGAAAGTGGAATCCCTACTTTTAGGGGAGCGGATGGGCTTTGGGAAGGACATGATGTGATGGAAGTAGCCTCACCTCAAGGTTGGGCTAAAAATCAGGCGTTAGTTTTGGACTTTTATAATCAAAGAAGAAAAGCGGTTTTAGAGGCAGAGCCTAATGAAGCCCATAAAATTTTGGCAGAATTAGAAGAGTATTTTGATGTGCAAATCATTACTCAAAACATAGACGATTTGCATGAAAGGGGTGGTTCATCAAATGTGTTGCATTTACATGGCGAAATAAAAAAAGCTAGAAGCTCTGTGGATGAGAATCTAGTTTATGAACTGGACGGCTGGGAAATAAAGGAAGGGGATTTATGTGAAAAAGGCTCCCAATTACGTCCTCATATCGTATGGTTTGGTGAAATGGTTCCTATGATAGAACCTGCAGCTAGAATTACGGCTTCCGCAGATATTTTATTGGTGGTGGGCACTTCCTTGCAAGTTTATCCTGCGGCTGGTTTGATTCATGAAGTGAGTCATGATGTACCTGTTTATGTAGTAGATCCAAGCACCCCGGAATATTACGGAAGCAATCAGGTAACGGCTATTGCCAAAAGTGCGGTGGAGGGAATGAAGGAATTGAAGGGGATATTGAATAAGTTGGCTTCCTAATATATTGATGCTGAATTGGGGCACGAGAAACTCCATTGCTCTATATTAAAATAGTATTAATCGAAAGAGTTTTGCGATATCTCATAAGTGATTGATGAAAGATTTAAAAAAGCATTAATTTAGCTATTTGAAAATGCATGATAAGACTTTTAATAATATCCGATAACTAAATAGTAAACACAGTAAATTTGTGAGATTTTTATTATTCGTATTGCTCCTTTTTTGGGCAGATTCATCTTTGGGTCAATCTTCAAATGATATCAGTTTTAAGATATTTGCCGATACGGCTGATCTGACTTTTTCCGAGATCACGGAACTAGAAAAAAATCAAACAATTACATTCGAACAAAAACTAAATTTATCCCAAGAGATTCCCATTTACTGGATTAAAATTCAGCAGGAAGATTTAAAAGGTGCAGATTACCTTTATCTATCTGAATATTTTGAAAGGATTGAAGCCTATTATCCTGAGAATGAAAAACCATACACACTCTCTGGTCGATTAGTAGAGTTTTCAGACCGAGCCTACCAAAAAGGTTACTATCTTAATGTGATTGACTTAATGCCCGAGTCTGGAGATTTATATCTAAAATTAATAAGTAAAACTAGTTTTTCAACACCTCTCAGGACACTAACAAACCTAGAATCAGTTTCCAAGAAAGAATTTGAGCGGGATTCCAGTCTAATAAATACGGTGGTTTTAATGCTTTGCGGAATGGCGCTCACCATCCTTCTGATTAACCTGATACTATTTTTCTTAAGACCAAGTCTCAGTCAAGCTACCTATGTTATTCTGATTGTTATTAGTTTACTGCTCGTAAACGTTGTGCACCAATCTTTTGTGGGGATAATAGATATCAGTGCATGGAAACTACATCAGGCTGAAATCATTCTAAACATTCTATTGGTAGGAGCATATACTTTCTTTACTGCATTTTATCTCAAAGCTTTCAGACATTCAAAAGCATTATTTTATATATTAATATTTCCATTTTTCATTATTCAGCTGGCATTTATTAATCAAGATAATAGCTTGTTTATAAAAGTTAGCTCGGGCATTTATTTTTTATTATTTGTAATAGCAAACATACTTTTGATCATAAAAGTATGGAATAAAGAAAGACACAATTGCCTGATTTATATAATTGCAAACATCCCTCCTGTTTTGGCTGCCACTTTAACCATTCTTGCAATAAATGGAATTTTACCCAGCACATATTTAACCACCAAAGCTGTTTATTTGAGTCTTTTGATTAGAGATACTATCTTCACCCTTGCTTGGTTAAATGATCACATCCAACTTCAAAAGAAATCTCTGGCAAGTAAAGTAGAAATAGAACAACTAAAGCAAGAAAAAAAACAGCTGAAGCGAGTTGAAAAATTAAAAACTCAATTTTTTAATAATGTATCACATGAGCTCAAAACACCTTTATCACTTATCATATCTCCACTAGAAAGCAGTTTGAAAAATGAAAAACTATTGCCCGATATTAAAAAAGACCTTAAGCTTTCTTTAAAAAACAGCAAGTATTTGTTGTATCTCGTTAATGAAATGCTTGACCTTGCAAAGCTAGATGAAGCAGAATTGGCTGCGGTTTGCCAACCTACCGACATTATTAAGCTTATTAAAAACATTCAACTGAATTTGCAAGATGATGCTCAGCATAATGAGCAAACTATTTTGGTTAATTCTGCTGAGGAAACTATAGTAGCTCAAATTGATCAAGATAAATTTGAAAAGATCATAAGTATATTAATCTCCAATGCGATTAAATACAATAAAAAACCGGGCACTATTGAAATTAAAATAGAAAAAGACAAAAAGAATTTAATTATTGAAATAAAAGACGAGGGGCCTGGAATTAGTTCAAAAGAGTTGCCTCGCATATTTGATCGTTTTTTTCAATCAGAAAACTCCTCTAAAGCTGGCGGTACTGGTATTGGCCTTTTCATAGTAAAAGAGTTTATGGAGCTTCATCAAGGTAAAGTGGAATGCTTTACTGAGGAAGGAGTTGGAACTACATTTAAATTGACTTTACCAGATTCTATAGAAGAATATTTTGATGAAGACACAGCAGCCACAATCTCTACCATTGATCAGGAAAAACAAACCCTTTTGTTAGTAGAGGATGAGACTTTTATGCGTACATATTTAAAAGAAAAATTTTCTGAATACAATTCCATAGAAGCTGCTGACGGTCAAGATGCCTTGAAAAAATTGGAAGAGGGTATTCAGCCTGATCTTATTCTTACCGATTATATGATGCCTAACATTGATGGTTACGAACTGGCATTAAGGTTAAAAAGCAATCCTCAATGGAGGGATATACCCATCATTTTTCTAACAGCAAAAAGTTTTAGCAGCGAAAAAGTAAAAATACTAAATCTGGGTATTGACGACTACATCATAAAACCTTTTAATCTGGAAGAACTAAAAGTGAGGATTCAAAATGCCTTAAAATTTTCAAACAACCGCAAAAAACCATTACAAAAGGAAGTAGAGGATTTAGATAATGAAAGTCTGCAATCATTTAAAATTAAGTTGGATAATTTAATTCTGAAGAATTTAAAGAACGCTAAACTTTCCAATGAGCTTTTAACCAAAAAACTACACCTAAGTGAGCGGAATTTGTTTAGAAAAGTAAGAGCCGTCACGGGTCAAACCCCAGCAAGTTACATTCGGGAAATTCGTTTACAGAAAGCCCGGGAGCTAATGGACAATGAACCGCTAATGAATATTTCAGAGATTGCTCAGGAATGTGGCATGGATAATCTGGCTCATTTTAGCCAGTCATTCAAAAAGAGGTTCGGCAAAACACCTAAAGATTATACTTCTATAAGTAACTGATTCTGCTTAGTGTCTGACGGATTCAACCGACACATATAGCAACTTGATAAGAATATAGATACACAGCCAGACATACTTTAATAACCTATGGGTTTTTATCACCTAAACTTTTAGGTAACGTAAAAGTTTGTTTCCCTGCTTGTCGTCAGGCAGGTCTGCGCTTCCCAATCTAAATTTCGTGACAGGTTTAGCGAGACTATAAATAAAACCTCAGCCTTTCAAGCAATTTCAGCTAAGTAAGACGAACCACCTACTATCTTCGATGAATAAATTTCAATTCGAATTTTGGCAGGAATTCGATAATAACCAAGCCCTTCTTTACAGTAGATTTACACTATACTTTCTAGCTAAAAATTAATTTCAACTAAGCAGCTAGCAATTATTATTAACCTATAAAAACACATAATTATGAAAAAATTATTTACAAACATAATCTTTGTTATGGCCTGCTTTTGGTGCGCTGCACCATGGGTTCAGGCACAGGATGTCTGGACCGAAGTAGGAACAGCTATAGAAGGAGCTGCAGACGATGGATATGGCGGAGCAGTTAGCATTTCTGCTGACGGAACTATAGTAGCTGCCAGTGCACCTAGCTCAGATGCAGCAGGAGCTGAAGGATCACTTCGTGGAACTGTTGAAATTTTTGAATTACAAGATGGTTCCTGGATTCAAAAAGGCTCCGCCATAAACGGAACTGATGATGGTGCTTCTTTCGGGCAGACTGTAAGTTTGAGTAATGATGGAACTACACTGGCAATTGGTGCCCCTTTTCATTCAAGCTCATTAGCCAATGCAGGACTTGTGGAAATATATAACTGGAATTCCTCTACCAGCGATTGGGATTTAACACATAGCATTGATGGTGATGCAGAAGGAGATAATCTGGGTACTGCCTTAAGCCTTTCTGGTGATGGGAATATCCTTGCCATTGGCGCTCCATTTCATGCAGGGGGGGGCACTACTCGGGGAAGAGTGAGTGTTTATGCGTGGGACGGAACAGACTGGGTAAGTCGTGAAGACCTGGATGGAGCCACAGATAATGGAGGATTCGGTTCTGCAGTCAGTTTGGACTTAGATGGAGATATTCTGGCCATAGGAGCACCAGATAATGGGGCTAACTTAGAAGGACAGTTTACCACTTACAGCTGGAACTCTACTAATTATACGAATACCGGTACCTTCGATGGAGCTGCTGATGAAAATTTAGGCCAAAGAGTAAGCCTTTCTGATAACGGTGATGCATTGGCAGTAAGTGCCATTAACCTTTTTACAGGGGGTGCTTCTGTAAGTATTTATGAATATACTACCTCATGGGATTTACAAGAAACCCTAACATCTGCAATTTTTGGTGATAATTTTGGTTTCTCTTTAAGCATTTCAGGTGATGGTTCCAGATTAGGAATCGGTGCTAACAATAATGTCACTGATAATGAAAATGGCCGTGCCGAAATATATGAATTCGATGGAACTAACTGGAATTTGGTAGATCAGGAAATCACAGGTGAAGCAAGTGGAGATGAAGCTGGCTCTTCCCTAAGTTTATCACAACAAGGTTTTTTTGCAGCAATCGGAGCTACCCTAAACGATGCTGGAGGTGCAGATGCCGGTCATGTTAGGGTATTTCAACAAGGCGCTCCTGACACCACCCCTCCTACGGTTGAGCTTAGCACTAGCGTAAATGACACAACCAATACAACTCCTTTTCAAATCACTATCACTTTTAGTGAAGAAGTAACCGGTTTTACCGCTGATGATCTAAGCCTGACGAACGGGACGGCTGGAAATCTGACTACCTCAAATGACACAATATTTACTGCAGACATAACTGCTACTGAGGATGGGGAAGTGACCGTTGACTTAGCAGAAGGACTTGCAGAGGACTTAGCTGGAAACTTAAATACTGCTGCAAACCAACTTAAACGAGTAGTAGACACTACTGCTCCTGAAGCAGTAATAGAACTTGTTAGCGAATTTTTCAAAGATGATCCTTTTGAAGTCTATTTTGGCTTTGATGAGGAAACCTCTACATTGGAAGATGCACAAATAGAAGTGCAAAATGCAACTGCTAGCAACCTTGAAGGACCTACTGCTTTTGAAGATGGTTTTATATATGTAGTAGACATTACTCCTGATGGCAGCAATCAAGATATCATTATTGATTTGCCTACTGGGGTAGTCACTGATGCAGCTGGAAATGATAACTTGGCAGCGGAGCAAAAAGTAGTGACATACGATAATACTCCACCTACAGTGGAATTATCTGCCCAAAGCCCAACAAATAGTAGTCCTTTCGAAGTGACAGCGGTACTAAGCGAGGCAGTACAAGAAATTACTATGGCAAATTTCACAGTTACAAACGGAACTGCCACAGCCTTGACCAATTCAGATCAGCTAAATTACATTCTCGAGGTTTCACCAGATGCTGAGGGAACAGTTACCATAGAAGTAGCTGCAGGTGCGATAAAAGATATGGCCGGAAATGACAATTTAGCATCTGATCAATTAGAAATACAGTATGACATTACCGCCCCAACGGTTGAAATTACCACATCAGTAAGCGGCCCAACTAATACTGCACCAATACCCATGACCATTACCTTTGGTGAGAAGGTAAATGTCATTGATGCTACAGATATTACTATCGGAAATGGAACAGTGGACAATCTACAAACTAGCGATAGCATTAGCTTCACCGCAAATCTAACGCCTACAGAAGAAGGTGAAGTAACGATAGACATAGCAGAAGGTGTAACACAAGATTTGGCAGGGAATGGGAATACCGCTGCCACGCAATTAACTGTTACTTATGATACCACCGCTCCCGTAGCTGAGTTCCTGGAAGTGCCTGAAGCAACCAATGATAGCGAATTTACTTTCTTTATAAGTTTTGGTGAAGAAGTCACTGGTTTTGAGCAAACAGACCTTGAAGTGGTAAACGGCACCATTAGTGCTTTTGGAGAAGCATTTGGTGGTTTTGGAGCAACCATAACTCCAACGGGAGAAGGAAATATCACGCTCGATGTAGCGGCAGAAACAGCTACGGATTTAGCGGGTAACAGTAGTGAAGCCGCAACTCAGGATACTGTAACTTATGATGCGACAGCTCCTGTTATAAATTTCGAGACGCTAACCACAACTGACAAAACCCCAACACTAACAGGAACTGTGGATGATACAGAGGCAACTATCGAAGTGGTAATAGGAAGCACTACTTATACAGCAACCAACAATGCAGATGGAAATTGGACATTATCCGGAGATTCTATATCGACTCCACTGGCTGACGGAATATATAATGTTACCATTACTGCAACGGATGCTGCTGGCAATATAGGAACAGATGAAAACCCTGATGCTTTAACCATTGACACCAGCAGCCCTACTGTCACTGTAAATGATTTAATCACCAATAATGCCACACCTACTATTAGCGGATCCGTAGAAGATGCGAGCTCAAATGTGGAAAGTGTTGCCATTGAAGTAAATGGTGAATCTTATTCCGCTACAATGGAAGGCACAGAATGGAGCGCAGAAATTACAACAGAATTAACAGAAAATGCTTACGATATAAGCGTAACCGCCACAGATGCATTGGAAAATTCGGGCACAGAAGTATTTACCGCATCACTGACGATTGACCTTACAAGGCCAACTGCAACAATAGAAGAAGCTCCTGCAGAAACAATAGGCGAAGCTTTCGCAGTGACATTCAACTTTAGCGAGGATGTTACAGGATTTGAAGAAGGAGACTTAACCATAGTAAACGGTACTTCATCAAACTTTAGTGTTACGGATGCTAAAACTTATACTGCGGATATCACACCTGATGATAACCTTGAAAAAGATGATCTAATTACCATTAGTTTAGCAGGAAATATTGCTCAGGATGATGCAGGCAATGGAAATACAGCAGCTACGGAAGTTAGCGTAACCTATAGTTTTAAATACAGCGGAGGAAAAGGAACAGCAGATGATCCTTATCTGATTGCTAATGAGGAAGATTTACGTGCTATAAGTGACAATATTGGAGATTGGGGCGCTCATTTTAAACAAACAGCCGATATTACCATTGAGGATACTGCTCCGCTTAAATCCATTGGTTACAATATAAAACCTTTTACAGGAATTTACAATGGTGATTATAAAGCGATAAAAAGTATTCATGCTTTTACGAAACATCAAAATATATACAATGAATCGTCATTTAGATACTTTTCGCTCTTTGGTGTAGTAAATGGAGCCATTGTTAAAAATTTAAGTCTCGATCAAATAAAAATGGATGTTGTTGAAAGTAGAACAGGCAGTGATACTCATTATTTTTCTGGATTGGTTACAGAGGCAAGAAATGGATCCATAAAAATTGAAAATTGTAGAGTGACTGGTAAAATAAAAATAAAAAGTGGTAATACTACGTTGAATGTTGGAGGCTTAATAGCCAGAGCTCTTAATAGTAGTGTTGAAATAAAAAATTCCTTTTCTGATATTGAATTTACAATTGGAGATGCTCCAACTGGAGTATTTACCACGCTTATTATTGGCGGTTTAGTAGCACAATTTGATGAAATTGAGGGCAATCCTTTAATCAATATTATAAATTCATATTCTTCCTCCGATTTTAATATAAATGGCACCTATGCTATTCCATTCATTGGTGGTATAATTGGAAGTTTAGATAAAAACTTCAATGTTGATTTAAAAAATATTTACTATGCAGGTCAGATCAAGATTAAAAACCCAAATAATAGTTCTCCTGGAGGAATAATAGGCGGTAATGATGGTTCTTCAATTACGACAAATAATGTGTATTGGGATAAAGACATAAGTGGAACAGAAAATGCAATTGGTGGAGGAGATATTGGAGAGACTTTTGGCTATTCCACATCGAAAATGCGTGAGTTTTCTACTTATAATAGTGCTGGCTGGGATATTGAATCTTTAGATCCTACAGGGGAAAATACCACAAACAAAGCATGGGGACATTTTTTCTACTACCCTTATTTAACGTGGCAAAAAGAATTACTTAAACCTTTCACGGTTTCTGGGACGGTTATTGATGAAAACCGTAATCCAATTTCAAATGCAACAGTTAAATTGAATACAGGTTTTGAGGAAGCGATTACAGCTTCTACGGATAACTCAGGTAACTTTACTGTTCAATCAGCAAAACCAGGATATCATAGCCTTTGGGTAGAATCTACTGATGATAATTACGTAACAACTTATTACGGTAATACTAAAAACCAATTTTTTCAAAAATTAATCTTTTACGACAATACAGTAACGATTCAAATGATTCCTAAATCTGAGGAAAATAATTTGGATGGTACTGGACGAGTAAAAGGAAATGTGGTTAAGTCATCAGGTATTTTTAGAATGACAAAAGGGAGAATGCTAGATGGCGACCCACTAGCAGGGGTTCAGGTATCCTTAGTTAGAGCAGAAGATAATGAGATATTAATCACGGTAGAAACCGATGAAGATGGTGAATACGAAATAAATGGTATTCCTGCTGGAGAATTTCAAATATTATTGAATTTGACTGGTACGGATGTAAACCTAGAAGGCTCTACTTTCGATATGGATGAAGATGGTACTCCTTTAGTTATTTCAGCCGCAGTTAGTGAGGAGGGTGTGGTCTTTAACATAGAAGATGAAGTATTAGGTATAGAAAATGAAATCGAAGTAGCGGTTTACCCCAACCCTGTCAGAGATTTTGTGAATATTCAGGTTCCGGGCAATGCTTCAATTCGCGTAATTGATATCAATGGCGTAGTGGTAAAAGAAGAGCAATTCACTGATTTCATTAAACTGGATATCCAGGGTTTACACAACAATATGTATTTCTTAGAAATAAGAAATGGCTCGGGAAAAGCCATGAGAAAGTTGATTAAGAAGTAGTTAGAAATGTCGTTTGTTAAGCTTTAAAAAACCTCATCCTTTAATCCTTCTCCTACTGGGGAGAAGGAGGAATGTCTTAACTAAACTACATTTTCGGAAATGGGAAAGGCTATGCCATTCCATCTGAAAAAATTAACTTCTTAGCACTATAGATTTTTATAGGGGAGTAAATTAGGGTAGTTCGCATTGAGCTGCCCTTTTTTTGTGCCAGAGGCAGCAGTATTCGTCACCAGACGATGGCGACAGGAGTCCCCTTTATTTTCCCCAATGGGGAAAGACACACGGAGTTAATGTATCTGTTATTCCGGTTCCAAACCGCTAGTAAAAATTATTACCACTTGTGCTGAATCCTATATTTTCGTAATAACAATAGAATGAATATTTTGAATTCTTCTGATTCAAAAATAATCATCATATAATAAATCAAATACTCTTGATATGTAAGACTTCGACTGAAGTTTAAAAGCCTTTTTAATTCCAAAAAACTGACTTAAAGGTCATGAAGCATTATTAACAACCTCAAATGTAAAGCTCAGATACTCACCTTCGCTGTCGGCTAAGTAGAGTTTGTGTTTGCCTTCTCTGGCAGTTTTGATTTCCATTTGGTGTATACCTTTGGTCTTGCCCAGGTATTGATCATCCAGATACCAAAAGACTGTAGCTTCGGAATTTTGGTGTGCAGCCTCAAATATTGCGCTTCCTTTTGCGCCTTCCAACTCCATGGGAATTAAAATGCTGGTGCTGTGCCTTGGGTAAACCATTTGTATGGGATTTTCACGATTCTGTAGACATGCAGACAACCATTCGGGCGCTTCTTTAAAATCGGCATTGTATTTTTTATAATAGCGTGCTTGTGCCGGGGGCAACATCAAATAGTTCTCCGATTTCATCTTACTTACCGAATAACAATTGCTATTGACTCTTTTCTCACCATCTGTAGTAACAAAGATTTGTTGGTGATAAGGGCATTTCTCCAACATTTTAAATGGCTTATTTACATAATATTTGGATTGACTGTTACAGTGTTCACCAGCCAAATAACCTGTTTCCACGCAGAAATCCCTTGTTTTCATCTCTCTTACAGGCATTTCAAAATCTTCATCACCTCCATTGAGCAGTTTTAAGATTTGAAAAAGCAATGGAGCAGCTGTTCTAACGCCTATTAAGCCCGGTCTGCCCTCCCCGTCTGCATTTCCTGTCCAAACCGCCACGGTATATTGCTGATTTATCCCCACCGCCCAGGCATCACGAAAGCCAAAACTAGTGCCTGTTTTCCAGGCAATATTCTGTGCTGAGCCAAATTGTTCCCAGCCTGTCTCCTCTCCTGGTCTGGCCACATCTTTCATGGCTTTTAAAGTCAACCATGCAGCACCAGCACTTACAGGATGTTTAACTGTTTCGCTTTCATTAGATTTCAAAAGGGATATTTTTGTTTTGCTTTCTTGATTGGAGTTGATGCTTCTTGCAAGCTTTACATACATGGAAGCAATTTCCCAAAGGCTAATATCTGCTCCGCCTAAAATCATGCTGAGCCCATAATGTAAAGGCGGTTGTCGCATGCTATAAAATCCCATTTTCTTAAGCTCATGGTAAAAGGCCTCATAACCATAATCCTTTAGTAAAGTAACAAATGGAATATTGAGGGATCTGGCTAAAGCTTGATCTGCTTTTACGGCTCCGTAATAGTTGTGATCAAAGTTTTTAGGGCTAAATCCCTCATAAAATAAAGGAATATCGGTCAACATTTGTTTAGGTGAAATAACACCTTTATCAATGGCATGCGCATAAAGAAAGGGCTTTAGCAAGCTTCCGGGGCTTCTTCTGGCTTGAATAATGTCCACATCCTGCTGATAATCATCGCCAGTAGCCACATTGCCCACATAAGCCACTACTTCCTCCGTCCTCCAGTCCATCACCAAAACGGCCGCATTATGAATTTCATTGGTTTTCAGGTTTTGGCTGTAAGTATTGGCCATTTCGCTTATTCTTTCTTGTAAATGCCGATCAAGGGTGCTTTTTATGATTTCACCTTCATTTTTTGCTTTCAACCGGTGCAATAAATGCTGTGTTTGCTTGGGGAAAATAAATTGTCCTTGCGGGATTTTTTCGGATTGTGCCAGCCTGAATGTGGTACTATCGAAATAACCTTCTTGCATTAATTTGCTCAATAATTGGTTTCTTTTCCTTTCCAGAGATTGGGTGTTTCTGCCAGGATAAATCATGGAGGGCTGATTGGGCAAAACGGCTAAAGTGGCGGCCTCTCCCCAAGATAATTCAGAAGCTTTACGCCCAAAATATCGCCATGAAGCAGCTGATAAGCCTTCAATATTGCTTCCAAATGGTGCATGGCTTACATATAAATTCAGTATTTCTTCTTTAGAGAAATGCCATTCATAACGCAAAGCCATTCCGATTTCCTTTATTTTTTGTAGGATGGTTCGGGCTTGGTTGCCATCTGCCATTCGAGCCAACTGCATGCTTAAAGTACTTCCACCCCTTACTACTTTACCCTGACGAATATTTTCAACTAAAGCCTTAAAAATAGCAACTGGATTAATGCCAGGGTGTTGGTAGAAATAGGCATCTTCATAGGTCAGCAATGCAGTTTCAAATCGTTTCGGGATGCTATCGGTCACAGGAAACCGCCAAATCTCATCTTCAGCCAGCTTAACGCCCAAAAGTTCATCCTTTTTATCAAATAATACGGTGGAATAGCTTTTATCAAAAACAGGATTGGAAATAGGCCATGCTAAAAATACCAATACAGCAATAATCAAAATCCCGAGGGAGAATTTGATTTTATGGGAGGATATGGTGGTTAGTATGTTTTTCAATTAAATATTCTCGCTAAGCCATATGATAAACTTAAATCCGTGCTTATGTCAGACATTGCAAATGTCGGACATTAATCATTGAGCCTACTGCTCTGCTGCTTTCCATAGCTATAAATGTCCAACATATGGTTAACTTCATCTATAAAACTCAACAAAGATAGACAGAGGATACAGATAGCTGAAAAAAACTAATCTCGTAAAATGTCTGACAAATATTTGTACCTTTTTTGTTTTTCATAGCCGGTCAATGTCTGACATGCATTACACACCCAAATCCGTGCTTATGTCAGACATTGCAAATGTCGGACATTAATACCTTAGCTTATAGCTCTTCTGCATTTCATTGCTATAAATGTCCGACATGGACTAAGCTTATCAATAAACTATAGCAAAGTTAGCCAGATAATACAGATAGCTGAAAAAACTAGTGTCACATAATGTCTGACATTGACTCTTCATTCAGATATAAAGCTTCTTTATTTTATCTTCTGCTATAACTTTATAGGACTCCTCATAAATATCTTTTTCATTTAAATCTAAAATTCTAAAACCTAAATCTTTATTTACTAAAGTTCCATTTCTTAATCCAACATAATCTTTAAAAGATGAATATTCCCAATCCTCTAATTTATCACACAAATTAGCAGTATATGGATTTTGATGAATGTAATTAAAACAAATAAAGTCATAGTGTTGATCGGAATATTCATCTATGCATTTGAATTTCGTTTTTTGACGGAATAATGAACCTGTTCTATTATTTAATTTATTGAATGCCAATGTATAAGCACTTTGAAGCAACCTAAAACCATTACTCAAATTGGAAATAGTTATATTACCTACTTCCCGTTCTTCAACAGATTTTTCATTGGTATAAATCATTATATGATAATGATTTGGCATTAGCGAATAAGCAATTATTTCAGAATTAGGTAGAACGAATTTTCTAATCAGTTTTAGGAAAAATAAATAATTATCTCGAGTATAAAATAACTGTATTTTATTGTTTCCCTGGTTATAGATATGATAGAGTTTATTTTCTAAAAGTTCCATATTAATCATTAAATATTCTCAATCAATATATTTTTCTTGTTGCTTTCCATAGCCAACAAATGTCCGACATAGGTTAACCTCATCCATAAACCTCACTAAATGTAACCAGAGGATAAGGATAGCGAGAAAAACTTATCTCGTAAAAAGTCTGACATGTGATGCCCGGTAATCCGTGCTTATGTCAGACATTCCAAATGTCGGACATTAATCACATAATGTCTGACATGGGCAAGCATCTGTGCTTTCCAGGCGAAAAATGTCCGACATAGACAACCTTCATCTATAAACCTTAGTAGAGGTAGCCAGGTGATACTGAAAGCTGAAAAAAATCAGCCTAGTAGAATGTCTGACATGGACCAGCATTAGTGCTTATTTCTGACATAAGCCAATTCATAATTCATTATTAATCCACCACCTCAACCCATTTTCCATCCAAATTCGCATAAATGCTGTTGTCATACATGGCCTCAGCCTGAACGGATGGTAAATAATACCTTCCTTTGTATGAGGCATTTAGCAATACCGTAAATGACTTCTGTTCACCGGCTTTTAAATCAAAATAGGTCAATACCCTATCATCTCGGATATCCTTATATTTGGCTTTGTCCTGATTCTCTGCTCCTGTGTCATTCAATCTGGTATTGAGGATTTCCCAACCTGATGGAAATATTTGAGTCAGTGCCAGTTCTTTCAACTCTCCTTTCGTGCCCGGATTTTTCACCGTGACTATTGCTTTGAAATCGGTGCCTTGTTCGATTTGGTTGATGTTTAATTCCGCTCCCTCATTATCATAGTATTTCACATACATGGATAGGTTTTTGGCATCACTTTTTTCTCCTCCTTCCAATGGAATTCCCTGACGGATCAGACGGGCATAAAGTGGAGCTCCACTTTTGTTCTTTGCCTCAATTTTCATGCTTTTATCAGCATCCAATAGGTTAACCTGAGTAAAATATCCTTTCTCATTGATATTAATCACTTGTTCTCCTAATTTAATACTTGCATTCAAATTAGCCGATGCAGGGAAACCTTTGGTATATTCCGCCACAGCAATCAAGCAATAAGCAGTTGTTTGGGTGCTCATCCAGTAGTCCGAATCACCCAATTTCTCGGCTATTCTTTGCAACATTTCAAAGGCATCCTTTTTCCTTCCCAACTTCACTAAAGTCTCTAAAATAATGGCTTCATCACGAGTGGAAGAACCAAAAGTGCCGCTTAATTCCCTATAGTCTTTTACCTCTTTAGTTAAATTGCTGATCATCTCCTCTCCTACATCCGAATAAGAAGATTGTGCATAAGCATTGGCCAATAGCCACTTACTCAATTCGGAAATTCCTGTATTTTCTCGCATACGGTTCATGGGTGCCATATCGGGTTCACCTGCTAATGCCAAGGTATAAAGTCGGTAAGCCTGATATAAATCTGAACGATATCGCGTACTGGAATTCCAGTTATTAGCCATTTCACTTTGGAATTTTTGGAAATTTCTCAGCATATCTTTTGGAACGGCATATCCCCTGCTTTTTGCTTCCACCAAGAAATGTCCGGCATAACTGGTTCCCCATTCATTGGCAGTCTGCATGCCCGGCCAATAAGAAAATCCACCAGAAGGCAATTGGAAGTTTCTTAATCTCTCAATGGCCGCTTCAATATTCTTTTGGATTTGATATTTAGTTTCCTCTTCCAATTTGATTAAATCCGATAAATATAACTGAGCAAATACGGATGAAGTCGTTTGCTCTATGCAACCATGTGGATAACGAATCAGATAGGAAGTCCGCTGATCCAAATTTAAAGGCGGTAAAGTAGAGAGCTCCAATACACTTTCGTTGGTACCCAGCATGCCCAAAGGCTTGTAATCTGCCATCCAACTTTCATCTTCTTCCAATAATTTATCCTTTACGGAAACCATTCTCGGATTGGAAGGCCTAACATCCATATTCACATCATAAACCGCTTTATTTTGGCCTGATGTTGCGGTAATACTCACTTTTCCGCTTCCCAAAGCTTTTTCTGCTTCAACATCTACATACACAATAGTTTCGCTATCAGGATTTAACTTCACCTGCATTTCCTTACTGCTTTTCAATTTCCCGGTTGAGGATACTTTTACATTAGCCGTTTTGATGGATGGATCATTGGCGAATAATGTAATGGGCATTTTGGTGGTTTCACCAGGTCCCATAACCCTTGGTAAGGTTGCCAAAAGCATTAAGGGTTGATTGATACTAATGGCTTTTTCAGTAGAACCATAAGTTCCTGCCTCATCTGCTGCCACTAACATCATTCTCAGTTCTCCAATATATTGCGGAATGGTGACTGTATGCGTCCTTTTATCTCCTTTATCCAGATAAAATGGTCCTAAATATTCCACCACAGGCTTAAACCTGCTTTCACTTTTTTCTTCCATCGGTCCCATTTCATCACCTCCGATGGCTAATAATCGACCGTATTTTCCTGCAAATGAACCTAGCACGTCTTCGAACATATCATAGGTTCTTACTCCCAATGCTTCTCGGGCATAGAAATGATCCCAAGGATGAGGGGTTTTATAATTGGTCAATCCTAAAAGCCCTTCATCCACCAAGGCGATAGTATAAGCCATAGGTTTTCCGTTTTTCTCATTTACGGTCAATTGAACAATCTCTTTGGGCTGGGCATTTTTAGGTGCTTGAACCTCAGGTTCTAAAATGGTGGCCTTGTTTTCAACCATTACATTTCTCACACCATACATCCGCAATGGCAGATCATTGTATTTGTTTCCATGTGGTTGAATAAGGGAAACATGCACATAAATATTCGGAGCCATTTTCTCTTTTAATTTAAACTTGTAAATGGTCTCTTTATCATCCAATGGGATATATTCCTTTTGGATTAAAGCCTTACCGGTTTCCACAGTTACATAAGCATGGCCTACCCCACTTGAAGGGATATTAACGGATATTTCTTCGCCCACT
This sequence comes from Bacteroidota bacterium, assembly GCA_051747245.1. Taxonomy (GTDB): domain Bacteria; phylum Bacteroidota; class Bacteroidia; order Cytophagales; family Cyclobacteriaceae; genus Marivirga. The sequence continues at coordinate 26,390 of JBNJFX010000047.1, forward strand.
TCGGCTTTTTCTTTGCTTAGTGAGAAATTCAAAACATTGGCACCACCCATTTCCTTGGCCATTGTTCCATACCAATCCGATCTTCTGAAATAGACTACTTCACCGGTGCTATGTCCAGATTGATTATCCTTAACTCTGATGAAATAGCGTCCCCAATCATTATTATTGATATTGAGATTCCAGTCCTTTTCACCATCTTCAAGATTAAGTTCATAGGTTTTCTGTGGTTTATTATATCTGCTACTTACATAATTGCTGATATTATCATCTCCATAATCCCACCACCATCTCCATTCTAATTTGTAAAGCTCAACTGTTACGGATTTACTATTGGTCTTTTTCCCATCCTCATCAACATTAACAATTTTGATGGAATTGTTTTTACCAGTATAAAGCACAGGTTTCTGGCTATTTTCCTCTACGGATGGGACATCTATACCCACATAACTTTTATAAGGGGAATACAAAACACTGCTACTGTGGATACTAAAGTCGCCCCCTTCTTCAAATACTTTTCCGTTTAACACCAGCCTTAACATTCCAGGAGCCTCGGATTTGTTTTCTACTTTAATTGGAAAACTAGCTTCACCTTTATCATTGATTCTGCTTTCGAATATTTTTTTGCTGTCCGTATAAAACTCTTTGGCTGGATCGTCAAAATTATAGCCATAATAATCTTTAAATGAAGTTTTAGTGGCTTTGGTAAATATATCAAAGTCAGTTTTAAGATTTCTGGCAACAGCCCCATGCATCCATCTTACTGAGAGATTGGCATAATTTCCTTCTGATTGTTTCAAGATTTCCTTACCAAAATCGACATTAATTTTCAATCGATTAGGTTTGATCGTCTCTATCTTAATATTTTTAGTAAACTCTGCACTTCCAGCACGCACTTTACAGAACCAATTCCCCGTTGGAGATTCGGAAGAAGTTGTAGGTCTAAAGCTGTAAATTGGGCCTTCTTTTTTATAAGGCAAATAACTTTTATAAAGCTGCCCTTGAGGATTAAATAAATCTAGTACTACTTTCTGTCCTTCAGGTACTCTTTGGTAAGTATCCTCTAAAATAAAGCTTAAGTTTAAGGTGTCTCCTGGTCTCCAAACACCTCTTTCACCATAAATAAAGCCTTTTAAGCCTTCTTTTGCAGTTGCTCCGCTAACATCAAAATTGCTTAAAGATAGCGCATTTCCATCCTCTAATTTCAGATAGGCAAATTCTTTCTCTTGTTCTGCCACTAATAAGAAAGGCTGACGGTGAAGTGGTAATTCCGCCATACCCTCATCATCAGTTTTACCTTCACTAATCAACTGATTTTGATAATCATAAAGCTTTAAGTTGACATTTTTCAAAGCATCTGTTGTTGGAATATTTGTACTTAAGACATGCAGTTTATTATTCTCGGCTTTTTTGGCGGTTAATCCAATATCAGAAGCAAAAAGCATTTTAGATTTAGAAGTGTTGCTTCTGTAATACATATCATGGCATGGATTATCTCTTTCATTCCAATCATATTCCCCAAAATATCTATCTCTGTTATTGTCCCAATCCACCGTTTTAGGATCGTATGTAAATTCCTCTATATCGGCTTCATCAGACATGCCATCACAATTATAGACAGCCATATCTTTAGTGAAATCGATATTGACTTGATAGAAAGCACCTTTTTCGGCTTCAAATAATTTTTTTAAGTCTAATGATATTTTAGACCAGTCATAATAATCCGTAATTCCTGCCTCAACTAAAGGAATGATTTTTCTCACTACCGGACGGCCTACTCTTCTTAATCTGTAAGTGCCACCAAGATCATTATCCTGAAAATATTGTCCCATATTGTTGGGGAAAATCTTGACTACTTCAACTTCCAAAGCTTTTAAGCCTACAACACGGATAGGTAAAACCAATTCGTTGGTGCTTGGTAATATATTTCCATCCCCAGCCATTAATTTGATTTGTGGTTTAAATGTGGATACCTGCAGGGAATATTGACTTTCCTTATCTAGCCCTAAGCCTTTCGAGTTTTTTAGATTTTTATGAACAGTCAGATTCAATTCTCCATGTAAAGCCCCATTTTTCCCGAAAATCTTTAACTCATTATTATCTACCGTAAAACTCAGATCAAAGCGCTTGACATCTATATAAGTGTTAAAATCTTGATTATTGAGAATAGGATCCGAAAATACCAAAGAGATATATGCCTCCCCATCTCTTTTCACATTAGCGCTCATTATTTTAAAGCTGTCAACTGAAGGAATTTCATAATTAGTGCTTCCACTTTCTTCTATTCCAATTGGTTTTCCATCCCACTCAATTATCAAATCCTTATCCTCTTTTACTCTTTTAATATTTTCGATGGTAAATTCATGATCCTTGGAATTGGCATCATGTGTCCAACCAATCTCCAAATCATTGCCGTCAAAATTAGCCTTTACTACTTCTTCTACTTTTTCTTTATCTACCCAATCAGAAGCACTTAAAGAACCTTTTAAAGCTACTTTAGAGAAATCATTTTCATCAGTATTGCTTAGGTGGTGAAGTTCAACCGAATAACTTAAAGGGATGGTTTTCACATTAAAACTAAAATCAGAAAGTTCTTCAGGAACTGTCATGAGTTCTGACAACTCCAGAGATATGCTATATTCTTGATCACTTTCTAAATGCTCGTCTGGTGTTATAACAATACTTGAAGGACTCGTCCAAACTGCTTTAGAATTAACTGATGGCGAAATATCAAAATAGGAAGAGGAAAGCTCATCCCCTGCTTTGACGCCTTCCACATCTGATTTTAATTCAATCACGAATGGATCGGTTTTGGAAATAATACCGGACGAAATGCTATGGATGTATTCAGCGTATGGTCCTAAATCAGAAAGTGCTTCATTTTTTTCTTGTTTTTTATCACACGCAGTAAATAACAAAACAAGAATGGCAAAGGGGAGTAAAAATTTTCTCATATCTACTTTTGGATTTAAATAGGAAAGTTAAAAGAAATTTTTTAATCCTACATTAAAACGGATAAGTTTAATTGAGAAATTAGTTTGAATATTTTTTCTTTAATATGTGGCTGATTTAAACTTGGAGTTTATAACTGATTTGTCTTATATTGAATAAAAAATCAAATTTATCAATAATGGATTTAACAGAATTTATAATTCGATTATTACTTTCAGCTGCAGCGGTTTTTATTAGTGCTAAATTACTCTCTGGAGTGAAAGTAGATAGTTATGGTCAGGCTATTATTGTGGCTATAGTGTTGGGAATTATCAATGCCATCGTAAAACCTATTTTAGTATTCCTTACTATTCCCATCACCATCATTACTTTAGGATTATTCCTATTGGTAATCAATGCATTAATGATAATGCTGGTGGATAAACTCATGAAGGGCTTTAAAGTAAAGAGCTTTTGGTGGGCTTTTTTCTTTAGTATAATATTATCAGTCTTGAATGCTATCTTGCAGTCCTTGTTTTAAGTTATCTTATTTACTAGAAAATAGGAAAGTGATTTCATCTAAGCTGAAAAAAAAGCCGAAAGTGAGAACCGAGTTTTCAAACATAAAACTTCCCACTTTCAGCTTCCAGCTTCTAGCCTATCCCCATAGCTATCAAATCAGCTAAAACAACAATTCCTTCTCTTAAATAAGGATCCTTAATCTCGCCATCGGTATTGATTTTGTTAACTACTTCAGGATCAGAGGAAATTTTCTCTCTTAATTCATTGGCTGCATTTCTTCTTTCCATTGCAGCTTCATTTTCAGCCTCACGCTTTTCCATATTAAGACTGACACGAGCCATATTTTGTTGATTTACCGCTTCATCAACATCATTTTTTAGATTTCTGAGGTATTGTTCCTCTTTTAGCCTCTTTTCATGCTTATCATTTAACTCAGCTATGATTTTATCATTGATATGATTGCTTGGCTCATATTCGGAACTTTCAATTTGATCCCACTCCAATGCCCTTTCATAAGAACTTTCACCAAAAGTTTTGGCAGTATAAGGTGATGGCATCTTAATATCAGGACTTACTCCTTTATGTTGCGTACTGCTACCATTTACTCTATAATATTTGGCTAAGGTTAACTTTACTTGCCCCAAAGTATCTTTAACTTTTGGTACAAACTGATTAAGGGAAATTAAATTTTGAACTGTACCTTTTCCAAATGTATTTTCTCCAATTACCACTCCCCTTTTGTAATCCTGAATGGCACCTGAGAAAATTTCAGAAGCAGAAGCACTAAACCTATTTGTTAAAACGGTTAATGGTCCGTCATAAAAAATGGTTTCGTCCTCATCTTTACCTAATTCGATTTCTCCATCAGAATCCCTGATCTGAACAATTGGGCCTTCTTCAATAAACAAGCCACTTAATTCAATAGCTTCTTGTAATGAACCTCCGCCATTTGATCTTAAATCAATTACAATGCCATCTACTTTCCCTTTAATGGTGTCCAAAATTGCTTTTACATCCTTGGTGGTACTGCCATAATCTTCACCTTTTTGCTTGTTCTCAAAGTCCAAATAAAAAGACGGGATGGTAATAATACCAATATTATATTGGTTGCCGTCTCTATAAACTTCTTTTACTTCAGAATACGGGACTTGATTTTCTAGTTTTATTTTATCGCGCACTATGGTGATTTCTTCTGGTACACCTGCAGATACCGGAGTGCCGGCTTCAATTATTTTAAGCCTAACAGTTGTACCTTTTGGCCCTCTTATTTTTTGTACTACATCGTCTAATCTCCAGCCTGTGATGTCCACAAAATCTCCATCCTCGCCTTGTGCAACAGCCAATATTTTATCATCCGTATTGATTTGTTTTGATTCAAATGCAGGTCCTCCAGGTACTACAGAAGCTACTCTGGTATAATTTCCATCCGTAGTTAAAGTAGCACCGATACCTTCTAAGGATTGACTCATCCTAATTCTGAAATTTTCTGAGGTGATGGCTGAAAAATAGCTACTGTGAGGGTCAAAGCTTTCAGCAAAGGTATTCATATACAACTGAAACACATCCCTACTTTCATAATCCCCTATGGTTTGGTCTAATCTATCGTATCTTTCTTTAATTAATCTATGAATTGTAGTGTCAGCTTTTTCATCCAATTTATAATCCAATGCCTGACTTTTAATTAATTTCCTCCACCTATCGTCCAATTCTTTCTTGGATGATAGATAATCTATAGAATCACGATTTACGGTCAAAAATTCTTCCTTATCATAATCAAAATCGTACTCTAATTCATTTTCAATAAAATCCATTCTTTCCTGAAATCGCTTTCTAAAAGTATTGAAGATTTCATAAGGCGGCAGTAAATACCCTAATTTAATATGGTCATCAAGCCTATCACGATATTTTTGGAAACTTTCAATATCCTCTTCTAGAAAATAATGTTTATTGGCATCCAGGGAATTAATATATTCATCAAAAATAACCTCAGACAAATCATCATCAATAGGAATTTTCTCATAATGATATTGAGTGAGAAGCCCTGCTACCAATCGCGCTTCCATGGATTGATCTTGTGTCGGACTTAATTTTTGAAGTTCCTCGGATTGTGCTAATCCTGAAAAGCTCCAAAAAATGATAAGAATGGATACAATTAATTTATTCATACTTTATATTATTACAGTTCAGAATTTGAAACGGTGAAATCAATATTTATTTTACAGATTTTGATAAACGGTTAAATTGCAAGAGGTAAAAGGTTATGTTGGATTCCATTTTGGTAAAATAAGTTTTGATTATTATTCTCCTCCAAATGTAGGATAGATTTATCCATCATCCACTTAATGTATTTATTGAATCTATGACCCATCCAAACACTTGAATTCAATATTACTGAATAAGTGTACCCGTTATCTTTTCTATAAATAAAACAAGCAGAGCCTGCCAAGGTTCCGGTTCTCCACCAATTTTCACCCCTTGCCCCTTTCCAACCATAAGCATCTTTATAGCTGTTCCCGCTTACCATTAACTCCATGCTTTCTTTAGACAGCAATTGATAGCTTGGATTTTTGGGATCCACTAGTGAAACTATTTTAGCAAGTTGAGAAGCATTGGCTATCCAACCGCCTGCAGCCCCTAAAGTAGAGACATCACTTCCGCCATAGGGTTTTTCAACAGATAAAAAATTGCCGTCAAAAGATTGAAATTGATATGCACCGGGATGATTATAATAATGGACTTCAAAAGGTCTCTTCTGCCATTCATAATTCCCCGATATACGCATTCCATAAATACCGTTTGGCTCTAATATTGTCTCATTCACATATTGCTCATAGCTTAAGCCTGATTTTCGCTCAATAATTTTGCCTAATAGCATATAACCAAAATTTGAATAGGCATATTGGGTATTAGGCTGATACCTTAACCTCCTGTGTTTCAGCACAAATTCAATAATATCATCTTCAGTTGGCGGTCCCTCTAATTCCATGATTCTTTTGATTTTAGCGGCTTGAAACATAAAATCACCATCTCGCCAGCTCCAGCCACCTTTATGATTCAATAAATGGCCTACTTTTATCTTTTGGTGATTATCATCCTTCATTTCAGAAAAATCAGATAATATCCCATGAGGCCCGAATACATTTTCTTGTAAATCCAACAGTCCATCATCTACCATTTTCATAATAGTGATGGCTGTAATTAATTTAGATGCACTGGCAATTCTAAAAAGATGCTTGGTATTGGCTTTTTCTTTAGTTTCTAAATTTGCGTAACCATAGCCTTTTGTATAAATCAATTTATTATCCTTCATCACAGCTACGCTGGCCCCTTTTATGTCCCATCTCTTCATGAACTTATGAATGTCTTGATCAAATGCTAAATTATTTTGACTTGAGTCCATAGATGGCGCAGGACTTACCAAATTAAAATTCAAATAATTTAGCTGACTGTGGGAGCTTTCGTCCATAGAACGAGTGAAAGCTACTTCAGAAGTGGTATAAAAAGCAAAACTAATTGCCATTACACCTAATACTATTAAAATTATAGATGTTCTTTTCTTCAATTTTAAATGGAATTGGTTCTTTTAAACATTAAATAAGTAAACATTTACTTAAATAGCCAAATATAGTATAAAATTAATGATTAGACATTTATTTAGCTATTTAAACCATATCTAACAGCAGTAAGCTCAAATAATTCCACTGTGTAAGGATTTCTTTTTACTTTAGCTGAAATTTTAACGATCAAATCAATAGTCATTGTATAATTTACCAAAATATGATTTCATAATAGGCGGTGCTGGATTAGCCGGGCTCACTTTGGCATGGAAAATTATGGATGCGGGTTTATTAAAGCATAAAAATTTATTAATTATAGATCGAGATAAAAAGAATACCAATGATAGAACATGGTGTTTTTGGGCTAAACCGGATAAATGGCTGAATGATTTACCTATTTACAAATCGTGGCAAAATGCCTGCGTAAAGGGAAAAGACTTCAATTTCCAACAGAGCCTGCAGCCTTACCAATACTATAAAATAGAAGGTATTGATTACTATAACTTTATATTCGATAAATTAAGAGAGCATTCTCAAATTACTATTATTCAGGATGTTATTGTAAGTGAAGAAGCTGAAAATAAAATTGTTAAAACACAAGAAGCTCAATATCATTTCACTGACTATTTTTTTAAATCCTACTTTATTGCAGATGAACTTTCAAAAATAAAAGACCCTAAAAAGCACTTTATTTGGCAGCATTTTTTAGGTTGGAAGATTAAAAGCAAGGCCGACTATTTCGATCCTGAAAGTATCACCTATATGGATATGCGGGTTCCAAAAGTGAACTCAGGTTTAAGTTTTGGGTATATTCTACCTGAAAGCAAAAGTGAAGCTTTAGTAGAATATACATTGTTTTCAGCTGATCTCTGGAAAAAGGCTGAATATGAGGAAGCGCTTAAGCATTATATTGAAAACACGCTCAATATTCAGGATTATGAAATTGAAGAAGAGGAATTCAATAAGATCCCCATGACCAATACGGTTTTTGAACAAAGAAATAAAAGCATCATACCTATAGGAACATTAGCAGGAACTGTTAAGCCTAGCACAGGTTATTCATTTGTTCGAAATTATCATCATATTCAACTGATTGTCAAAAATTTAAAAAACAACAATAAAAATTTTGAATCAGCAAAATCAAAGCGTTTTAGATTTTATGACGAGGTTTTAATGAATGTATTAATCACGGAAAAAAGCAGTGGACATGAAGTATTTGGTAAGCTCTATAAAGGCAATACTTTAGCAGCACTTTTAAAATTCCTTAATGAAGAAACTTCACTTTGGGAAGACTTAAAAATCATGAATACCGTTCCTAAATGGGCTTTTATTAAGGCTGTGGCTGAGGAAATATCCCCCTTTTCAGCAAGAGGCTGACCTAATCGAGTGCTTTAAGATGACAAAATGAACTTCAATCATCCCCCATGCTATTATTCTTCCACCCAAGCAATTCGAACAATATTTTCCAGTTCAATTCTATAATTCCCTTGCCTGATATGTCCATGGACTAAAAGAGCAGGCGGCAATTCAGGAACAATAACCGTTTCATACCGTTTTTCTTCAGTTTTATTCACCTCATGACTGGATAATCTGACATCCATAATGTTACCGGATTTCTGAATCACTTGAATCTTAGCACCTATTGATATTTTCTTAATGGCTTTTTCTGCTTCTGCTTTTGTCATGGTATTAGTTTTAAAATTATAACAAAGAAAAGTAGATGCTTGTTTTAATCAAGCTGGAATGATTTTATCAAATAACATTCCCCATTGGGGTAAAAAGAGGGCTTTTGGTTAATGGCACTAGTAGCATCACTAGAAAAGACATGAACTCGTGATCTCCCTTAGAATATGGGACATTCCCTCAAAGGAATCTCCTACTGAACTATATACAATAGGAATTGTCTTTTTTGCTTAGAATTATGTAGGGATTATGTGGGCCCAATGAATGAAATTGGAATTAAACAAAAAAAGCCCTCCCCCCTAGTCTTAGTGTCTCCCTAAGACTAATTCTAATTCAAAGTTGGCGCACGCGTTTTCGCGTGTGTCCTTTACAAACTCCTGCAAAACCCAATAAAACTAATTGTATTGACTCCTTGCACCTGGACAAACTTAATTTGGATTTTAT
>JBNJFX010000048.1:0-35402 GCA_051747245.1 Bacteroidota bacterium
ATCTCAGTTTCTGCTGAAAGAGATCCAGCTAACCTTCCTTGGGGAAAAATGGGTGTGGAAATTGTTTTGGAATCCACAGGTCTTTTTGTGGATGAAGAAAATGCTGGAAAACATCTAAAAGCAGGTGCTAAAAAAGTTGTGATTTCTGCACCAGCTAAAGGAAATGTTCCAACGGTTGTGTTAGGAGTTAATGATAATACCATGACTGGAGATGAAACTATTGTTTCGAATGCATCTTGCACCACTAACTGCTTAGCTCCTATGGCTAAAGTTTTGGATGACACATTCGGAATTGAAAAAGGATACATCACTACTGTTCATGCTTATACTGCTGATCAAAATTTACAAGATGGCCCTCATAAAGATTTAAGAAGAGCAAGAGCTGCTGCTTATTCAATTGTCCCTACATCTACAGGAGCTGCTAAAGCTGTTGGCTTGGTGTTGCCTCACTTACAAGGTAAATTAGACGGAATTGCCATGAGGGTTCCAATTCCTGCCGGTTCTTTAACAGATTTCACTTTAGAATTGAAAAAAGAAGCAACTGCAGAAGAAGTAAATGCTGCAATGAAAAAAGCTTCTGAAGGAAGCATGAAAGGTATTTTAGAATATACTCAAGATCCAATTGTTTCAATTGATATAGTAGGAAATACTCATTCTTGCATCTTTGATTCTGGTTTAACTTCAGTTTCAGGCAAATTGGCAAAAGTTGTAGGATGGTATGACAACGAAGCGGGTTACTCTAACAGAGCTGCTGATTTAATAGAAAGAATATCAAAATAAGATTATAGAATCAATATTATAGATTCAAAACTAAAAAAGGCTGTCAGTTACAATTAGTAATTGACAGCCTTTTTTGTATCTAAGAACCTAAAAGAATTTTAAAAAAGTATTAGGATTGAATCTTAAGCAGCCTTACACCTTTTAATCTCCACATTATTTCAGATGAAAAAGGCAGTTTAGTCTTCTCTTCAAAACTTAAATAACTAAATTCCTCATCACTTAAACTCAATGCTGTAACACTTCTGTTTCCACTTCTGACACTTCCATCAATCCATCGGCAGTTAAATTGGTGAGCTTCACCTTTTTCAATTCATTAATTAAGATTGGATCATATTTGGCTACTACTCTAACATAATTGTCTGTAAAGCCTTCCATAAGCCCATCATGAATATCCTTTTCAAACAACACTACTTCTTCCCTACCTAAATTTTCTTCATAGAAAGCTCTCTTTTTCTTTTCAGACAAGCTCCTTAACATTTTGGATCGCTCATTCCTGATTTTCATCGGTACCACTTCGTCCATTTCATCTGCATCAGTATTGGGTCTTTCTGAATAAGTGAACACATGTAAATAGGATACTGGCAAGTCTTTTAGAAAATGATAAGTTTCTAGGAAATCCTCATCTGTTTCACCTGGAAAACCTACAATAACATCCACTCCTATGCAGCAATGAGGCATCAATTGTGTAATTTTAGCAACACGGTCTTCATAAAGTTCACGCAAATAGCGCCTTCTCATTTTACGCAAAATTTTGTTGCTACCACTTTGCAAGGGAACATGAAAATGAGGCACAAAACGATTGGATTGGCTTACAAAATCAATGATTTCATTGGTCAACAAATTGGGCTCAATACTAGAAATCCTGAATCTATCTATTCCTTCTACATTATCCAGTTCTTTAACCAAATCGACAAATCGTTCTTTTCTCTTCCCATCTTGAATACCGAAATCACCGGTATTTACACCCGTTAGAACAATTTCCTTAACATCTTCACTTGCGATTTGCTCGGCACTTTTCACAATATTTTCAATGGTATCGCTTCTACTTTTCCCTCTGGCCAATGGAATGGTACAAAATGCACAATGATAATTACAACCATCCTGAACCTTAAGGAAGGTTCGAGTTCTGTCATTAATAGAAAAGGCATTATTAAAACTTTTAGCCTCTTTAATATCTGATGCTAAAACTTGAGGCTCAGTTTTTTTAGTGAAGCCATCCAACTTATCAATCAACTGAAATTTTTCAGCCGCTCCCAAAACAGCATCTACACCTTTTATTTCGGATATTTCTTTTGGCTTTAGCTGTGCATAACAACCAATAATAGTCACAAATGCATCAGGATTAATTTTTTTGGCTTCTTTTACAACCTTCTTGCATTTCTTATCGGCATTTTCCGTTACCGAACAGGTATTGATAATGAATATATCAGGATTAGATTGGAAATCGACTTTCTCATAGCCTCTATTTTCAAACATTCTTGAAATAGAGGATGTTTCAGAGAAATTGAGTTTACAGCCGAGTGTATAAAAAGCAACTTTTTTGTTCATGCCGAATATTTTGCAAAATGAACCGCAAAGTTAAGGTTAAAATTCCTGAATGTAAATCTTTTTAAGCTTTAGCAAATTATAATTAGTTGATTTCACTTAAATTGACTTTCATACCTTCAAAAACTTAACTCACACATTTTCAGGTATTTTTATGAACCCCCTTTAAAAACTAACTAAAATCAGCCAAAATATTGTAAAAGGTTAAGATTTAAGGGTCAAAAACTGCTTATTTATACATTTTTTATGTTTTTAAAATATTTTTTACACCCAAAATCATTTATTTCACAAATATTTACCTAAATTTGGTTCGAATTTAAACCAAAAAACATAATAATGGCTCATTTAAGATTCAACGCACTCGATATTGTTTCAAAAAGAACAACTGACAGAATCGAGGCTCCATCCAACAAAATATCAGACTATTTTGGAAAGGATGTATTCACATTGGACCAAATGAAAGCTTCATTGGCGCCCGATGTTTTCAAAAAAGTTAGCAATGCCATAGACAAAGGCAAAAAAATAGATATGGAAACTGCAGACCAAATTGCTTCTGCGGTTAAATCTTGGGCAATCACTAAAGGTGTAACTCACTATACACACTGGTTCCAACCCTTAACTGGCTCAACAGCCGAAAAGCACGATTCATTTTTCAATGCGCAAAAAGGAATCGAAGTTTTCGCAGGCTCTATGCTAGTACAGCAAGAACCTGATGCTTCTTCTTTTCCAAATGGAGGATTAAGAACCACATTTGAAGCAAGAGGTTATACGGCATGGGACCCTTCTTCTCCTATGTTCATTTTTGGTAGAACGCTATGTATTCCTACTATATTTGTAGCTTATACAGGGGAAGCACTTGACCATAAAGCTCCTTTATTAAAAGCAGTAGAAGCAGTTGATAAAGCTGCAACAAAAGTGGTTCAGTTATTTGATAGAAATGTCAACCGAGTAAATGCTTCTTTAGGTTGTGAGCAAGAATACTTTGTAGTTGATAAAGCTTTATACAATGCAAGACCTGATTTATTAATGTCGGGAAGAACATTATTTGGACACAATCCTGCCAGAGGTCAGCAATTGGACGATCATTATTTTGGCTCTATTCCAAGCAGGATTTATAACTACATGAAAGATTTCGAAATCGAATGTTTAAAATTAGGCATTCCGATTTCAACTCGACACAATGAAGTAGCACCAAGTCAATTTGAGGCAGCTCCTTTATTTGAGGACATCAATGTTGCGACAGACCACAACAGTTTGATGATGGATGTGATGAAACGTGTGGCAGCCAGACATGATTTGGAAGTGCTATTTCACGAAAAACCTTTTGCAGGCTTAAACGGAAGTGGAAAACACAATAACTGGTCACTAATTACCAACACCGGTGTTAATTTATTCCAACCAAGCAATAGTGCGAGAGAAAATCTATTATTCCTGGTTTTCTTAGTAAACACTATCAAAGCTGTGGCTGATAATGGCGAGTTATTAAGAGCTTCCATTGCCTCAGCAAGTAATGACCACAGATTGGGTGCAAATGAAGCACCTCCGGCTGTAATGTCAGTCTTTATTGGTTCTCAATTGACTGCTGTTTTAGATGAATTAGAAGAAAAAGGGAATATCAAGATCGATAAGGGTGACAATATGTACATGAAATTGGGCATAGATAAAATCCCTCAAATTATATTAGATAATACAGACCGAAACAGAACCTCTCCTTTTGCATTTACTGGTAATAAATTCGAGTTCCGGGCTGTAGGTTCAGATCAAAATGTGGCACAACCGATGTCTATTTTAAATTTAATAATGGCAGAGCAGCTTACTGATTTCCACAAAGAGGTGAAAACTGAAATGCAAAAAGGAACTGATAAAAAGATTGCCATTGTCAATATTTTAAGAAAGTACATCAAAGAATCCAAAAAAGTACGATTTGAAGGAGATGGTTATTCTGAAGATTGGGAGAAAGAAGCTGAAAAAAGAGGGTTGGCAAATGTGAAGAATACACCTAGGGCATTACAATCATTTGTAACTGACAATGCTAAGAAGCTATTTTCCAAGCATAATGTTATGACTCCGGAAGAACTGGAAGCCCGAAATGAGATTTATTTAGAAAATTACATGATGAAGATTCAAATTGAATCTCGTTTAATGGGAGATATAGCTTTAAATCAAATTATCCCAACTGCTGTGAAATATCAAAATACTTTGGCTCAAAACGCAAAAAATCTTAGTGCCTTGAAATTAGACAATTCGGAAATATTGAAAAATATCGAATTGATTTCCGGCTTCACTAAAGATTTAAGAAGCTTGGTGCATGAAATGATTGAGAAGAGAAAAGAACTCAATAAAATTGAGGATATCAATGAAAGAGCTTTAAAGTATTGTGATGATGTAAAAGAAGCATACTTTGATAAAATCAGATACGCTGCAGACAAGCTTGAACTTTATGTGGATGATGAACTTTGGCCTTTGCCAAAATACAGAGAATTATTATTTTTGAGATAATAACATATAACCATAACCAACTATTCACTAAAATAAAGAGCCGTTCTGTCAAAACAGAGCGGTTTTTTTTTATTTCTCAGTTAATCTATTTAGCTATAAAATCAAACCTGACAGGTTTACATGCATTTACTTAGTAAATATCGACTATTAGCTGAACTGAATTACGCACTCATCTGCTTCGTTTTCAAAAATGGCATCCATTTTTCGTCTATCTGTCCCGAAAAATCCCGAATGAACATTACATAATTAGGTTTGAATGGAGGACGTTTAAGTTTCATTTCACTCTCCTCCGGTGAGTTATTACCTTTTCTTGCGTTACACCTTTTGCAAGCCGTAACCAAATTAGTCCAAATAGATTTTCCGCCTTTTGAGCGAGGTATTAAATGATCCAAAGTTAAATCTTTGGAAGTTCCACAATATTGGCATTCATGACCATCACGCTTGAAAACATTTTGTCGGGTAAGCATTACGCCCTTATAAGGCATATTAATATAATTAGTTAATCGGATGACTGATGGAAAAGGAAAAGAGCGATCAACAGAACGCAATTTGCGAGATTCATCATTTTCAATTAATTCTGCTTTTTGCAAGAAGAGGAGCAAAAAAGCTTTTGGAATACTGCAAACAGTAATAGGACTGTAATCCTGATTTAGAACTAATGCACGTCTGGAACCGATTTTCATGCCTTTTATTTTTAATGCTGCATGAAAAGCAATTTTTAGTTTTTCATGCCAAAATTCTTTTAATATCTGTCAAATAATGTGTGTAACCTTTTTGTTCAGCATTGAAGATACCATTTTCATCTAAAAAATCAATTTTTACTTTGCCAGAAGCGTGAATAATCTCCTGATTTTCAAGTAAAATGCCAACATGCGTTACTTTTTTATGCTCATTTCTGAAAAAAGCCAAATCACCAGGCAAGGCATTTTCTAATCTCTCCACTACTTTTCCTTGTTCCACTTGCTGTGAGGCATCACGCTTTAAACTGTACCCGCAGATTTTAAAAACGATTTGTGTAAAGCCTGAACAATCAATTCCAAATGGAGATTTCCCTCCCCATAGATAAGGTGCGTTTAAATATTTTTTTGCAATGTTTATTAAAAACTCGAAATCTCTCCTGGCACTTAATGATTTAGCTTCTCCATTGAAACCCAAATGCTCTTCTACAGCAAATATTTCATTAGTTGAAATTGGAATGATAGCACCCATTGTAACAGGCAATAAATTCTTATGATATAAAATTGAAGCAGTTAAATCAGTACAAATTTTATAATCTGAATTATTGATTTGTTCAAAATATTCATTTGTAATATAATGATATTGCTTTACATCTATCCAGCCTTCATAGCCATCAAAATATATGCTAATTTTAATCCATTTAGAATCCTTTGATATTTCCGTGACAGCATAATGGTCACCAAACAATAATTGGGTAACCATCTCAGCAGCATCTGATGCTTCCGATCGAACCGGAACCATGCTTAATCTACAAATACCTTTTTCCCCTATTGAAATCATAGATTAAAATTTCATTTTGGACAGTTCCCTTTTCATATCCTTCTCTTTGATACTGTCTCGCTTATCATGCATTTTTTTTCCTTTAGCCAACGCAATTTCTAATTTAGCTAATCCTCTATTGTTAATAAAAAGCTTGGTTGGAATAAGTGTTAAGCCCTTTTCTTCCATCCGCTTTCTTATTTTCTCTATTTCCTGTTTTTTTAACAGTAATTTTCGCTCTCGCTTCTCTTCATGATTGTAATGAGTGCCTAATTCATAATGCCCAATATGCATTCCTTTTACAAAAACCTCTCCTCTGTGAATATAGCAATAAGCTTCCTGTAAACTGACTTTATGCAATCGTATAGCTTTAATTTCGGTTCCTTGTAAAACAATTCCTGTTAGGTAAGTATCCAACCACTCGTATTCAAATCGAGCTTTCTTATTTTTTACGGTAACCGAAGTACTAAACTCTTTTTTATCACTCATATTTCACAATTCTAACAAAAATTAATACTTTATTTCGATAAACTATCAAAAAATCGGGCTAATTTTTCTTTTCGGATTATTTTCTGACCCGTTGTCCCCTTTGCGACTGTCCTTTCTCCTACTTTAGCCTTATAATCACAAATAATTTCCCTCTCAATTATACTATCGTATTCTGCTTCAATTTTTACTTCCTCATCTATTAAAGCAGGAGATAAATGTTGAATATTTAAATGTGTTCCTATCCCCTCTTCTCCCTCTTCCAGCATTTCTAAAACAAATAAACGAGTAGTCCATTCTATTTCCCTTGCTAAGGTAAAAGTAGCACATACATCATGTACGGCTTGTTGCTCAAAATGTGCCACATCTTGAGCTTTTACTTTAAAACTATGCGTTTTTTTATCTCCTTTTTTGAAAATTTCTTTCATTTGACCTTATCAATTGAAAATTTCATTCTTGGTATTGGAGCGGCATCCATACCTAAAAACTCCTTATTTTGAAATTTAAAATGTGCCGTCATGGCTATCATTCCTGCATTATCAGTGCAATATTCAAATTTAGGAATGTAAGTATTCCAATTTAGCTCCTCTCCTGTTTCGGCTAACATTTTTCTTAAATAGGAATTAGCAGAAACACCACCAGCTATAGCAATTTCTTTTATTCCTGTATGCTTAGATGCTTTTTTTAATTTCTGCAATAAAGTCATAATTAATCGATGCTGAACGCTGGCACAAATATCATCCAAATTATCGTTTACAAAATTCGCGTCTTTTTGGCTGTTGTTTTGCAAAAAATATAAAACTGCTGTCTTAATTCCGCTAAAGGAGTAATTAAATCCTGGCATTTCGGTTTCAGGAAATTGAAATGCCTCATGATTACCATTTTTAGCATGTTTGTCTATCATCGGCCCACCAGGATAAGGCAATCCGATAATTTTTGCAATCTTATCAAAAGCTTCCCCTACGGCATCATCCCTGGTTTCTCCCAATATTTCCATATCGAGATAATCATTGACTTTCACAATTTGTGTATGCCCACCACTTACAGTAAGGCATAAAAATGGAAACTTTGGTTTGGGTTCTTCTATAAAATGGGCTAAAATATGAGCCTGCATGTGATTTACCCCTATTAATGGGATCTGCAAAGCAGAAGCTAATGACTTAGCAAAACTACTCCCGACTAAAAGTGCGCCTAAAAGTCCAGGTCCTTGCGTAAAAGCTACTGCTTTTAAATCCTTCTTGCTTATATTTGCAGCGGAAAGTGCTTGTTCTACTACAGGGACTATATGCTGTTGGTGAGCACGGGAAGCCAGTTCAGGAACTACGCCTCCATATTTTTCGTGAACCGACTGAGTAGCGATAATGTTGTTGAGTACTTTCCCGTTTTGTACAACTGCCGCAGAAGTTTCATCACAGGAAGATTCGATGGCTAAAATATTGATATCCATAAAATTTGAAAGAGGAGCAAAATATAACGCAAGGTATTAAAAAAGGTATTGCAAAAGCAATATTATGGGTGTTCCTTGTACTTTTTTTTTCGATGAGTGTTTTGGTTTTAGCCATGCAGTCCTCTGTAGTTCAAACCAAAGTAGCCCAATATGGCAGTGAATATCTTAGTGAAAAATTAGGCTTCGATATCAGCATCGAAAAAATAAATATAGAATGGTTTGACCAAATCACCTTAACAGGCCTACATGTAAAAAACAAAGATAAAAGCCCTTTCATTGATCTAAACTCTATATGGATTGATTATGATATCAAACAACTCATCAGTGATGAAAGCATTCTATTTGATAATCTTAGATTGGAAAAAGGTCGGGTTATGCTTATCAGAGAGAAAGGAGACAGTTATTTCAATATAGATTATTTAGTTGAAGCCATCAGGAATCTATCTGCACCTAAAAATGACAGCTCAATTAGGAAAGCAAAAAACCTTTTAATCCGTGAAGCTTCTCTTTCTAACATCATTTTAGGAGTTATTAATCATGATTCTGATAGCATACCAGAAGGATTTAACTATAATCAATTCGTATTGCATGATTTAAATGCTGATTTAAATAATTTCATGAGTCGAGCTGATACTATTCAAATGCAAGTTCAACAGCTATCCGCAGTGGATTCAGTTACGGACTTAACTATACACCATTTAAATTCTGATTTTGAAATTTCTCAAAGCAGGCTTTCTTTAACAGATTTAAATTTAGAATTAAATAAAAGTACCATTTCTGATTCTATTGTTTTTAACTACAATAGCATTAGTGACCTATCCTATATTATTGATTCCGTTGATATAAACGCCAGTTTCAAAAATTCCATTATATATGCTGAAGATCTAGCTTTATTTGCTCCTTATGTTAATAAATATGATGAGAAGATTAATCTTTCAGGTAAATTCAATGGTAAAGTCAAAAGATTTAAAGCCAAGGATTTGAACATGCAATTTGGTAATTCAAGTTTCATAAAAGGCGATTTAAGCATTGATGGGCTTCCCAATTTTTCAGAATCATTTATTGATCTAGATCTAACAAATTCATCATTAGTTCCTGCCGATATTCAACAATATGTTAACGACAGTATTTCCTATCAGAGAATACAAAACTTTGGAATTACGAATTTCAGGGGAAGCTTTATGGGGTTCCCTTCTGATTTTGTTGCTGATGGCGTTTTCACCTCCCCTTTGGGCAGGGTAGAATCTGATTTAAATCTCAAAATTGCTGAGAACTCTAAGTCATCAACCTATAAAGGCAGTCTTTCCACTTATAATTTTGATTTAGGTAAATTTTTGAACGCAGATTCTATATTCCAAAAAGTTCAAATGACGGGAAATATCCAAGGTTCAGGATTTACATTAGAGACTGCAAAAATGAATTTGAATGCTAATATTAATTTAATTGGCATAAATGGTTATGAATATCAAAACATTACAACCAATGCAGAACTAGCCTCAGAGTTTTTTAATGGTAAACTTAAAATCAATGACCCCTTATTAAAATTTCAAATGGATGGCTCAATTGATTTAAGGAATAATAAAAATTTGATAAATGTAACGGCAGATTTAGATACTGTCAATTTTAAGGATTTAAACATTTCAAAAGATGATTTAATCATTGCCGCTAAAGGAAAACTTGATGGCAAAGGAATAACTTTGGACAGTATTGAAGGAAATACCTCATTACAAAATATTTACACCTACTATAAGGGGAATTCATTGGAGCTAGATACTTTAATAATAAATACCACAAATGAAAATGGGTTTAGAAAGCTAAAAATCAATTCTGACCTTTTTAGAGCCCAAATGGATGGTAATTACCAGTTTACTCAACTTCAACAAGACTTATCTAGGACTTTTAAGGAATACCAACTCAACATAGAAAACGATAAAAATAAAATTGAAGAATATTACAGCAATATTGATTCCACTGCAAATTTAGAGGAATATACAGTCGACTTTGATTTTCGAATTAAGGAAATCAATCCATTAATCAGCTTATTTGTGCCATCATTATATGTTGAAAAAGGAGCAAATATTAAAGGACAATTTCAAAATGGAAAAAACAGCACAATTTATATTGAGTCATCATTCGACTCAGTGAATTATGACAATTATGCATTTTCTAAAAACTTAATCGACTTAAATTTCAGTAAGTATCATTTGAGCCAAGATGTATTAGGAATTGGTTTTATCAATTCTGAATATCAGCAACTAAATAAAAATATAGATAGCGAAAACCTTCAAGCTGAGCTTTATTGGACTGGAAGAGAAATTAATTTCAGCACTTTTGTTGACCAAGTTCAAAGTGATAACCACATGGATATAAGTGGGAATCTAGAATTTCTGGAGGACAGTTTAAATCTGTCCATTCAAAAATCTGACATAAAAATATTTTCAAAAGATTGGAATTTCGTCAACAATAATAATCTAAAAATTAGCCACAACAATTATATATTTAGGAATTTTGGAATTGCCTCTAAAAATGAACAAATCATTGCAAATGGTGAGCTTTCGGTTGATTCCACCAAATCATTATTGATTGAAATTGATAGTTTCAATGTTGAAAACATTAATGACTTAGTAGAAGAACATGATTTTAAAGGAAAGGCAAACGGATTTGTGAAAATTCAAAATTTCCAAAATCAATTTTTATTAACAACCGAATTAAGCCTTCTTGAATTTTATTTAGATGAATTTCTTATTGGTGACATAAGCGGGTATTCAAACTGGCAAGCCAATGAAGAGAAATTATTAATGGATTACATTGTTACCAGGAAAGATGAGGACATCATTAAATTAGAAGGATCTTATGCACCTGCTTTGGATACAAATTCATTGGATTTAACTGCAAAACTTAGAAAAACCAACCTGGTAATCGTAGAACCTTTCATTAACACCATTTTTTCTGATATGAAAGGAGAAGTAGATGGTGAATTTCAAATTTCCGGTAACCTTAAAAGACCAGTTGTCAATGGTATAGGCAAAATAACAAATGGCGGAATTCGAGTAAATTATCTCAATACTTATTACGATTATACCGGCAACATTAATTTTAATCAAGAAAAAGTCACTTTTGAAAATATTCGACTCATTGACGAACAGGGCAACAATGGCTTCTTATCTGGTGATTTATTGCATGATGGTTTTACTGACCTAAGACTAGACTTGAGAGGTCAAATGAATGAATTTAAAGTACTCAATACTTCCGCAAAGGATAATGAACTGTATTATGGGACAGCTTTTGTAAGCGGAAATGTTTCCTTTTCAGGTAGCGTGGGAAACCTAACAATTGATGCACAGGCAAAATCAGAAAAAGGAACTAAAATTTATATACCTGTAGAAAGCTCATCTTCAGTGGAACAAGAAGAATACATTCATTTCATTAATATCAAAGATACTGCAGATAACAAAAACAGGGTGATCAATAAAGCAGAAGGAGTAGATATAAGAGGTGTTACCATGAACTTTGACTTAGAGCTCACGCCCGATGCTTACGCAGAAATCATCTTTGATATCAAATCAGGTGATATTATTCGAGGAAGGGGAAATGGGAAATTGAGTATGAATATCGATACTAATGGTGCCTTTAGCATGATTGGGGACTACACGCTAACTGAAGGTGGCTATAATTTCACTCTATATAATATCATCAATAAAGAATTTAGCATTCAACAGGGAAGTAAGATCACATGGGATGGAGACCCATACAGAGCCAACTTAGATATTCAAGCAATTTATGAGCAAAACGTATCCTTATTACCTATTATTGATATGGGGCAAGATTCCACTCTTGCCAATTCACCCGAATTAAAAAGAAGATATCCTGCTAAAGTGATATTGGATTTGAAAGGCGATTTACTTCAGCCTGAAGTTGATTTTGACATTAATTTTTCAAATTACCCAGACTATGTACTAACTAACAGTGGTCAAATTCCACTAAGAACCAGTATTTTAGCCTTCGAATCGGAATTAGAAACAGATGAGCAAGAGCTAAAAAGACAAGTTTTCAGTTTAATTATTTTAAGAAGACTATCCCCAAGGGCATCTTTTGCCGTGAGTGGTTCTGTAGGAAATTCTGTGAGCGAATTCCTTTCTAACCAATTAAGTTATTGGGTAACTCAAATAGATGAAAACCTTGAGATTGATGTGGATTTAGGGTCATTTGATGAGGATCAGTTCAATACTTTCCAATTAAGATTATCCTATAGTTTCCTAGGTGGCAGATTAAGAATTACAAGGGATGGGGGATTTACACAAGGGGAAACTGACAATGTGAACCAGGAAATCTTGGGTATTTTAGGCGATTGGTCAGTGGAATACCTTCTTACTCCTGACGGAAAACTTAGGGCTAAAATCTATAATAGAACTAATTTCAATGCTTTGAATCAATTTACCAATACTGCCACTACAAGTACAGGCGTGAGTTTGGTACACGTAACAAGCTTCGATCAATTGAGAGAAATCTTTGAAAATAATAAAGATGATAAGAAGGAAAAATCAGATGATGAGGAAGGTGAAGAAACACAAAACATTAATTCTGATGCAGTATTGAGAGAAGAGGATGAAAGCTCTGAAAAATGAAAGATCCATCCCTTACTTATTCTACTATATAACTAGATTTTATTTTTCCAGTCAACACCTTAAATCTCTCGAGCAACACCCCTATAATCCCCTCAAGGGGATAGTCCTCACAGATTTAAAATATTAGGGAACTTTAAGCTATATAACTTTTTGTCAATTATTAAGCAAAAAAAAATGTCTGCTTTAATAAACTTCAAGTTATCTCTTTTGAAGTTTGAGAATAAATATCATTTAGATTGAAGTCCTTTAATCTACCTAAAAAGGACATTTCCTAGATTAAATCTAATCAGTTAAAAACTTAACTTAATTTGATTAGTTAGTCATTTAAACAAAGGATTATAAAGTGAGTAAGATTTCAATTTTTTGGTTCAGAAGAGACTTAAGATTATACGATAACACCGCATTGTATTATGCATTGCAAGAAACAAACCCCATTCTCCCTCTTTTCATTTTCGACACTGAAATTTTAGATGACTTAAAAGACAAATCAGATGCCAGGGTCAATTTTATTCATGACCAACTATCTGAAATGGATCATCAGCTCAAAGAATTCGGGTCTGGGATTTTAGTTAAACATGGAAAGCCAGAAGACATCTTTAAATCTTTAATAGAAGAATATGATATTCAATCCGTATTTGCCAATAGGGATTACGAAGCTTACGCCATAGAAAGAGACCAGAAAATCGACAATATTTTACATCAAAAAGGCATTGGTTTCTACGATTTTAAAGATCATGTGATTTTTGAAAAAGATGAAATTCTCACTGGCAATAATGAACCCTATAAAGTATTCACGCCATTCAAAAACAAATGGATAGAGAAACTGGAATCGGGTCATCTTCATCCTTATAAAATCAAATTAAAAAAAGAGCATCTTTTTCAATTTGAATCAAAACTACCAAGCTTAAAGGATATTGGATTCCATAAATCAGACATCCAAATCCCTAAAAAAGAATATGATAAAAGCATTATTAAAAATTATGATAAAGAAAGGGATTTCCCTGCAAAAAATGGAACCAGTAGATTAGGTATTCATTTAAGGTTTGGGACAATTAGCATACGTGAAGCAGTGAAATATGCACAGAAATTAAATGATACTTGGTTAAATGAATTAATCTGGAGAGATTTTTACAGCATGATTTTAGCCAATTTCCCTCATGTTGTAAACAATGCTTTTAAGTCTAAATATGATGCTATTCCATGGCGAAATAGCAAAGAAGATTTCCAAAAATGGTGTGAAGGCAAAACAGGTTATCCTATTGTGGACGCAGGAATGCGAGAGTTAAATCAAACAGGCTATATGCACAATAGAGTAAGAATGATAACCGCAAGTTTTCTAACCAAGCACCTATTGATAGATTGGAGGTGGGGAGAAGCCTATTTTGCTGAAAAATTATTGGATTATGAACTAGCTTCAAATAATGGGGGCTGGCAATGGGCTGCAGGAACCGGAACAGATGCCCAGCCTTATTTCAGAATCTTTAATCCTTACAGTCAAACGGATAAATTCGATAAAAATAAAGCCTACATCATAAAATGGGTGCCGGAAATTAACACATCAGATTACCCAGAACCCATGGTTGACCATAAAGCAGCAAGACAAAGAGCATTGGACACCTACAAATCTGCATTGGACAATGCCTAACAAGTTGAATTCTATTCATGAAACTGCACCCAAGGTTCAGAATTCAATATACTAGAAATAAACTTTTCCAAAGTTTGACCAAGCAAAATTGTTCAATACTTTAAAGCCATAATCACCATGGAAACATAAACTTTGGAAAAGTTGGCAAAGAAATTTTACTCGAACCCATTGCAATAGTTAAATATCCCTATTTTTGGATTATGAGGATATTGTTAGTAGCCTTTTCATTAATAATTCTTTTTCAAAACCTTGTCATTGCACAAAATCGAACAGATAGCCTTGACAGAAAGAAAATGAGAAACATTATTTTAGCTGAAAGTGCTATATATACAGCAGGAATGACAGGATTGGGGTTTCTGTGGTATAAAGACAGTGAATCGCAATCTTTTCAGTTCTTTAATGATAATAAACAATGGCTCCAAATGGATAAAATTGGGCATGTTTATGCTGCCTATCACCTGACTGATATAAATTACCAATTACTGCAAAATGCAGGTATGAATCCTAAGAAAGCCATGCTTTTCAGCAGCTTAAGTTCTACTGCTATGATGCTTCCCATTGAAATATTTGATGGATTCTCGACCAGTTATGGTGCTTCTTGGGGGGATGCTTTGGCTAATTCAATAGGTGCATTCCTCCCCTATCAGCAATTCTTATTTGATCAAAATTATATCTATCCAAAATTCTCATTTTCCCCTAGCCCTTATGCTCATTTAAGATCCAATACCCTAGGAAAAAATTATGCAGAACAATTCATTAAGGATTATAATGGTCAAACTTATTGGTTAAGTACAGACTTTAATATTTTCAGCAACAAAAATCAATTTCCAAACTGGCTTCAATTTTCAGTTGGTTATAGTGGAAACCAAATGGTTTATGGAAGTCCTCAGGAAAATATGGAAAATGGATACATTGCTAACCGACAATGGCTATTGAGTTTAGATTTAAACCTAAGCAAAATTGAAGTAGAGCAAAAGTGGTTAAAAATTATGTTTAATCTAATCAATAAGGTTAAAATTCCGTTCCCAGCATTAGAATGGAATGGAAAAGAAGTAGTTTTGCATCCATTATATTTTTAAAGAATAGATAAAATGAAAACAGGAGATAGAGTAAGATTGATGAAAGGCACTGAAGAAGGCGTAGTAGTAAAAATGTTGGACAAATCTTTAGTGGAAGTTGAAATTGAAGACGGTTTCGCTATTCCTGTATTAGAATCTGAATTAGTGGTAGTCTCTTCAGATGAAAGCACTGCATTTGACACCCCAAAATATGAAAGTCAAAAGCCCACTAAACAGAAAAACATTTACGAACAGCCTAATCAATTAAAAGGATTTCATTTGGCTATTATTCCTTTAAATGATCATTTAAACAGTATTTATTTCTTAAATCCAACAAAAGAGGATATCCTATTGATGGCAAATGAGGTGAATGGCAAAAATGAAGAAAAGACCATCCTTGCGGAAAAAATATTTGCTGAGAAATTCAGTAAAATAACAGAAAGAAATATGGATCATCTCAATACCTGGTCACCATTTTCATTCACCATATTAATTGAAAACAGCAAATGGTCAATCCCTATAAGACCAGAAAAAATTACCGTGAAAATTAAAGCCAAACATTTCCAAAAGGAGAAAGCAGAAATTCCATTCTTAAATAAAAAGGGATATTTAATTCCATTAAATCAATCAACAAAGGAAACTGTTGAACCTGAGAAAATTGATGCGGAAAAATTGAAAGACAGTTTTTTTAAAGGTTCTGAAGAAACAGAAAATTATCAAAGTACAGCAAAAAACACCAATCAAATTCCAGAAATAGATTTACATATTGAAACCATAGATCCCTATTATGAGAATTTACCAAAAGAGGATATTTTAAGAATACAACTGACAAAATTTGAAGAAAAGCTTAATGAAGCTATTATGGCTGGATTAGATGAGATAATTTTCATCCATGGTGTAGGTAATGGTGTTTTAAGAAATAATATTCACAAACAATTATCCCAACATCATAATATTCAGTTTTTCAAAGATACCCATAAAGAAAAATTTGGCTATGGGGCAACATTGGTAAAGATTAAATAAAACTATATCTAAATTTTATACAATAATTTACTAAATTTGTTATTATATGGTTTTGAATTACTAATGAATCGCATAAATATTAACTAAGAAAACTTTTTAATTATAGCCTTATGAATTTTAATGAATTTATGGAGTCCTACGCAAATGAAGTAGGCGGACAATTTCAAGAATATGACACCAATAAGTCAGTGGTTATTTATCCTTTGGGCGGAAACCGATATCAGGCTGTTTTAGGTACTCTAAAAAAGAGTGATATAACAAACAAACCCAGTATAGAATTCACCTCTAAAGTTTGTGAATACAATACCTCTATAAATCTTGAAAATCTAATCAGGGCAAATGCAACCTTTTGTTCTGCTCGATTTGTCCTTATTGAGGATTTTATAAGGGTTGAGGCAGCCATATTAGAAGAAAGTGCTACAGAAGGTGTTTTAAAAGATATAATTGAAGAAGTAGCCACTGTTGCAGATGCTTGGGAACATAAATTGACAGGGCAAGACGTTCATTAAACTTGTCCAGTCACCCCTATTATTTCAACTTATAAACCTTTTTAGCCTTCCAAATCCATTTTTTGGTCTTATTTTTGTAATTAAGATTTAATATAAAAATTGCAAGCTGTCTTATCGCTCTCCGATTTTTCGGAGGGAGGAAAGTCCGAGCAACACAGAGCACCGTACCTTGAGAAACCAAGGGTCTTGATGTGAAAATCAGGGACAGATAGTGCCACAGAAAACAGGTAGCCATGGCAATTAGCTAGTCTAATTCGTCATGGTCATAGTGAAAAGGTGGGGTAAGAGCCCACCGTCTCGGATAGTAATATTCGGGTGCACGGTAAACCTTTCGGGTTGTAAGGTCACATACATTTTTGCTTCCATTGCCATTTAATGGCTGTGGGATAAGGGCTGCTCGTCCGAAAATCCTGAATCTTCGGGATGGTAAAAAGGGGTAGACTGCGTTAGATAAATGATAAGAGCGCTGTCAAAGCAATTTGATAGTGAACAGAACTCGGCTTATAGGCTTGCAATTTTTTTTCTTTAATTTAAATTTGAAAACACAAGAATATGTCCAAAATACTATTGATAGATGATGAAGCCAGTATCCGCCAAACTTTGAAGGAAATATTGGAATACGAAAAATATCAAGTAGATGAAGTAGCCAATGGTGCAGAAGGCTTGAAAAAAATTGAAAACGAGCATTACGACCTAGTCCTTTGTGATATTAAAATGCCCAAAATGGACGGCATGGAATTGCTAAATGCAGTTTACGAAAAAGGCATTGAAATTCCATTTATTATGATTTCTGCTCACGGTACTATTGACAATGCCGTAGAAGCTACCAAAAAAGGAGCTTTCGATTTCATATCTAAGCCACCTGATTTAAACAGGCTACTGGTATCAGTAAGAAATGCATTGGACAAATCCAGTTTAATAGCAGAAACCAAAACACTAAGAAAAAAGGTATCCAAAAAATACGAAATGGTTGGCTCTTCTAAGGAATTGGAGGAAGTGAAAGAAACGATCGCAAAGGTAGCTCCTACTGATGCCAGAGTATTGATTATTGGAGAAAACGGTACTGGAAAAGAATTGGTAGCCCGCCAAATTCATGAGCAAAGTGAAAGAGCAAAGGCTCCTATGATAGAGGTGAATTGTGCTGCTATTCCTTCTGAATTAATTGAAAGTGAATTGTTTGGTCATGAAAAAGGGGCTTTCACATCTGCCGTAAAACAGCGAATCGGTAAATTTGAACAAGCCACTGGCGGAACACTATTCCTAGATGAAATTGGGGATATGCCATTGGCTGCCCAGGCAAAAGTATTGAGGGCATTGCAAGAAAATAGAATTAATAGAGTGGGCGGAGATAAAGACATTAAAGTAGATGTTAGAATCATAGCCGCCACCAATAAAGATTTGAAAAAAGCCATTGACAATAATGATTTCAGGGAAGATTTATTTCATAGATTAAGCGTAATCAGAATAAACGTACCACCACTGAAAGATAGAAAAGATGACATACCTGAATTGGTAGAGCGCTTTTTAAGTGATATTGCAGAAGAGCATGGCGCTAAGAAAAAATCTATTGATAAGGAAGCCTTGAATCAATTAAAGGAATATAATTGGAGTGGGAATATTCGCGAACTGCGAAATGTAGTAGAAAGGTTGATAATCTTAGGAGCGGATAAAATAACAGCTCAGGATGTTAAAAAATATATTGAATAATATATGATAAACATTAAACAGATTGATCTTCTATATTTGATTCTTGTTCAGTATCCAAATCATTAAAAGAATAAGTAGGGCAGGTTTTTTGAGCACATGCTCCGATGAATAATGCTGATAAAATCACTAATAATAGTTTCTTCATGTCGAAAGCTTTTATATATCTTACATTCAAATATAAGCCCATTAATCTAAAATTTAAAATCTATTATTAAATTAATTACATTTTGAATGAAATTTTGGCTTCTATTCTAGTAAAGAATAAAGATAAGACCTTATCCTAAAGCAAATTAAAATGCACTTAAGCAGTAATAAATAAATGAAAAACACAATACTTCCCCATATCCAAAAATATAACTTCCATTATTAAAAAAAGACATTGGGTATTATACACATCCTATATAATTTTACTTAATTTGATGCTTAATGTCATTTAAAAATGCTTAAAAAAGCAATCCATATATTTTCGTTTACACTATTGATTGGTTTAAACCTGCAAGCTCAGACATCCGAAATTGAATCAGAGTGGGAATGGTTTAAAACATTAGAAAACCATATTGCTTCTGCCAATGCGGAAAAACTGCTAGAAAACAAACAAGAAGAACTTCAGTCGGCAATAGATATTGAAAGAACTGAAATTGAAAGTAGAATTTCAAAAGAATTAGCCTTTATCCATATCCATAAAACCAATAACCTGGAGAAAGCAATGTCATTGCTTATCCGATCATTGGATATAGATGAAAAAGCAGAAGACGAAAAGGCATTAATTTTCACTTATATCGGCTTTTATCAACTCTTTGAACAAGTAGAAGATTACTACTATGGAAAAGAATTCCTAGAAAAAGCTTCCAATCTTTTAAGAAATTACGACTTCCCTCCTCTCAGACTTTACATCAATCAAAAACTAGGTTATACTTATTGGGCCACGGGTGACACTGGAAAATCAATAGAGCAACATCAAAACATTCTTGAATATGCCAAGGATGAAAGAATACCAAAAGTCGAAGCTGAAGCTCATACTGATTTGGCAAAAATCTATGCTGATGAAAATGTATATGAAAAAGCTCTAGATCATTATAAAAATGCATTACAAACCTATAGAAGAATAAAAACACCATTAAAAGAAGCTGAATGTCTTAATGCAATTGGTGATATTTATTTGAAACAAGATAATACAGACAGGGCTTATGAAAATTATCGAGTTGCACTGGATATTTTGAAGGAATTAAAAGACAACGAAGCTCAATTGGCCTCATTATACAATTCTGTTGGCCGTTATTATCTGAAAGAAAATAATCCAGAAAGAGCTTTAGCTAATTTAAAACTAGCCAATCCTTTAGCACAGACTTCACAAGATCAAGAACTTATTCAAGAAACCTATGCCCTGCTAAGTAAGGCATATAAAGCATTAGGGGACTATAAAAATGCATTAGAATATAGTGAGTTGTTTAAAGCATTGGACGATTTTCTCCAAAAGGAAAAAAATGACCGCAGTATTTTAAAAATGCAAAGCCGATATTCCATAAACCAAAAACAAAGTCTGATTGATCAATTAGAATTAAACAGGATTCAAAAAGAATTTGAATTAGAAGAAGAAAAAAGGTTTAAAAATTTCTTAATTATAATGGTGGCTTTAATCGCTATCATCCTCATATTAATTCTTACACTCTTTTTATTGCAAAGAAGAAGTAATTCCAAATTAAAGGAAGCCAATCTAAAAGTAAAAGCACAAAATGATGAATTAGAAGATCTAAATGCCACAAAAGATAAATTCTTCTCCATTATTAGTCATGATTTAAAAGGTCCTTTAAATTCGCTTACTTCTTTTTCTGGACTATTGATGAACCATACCAGCAGTTTAAGTACTGAGGAAATTCAAATGCTAGCCAAGGACTTGGATAACTCTTTAAAAAACCTTTTTGCTTTATTAGAAAACCTCTTGCAATGGTCCCGTTCTCAAACAGGAAATATAGAATTTAAAGCTGAAGAATTTGATTTGACTGAAATGCTGAATGAAAATAAAAAGCTTCTGGATAAACAAGCAGAAAATAAAAACATCGACATTGAGGTTAAAAATTCAAAACCTATTAAGGCAATTGCACACCCAAATTCAATTACTACAGTAATTAGAAATTTATTATCTAATGCCATAAAATTCACTGAGGATGCTGGTCAAATAAAAATGGGAGTTGTGGAGGAAAAAAATCGGTATGTAGTAAAAATAGCAGATAATGGTGTGGGAATGCCTAAAGAAGTTGCCAATAAAATATTCAGAATAGACACCAAACATTCAACTCAAGGAACAGCCAAAGAAAAAGGAACAGGCTTAGGACTTATTTTATGTAAGGAATTTATTGAGAAAAATGGTGGTGAAATCTGGGTTAAAAGTGAAGAAGGAAAAGGTACTATATTCTCCTTCTCTATACCTAAATGACTTAATTGTAACTTATATTTTCAGCCATTTGCCGAACAGGCAATATAACTTCTATAGTTGTTCCACTATCAATTTCACTTTTTAAATTTAGCTCCCCACCTAATCTAGAAACCACCTTTTTGGCCATATAAAGCCCCATTCCTACATTAATATCACTTCTCTTTCCTTTGAAGAACACTTCGAACACCTTCTTTTGTAAATTTTCGGGAATTCCAATCCCATCATCAGAAAAATATATTTTATAATGAGATGAATCATCTTTCTCAAAGGTGATTTTCAAGTGAGTATCATAATAATTATTATGCTCAAATACGTTTTCAATTAATTGAAAGAACAATCTTTTCAGTAATGCACGATCTGAAGTGATATATTGAGATTCGGCCAATACTTCAAATTCAATCTTAGCTTGTTTAAAATCCTTATTTCGTTTTAAGAAAACTGATTTGGACACTTCATTGATCAATTCATTCAAATCAAAAGTGGTGATGTTTAAATCTCCGTGCAAAATGAAACTGACTTCCTTGAAATCATTAAAAATATGTTCGAGCTTTTTTACGCTCTTTTCAATCATATTAAAATAGCTGATGATTTCTTTATCTTCCGAGGACATATTTCCCAGATTTACTAAACCAAGAACATTGGCAATAGGCCCTCTAACATCATGGGAAGTTTTATACATGAAATTAGCCAGCTCAGCATTCAAATCCTTTAAATTTAGGTTAGCTTGTTTTAGTGGAGTAATATCACGTAGGAATTGCTTAAAACCCTTTATTCTCTTTTTCTCATCATAAAGGAGAGAGGTACTGCTTTCCATCCAAACAGGGATATTTGAGGTAGTTTTAAATTCATATTCTGCATCCAAATAAGAAAACTCCTTATTCATTAAAACAGTTTTAATCTCTTTATCTTTGGCAACAGACTTGGGGTTCAAAAGTTGATGGACATTGACCCCAAGTAAATCATCCTCTTCAAAGCCTAAAAGAGAATAGAACAACTTAGGTGCTTGTGTTATATTGTGAGCAAGATCTGTTTCAACAAGCATAACAGAAGTAAAAGCCTCCATCTTTTTTCTTAAATTTTCACTTTCATGCAGCTCCCATTCTGTTTCTGCACGTGATTGAATTTCCATTTTAATAGCATGTGATTTTTTCTTTACTATTTTTTTTAAGGAATAGATATAAATCACGCCCAAAATGAGCAATAAAAAGAATATTGATAATACCACAATGACCAACTCTTTATTTTGTGACCACCATCCCTTTTTAGGCGTTAGCCATTTCTGATATAATTTATCATACTCCCCTGATGCTTTCACCAACCTTAATCCCCAATTCAAAGAATCAATTAAAGCAGAATCCTTTTTATTGGCTACAAAACAATACTCTGTAATAAAAACCGGATCACTGGAAGATTGAATATTATTAATATTTTCGGCTTCCATTTTATAATTGGTAGTCATAAATGAAGTAATAGCGCAATCTGCCTCTCCTTCTACAACTGCATCAATAGCAGCAGATTCTGAGGGATAAGTTTGAAGTTCTTCTAAATCCAAGAAACCAAATTGATCAAAATATTCTTCAACTATCGTAACTTCTTGAATTGCTACTTTTTTACCTGAAAGGCTAAATAAATCTTCCACAGGCTCTCTATCCGATCGAGTAAATATTGAATAATAAACTAGGCTAATCGGCCGCGAGAACAATATACTATCTTCACGTTCCGTAGTTTTAAAATAAGCAGTAGCATCCAATTCATTTGTCACCTCAAGTTTTTTGCGAACCGCTTTCCAGTCATCAGGATGGATAGTTACATTCCAATTAAGTTCTTTTCCTATTGCTTTAATAATTTCAACATTAAACCCATCTGCAATACCCTCATTATTCACAAATTCATAAGGTTCATAAGTTTTATCAATTCCATAATTAATTGATTTATCCGGCAAAGAATCATTACTTTTAGCTTGAGCTAATAAAGTATAAGGCAAAAGAAATGACAAAAAGATTATTGAAAGTAATTTCACTTAATTAGGGTTTAACTGAAACTTATTTATAACACTAAATTAAATATAAGTTATAATTATTATAATTAAAACACCATTCTAATTATAGAATTTATATTATTTTAAAGAATTAAAAATTTAATATAGACCATTAAATTGTGAAAATGCAAGAACAAGCAAATACAAATGCCAAATGGAAAGAAAAAACATTTAATGTAATTTTTAAGGCAGATACTTTTTGGGGGAAATTATTTGACGCCATTCTATTATTAGTGATTTTTTTAAGTGTTCTAGCTGTGGTGTTAGAAAGTGTAGGTAGGTTTAGACAAATTTATGGCACTTACTTTATATGGGCAGAGTGGATATTTACTGGCATTTTCTTAATTGAATATATTTTGAGAATTATAATAGTTAAAAAACCATGGCACTACATTAAAAGCTTTTTTGGAATAGTGGATTTACTTTCAATCCTGCCTTCTTTATTGGCTTTTGTTTTTGCTGGTGCACAATCTTTAATGATAATCAGAAGCCTTAGATTATTAAGGATTTTTCGAATATTTAAACTCACTCAATATTTAGGAGAAGCCTCTCAACTTTCTACAGCTCTACTTGCAAGCAGAAAGAAGATCACATTGTTTATTGCCACAGTATTAATTTTAGTTTCTATAATGGGCGCAGTTATGTATTTAATTGAGCCTCCTGAAAGTGGATTTACTGATATTCCAAAAGGAATATATTGGTCTATTGTCACATTAACAACTGTTGGATATGGTGATATTGCACCAATCACTCCTCTTGGACAAATTGTTGCTTCCTTTATTATGATTATGGGATATGGCATCATTGCTGTTCCTACCGGAATTGTAACTTCAGAAATGAATAAGAAAAGATTTAAAATAGATAATAGAATATGTAATAACTGTGGGGTAAAGAAACATGGTGATTTTGCTAAATTTTGTCATAATTGTGGAGAAAAATTACCTCACAATTGATAAAGGAGACTATTTTTTGTCAACAATAATTAAAGAAATATCGTTGTACCTACATGGAAAATTCAGGAATCAATAAAATAGAAAAATTAAGCTTCCCATGGCAAACGCAAGACCCGTTTTTGTTTTGTGTTCATCATGAGGATTTCTTCCCTAAGGGAAATAAAGATTTGGGGCCTGCCGCTTCTTTAGAGGGCAGGATGATTGGTCAAGATTTCACCATTAAAGATGGATGGAGAATGTACCATGGAAGTAAAGTACCGGGCTTCCCTGCACATCCGCACTGTGGATTTGAAACCGTAACAGCCGTTAGAAAAGGACTAGTAGATCATTCCGACTCTTTGGGAGCTGCTGGTCGATTTGGTAATGGAGATGTGCAATGGATGACTGCTGGAAAAGGCGTTCAACATTCAGAAATGTTCCCTTTATTAAAGGAAAATGAAGAAAATCCATTAGAGCTTTTTCAAATATGGTTAAATTTACCCAGAGATAGCAAAAAAGTGGAGCCTCATTTTGCCATGCTTTGGAAAGATACTATTCCAATTTACGAGCATTCGGATAGCAATGGAAAAACTACTGAAGTAGAAGTGATGGCTGGTAAACTTGGTGATAAAACCGCACCTAAACCTGCACCAAACTCTTGGGCTGCTAATCCGGAAAATGAAGTGGCTATTTGGCACATTAAAATGGAGCCGGGTGCTGAGTTTACATTACCGACTAGTCAAAATAAGATTAATAGAAATATCTATTTCTTTAAGGGCAAAGATTTTAAATTGAACGATACTGATTTACCTCACTATCATGGTGCATATATTGATGCCAGAGCTGATATCACATTGAAAAATGGTGAAGAGGAAGCCAGGATTTTATTATTGCAAGGTAAACCAATCAACGAGCCTGTAGTTCAACATGGCCCGTTTGTATTGAATTATCCAGCGGAGGTGCGGGAAACTATAGCTGAATTCCAAAAAACTGAATTTGGGGGTTGGCCATGGCCTTCTTACGAAAATGTTCATGATAAAAACAAAGGACGCTTTGCTATTCATGCTGATGGAAAAGAAGAGATTAAAGATTGATTTATGCAAGTAGAATTCTTAGAAAACATTTATAAAGAACATCAAAATGCATTGGGCTGTCCTTCACCGGACAACATCATTTCTTTTTATGAATCATTGTTGGGGTTTATCTTCCCTGATTATGGTAATGAAAAAATTTGCGATAAGGCTCAATTGGAAAGCCGATATTTGGAATTAAAAAATGAATGGCATGATCTGCTAGAAAAAAGATGCAAAAGCCTGCAAAAAAAATATCCCGGTGAAGAGGAAGTACTTTTTAATGAGTTAAAAAATATCAAATCTGCTATTGAAAAAGATATTAATGCCATTTTTGAAGGAGATCCTGCAGCCAAAAGCCGCTTAGAAGTTATCAAGACTTATCCGGGATTTAAAGCTATTGCCGCATAC
Organism: Bacteroidota bacterium; assembly: GCA_051747245.1. Lineage (GTDB taxonomy): Bacteria > Bacteroidota > Bacteroidia > Cytophagales > Cyclobacteriaceae > Marivirga. Next base: position 25,707 of record JBNJFX010000048.1, read on the forward strand.
AGAATTGCGCATTGCATATATAATGCTGGTTATGTGCTAATTGCACGAATTATCAGTGAACATGCCCATAGCAAAACAGGTGTAGACATTCATCCGGCTGCGAAAATAGGTAGTCATTTTTGTATAGATCATGGAACTGGAATCGTGATTGGAGAGACAACCGATATAGGGGATTATGTGAAAATCTACCAAGGCGTTACTTTAGGTGCTACTAGCGTTAGAAAAGAAAATGCCAGCCAAAAAAGGCATCCTACTATAGGGAATAATGTTGTGATTTATGCCAACGCCACTATTTTAGGCGGAAAAACTATCATAGGTGACAATTGTATTATTGGTGGAAACAGCTGGATAACCAAAAGCCTAGAAGCAAATTCCAGGCTTTATTATGATTCGGAAAATAAGCATTTACACAAAAGTAATTTTAGCTAATCCACCAACAAACAAATTGATTTAAGTTTCGCGTATAACACTACTCCGAATGAGCATTTGAACTTGCCCAAATTTTCTCATTGTTTTTAAGGTCATTTATAACTTTTGTGAATAATTGAATGATATTAAAAAAATTCCGAATCATTTTTTGATTTTGATTTGGATGAAAAATAGAGGGGTCTAATACTTTTCTATAATCTCTAATAGCAATAAAAAGGTTATTGTCAATAAATGAGATAGCAACAGGCATACTTCTGTTTTTAACAAATTCAGTTAAGCTATTCATAAATGTATTGGTTAAAATATTTTTTGCTTCCTCCTCATTCTCACTATAAACTGAAAAGTATCTTTCAAATTCAAAATCATCTATTTTTATAAAAGGTGGTCTATCTTCATTTAATTTTTTTAACATTCTTGTTATTAAGTTTCTAGCAATTGCATAAGTTTTATCTAAATAATCAGTTAAAATGAATGTCTTGGAGTTGAAACTGGAATTGAAATCTGCCTTGAAAAATAAGCCTTGAAATATAGGGCTTTTTGAATTCCTATCGTTTCCTTTTGATATTATTCCAGAATCCACTTCAGCAAATTGAACTGGGACTTCATTAATCTTACCCGATATCAAATCATCTGAATTAAAATAGCTAGCATTCTTCCTGTAAATTTCACTTTTAAAATATTGAGATTTTGGGAATTCTTCATTTGGACTAAATATTAGATTTTGGCCAATAGTTTGAATAACATTTTCTATTATTTTATCTTTAAATTTTTGAGCAAATTTAATGCGATATTTATTATAGAAAAATGCAGATGCAGTTAAAACAACTAAAAAGTAAATAAAAAAATAAGTGACATAATTATTTGAATTATCATCTATAAAAACAAACTTTTCAAATAAGTAAATTGCAACAATAAAAAGCGTATGAATTATACACAGAAATATTAAAACCGTATTTTTATACTGCTTTCTATCTTTTTCCAGTTCATCAATTCCCGACATTATTGCAGCTTCATCTATTTCATCAAATGATTTTGAACTTTCCATATATTAAAAATTTAAGTGTAACAAGATTTAAATAATTTTAGTTGTATTAAGAACTCATTTTAGAACCTGCCCAAATTCTATTGTTTAAATTAAGGTCCTCCACAATTCCAATAACTAATTCGAGGATATTGAAATAGCCTTTTATCATTTCTTTGTTGCGATTAGAATTCATAATCGTGGGTTCAAACAGATTTTTAGGTTCTGATATTGCTATAAAAATACTGTTGTCCACAAAGGAAAGTGCAACCGGTGATTTCCTGTTTTCTACAAATTTGGTTAATCTTTCCATTAAAGAAGTAGATAGGATATATCGGGCTTCCACCTGATCCTGACTATAAACTGCAAAATATTTTTCAAATTCAGGATTTTCGAGTTTCACTAAAGGTGGTCTATTTGAATTTAAGCTTTGTAACATTTTACCAATGTGCCCAAATGAGCGCTCTAATTTGTCCGTCAAAACAAAAGTTTTGTTGTTAAAATCTTTATTGAAATCTGCTTCAAAGAATATTCCTTTAAATGTGGTAGTCAGTTTTCCTTTATTGTCTCTATTTTTAGCCTGGACTTCAGAAAAACAAATGGGTGTTTGCTCAATTTTTCCTCTCACCATATCTTCTCCATAATATAGAATGGTATTATTGTAAATTTCACTCTTCAAAAATTGAGATTTAGGAAATTCCGCTAGAGGGTTATAGTAAAGAGATTCATCTATAGATCGAATAATCCTTCTAATCACTTTTTCCTTAAACTCCAAAGCAAATTTATTTTTATACTTTTTAAATATGAATCTGTATATAAAATAAATTAATACCCAAGCAAAAAAATAAAATTTTAAGTAATTAGAATCTTCAGATGTAAATAGAAATTTTTCTAACAAATAGATTAGAATGAATAACACGACATGAGGAACCACTAGAAAAGTTAATACCTTTTTTTTATAATATTTCCGATTTTCATCAAGCCTTTCAATTTCAGGTAATAAATCAGATTCATATATTTTATTAAAAGATTTCCTCTTCTCCATAAATCAAATTTTAAGTATGTATTAATTCAATGGTATATTTCAATTCTTTTTAAAAACCATATAGCTATGATTCATACTTCATTTTAGAACCCGCCCAAATTCGGTTGTTTAAATTAAGGTCATCCACTATACCAATCACTAATTCGAGCATATTATAATATTCCATAATCAAATCCTTGTTTAGGTTTGTTCTGAATATCCTCGGCTCAAAAAGGTTTTTATGTTCTGATATTGCGACAAAAATGCTGTTATCCACAAATGAAATGGCAACCGGTAACTTTCTTTTATTACCAAATTCGGTTAACCTCTGCATTAATGAAGTGGATAGAATGTATCGGGCTTCAACTTGATCTTCTCCATAAACTGCAAAATACTTTTCAAATTCCGGGTCTTCCAGTTTGACTAAAGGCGGTCTGTTGGTATTTAAACTTTGCAGTTTCTTTCCAATAAAACCAAGTGATCTTTCCAAGTAATCGGGCAAAATAAAAGTCTTGGTTTTAAACTCTTTATTAAAATCTGCTTCAAAGAAAACCCCTTTAAATATGGTGTGCCATTGAGTTTTTTTATCCTTGCCCGAACTTTTGGTTTTATATTCTGAATGAACTTCTGAGAAACAAATGGGGGTTTGTCCAATTTTGCCCTTTACAAAGTCTTCAGCCCTGTATCTGTGAGGTCTTTTTTTGAAAAGTTCACTTTTTAAATATTGGGCTTTTGGAAATCCTCCCAAAGCATTAAACTCGAGGCTTTCATCTATAAAATGAATTATCCTTTTTATTACATTATCCTTATAAACTAATGCAAACTTTTTTCTATAGGATTGATAATAAAATAAATAAGGAAGCAATACTACAATCCCCAAAAGTAAATACAGTAAATAAATATTGGATTCTTCATTTGCAAAATATGTCCTATCAAGCCATAAGATTAATAGGGAAAACACTGCATATCCAGCCAATAGATAAGTGATGAATTTCTTCTTAAAAGCTTTTCGTTTTACTTCTAACTTCTGAATTTCAGGTACAAGTTCCTTTTCATATAGCGCATCTATTGTTTTGATATCACTCATAATTCAATAATTAAGCGTTAAACATATCTTTTGCACTGATATTTTTTCTTTCAGTCTCCGGTATTTCAAACCATTCCTTCTTCTTGTAATTCATCATGGAAGCCAATATATTGGTCGGTACCATCTGAATGGCATTATTATAATCGGTTACCATGCTATTATATGCCCTTCTTGCAGCTGATATTTGCTCCTCAGCTTCTGTCCAAGCTCCTTGCAACTGCATAAAATTGGTGTTTGCCTTTAAATCAGGATAATTTTCCACTGCTACCATTATCCCACTAACTTTCCCTGCAATTTTATTCTCCAAATCTATTTTTTCATCATCAGAAATATCTCCTGAAACCGCCTTTGCCCTTAGTTCCGTTATTTCAGTAAGCGTATCTTTCTCATGTTTCATGTACGCCTTTACTGTATTCACCAAATTTGGTATCAAATCATAACGCTTTTTCAACATCGCATCAATAGTTGAAAAACTGTTTTCAACTTGATTTTTCTTGTTCACTAAGCTGTTATACATCAAAATAACAATAAGCAATAGTACAGCTACAGCAATTCCAATAGCTAGCATAATTCTTTCCGTTTTAGATTAAAAAATTTGTTTTAACTTAAATCTAATCAGATAAAATAATAATTCCAATATTTTTTATTGTTAAAGTGATATAAATTATAGATGAAATGTCAAACAGTATAGTTAACTGCTCGTTTAAATAGGATTTAGAACAGATTTTACATTTTCAATTAATTATAAATGTTTGTAGAAGATTTAGTGGGTAATACCCCAATAGTGGAGCTGAAGAATATCCCGACCAACAAAAATGTAAAGATTTATTGCAAACTCGAGGGACAAAACCCTGGGGGAAGCGTAAAAGATCGTGCGGCATTGGGCATGATCGGGGCTGCATTAGAACGAGGGGATATAAAACCTGGAGATAAGTTGGTAGAAGCCACAAGTGGTAATACTGGAATTGCTTTAGCGATGATTGCTAAACTTAAAGGTTTAAATATGACCTTAATTATGCCAGAAAACTCCACTGCCGAAAGAATTCAATCCATGGAAGCTTATGGAGCAGAAGTGATTCTAACCAAAGCAGAAGGTACAATAGAATATTCCAGAACAGTGGCCGAAGAAATGGCAGCTACAGGGAAATATTATATGCTCAATCAATTCGGAAACCCTGATAATTACAAACAGCATTATAAAACCACCGGTCCGGAAATATGGAAAGACACTAATGGTGAAATTACACATTTTGTTTCTGCAATGGGAACAACCGGGACTATTATGGGCGTATCCCGCTATTTAAAGGAACAAAATCCTGATGTTCAAATTGTAGGCACTCAACCTACTGATGGCTCTAGAATTCCTGGAATAAGGAGATGGTCACCAGAATTTTTGCCTAAAATATTTGAGGCTGACAGAGTGGATAGAACAATCGATATAAGCGAAGAAAATGCCACAAAGATGACCCAGAGGATGGCGAAAGAAGAAGGAATTTTAGCCGGAATGAGCAGTGGCGGTGCATTATATGCTGCTTTACAAATTGCCCAGGAATTAGAATCAGGAATTATTGTATGCATTACTTGTGATAGAGGTGATCGCTATTTAAGTTCGGATTTGTTTAAAAAAGGGAGTAAAGTACGCAGAATCCAATAATTTTCGGTCTTTCTTCAAAATTGGAATCAACTGAATCAGCAACACTTTTAGATCAACTAAAGTTTATTTATCAGAATGCTTGAATAGCTGAATGTTTCGTTCAGTAAAGGCATTTCATTAAAATTGTTCTTGCTCTTTGCTAAATGGACACAAGCGAAAACGCGTGCGCCAGCGGGAGTCCTAGCTTCTGCAACTGAGAGGTAGGTTGATGTCGGGTTAACCTTTCATTTTCTTGGGATCATCTCGGCTATCAAAGAAGTCTACCACATAAATAAATTCATCTTCGACTCTATAAATAATCTTAAAATTTCCTTCAACCAACCTTCTGTGACCTTGTTTTAGTTTGCTTAGATAAGGTTCATATTGACCTTTATACGGGGTTTTTGACAGGCTTTTAGCTTTCCCTATTAGTATGTTCTTGATTTTAACAACCTGATCCTTGGGGATTTCCAACTCTTCAAGATAAAATCGCAGTGTATCTTCCAGTCGTTTTAAGGATTGCTCAGTAATGACTACTTTCATAAACCTAATCGCTTATTGAGTTCAGATTCTGCTTCGTCTATGGTGTAGACTTTTCCTTCTTTGATATCTTGCTCGGATTCAAGAGCTCTGGATATCATTTCTTTTTCAATGGAAGGGTCAAAGTCTCTTTGTTTAAACAAAGCTTTTACTGTCTCTAATAAGCTTAGATTTGTCTCCTGGTCAATCAGGCTTTTTAGTTCCGTTTTGAGGTCTATTGTTTTCATTGTTATCGTAAAAGTAACGATTTATTTTTGCAAATGATTCATCCGAACAGATGGAACAGCTTCATTTCTTCCTGTAAGCCTTCCATTTCATTTTGTAAATAACTTTCCGTGCTGCTGATGTAGCGGTGACCTGCAAGGTGTTGGACTTGTAGATTTTCAGACAAGATCAAGGAAACATACACCGAAGAAAGCCACTCAAAATCAATCTCTAAACTATCACAATAAACTTTCTATCAGTTGTTTATATTGACAATCTTAATATTGGGACACTCAAGTACCGTTTTTGCTTGGGTGGTGCAGTACAAAGAATTTCTGGCTTAAGCCATTAAAAAACCATCCAAAGATGGGCTTTTTAATATTTATAACCACCATGTAGAACATGGCGGGAACGGGGGTGGGATAAACAGCCTTTTGTATTCTGGGATTAATTTTTATTGTTGCCTGATTTAAAACCAATTGGATCGTAGTCTTTTTCTTGTTCTTTAATAAACTGCTTTAGGTAATCAAAGATCAATTTTATTTTATCATCCTGTTCTAAAACCCTCTTTTCCATTTTCTCTACTTTAAGCATTACTTCTTTATCGTTCATTAGTATCTCCTTTATCTTTGTGAAGATCCTCATGATCTTAATGTTTACTTGTATAGCTCTATCGCTATTAAGTACACTACTTAACATTAATACTCCATGTTCAGTAAAAACAAAAGGAAGTGTTCTTCTTCCACCCCAACTTGAAGTCGCATTTTGCGATTTCAAGTTTTCCCATTCTTCTTCCTTTAATTGGAACATGAAGTCCTCAGGAAATCTACCAATATTCCTTTTTACTTGTTCGTTTAACCTTCTTGTCTCTACCTGATAAAGATCAGCTAGGTCACTATCTAGCATAACTTGATGTTTTCTTACAAGATATATCTTATTGACTAATACTTCTTCTGGTATAGCTACTTCATTCTTTTTATTGCCCATGCTCATATTTAATTAAATTGATTAACAAAATTATAATTTCCATCCATTTAACCCAACGGATGGAACTGCTGTACTTTTTCCTGTAAGCCTTCCATGTCATTTTGTAAATAGCTAAAAATGCTGCTGATGTAACGGTGACCTGCAAGGTATTAGACTTCCTTTAGATGGTAGATTTTCAGGCAAGATCAAGGAAGCAGCCATGAAAAGACCGCAAACCAACAAGCAAAATGCCTGTATAGCTTGCAGTTGATGCAACATCACGACTGTCCCAACAATACATACACCAAAAAAACAGCTCCCAAATTAAGCCGTCACAATAAACTGTATATCAATAATTTACATTGTTGATCCCAATAACGGGACACACAAGTACCGTTTTTGCGTGGGTGGTGGAGGGCATAACGCTCAACACCATTCCTAATAATGAAGGATATGCCCTTTATTGTTCCATTCATGATCTGAGGCTAACTAAGTTTCAATTAGCAAATGACTGGCTTTGTCCTGACCCAAAGTGCAATCATCAAAAACGTGTCGGTAATCATGATTTTATCATTAGCTTGATTGAACGGCAAATAAGGCAAGATCATGCTTAATCTTTAGCCCAATCCTCATTAAGCTCTTTTATAACATGCTGTATAAGCTTTTGCTTTTTAATATTATCAATATTAGTTAGTAATATTTTACGTTCTTTTGACTTCACTCTGAACAGTTTTTTCACTTCCTCAATATAAGCTTCATAACCTAATGGCAGCTGATAAGCTTTATTAGCATATAAATATTTACAATCACAATACCTTATATCTGCCTTATAAAAATAAAAATCTAAATCACTTGATTGATAGTAAAAACTTTTTCGCTTATTACTTCGAAAAAAGTTAAATCCTATATCTTTTGATTCATAAGTATTTAGTAAAGAGTCAGCTTTTCGGGAACCTAAAACACTATCAAGTACTGTATATTGTTCAACACCATAAAAGCTTAAACTGTCCATTTCACAACATACCATTAATTCTGTATCGCTCGAAGGAAATTTCAGGTACTTTACTCTGAAAATAGATTCGCCAATCTCCAAGGATTGTTCATCCACAACACTGCCATTACTGAGAGGTTCTAATAAAAAAACTGAGCTTTCATTAAACGGTCTATCTGAGTAATTAAGAAAAAAAATATATTGGCATTGTTGAGCACTTAAAGAAACAGATAAAACACTAAAGCCTAATATGAATAATATTTGAAAAATTTTCATCTTTACTTATAAATTTAACGTCTATCATCTTTTGATGATCTAGGAACATTTTCTCTTAACTTATTTAAAATAGCTTTGTTAATTGTAGACGAGCCAATTGGTCTTCCCAAAATACCGCCTAAAGCGTGATGCCTACTATTAGAACGATTACCTCCATATCTATCTAACATAAAATGTGTGATTTCATGACTTAATGCATTTGTTGCTCCCTCTTTTGAATTAAGGTCAAACTTAATTGTGGAACCTGTTTGCCCTCCATCAGTTCCAGGCACTCTACCTCCAAACACTAATGCCGGGAAAGAAGTAGTTCCATCATCAACAGGTTTTGCCCTACCTGCTAACTCTCTGTTAACTTCACTATTACTAAAATCACCAGATATTTCTTTAACTTTACCATTCCTCTTAGTCTTGGTGGTGGTTTTATCCAACTGACTAATATTAAATTCAAAATTAACAGATACCCCACTTTCAGGATCTGAATGATCTCCACCAAATACACTGTTTAAATAAGATTGAACATTTCCTACATCACTTTCAGTCAATTCACTAGGATTATCACCCGATGAATTTGTTACTACTACAACATCTAACTGATATGTAATTCCTGAAAGTTCTTCGGTACCATCATCTCTTTTTGTGAACTCATGGATTTGGATTCCTTCAAGACCTTCAAACTCTATGTGTGTAGTCACTTTATTCTCTGCAAAAGCATAAGGTGAATTGTGATAAAATTTCTCAGCCAACGGGTCAACATTAAAGAACCTTCCCAGTTCGGGCTGGTGGTTTCTCCATTTGAACTGCACCCAGCCTGTTTCCTCATCGTATTCCTGGTCTTGGAAGGTGTTCATTTTATTGACCTTGCTAAATTCTCGTTTATAGGAGTTAAAGGTTAAGCCGAAGGGATGATAGTGGCCTATTTAATAATTACCATTTGAATAAATCCAATTATTACTTTCATTTTTTTTAAACTTTATTAATAAATTATTTACTTCGATTTTACTATAAATGTCGTAAGACAAACAAAACTCCTTCTTTTTTAAAGTCTTTTTGACTTTACGTTTTACGTTTACATCTTCAATATTGTTAAAATCTAAAATTTCAATTGTGATAACAGCATTACATAATTTATCAATTGAAGATTTCTTTTTCTTTTTAAACAGAAACCTTTCATTGGGTCTTAAAATAATGAAAGGTACTGATAATCCTTTATACAATTCAGGATCATTTATACTACTCGTTAAATCCAACCTAATTTTATCTTCATCTAAATATCTAACTGCATTGGCATCTCCTCTAACCATATAAAGAGTTTCTTGAGAAATATTCTCAACTTCAAACTCAACTAAAATGGAATCGGAGTTTAGCGGAAAAGTATTTAATGAATAATTAATCCGTTCAGTATATGGGTGAAAAAAGACACCAAATATAATGCTGTCCTAAATAATTCAAAATATAGATATAAACCTAATCCAGCTTGCGTTTAGTCCAGTTTTAACCATATTCAGGAAAAAGACCCCCCTGTGTG
>JBNJFX010000049.1:0-35092 GCA_051747245.1 Bacteroidota bacterium
AATTCCTCAGAAAATCTCTTCCTGGCTTTGATACGTTTTCCCGTTTTTATCATAACTTTATTCCATTAAAAACGGTCAACTTATTTCAGGGAATGACAGATGGATGTGGGGTGATGGGTGTGGGATGAAAGAGCCATCTGACGGTTTTAGATTTTAGTGAATTGATACATCGCAATAAAGCAAACCATATTTTAAAACAGACCGTCTGATGGCTAAGAAAGGTCAAGTTGGAAGTTGGAAGCTTGAAGTTGGGAGTTGGGTGATGGATGTGGGATGATAGGTGTGGGATGAAGGGGCCATCTGACGGTTTTAGATTTTAGTGATTTAATACATCGCAATAAAACAAACCATATTTTAAAACAGACCGTCTGATGGCTAAGGAAAAGGTCAAGTTGGAAGTTGGAAGCTTGAAGTTGGGAGTTGGGAGTTGGAAGTAGGAAGCTAGAAGTGGGAAGTTGGGTGATGGATGTAAAAAATGTAAGCTCTAATAGCTAAACAATAAAAATTTAAATAATGAAATTAAACTATAAAGAATTAGGTGAGAATGGACAGCCATTGATTATTTTACATGGTCTTTTTGGTTCGTCAGATAATTGGATGACGATCGGACGAAAATTATCGGAGAAATTCCATGTCTATTTGGTGGATCAAAGAAATCATGGCGATTCGCCTCATGATGATACACATAATTATGAAGTAATGGCTTCTGATTTAGAGGAATTTATTGAATCCAACAATATTGAAAACCCTCATATAATTGGTCATTCAATGGGCGGAAAAACGGCTATGTATTTTGCTGTTCAACATCCTGATTTATATGATAAATTAGTAGTGGTGGATATTGCACCAAAAGCTTACCCTGTACATCACGACTCTATTTTGGAAGGCTTGTGCAGTTTAAAATTAAATGAGCTTGAATCTAGAGGTGATGCTGATAAAAAATTGTCAGAATATGTGCCTGAAAAAGGAATTAGACAGTTTTTACTGAAAAACCTGACTAGAAATGAGAATAAAGAATTTGAATGGAAAATCAATTTACCTATTCTAGAAAAAAACATTGAGGTAGTGGGTAAAGGCTTGGAAAAAAGGTTGACTACTGAAAAAGACACATTATTTATTGGAGGCAAAAACTCCAAATATATCAAATCAGAAGATCATATTGCCATCAACAATTTCTTTCCTAATGCTAAAATTGAAATGGTAGAAGGAGTAGGGCATTGGATTCATGCTGAAAAACCAGAGGAATTTTTAGAATTAATTGAAGGCTTCTTAAGATAGTAATCCAAAAATCTATAGCTATGAAAAATCTACTTTTGCTTTGCCTTTTTATAATCTCCCCATTTTTGGTGCTCTCCCAAAATTCCAAATATGATAAAAACTTAGCCGATTCACTAGGAGCAGATGACTATGGCATGAAATCTTATAGCTTAGTCATGCTGAAAACTGGTGGCGGAAACATCGAGGACAAAGCTAGAGTTGACAGCTTGTTCAGAGGTCATTTGGATAATATTGGAAGATTGGCAGAAGCAGGTGAAATAATAGTGGCAGGTCCTTTAGGAAAAAATAGTAATAATTACAGAGGGATTTTTATTTTTGACGAGAATGACAAAACTAAAGTAGCAGAGCTTTTACAAACTGATCCTGCTATCAAAGCAGATTTATTGGCTTATGATATTTACAACTGGTACGGTTCAGCTGCTTTACCTGTTTATTTAGAAACTCATTCTAAGATTGAAAAAATCCGACCATAAAAATCTATAAGTAATGCAAATTCAATATGCACTTGAGCTTTTAGGGACATTAGTTTTTGCTATTTCAGGTGCATTAGCTGTAAAAGATAAATCAGAAGATTGGTTTGGCGCTGGTTTTACGGGCTTTGTGACTGCTATCGGAGGCGGAACTTTAAGGGATATCATGTTAGGCAGCTATCCATTATCGTGGGTGGGTGATATGAATATTATCTATACGATTTTATTTGGTGTATTGCTCACCAGCTTTTTCAATAAGTTTCTTCAAAATTTAAGAAAAACCTTAAGCCTATTTGACTCAATGGGAATAGCGCTCTTCACCGTTGCTGGAGTTGAAAAAGCATTATCCATGGGTGTTAGATGGGAAATTGCAGCAATTATGGGAATGTTTTCTGCAGTTTTCGGAGGTGTAATCCGAGATACTTTAGTAAATGAAACACCCGTTATTTTCAGAAAGGAAATTTATGCCAGTGTTTGCCTTTTGGGCGGTATGCTCTACACCTTATTAAACTATTTTCAACTTGAAAGGGATATTAATTTTATAGTGACGGCTTCTTTTATAATGTCCGCTCGTCTTTTAGCAGTAAAATATCATATCAATTTCCCTAAAATCTAATATTATAATTCAATATCTTCCAAGCCTAATTCCTTGGTTAAAAATTCAATATCTTCATTTTCTTCTTCTGAAACACCATCTGAAGCACTTGCAAAAAGATACATAGTCTCTACTACAAATTCCTTTGAAGTTACATTTTCATTAAAGTAATCTTTCAAAGCTTCCAGAAATCTATCTTGCCATTTATCTAGGTTTTTAATTAAATGGCGAAATTCCGCCCTATATATTAGCATTAGATTTTCTTCTTTTTCTTCGCCTAAATCTTCCGAAGCAAATTCATCCCCTAATATCTTTGCTAATCGCTTTACGGTTATCCATTCTTCTTGATCGACTATACCATCACTCATCACCACTCTTAAGGCAGGAAAGAGATTGACTATATAAACAAACTGCTCTTTGTTCAAATTGATATAACGCTCTTGCGTGTAATCTTTAAAAAGTTGATCTATCTTTGACATGGTCTTAATAATATAAAAATTTGGTTCTAAGTGACCGGAGCTTTACCCTCATCCTCGATTTCCGGTGAATTCAATAATAATACATATTGTTGGTATCTTTCTAATATCTCTTTAACGTAATTTACTGGCTCCTCTCCCCTACAATATCCATATTTCACCACTGGATCGGTATAATATTTCTTTTGTGATTTTAATAATAAATACCTTTCAACATTTCCATCCCATAAAGTGGGATCTCCTCCATATTTCTTGGTTAAACGAATAGCATCCTTCATATGCCCTATCCCTACATTATAGGCTGCCAAAATAAATTTTTGACGCTCTACACTATCTTCAACATCTTTTTTAAACGCATTCTGTAACCAATTGATATATTTACCCCCTGCACTTAAACTTTGTGTTGGGTCATACAAATTAGTGGCTCCAAACTCTTGAGCAGTTGGTCCCATCATTTGCATTAAACCAATAGCTCCAGCCCAAGACTTCACATTAGGATCAAATTTGCTTTCCTGATAGATTAATGCCGACAGTAATTTCCAGTCCCACCCTATCTTTTCAGCAGTAGCTTTTATTTCTTCATCGAAAGGTGAAAGTTTACTACCACTGACTGAAGAGAATTCAGAATAAGATCTATTGGCTGATCTTTTTAAATTTTTGAAATACTTATTATAGATCACATAATAATCCGTTTCTTTTTGCCTGTCCTCTAACCACGCATTGATTTTATTCTCCAGGGTATCGGCATTTGATCTAAGCGCCCATGCAATCTGCTGGGAAAAGCTAATTGGGGTTTTGACATCTATATTGGGATAATAAGTGGCATTTAACATAGCTACATCCTCATCGGAAACCGTATAATCTATTTCTCCTTCTGCTACCATTTTAATTAAAGTCTCCACTTCTAAACTACTGCTATCTTCTATTATCACAATATCGCCCCCAATTTCATCTGAGAGATTTGCTAAACGATTAGAAAACGCAGAACTCTTCCGAACATGTACTTTTTTACCTGTCAATTGGATCGGATCCCTCAAGAGTTCATTTTCTATTTCATGAATCTTCATTTGTCGCCAATTTTCTGGCTTTCTTTGCACCAAAACTTGTCGAACAAAATAAAGTGGATTAGTAAAATCTACATATTGCTTCCTTTCTTTAGTTACCGTCAAATTAAAAGCTGCAATATCGGCCTCCCCTCTATTTACTTTTTCTAAGGCTGTATTTATATCATTTTCCCTTATGATTTTGAGCTCCACTTCAAGGTCTTTTGCCAACCATTGGAGCATTTCATACTCATAGCCCATTGGTTGACCTTTATAGATAAAGTAACTAGTAGCACTGTTGTCCACAACAGCAGTTAAATACCCTCTTTCCTTAATTTTATTGAAATCAAAATCTACTGGTTCAATAGCATAAGATAAGTCTTGAGATTGCGTATCTGATTTAGTGGAGCATGCTCCCAAAAATCCGAAAGTCAAAACCAAGAGTACATAAAAAGACTTGTTGAAAAATTTCATCATATCTTTAATTTAGGGTGACAATATAGCCAATAATTAATTCAGCGAGTAAATAGGTAAAGTTTTTTCGACTGAACACATATTTTATCGGATAATCAATATTCCTAATTAAAAACTTATAAAAGTAGAAAGGGTTTTGAATGCGAAAGGGTATAAAATCAAAAAGCCATTCAATTAATTGTTGAATGGCTTTAAACTGCGATTTTAAAATTTTAAAATTCTTCTTCTGTGTTTTTCTTTTTGTTGATGGCTCCTACAATTAATGCCCCGATTGCACATAATACTAATTTCCACAGAAATCCTAAGGCTTGACCTTGTAGGGTATAGCCTTTTTCAACTCCTTCTGCCATTCCATCCATCATTTCAGTATTTGAAGTTCCACCAAAAGCTTCCATAGCCTTCATAGTATTTTCCATTTGCACTTCAACTAAAATTGGAATGATTTCTGGGTCAATGAAATTAAATAATAGATAATCAAATACAGTTCCTATAAAAATTCCAACGGCTAATACTACAAAAGCATGCAAAAAGGCGTCTTTAAATACCAAATAGCCCCCAACTTTAGAACGGAATTCCCTACCAGCATAAATTGGAACTGCAATAAATATAACAAGAAGGACAAATGGCATGTACGATTCAACCAACATTGTTATATCTATTAAATAAATGATTAAGGTAATTATAATAGATATTAAACCTAGAATAGCCCCCCATTTTAAAGAGTGTTGACTATTATTTACTTCTACATCTTGATTTTCCATTTTTATACAAATTTAGGTTATAGTTTAATTTAATGACAATTTTCTTTCTTTCTGGAGTCAATAATATAAATAATTTTCCAATTATCATCCTTTTTGATGAATTGGAAAGAATTAGTACCACAATGACTCAATACCTCTCCCAAATAAAATTTATAGTCCATCCAGGCTATGGCAATGGCTCCATCAGAATGTATTTCCAAATTATTTATTTGTTCATCCCAAGTATCACCTGTATTGTTGGCTACGGCATTAAGCCAACCGGAAGCATCCTTTAAAGGGCTAATTTCATTATGGCTTTCACCTACATTCAAGCTTTGTGTTTTTATTTTGGGGTGCATATAAGGAGCCATTTTACTGGTATCTGACCCTCTCATCCCATCAAAAACATCATAAATAATTTTGGCAATTTGAGTAGAATCTTTCTGATAATTTTGAGAAAAAAGAGGGAATGAACCCAATAAAATAATGGCCAACAAAAGTGATTTTTTCTTCATAGTAGTCAATTCAAATGGAAAGTCTGAAAATTTCAATATGAATACAAAGGTATTTACACCAATGGTAAAATCACTTTATGGTTTTATGGCATATATCAAATTACATCCTCAAAGAATGACCAAACAAATGCTTTTGGGATTGGGCTCACAACATTGAAAGGCTCTTTTTTTACTGGATGCTCGAAGCTGATCGCCCTTGCATGCAATGCTATGGAACCATCTTTAGTGGGTTTTGGAAAACCATATTTTACATCTCCAATGATTGGGCAACCAATTCTAGCCAATTGTACTCTAATTTGATGCGGTCTCCCGGTTAATGGCTTAACTTCTATCAAGTTTCTATCTCCCAAAGCACGAATCAAACGATAAGAAAGCGTTGATTTCAAGCCTCCTTTTTTATCACTCATGTGCGCATGTGTAAGGTTTTTATTAGGATCTTTTTTGAGCCAATGGGTAATGGTATCTTCTGTTTTGGGCGGTCTTTTTTCAGTAATAGCCCAGTAGGTTTTATCGACCTGACCATCATGAAATAATTTTGAAACCCGCTCCAGTGCTTTAGAAGTTCTTGCTAAAACCAATGTCCCACTAACAGGTCGGTCAATTCTGTGTGGAGTGCCACAAAAAACTTTACCAGGCTTATCATATTTTTTAGCTATATAATCTTTGGCATGCTCAGAGATTGGAGTATCACCAGTTTGATCTCCCTGCACCAACATCCCTGAAGGTTTATTCACCACCAAAAGGTGATTATCCTCATACATTACTATTTGTAGAAATTCCTGATAAGTCATAAATGCAAAAGTCGTAAAATTTGGATACAATCTATAGGTTAGAGGAAATAAATAGTTGGAAGTGGGGTAATGGATGTTGGGTGATGAATGATGGGTGATGGATGTTGGAAGTTTAATCTTTGAAAAATTTTAATAAAAACGTATCTTTAAATAGATGAAATAAAAAAGACATGAGCACATTGACAATAGACACAGGTAAAACCATATCTCTTGAAGATTTTCTTCAAATAGATGATGAATCATGTCAACTCATTAACAGTGAACTATATATGACCCCTGCGCCCAACCCAAAGCATCAACTAATAATTGGAGAATTTTATTCATTATTAAAAAAGCAATCTAAAGGCAAGATATTCTTTTCACCTATTGATGTTTTCCTAGACGAAAAAAATGTTTTTCAACCTGATTTGCTGTTCATAAGTGAAGAAAATAAAGATATCATTTCAGAAAGTGGAATAGAAGGTGCTCCAGATCTAATTATTGAAGTACTTTCACCTTCCAATGCTTATTTGGACAGAAATATCAAAAAAGACATCTATTTTCAAAAAGGTGTAAAGGAATATTGGATAGTGGACTTAGCTAACCAAACTTTAGAAATTTATACCTTAAAGCAAAAAGACAAACGCAAACCTCACCTATATTTAGTGAAAGAAGGAACTGTAAATTCTACTATCATTCCTAAATTGAAATTTGATGTGGGGGACGTTTTCAAGGCAATTAAAAGTTGAAGTTTTTCAATCAGTGAAGCTCTTATTACTTAAATCCTAATACCTAAAACTTATAGAAAATCTAGAGTTCCCTATAGCTGTTTCATGATCTAGATACTTGATACTAACTACTTTATACTCCATTATCAAACCACCCTCAAAACCAAACCTTTCAAATACTCACCTTCTGGATGGAAAATATTGATTGGATGATCGGCTGGTTGATGGAGTTGATGCAAGATTTGAACTTGCCTTCCGGCTCTTGCAGCTGCTGAAAAAATAACGGTACGGAATTGCTCTTGATTGACTACTTGAGAACAACTAAAAGTAAAAAGCACACCGCCCGATTTCATGTTCTTCATGGCTTTTTCATTTATGGTTCTGTATCCCTGCAAGCCATTTTTCAATACTTTTCGATGCTTGGCAAAAGCAGGAGGATCCAAAACAATTACATCATATTGCTCGGGCATTTCATTTAAGAAATTAAAAACATCAGCGGTGAAAGATTGATGATTTTGAGCTTCCTTAAAATTCAAGCCTACATTTTGATCGGTTAAATCAATTGCTCCTTGAGAGCTATCAACACTATGCACCATTTCAGCACCAGCTTGCAAGGCAAAAATGGAGAACCCACCAGAGTAGCAAAAAGTATTACAAACCTTATTGCCTTTACTGTATTGTTCTAATAATTTTCTATTTTCTCTCTGATCTATAAAAAAGCCTGTTTTTTGTCCGCTTACAACATTGATATTAAAAGTGTTTCCATATTCTTTCACCAACCACTCTTCTTTTTCTTCTCCGAAAATAAAAGCATCTGTAGTTTCCAGTTCAGTTTTGAAAGGAAGTGTATGAGCACTTTTATCATAAACTGCTTTCAATCTATCGCCCAATAGCTCTTTCAAAACTTCTAAAAAGACTTCTTTTATTTGGTACATACCAACAGTATGCGCTTGAAAAACCACACAACCATCATAATAATCAACTATCAGCCCGGGGAAACCATCTCCCTCACCATGAACCAATCTAAAAACGTTAGTGTCTGGATTATTCCACAGATTTGCAGTCTTCCTTAATTCAATAGAAGATTGCAATTTCCTTTTCCAGAAATCTTGGTTGATTTCCTCTTTTTGGAAGGTTAACATTCGAACTGCAATAGAACCCACTTGAAAATAACCAATCCCTATAAATCTTTTTTCTTGGGTATGAATTTCCACAAAATCACCTTCTTTCACCTCACTAGGCACAGGATGAATAGCACCTGAAAATATCCAAGGATGGAATCGCTCTAATGACTTTTCTTTTCCTTTTTTAAGATTGATGATGGGTAATGGGCTTTGCATAAAATTCGGATTCTAAAATATTATGCAAATATGGGGAAATTTGGGGAAGAAGGCTTTGAATTCAACTTACTTATTCTAATTCGACCAAAATTGGAAAATAGTCGGACAAAAAAGTATCTTGAATTCTTACGCTTTAGTTCTTATACACTTTAATTTCAAACCCATAATAGAAAAAATCCTTCTGTCCTATTTCTATCAGGTTTGATACGAAAATTTCTAAAATTAATCTATCAAACGCTCATTCTCAGCATAATTTAATACTCACTCAGCTCCCAATAACTGCACACACAATTGATTTGGGCCAGGATAAAGCTCAATAAACATTGAATCAACGGCTACATTTTTATCTACAGCATACATTTTTAATTCTTGAAGCATATCATCAGGCGTTGGCATTGCCAAAACATTTGCTTCAATACAACCTTTCACAGAAGTTGATCGCTCAAAAGTTTTAATTTCCCAGTCTGCAGGCATTTCATATATCATTTCATCTCCAATTGCAACCCCTATAAAATTATGAACAGCACCAGTTTTAGTATCCGCTTCACCATAATATGCTATGGCAATTGCTGTAGCAGTGGCTTCAGATTCTACTAAATCTTTTGCTTGCATAAACAACATTTCCAAACTATCAGAACCGATTTTACCCTGATATTCAGTGCCTGCTATATGAACCAATACATCCTCATCTATGGATTTCTCAACTTCTTTAAATCCACCTAAAAGGGCATACACAATTATTGAAATTACAATAAGCGGGATGATAATAAATAAGGCTTTCTTCATGGCTAGTTTAATTTAACTATTGATTGAAATTAAAAAAAATTATTGAGGTAATTACAAATCCTCTTTAAAAAGACGTAGCAGACATCCTATAAAAACAAAAAGGCACGAATTGAAAAACACGTGCCTTTTTAAATTATAATTATAAATTTTTGACCCTTACAAGCCAAATGCTTCTTTCACTTTATCTACATAATCTAACTTCTCCCATGTGAAAAGTTCTACATCCTGCGAGAAAACATCTCCATTACTAGCATTGAAAGTTTTCTTTTCAGTTCTTGGTTCTCTTCCCATGTGCCCATAAGCAGCAGATTCACCATACATTGGATTTCTTAATTTCAATCTGGTTTCGATTGCATAAGGACGCATATCGAATATTTGAGAAACTTTTTTAGCGATTTCGCCATCCGTCATATCTACATTGGCACTTCCGTAAGTACTTACATAAATACCCATAGGCTCCACAACTCCAATAGCATAAGAAACTTGTACTAATATTTCATCAGCCACACCAGCCGCCACTAAGTTTTTAGCGATATGACGAGTTGCATAAGCTGCAGATCTATCCACTTTTGATGGGTCTTTACCAGAAAATGCCCCACCACCATGAGCTCCTTTTCCACCATAAGTATCCACAATAATTTTTCTTCCTGTTAAACCAGCATCACCATGAGGACCACCAATCACAAACTTCCCTGTTGGGTTAATGTGATATTTGATATCGTCATTAAATAGTTTCTGTAATTCAGGCTTTAATTGAGCTTTCACTCGAGGGATTAAAATATTGATGATGTCATTTTTGATTTTAGTCAACATCTTTTCATCATCATTATCAAATCCATCATGTTGAGTGGAAACTACTATGGCTTCAATCCTTTGCGGAACATTATCATCAGAATATTCAATAGTTACCTGTGATTTTGAATCGGGTCTTAAATATTGAATATCATTATTTTCTCTTCTCAGATTAGCCAATTCCATCAAAATCTTATGGGAAAGATCTAAGGCTAAAGGCATATAATTTTCAGTTTCCTTGGTAGCATAACCAAACATCATTCCTTGGTCACCAGCTCCTTGCTCTTCAGGATTACCTCTGTCAACACCTTGATTGATATCCTGTGATTGCTCATGAATAGTAGAAATTACACCACAAGAATTTCCATCAAACATATATTCTCCCTTGGTATAACCGATTCTATTGATCACATCTCTGGCTACTTGCTGTACATCCACATAAGAATTACTGCGAACCTCACCGCTCAAAACAGTCAAGCCAGTAGTAACCAGCGTTTCACAAGCCACCTTCGATTGTGGATCAAAAGCTAAGAAATTATCTAATAATGCATCTGATATCTGATCGGCTACTTTGTCAGGATGTCCTTCCGAAACCGACTCTGAGGTAAATAAATATGGCATAACGTTTTAATTTTTCAAGGGCAAATTTAACAGACTATTTATAATAATTTTAATTTATTGGTGATAAATGTCAGCCATTTATCAATTCATTCCAAATAAGAAAATACAAGGCACTTTATGCAATTCTGGCTTATTGTTTTTCCAATTCTGAATGGTATCGGTTTTTATCATTTCATCTTCGCCATTGATGTTTTTTGCAATGCATAATTTCAATTGAGGGGCACACATCCTTAAAATATCTTCCAATAATTGATTATTGCGGTAAGGGGTTTCCATAAAAATCTGAGTCTGTCCAGTTTTGAAAAAAGTTTGTTCCAAATTTCTGATAGCCTGCGTTCTTTCCTTTTTATCAATGGGTAAGTAACCAGAAAAAGCAAAAGACTGACCACTAAAACCTGAAGCCATTAAAGCTAAAAATATGGAAGAAGGCCCGACCCAGGGCTGTACTTGAATATCATTTTCATGTGCATAAGCAACTGCCCTTGCACCTGGATCAGCAATTCCTGGGCATCCTGCTTCTGACATTACCCCAATAGATTTCCCTTCAAAAAGTGGCTGCATTAATCCAGCGATATCAGTATCTTCTGTATTTTTACTTAGTTCATGAAAAGTGATTTCAGGAATTGGCTTGCTGATGTTCATCGCACTTAAACACCTTCTTGCAGTCCGAACATTTTCCACTAAATAATGATCCAATTGGCTACATAAATTAACCAAATCAGCAGGCAATGCTTTGGATTCTGTATTGGAGGCAATAACTGTTGGGATTAAATAAAGGATACCTTTTTTCATCAATTTAATGTCTTAATAAGAATGGCTTAAATTAATAATTAAGCTCTACATCCACTTTTTATACTTAAAAATAGCTAAGGTTAAAAGAGCCATGCCCACTATTAATGACCAGAAATAGACATAACCATATTCCCATTGGAATTCAGGTACATTCTCAAAATTTATTCCGTAAACCCCAGCAATGAAAGTTAGTGGGATAAAAATAACAGAGAAAATGGTGAGGGTTTTCATCACCTGATTAAGCTTATTGCTGATTACGGATTGATATAAATCTCCTAAACTGGAAATGAAATCCCTGTAAGTTTCTACAGAGTCAATGGCTTGAATGGTATGGTCATAAACATCTCGGATATAGAAACGTGTGTGTTTCCTGATCAATTTAATTTCATCACGCTCCAATTTGCTAATCACTTCCCTTAGGGGCCAAACTGATCTACGGATATGAATTAATTCGCGCTTAAGCGTATAGAGCAAGTCAAAATCTCTTTTCTGACCTTGAAACATGATCCGCTCTTCTATCTCTTCCAAAATATCCCCAAACTTTTCCAAAACGATAAAATAGTGGTCCACCACTGTATCGACTAAAGTATAAAGCAGATAATCTAGTCCTTCTTTTCTTATCCTTCCTTTACCAGCTCTTAATCTATTTCTAACCGCTTCAAAAGTATCACCTTTCCTTTCCTGAAATGTAATCAGCAAATCTTTGGTTAAAACGAAACTAACCTGCTCATTAAGGGTTTTATTTTTTTTAGAATCAAATTGCAGCATTTTTAAAGCTACAAAAAGATAGTTTTCAGTATCATCAATCTGCGGACGCTGACCAACGGATAAAATATCTTCCATCGTAAGTGGATGAATCTGAAATGCATCACAAATTTCTTTTACTTTTTCTGCATGATGGATGCCTTCAATGTTTATCCAATTGAAATTTCCATCCTTAGGTAAATTAATGACTTCTTCTATTAAGATATTATTTTTTTCCTCAAGGGTATTTTCACTGTAGGAAAAAAGATCAATGTTAAAGGGAGTATCTTTTCGGAAACCGGTATAAATTGCACTTCCGGGTGGAAGACCAGCGGTTTTTGAACTTTCTCCGAACATTCCACGAATGCCGGAATATAAATTAAGCGGCTCCTCTACAAGAAGCCGCTTAGGTAAATCGATTATTTTCTTTGCAAATTTATCCATTCATGGAAATCAAAAACTCATCATTGTCCACAGTGCCTTTCATTTTTGTTAATAAAAGTTCCATTGCTTCTCCTGAGTTCATGTCTGCCATGAATTTACGTAATATCCATACTCTTTGCAATTCTTCTTTGCTCATCAACAAGTCTTCCCTTCTTGTACCAGAAGCAGGAACATCAATTGCAGGGTAAATACGCTTGTTAGCTAATTTTCTATCCAATACTAATTCCATATTACCGGTTCCTTTGAATTCCTCGAAGATCACTTCATCCATCTTAGAACCAGTTTCAATTAAGGCTGTAGCCAAAATCGTTAAAGAACCACCATTTTCTAAATTTCTGGCAGCACCAAAGAATCTTTTTGGCTTGTGTAATGCATTGGCATCCACACCACCCGATAAAATCTTACCTGATGAAGGAACTACTGTATTGTAAGCACGGGCTAAACGAGTAATAGAATCCAATAGAATCACAACATCATGACCACATTCAACCATTCTTTTGGCTTTTTCCAACACCATGCTGGCAACTTTCACGTGACGGTCTGCCTGCTCATCAAAAGTAGAACTCACTACTTCCGCTTTTACAGAACGGGCCATGTCCGTTACCTCCTCAGGACGCTCATCAATTAATAAAATCAATAAATAAGCTTCTGGGTGATTTTCAGCCATTGCATTAGCCACTTCTTTCAATAGCTCCGTTTTACCTGTTTTAGGCTGAGCTACAATCATCCCTCTTTGTCCTTTACCTATAGGAGCAAAAAGATCAAGAATACGAGTGGAATATTTATTAGGCTTGGTGCTTAGGTTGAATTTTTCTTCAGGAAATAATGGGGTTAAGTATTCAAAAGGAACCCTATCTCTGATTTCCTCAGTAGTTTTTCCATTTACGGAAGAAACTCTTAATAAGGCGAAATATTTTTCACCTTCTTTTGGCGGTCTGATTTGACCTTTAACAGTATCTCCTGTTTTTAAACCAAATAATTTTATTTGAGATGGAGAAACATAAATATCATCAGGACTTGCTAAGTAGTTGTAGTCAGAAGAACGCAAGAAACCGTATCCGTCTTGCATCATTTCCAATACACCTTCATTTTCTATAATGCCGTCAAAATCTTTAATGTCGGCCTTTTTAGAGCGATTATCATTTCTATCGCTTCTTTCTGGTCTAGGAGGTCTATCGCCTTTGTCGTTTGAACGTTCAGCTCTTTCCGGTCTAGGTCTTTTGTCTTTTGGTGCTGGACGAGGTTTGCGTTCTTGCTTATCGTCTCCCTCTGCTTGTGGTTTAGATGGAGCTTCTTCAGCTTTTTTATCAGGTTTAGTTTCAGCTTTTTCCTCCTTTTTAGGAGCTTTAGCTTCAACTTTCTCCTCTTTCTTTTCAGGAGCTTTAGCTCTTGGAGCTTGCTCTTTTCTAGGTGCCGGTGCTGATTTAGGAGTAGATTTTTCCTCATCCTTTTTTGGCAAATCACTTTCAGGTAAAAGTGCTTGTTGGTCCAAAATTTTGTAAATCAGTTCTTTCTTCGGCAATTTCTTGTACTGAGATACTCCCAGTTTTTCTGCTATTTCTTTAAGTTCAGAAAGTAGCTTTAAGTTTAATTCTTCAATGTTATACATAAAGGGACTTTTACTTGTTCAGGACTTGAAATCCTGATTTGTTGGTATGATAAATTTGATATTATGTTTTTGGATTTTTTTGAACGAGACCATTGAACTTTGTCCCGAATTCTTTTTAGATAATACAATGATATGCCAAGCATTTTTAATTGTCAAGCAATTTAAGAAATATAAAATAGAAATTGTCATTTAAGATAGGTTTCTGTTTATAATACCACTAAAAATAGCTTATTTTGCCAAAAATTTTGGAAAATGTTACAAGTTGCAAATTTGCGTGAGGATAAAGCCAATGCAGTCAAAGGCTTATTGAAAAGGAATATTGAAAATGCTGAATCTTTAATCGATGGCGTGATTGCTTTAGATGATAAGAGGAAAGCGCTTCAAACTGAATTGGATTCAGTATTGGCAGAATCAAACCAAATTTCCAAAAGCATTGGTGTTTTAATGAAAGAGGGCAAGAAGGAAGAAGCAGAGGAAGTAAAAGCCAAAACCGCTGAACTCAAGCAACGCAGCAAAATTTTGCAGGAAGAATCTCAGGAGATTGAAAAAGAATTAATGGACAGTC
Source organism: Bacteroidota bacterium (assembly GCA_051747245.1). Classification (GTDB taxonomy): domain Bacteria; phylum Bacteroidota; class Bacteroidia; order Cytophagales; family Cyclobacteriaceae; genus Marivirga. The sequence goes on from JBNJFX010000049.1 coordinate 14,783, forward strand.
TCTATCAAATCCCTAATGTGCCGCATGAAGATGTAAAAAAAGGGAAAGGTGAGGATGATAACGAAATTATTTCTGAGCATGGCGAAAAACCTGAATTGTATGCAGGCAAAAAACCACACTGGGATTTGATTAAAGATTTTGATATCATTGATTTTGATTTAGGTATAAAAATTACCGGTGCTGGATTTCCAGTTTATAAAGGCAAAGGAGCCAGAATGCAGCGTGCTTTATTAAATTTCTTTTTGGATGAAGCAGAGAAGCAAGGCTTTAAAGAAATTCAGCCTCCTGTTGTAGTAAATGAAGCTTCAGGTATAGGAACCGGGCAATTACCCGATAAAGAAGGTCAAATGTATCATATAGAAGATACTGATTTATATTTGATTCCTACTGCAGAAGTGCCCATTACCAATCTTTTCAGAGATGAAATTATTAATGAAGAAGATTTACCTATCAAATTAACTGCCTATACGCCATGTTTCCGAAAAGAAGCAGGTTCTTGGGGAGCTCATGTGAGAGGTCTTAATAGATTACATCAATTTGATAAAGTAGAGATAGTGCAAGTTCAGCATCCTGATAAATCATATCAGGCACTGGAAGAAATGAGTAAATATATTCAAAGCTTACTGACTAAATTAGAATTGCCTTATCGTGTTTTAAGATTATGTGGTGGTGATTTAGGCTTTACTGCAGCCTTAACTTATGATATGGAAGTTTGGTCTGCGGCACAAGAGAAATGGTTGGAGGTTAGCTCCGTTTCTAATTTTGAAACTTATCAGTCTAATCGATTAAAACTGCGCTATAAAGATGCAGATAAGAAAAAACATTTATTGCATACCTTAAATGGAAGTGCCTTGGCATTCCCAAGAATCTTAGCGGCAATTTTGGAAAATAATCAAACCGAAAAAGGGATTAGAGTGCCTAAGGTATTGCAATCTTATACTGGTTTTGAGTGGATTGATTAGGAGTAATATACTTCTAATAATTACACATGTTTGGTTAGGAGAAATGGTTGGTGTGCCACCAACCATGGGAGCAATTTACCCTGGTCGGTGGCACACCGACCAGCTTTCAAGAAAGATAAACTGACAGGTTTTTGTAGTCTCCAAGCTTCCTAGCTTTCACAAAATCCCGAATTCCCAAAACTTTCAGGACACTTATCGTATTAATTAAGATATTGAATACAACTCAAGATATTAATTAGATGCAAAATATAGATGTTTTAATAATTGGTGCAGGCCCGATTGGTTTGGCTTGCGGAATAAAAGCGGAGTCTGAAGGTTTGTCTTATCTAATAGTGGACAAAGGCACATTAGTCAACTCGCTTTATCATTATCCTTATGGCATGACTTTTTTCAGTACTTCCGATAAACTGGAAATTGGGGGAGTACCCTTTATCTCTCATAATCCAAAGCCAACTCGAATGGAGGCTTTGGAATATTACAGAAGAGTTGCTAGCTCGCATAAACTCAATACTTCTCTTTACAATCCAGTAAATAAAGTAGAGAAAAATGAAAGTGGATTTAAGGTAAACACAGAAAAATTCGATCTTCAGGCAGAGAATATTATAGTGGCAACCGGTTTTTATGATTTGCCACATAAATTGGGAATCCCAGGTGAGGATTTACCAAAAGTAACTCATTATTATAAAGAAGCGCATCCTTATTATGACATGAAATTGGCTATCGTTGGAGCTGCCAATTCCGCAGTAGATGCAGCTTTGGAATGCTATCGGAAAGGTGCTAAGGAAGTCACCATGGTAATTCGCGAAGAAGAAATCCGAAAAACGGTGAAATACTGGGTGAAGCCTGATATTGAAAATAGAATTAAAGAAGGAAGCATAAAAGCATATTTCCAAAGTGAAATTACAGCTATAAGGGAAGATGAAATAGACATCAAAACCCCTAAAGGAAACATCACCATTGAAAATGATTTTGTTTTAGCCATGACCGGCTATGAACCTAACTATGATTTCTTAAGCAAAATGGGAGTTGAGAAAATAGCAGAGCCTCCCTATGCCCCAGTTTATGATGCTAAAAGCATGGAAACCAATGTAGAAGGCATTTATTTGGCGGGCGTAATTTGTGGTGGAATGGAAACCAATAAGTGGTTTATTGAAAACAGCAGGGTTCATGCTGACATGATTATAGAGCATATTAAGAGTAAACGATTGATTGCTAAAGTAGAATAAAACCCTGTTTGAATATGCGATCATAAAGGATTGAGTTTATACGGAATCTAATAATTAATTTCACAAATATTTATTATTTGGTGCTGAATATCTGATAGATACCCCCGATAGCTATCGGGGTTCTCATGTAATTGCCTAATAGGCTCTATTTAATTTATTGTGGTTATATTTAAAATATAAAAACTATTAGAAAATATGTGGTCACAAAAAATTTCTACCTTAATTCTTCTTTTCGCAATCATTTCATGTGTTGATGTAAGTCAAAAAGAAGAAAAAAAAGAAGCATCAAAATTCCAGGAAAAACATCGCCCTCAATATCATTTTACTCCTCCTTCAGGCTGGATGAATGACCCAAACGGAATGGTTTTTCATGCCGGTGAATACCATTTATTTTACCAACATAATCCTGACAGTACGGTATGGGGACCAATGCATTGGGGGCATGCTGTAAGTAGTGATCTGGTACATTGGGAACATTTGCCGATTGCACTTTATCCCGATAGTTTGGGCACAATATTTAGTGGAAGTGCTGTTTTAGATCAAAAAAACACATCAGGCTTAGGTACTGAAAATAACCCGCCTCTAGTAGCCATTTATACTTATCACAATGCAGAAATGGAAAAGGCTGGTAGCGATAAATTTCAAACTCAAGGAATTGCTTTTAGTACTGATAATGGAAGAAATTGGCAGAAATATGAAGGAAATCCTATATTAGAAAACCCTGGATTAAAGGACTTTAGAGACCCGAAAGTAAGCTGGCATGAGCCAAGTCAAAAATGGATAATGGCTTTAGCTGTTAAAGATAAAATCAGTTTTTACTCGTCTCCTAATTTAATTGACTGGACTTTTGAAAGTGATTTTGGAGAGAATAAAGGAGCTCATGGAGGCGTTTGGGAGTGTCCTGATTTATTTCCTCTTAAAATAGATGGTGAAGAAAGGTGGGTGCTATTGGTCAGCATTAATCCAGGTGGGCCAAATGGAGGTTCTGCCACTCAATATTTTATCGGTGATTTTGATGGCAAAAAATTCACAACTCAACAGGATGAAATCTTTTGGTTGGATTACGGAACGGATAATTATGCGGGTGTTACTTGGTCAAATGTAGATAACAAAAGAATCTTTATGGGATGGATGAGCAATTGGGATTACGCCAATATTGTGCCCACTAAAAATTGGAGAAGTGCCATGACAATAGCTAGGGAATTGTCATTAGCTGAAATAGAAGGTGAAGTTCGCTTAGTAAGCAAGCCCTTAAAAAATTATCAAGAACAATTAACTGAAAAGAAATTTAATTGGAATCTAGAAGAACAAAATGCATTCTTGATAAGACAAGCCAATGAATGGACTGAAATTAACTTTAAAAAGGAATTTGAAGACGATCAAAACCTTGAAATTGAATTGTACAATGAAATTGAAGAGTCGTTAAAATTGAAGCTAGATTTCTCAAAGGAAGAGGTAACCCTAGATCGTTCACTAATCAAAAAACATGGTTTTTCCCAAAAATTTGAATCTGTTCAATCCGCCCCAACTCATTTTAACAAAGAAAACATGAAGATAGAAATCTTTAAAGATGCCTCTTCTGTTGAGATTTTTATAAATGATGGAGAGTGGGTAATGACTGCCCTTTATTTTAGTGAAAAGGATTTAAATCAGATGCAGATCTCCTCCAACAAAAATTTTACTGCCGAAATAAACACCTCTAATTTTCAATCTATTTGGTGATTTGGGCTTGGTTTTCTAAAAATTTCAAGAAAATATAAAAGCATATTTTAAATTCAAAATTTCTGTTTTAGTAACTAAATTGAAGTTTGCATTGGTATAAAATTCCAAAATCATGGAAACAAACAAATGGATTTTTGAGAATATAAATCATATTATATTTAGACATGTTTAGTGAAATCAAAAAATATATATACAACCTTAAAAACACTAATTTGAAGAAGATTAAAGTTACTTCAGAAGGTGATTTTTACATAAAAAGTATTGACTTATTTGATGATAAGGAAAGTTCAATAAAGTTTATCGATTCCTTAAGCAAATCTGTGAATAGGTATAAAAATAGAACCAAAGAAATGACCCAATAATCCGAATAATCTCCCATTAAGTACATTCAAATTCAATGCCATTAGAATTTTATGCCAGCAATTATGTTGTAATTGATAGAAAGCAATTACTTTAGCAACTAAATGAAAATCCTTTACATCCATCAATATTTCAAAACACCTGATGAGGGCGGTGCGAATCGTTCTTATTTTATGGCGCAGGCTTTAAAAGCCAAGGGTCATGAAGTAGAAATGCTGACTGCTCATAATGAGCCGATGGCTTTGACTAGTACAGTTGATGGATTAAAAGTTCATTACTTACCCGTTCAATATGAAAACCAATTTGGTTTTTTAAAAAGAATAAAGGCTTTTCTTCATTTCATTATTCTCTCCAAGAACTTTATCAAAAAGCACAATGATTACGATAAAATTATTGTAACCAGTACACCACTAACGGTAGGTTTTATTGCAACTTGGGCAGAGAAAAAATATAATATTCCGTATATTTTTGAAGTACGGGATTTATGGCCCGAAGCTCCAATACAAATGGGAGCAATAAAAAACCCTCTATTGAAAATCTGGTTGGAAAAGCAGGAGTTGAAATTCTACAAAAATGCCGAAAGAGTCATTGCGCTTTCCCCAGGCATGCGAAACCATATTGAGAAAAGAGCTCCGAGTGTTAAGGTAGAATTGATCCCGAATGTTGCAGATTGCGACTTTTTTGAGCGAGTGGAAGAAAAAGACGAAAATTTAGTATTGCAATATGGAGTGAAAAATAAATTTGTAGTCAGCTATTTTGGTGCAGTAGGCCCTGTGAATGATTTAATGAGTTTAATTAAGTGTGCGGAATTAAGTATGCATTTACCCATCCGTTTTTTGATTATGGGCGAAGGTTCAAGTCTGAAAGAGATAAAAAATTATGTAGCTCAAAATCAGTTGAAAAATATCTTTTTTATCCCTTATGGCACAAAAGAAGATGTTCGGGATGTAATGAATGTAACGGATGCCTGCTATGTTTCCTTCTTACATAAGCCTGTTTTAAGAACAAATTCTCCTAATAAGTTTTTTGATGCCATTGCCTCTGGTAAATTAATCATCACCAATATTCAAGGGTGGATTAGAGGATTGGTTGAAAAGCGTCATATCGGTTTTTTTGCTGATTCGGATTTCCCTGCTGAGTTTGGAGAAAAAATAAAGCCTTTCATAGATTCCCCTGAATTATTGAGGAAATATCAAAAAGCTTCCAGAAGTACAGCAGAACAGTTTTTCAGTAGAACTGAATTAAGCCATCACTTTGTTCAGGCAATTGAAGGGAAAAACTACCAGCATGAAGCTGAAATTCGTTCTATTTTTAGTTTGAGTGCCTGAAATCACCTTCTTTTTAAATCTTTCCCAAAGTTAAATGTTGACTAATTCTCACTAAAACTGAAATTCCCATTTTTTATGTTAGGAGAAAACTTTTGAAAAGCTAATATTGATTTAAACTTTCAATTATCAAATCATGTAAATCATCAAAAGCTTCAAGGCTTAGGTTTTCTCCATTATCAAAGACATCATGATAAGCTTGTTTTCCTCCTAATGTGTAAATAAAGACTGCCGGAACTCCTATTCGGTCAAACAAGCAATGATCGCTATTGCAAGCTTCCCCCCTGGCTTTTATTTCGGCTATTCTATCTTTGTTTAGTTTCTGAAATAATTCAAAATAACGATTATGCTTTTTGGCATTCACCACTGTAATTCCTCCATCTCCTGTCCCAACCATATCGAAATTGACCAGCATTTTGATTTTTCTTAAATCGAAAGGCGGGTTTTCGATGAAATAACGGCTACCTAACAATCCAATTTCCTCTGCAGTTGTAAATAGAAAATAAGTATCAAATTTTGGTTGGTTCTCTCCATAATATTGAGCCAAAGCCAAAAGCATTGCCACACCTGAGGCATTATCATTTGCACCTTTGAAAATAGCATTTCCCATTTGACCCAAATGATCGTAATGAGCTGAAAGCATTATTACTGAATCACTTCGCTCACCTTCAACCCTACCTATTAGGTTAGAAGAACGAAAATTTGAAACAAAATTAGCCTCATTAATTGAATTGATTTCAGCTCCTTTTTCCAATTCATCTTTTATGTATAAAACCGTGTTTTCAGATTGCTTTGAGGACGGAAACCAGCTCCATTTACTACTATCTTGTATAATTAATAAATTACCCGAAGCCTTTGCCTCAAATAAAAAAGTCTGTGCCAATTCTTCAATTTCCTTAATATTATTAGCATTTTTTTCAATATAAAATATCTCCTTTTTAGCCCTTCTAGAGAATTTAAATTCTGTAGATATCTCCTGAATTTTTCCTTTAATCTCAATGGGTGCGGAGGCTGAGTGAAAAAGAAAATCCTTTGCTGCAGCATAAATTTTTACAGCTTTTTGATTATCCACCGAAAATTGGACATTACCCGGAAAGGTATTAACTGGATAAGATAATTCTTGCCTAAATCCATTTTCAGCACCCCCTTTTACATCATAATCCTCTAGTTTTTCAATAATGAAATCTGCTGCTTTTTCCTGACTATTTTCAGTGAACCCTCTACCTGCCAAGGAATCAGAAGCTAAAATGGAGAGGTGGTCACGGGCTAAATTACTTTGGCTTGTGCCAATGGAAATATTGAAAAAGAATATAAAAAATAAAATACAACGCATTTAATTACAGCTTAATTCAAAATTTAACTGGGGGCGAATATCCATCTTTTCTGCCTGATTAAAAATATTACAGGCTTCCTTTTTATTACCGAGCTGATAATAACAGTCAATTAAATATTGATATCCTAAATTCATTTCCGGCTTAAAAAATATCACCCATTCTAGAAGCTTTGAGGCTTGTCTGTAATCTCTTTTTTCATAAAGAATTTCTGCTGCATTAAAATAGATGGACTTATAACTTTCGGGCGTTCTTTCGGAAGAAACTAATAAACGATAAGCATTTCCATACACGCTCTTAAATTCAGCCAATATGCTTTTTAATCCCATCTGATAATACTGCATGGCTACATCTTGGTCATCCAATTCTTCCTTATAAATCTCGCCAATTAAAGCTATCATACGCATTCGCTTATAATTATTATTCATTAACTCATTGAGAATAAAAACTGCTTTATTGGGATCCTCCAAATTTCTGTAACAGACCGCTAATCTGTATTGCATATCAGGGTTTTGACTTTGACTATATTCCATAAAAAACAAATAGCCCCACAATGCATCTTGAAAAGCTCTATTTTTATAGTCAATATCGGCTTGTTCTTTTCTGAAATTTAAATAATCCATTTCATACCTTTTGATAGGTACATAATTACTATTAGTGGATTTGATATCATTAATAAAATTTAATGCGGCTTGAGTTTTTCCTGAATAAAAAAGACTATCAGCATATTTAACCTGCTCATCAAATTGACTGATTTTATTTTGAAGCTTTCTTTCCTTATAAAATTCGAATAGGCTTACTCCAGCATATAATAAAATAGCTACTGCAGCTACAATACCCAATGCATAATAGGTTGCCTTTCTTTCTTTATTTTTGTCAGTGGATGGATTATATACCGGTGGTCTGTATGTATAATTCTGATAAGGATATTTATAAGCTCTTTGCTTTTTTGCATGGGCACGTATGCTAGCTCTTTTTGCATTAAGACGCATTTGAGCCAATTTTACATCATATTTTTGCCTTAAATCATGGTTACTTAATACCGTATAAGCAGTAGAAATTAATTTAAATTTCTCCTCAGAAGCCGGGGAAGGGTTAATATCAGGGTGATAAGCTTTTGCAAGCATTTTATAGGCAGACTTTATCTCGGATAATGTTGCCATTTCACTCAAGCCTAATATTTGGTAATAATTTTCCATGCTGGAGAAAATAATTGAACAATTCTTAAACAAACATAACAATTATTTATTGCTGTTTTAGTTCCAATAAATGTAGAAACAATGGCTTATTTCAGTAATGATTTTATAAAGTTTTTCGAAGAACTAAGGGAAAACAACCATAAAGATTGGTTTGAAGAGAACAGTAGAAATTTCAATTAAGTAAAATATCCTCTTTGTTTGCAAATAAAAAGAGTCTCAAAACTTAGAGCAAATTACTCCGAACTAATCTGATGAAATCATTTCACGTTTGCACATTTTTATGGAATCATTATTTCATGTCTATTTTCATAATAAAATTAAGGCCACGAGGAAAGTAACATTTGTAATCATCACATGCCTGATAGTATAATTTCCCATTAATAGAATATCTCTTCTTTTCTTCCGATTTTATGTTTTTGACTGGAACTTTAATATCCAATGTATCTTTATAAACAAACCAAGTAGTTTTTTGTCCTTTCATTTTAAATTCAACAGTCTGTGGGAAAATCGGCTCACCAAGTTTCAGTTTATCAGATTCATCAAAAGATAAGACAGTGGGTATAAGGTTTTCATCCTTCACTTGGTTTGCTTGAATATGATACCCCTCTTTAATTAAAAAAGAAAGCGAAATATATTTCCCTTCTTCTGCAAAATACTCCGGTGCTTTAAGTAATTGAACAAATGATGATTCTTGAGCATAGGTAAGTGTGGTTGCTTTAAGCAATAGGACAAGAAAAATTTTCAAAACATTATTCCGCAGCAAGCAATTCATCAAGTTCTGCTTTTAATTCCACCAGTTTAGCATCGAAATTTTGGGAATCCAGCAGGGAAAAAAATTGGATTTCCCCTTTTGGGTTGATCAATATATTAGATGCCAGCATAACTTCATCCCTGTCCAAGTCAGGCAGTATATCATCAGGCGCAAAGCTCGCTGCTACAGCCCCATCCGAATCTAATAAAACCGGAAAAGTAAGGTTGAAACGGTCTTTCAATTTCTTTTGAACCAGCTTCTTGGGTTCTTTTACATCAATGATGAGTACCCTTACATTTTTATTCTTATAATCTTGTTTAAGTTGTTCCAAATGCGGAGCCTCTGCATTACAAAATGGGCACCAAGTAGTAGCGATATGTAGTACCAAATAACTTCCTTTGTAGGAGTCCGAACTTACCAAATTCCCATCCAGGTCAGGAAGCGTAAATTCTGGTGCCATTTCACCTTCGATGGAAGATGCATCTTTGTCTTGTGCATGTACATCATTATTAACAAGCCAAGCTGATAATAATAGTAAGCTAACAAACAGTCGAAAAAAATTTCTGCTAAAAACCATATCTTAAAAGTTTACATTCTAATCAATGATTAAAACAATATCGTAAGAAGTTGTGAATACTGCAAATTTTAACAATGTTTCTTTCTGATTTTCAGTTAGATACAGTTTAATAACACAAGATTATAACATTATTTCCTGCTCCCACCAACTTTACTATTTAGGGGTAAAGAAAAATTCAATTATTATATCAGCTAACATGCCATTTAAAAAGCTTATATTTTTTACTTTTGTGATGAGATGGAAAACAGCATGGATCAATTAAAACATATCGCCATAGCCGGGAATATTGGTGCCGGTAAAACCACATTAGCTAACAAATTATCACATCATTACGGTTGGAGGACTGAATTTGAGGCTGTTGAGGACAATCCATATTTAGTGGATTTCTACAATGACATGAAACAATGGGCTTTCCATCTTCAAGTATATTTTTTAAACAGTAGGTTAAAGCAAGTTAAAAGAATCAGGGAAAGCGAACATACCGTTGTTCAAGATCGCTCTATTTATGAAGATTGCTATGTTTTTGCCAAAAACCTCCATGAATCAGGCAATATGTCGGATCGTGATTACAAAAATTATCTAGAATTATTTGATTCCATGTCTCCGGTGATAACTCCACCAGATTTGCTTATTTATTTACGTGCTGATATTCCAAAATTAGTTGGGCAAATAGAAAAAAGAGGTAGGGATTATGAGGAAACCATCAGAATTGATTACCTGAAAAACTTAAACAAACACTACGAGGCTTGGGTAAAGCAATATGACATTGGGAAATTGGTGATTATTGATGTAAACCAATTAGATTACCTGAATAACGTAGAAGATTTCGCTTTAATCGTAAGCAAAATTGACACAGAAGTTCATGGGCTTTTTTCAAATCAATAAACTTATTTATCATGTAGCCTCCACTATTTTTAATACCTTTAAGAATTAATCCATTAGTAATTATTACATTTTTTATGTTGAAAATAGGAATCATCAGAGAGGATAAAATACCGGTTGATAAACGCTCTCCTTTAACCCCCGCACAATGCCAAAAAGTGGCAAGTCAATTTGATGTTGAGGTAAAAGTCCAAAAAAGTGATGTAAGGATTTTTAAACCAGAAGAATACCTGCAACACGGAATTGAAATGGTGGAAGAAATTAGTAATAGCGACATCTTACTGGGCGTAAAAGAAGTACCACCTGAGAAACTGATTCCTGAAAAAACATACTTTTTCTTTTCCCATACGATTAAAGAGCAGGAATATAATAGAGGACTTCTTCAGACTATACTTGAGAAAAAAATTAAGCTAGTAGATTATGAATGTTTGCTTGATCCCAAAACCGATCAAAGGATTGTTGCTTTTGGTCGTTTTGCGGGAATAGTTGGAGCCTACAATACCATCTGGACTTTCGGTAAACGCTATAATCTTTTTAATATCAGGCGAGCCCATGAGTGTTATGATTTGGCGGATATGAAAACAGAATTTGAAAAAGTAGAATTGCCTGCCATCAAAATCGCCATTACTGGAGGCGGAAGGGTTGCCAAAGGAGCTATGGAAGTGATGTATGGCTTGGATATTCTTCAAGTGAGCCCTTATGAGTTTTTAAATGAAAGGTTTGACAGACCTGTTTTTGCACAACTCAACAGTCACACTTACCATAAGAAAAAAGACGGAAGCCCGTATAATAGAAATGAATTCCATGAAAACCCAGGGCTTTATGAAGGAGATTTCTTAAAATATGCAAAAGTTGCGGATATATTAATAGCAGGTGCTTTTTGGGATCCGCGCGCCCCTGTTCTTTTCACCAAGGAAGATGCCATGCGACCGGAATTTAAAACCAGGATAATAGGTGACATAACATGCGATATTGAAGGATCTATCCCAAGCACCAAAAAACCGGCCACTGTTGATGATCCTGTTTATGATTATAACCCCAATACTGATACAGTGGAACCTGAGTTCAGTGGAGAAAGCAATATTACTGTGATGGCAGTGGACAACTTGCCATGTGAGCTACCTAGAGATGCTTCTGAAAGCTTTGGACAAGAGATGATTGATAATGTTTTGCCGCACCTTTTAGGCGATGACAAAGAGGATGTGATCAAAAATGCAACTATTGCCGAAGATGGTAAACTGACTGAAAGATATAGCTATTTACAAGGTTTTGTGGATGGGGAGTGATAGACAATAGATGTAGCGAAGCGAAGATCCCGAGAGGAACAATAGACAATAGACAATAGACAATAGACAATAGACAATAGACAATAGACAATAGACAATAGACAATAGACAATAGACAATAGACAATAGACAATTTCAAAATATACTGACCTTGTCCATCACTTATTCTACTTATTTCTCACAATTCTTTGCTGATATTGATGTGGAATTCTTTAACCCAAAAAATTCATTTAAATTTTTTGTCCGCAGGACAGACGATACCGACAGGGGATTTATATGGCACTAGCTTATCTGCTCAGCCAAAACTTTAATCCCTTCTTCAAAAGAATGAGGTTTGTAGCCTAAATCCTTTTTGGCTTTATCTAAAATAAAACCTGTTTTTGGTGGGCGTTTTGCAGTTTGTTTAAATTTAGTGCTATCTGTTTTGGTCATAGAAGTTTGAGGCAAATTGAAAAATTCAGCGGTTTTTACTGCCATCTCATAAGGCGTTAATAAATCATCACCTGAAATATTGTAAATGCCTTTAGCTTTCTTTTCAGCTATCAATAAACATCCCTTAGCCAAATCTTCTGCCAAAGTAGGGCTTCTCCATTGGTCATCCACTACTTGAATATCTTTGCCATCTTCCAATGACTTTTTCACCCAAAGAATAATATTGGAACGGCTCATATCGTGCGCAATGCCATAAACCAAGACCGTTCTAGCTATAGCCCAATCAATTTTACTATCCAAGATTAAATTCTCGGCAGCTAATTTACTTTCGCCATAATAGCTTACAGGATTAGCTGTAGCATCTTCAGAGTAAGGACCATCTTCACCATCAAAAATAAAATCTGTTGAAAGTTGTAAAAGGAAGGCATTATGTTTTTCTGAAGCTTTAATCAAATGCTCTACTGCTGTCACATTTAACTTCCAGCAATCTTCCTGCTCAGTTTCGCACTGATCAACATTGGTCATGGCAGCGGTATTGATGATCACATCGGGTTTATATTTCCCAATTACATCCAATACCTCCTGCTCATTTGTAATATCAAGACTTTCAAAAATATATCCAGACTCCTTTGGCAATCGATTTTTACCTCTGGCAGTGGCAATTAAGTCATGATCGGTTTCCTCGGTAATTAATTTGACTAATTTCTGACCTAATAAGCCATTAGAGCCTGTGATTAATATTTTCATTTTTCTTCTTTAGGGTATTCGTAACCGTATTGTTCGGTAATCTTTTTCTTCGACATCTTTTCAATTTCAGCTGTCAAAAAGATGTCTTTTACTGGCTTATCAGCTCCTGCAGTTCTAACAGTGGCTATTGAATCCACAACATTTAAACCTTCCACTACTCTTCCGAATACTGTATATTCTCCGTCTAAATGTGGAGCCCCTCCAATAGTTTCATAATCTTCTATTTGTGCATTGGTGAATTGGTACACTTCCATTTTTCCAAATTCTTTCTCCACCAATGAGTCAGCTATGGTTTCCATGAAATTTTGCAAGCCTTCCATATCCTGAGCTTTTTGCATTTCAATCACTTCATTTCTTAGGCTTGCGTATTTCTTCATTCCTAATAGCTCACGTAATTTCATCTGCTTTTGTTGGTAAACCCTGCCTTCAGCCATCTGCAATAAGTCAGCCTCCTTAAATTTTTGCCCATGAATAATGTAAAATTGAGAGCCGCTGGATTTTTTTTCAGGATTAACATTATCTCCTTGACGTGCTGCAGCCAATGAGCCTTTCACATGCCAAAAATCAGGATGGATTTCAGCATCTATCGTATAGTTAATTTTATCTTCATCTTCTATTTCTTTTTTCTGGTTTACATCCCCGCCTTGCACCATGAAATTTTCAATTACCCTGTGGAAAATGGTGCTGTCATATTTCCCGGACTCCACTAATTCAATAAAATTTTCTTTATGTTTTGGAGTCTCTTCATAAAGTATGGCTGTCATATCACCATATTGCGTATGTAAAACGACCACGGAATCCTTTGAAGTTTGGCAAGAAGCCATAATCACTAAAAGGGAAAATGCTAAAATTAAGGTGTTTCTATTTTTCATCTTTTTATTATTCGGAAAGTTGTTCTCTGATTTCTTTTAAAACTCTGTCGCCTCCTTTTTTCAATATTTGGCGTGCTAATAATGTCCCCAGTTCTTCTGCTCTGGAAGTTTCATCCGTTAATTTCATGGAAATTCTTTCTTGCCCATCTAAACTGATTATGCCTGCTTCCATTTCTATTGAATTGGCATTCAAGTTTGCCAAGCCGAAAACAGGAATGCTACATCCACCTTGCAAATATCGCAAATAGGCTCTTTCTGCCCTTAGGCAATATTCAGTATTTCTATGATTAAGGGCAAATCTTAACATTTGCTTTTTTTCTTCAGTTATGCTTTCATGTACTTCAATTGCAACTGAACCTTGCCCTACAGCAGGAATAAATTCTTTAGTGGATAGCTCCAATTTGATTTTATCATCGTACTCCATTCTGTGGACTCCTGCATAAGCCAGTAAAATAGCATCACATAAGCCTTCTTCCATTTTCCTAATTCGGGTTTGTAGATTCCCTCTGATATCCACCGTTGTAACGTGCGGATAGAAATGTTTTAAAGTCGCTATTCTGCGTGTGGAAGATGTTCCGATTACGATAGGATTTTCTTTGTCGGTAATGTCAATGGATTCCTTATGAGAGACCAAGACATCATTTACTTTTTCCCTTTCGGTAAATGCAATCAATTCGAATCCATCAGGCAATTCTGATTGCATATCTTTGGCACTGTGTACGGCTATATCAATATTACCCTCTGCCAATTGGGCTTCAATTTCTTCAGTGAAAACACCCTTACTGCCGATTTTAGAAATGGCTACATCTAAAATCTTATCCCCTTTGGTTTGAATGACAATAATCTCAGCAGTATGTCCTACTTTTTCAATTCTAGCTTTAACATATTCCGCCTGCCACAATGCTAACTTGCTGCCTCTAGTGCCAATTCTTATATTCATTTTATTAATTGTATTAATTTCGTCAAAAATTATGTGGTTTGGTAGAAAAATAAATCATTGCTCTGTCTGCCCTCAAATAAAAAGTCGGTCATCGACCGTTTTGATGGTATTGATAAGAAAGGTTTTCTTCCGTTACATCCACCACAAATCTACCACTCAATAATTTCCTTCCCAATAAAATAGGGTTTTTCATGTGACTTCGGTCTGAAAGGGAAAATTCAGTATTATAAATTTTATTAAATATCTTGATTTTGGTTTTTACCACATAGCGTTCTTGCACTTGCCCGTTGGAACTCTTGATTCTTTTCAACTTAAAATCAGCGGTTTTAAATTTCTTGGCTTTCATTCCTTGCCCTAAGCGTTTTGCACTAATGGTGTAAACCAGTAAATCAGTTCCGTCCTTAGCTTTTTCGATATGGATTTTGGAACAATGAATAGCAGAAGTATAAGCTCCAGTATCTATTTTTGCCTGAACTTTTTCCAATCCTAGTTCAGGCAAATCCAGTTTATCAATTCTGCCTATGGTTTTTTTGGTTTTCAACTTAGGATTTCAATTCTGCAATAACAGTTCTGCCGCCTTTTGTTTTATCTCCTATACTGACTTTCACTTCAGCATCTAATGGTAAGTAAACATCAACTCGAGAACCAAATTTGATAAAGCCGAATTCTCCACCTTGTTCTACCATATCGCCTTCGTTTACATACCATTTAATCCTCCTTGCCATGGCTCCTGCAATTTGCCTGAAAAGTACTTCAACCCCATTTCCACTTTCCACTACTATGGTGGTTCTTTCATTTTCAGTACTTGATTTTGGATGCCAAGCTACCAAATATTTTCCTGCATGGTATTTACAAAATTTCACCACACCTGAAATTGGGCTGCGGTTTACATGCACATTAACAGGAGACATGAAAATGGAAATCTGTTTTCGTTTCCCTTTAAAATATTCTTGTTCCTCGGTATCCTCAATCACGACTACTTTCCCATCGGCTGGTGCCAAAACATGTTGTTCATTTTTATTAATAATGAATTTTGGGCTGCGGAAAAATTGTAAAATCACAAGGTAAACAATTACCAAAGCTACCAGCACCACATCATTCACCCATTTAGGAGTATCCAGTGCGTATTCGAATAAAAAGAATATCCCAACGAATATTATCAATGAGAAAAATAAAATTCTCCTTCCTTCTTTATGTAAAGTCATAGTTTAAAATTAAAAAACAATCAAATATAATTACTAATGAATTGATTTCATTGGGTAATTGTTAATATGTGTGAAAAATCGTTTTAAAACCAATTTTAAAATTATTTTTGAACAAAGCGAATCCTTTAATTTTTAGCTGCCTAATTAGATTAGGTCGTCATCCCTTCGAAGGAAGGGATCTATTGATTTTAACCTTTGGTTAAAATATCAATTGCTGCTTCCGCAGATAACAGATGTGTCATCAGCCATGGAAGAGTAGTGGCTTTAGGCGGGCAGGATAATTGAAACTTCGTTTCAATAAGGCAAGACCCCTGCCTCCCGACTTTCAGTGCGGGACAGGTTCCGCAGGGGTGACGCACAGAGCAAATCAATTAGTAAAACTCGCAATTCACAAAAAAAGCGCAGTCTCCTGCGCTTTTAAATATATCAAATATTTCTTAATCCAATAAATTAATAACCACCACGATATTTATAGGTTTTGGCTACTTTATCGATTGCTACTATATAAGCAGCAATTCGCATAGGGACATCATATTCTTTTGAAGCATTATAAACTACTTCGAAAGCATCTTTCATAATTCTATCGGAACGTCTGTTGACACGCTCGCGAGTCCATTTGTATCCTAATCTATTTTGTACCCACTCGAAATAAGAAACGGTTACACCTCCAGCATTTGCTAAAATATCCGGTGCCACCATAATTCCTTTTTCATTTATAATATTATCGGCTTTCGCTGAAGTAGGGCCATTTGCTCCTTCCACTATCAGCTTAGCTTGGATTTTACTTGCATTTTCATGGGTAATCACATCTTCTTTAGCTGCAGGGATCAAAACATCTACATCTAATGTCAATAAATCATTCCCTTCAATCTTTTCAGCTCCTTCAAAGCCTTCCAAAGTGCCATTATTATTATTTCTATATTCAATAGCTTTCTTAATGTCAATTCCATTTTCATTAAAATAAGCACCAGAAATATCAGAAATTGATTTGATAGTCGCACCTCTTTCTTCCAATAACAATGCCGCAAAAGAGCCCACATTACCAAATCCTTGAACTGCCATTGTAGCTTTATAAGGATTAATTTTTAATTTCTCCATAGCAGCCAAAGCGGATACCATCACACCACGACCTGTTGCTTCATTTCTTCCCAAAGAACCACCTAATACTAAAGGCTTACCGGTTACCACAGCATTTACTGTCATACCTTTAGACCTAGAATACGCATCCATCATCCAAGCCATTTCTCTTGGCCCTGTTCCCATGTCAGGAGCTGGAATATCCCTATCCTCACCAAAAACATCCACCATTGATTCTGTATAAGAACGAGTCAATCTTTCAATTTCGCCCGAAGACATAGCCCTCGGATTACATTTGATACCTCCTTTGGCACCGCCATAAGGAATATCCACAACAGCACATTTCCAAGTCATCCAAGCCGCAAGTGCTTTCACCTCGTCAATATTCACCCCCATATCATAGCGTACGCCCCCTTTGGACGGTCCTAAAATAGTGGAATGTATCACACGGTAACCTTCGAATACTTGTATAGAACCATCATCCATAGTGATGGGAAGGTTGACTGTTACCTGACGGGCAGGTGACTTTAACACATTGTAAATTTCATCGTCTAAACCTAAATGTTGTGCAGCGATATGAAATCGCGACATCATGGACTCAAAAGGATTTTCTAAGTCTTTAATTGGAGCCGGTTCAATATAACCCATAGTAGTATTTATTTTTTTAAAAACTTTGAAGCGAAATTAAGTATTTGTTAAATGATTTTTACTTTTTCAGGTACTAATGTTGAAAAAATCATTCAAAAAGCATCAAAAAAGCAGAAATAAATGGTGCGGATAACAAAAGTCCATCAAATCTATCCAAAAATCCGCCATGACCAGGGATTATGGAACCTGAATCTTTAACTTCAATACTTCTTTTAAAAAGTGATTCAACCAAATCTCCATAAGTACCAGCAATGACAATTATTCCAGCTATGCATAACCATTGCCAATCGGCAATTTCATTAAAATTTGCTGCCATAATGATGGCGAAAATAAAAGCTAATATGGTTCCGCCTAAAGCCCCTTCCCAGGTTTTCTTAGGGGAGATTCTTTCAAATAATTTTCTTTTGCCAAATTTCACTCCAGCAAAATATGCCCCCGTATCACTTGCCCATTGAATAAATAGGGCACCTATTATGATTTGAAAACTATAAGTGTCATTGTAAAACACTGCTATATGCAAAAGTGCAAAGGGAACCGCAACATAGATAATCCCTAAAAATGTATAAGCTATATTGGTGAAAGGCTTTTTGTCATTTTTATTATAAAGCTTAACAAAATAAACAGTAGAGGCTATAGGTGCTATTGCAAAATAAATACGGGGATCAAGATGTTCAGCATAAACCAAAAACGTGATGCTATAAATGGATAAACCTGTGATAGTCCCCCAAAATTTAAGGGGCAACATCCCGTCCAAACCTACCAACTTATAAAATTCAAGTTGGGTCAAAGCACACAGTATAAAAAAGACAGCGAAATAAGTCCATTCACTATAAACTATGGCAGAAAGAATAATCGCCACTCCCAACAAAGCTGCAATAATCCTTTGGGTTAAGTTATTGTATTTACTCAAATTTGATATCATCTTCAATTAGTTTAATCGCACGCATTACCTCGTCCACAGCAACTACGATTTCATAATAGCCTAGCTGATAGGCTGAATCTTTCTTATCTACAATAATCGCATGCAATTCCTTATCCTGCAAATAATCTTTTACGATTTGTACTTGATAGAGCTTATCCGTTTTATAAACAGTCTTCCAGTTCTTCATTCCTGCGCTGTTCCTTTTATTAAATTCATAAAGTAACGGAAAAATATCAGACAAGCGAATAATCCAATTATTGATACATATATAGGAACGGCTGTATCCACTTCCATTGGATCAAAGTCTTCAACATATTTTGGTCCATAATACATGATGATAACTGCCAAACCATTATTTACAAAATGAGCCAGAATAGGATACCATATATTGCCTGAATAAAGATATATATAGCCAAAAAGTGCTCCTAACATTATTCTAGGAACTACTCCAAAAAATTGCATGTGAAATACTCCGAAAATAATGGCACTGATCCAGATGGCTAAATGTGCATTTCTGGTAGCAGTTTGTAGTTTATTTTGCAAAAGACCCCTGAAAACTAATTCCTCCCCTATTGCTGGAAAAACTCCAATAATGACCAAGGCAATTAGCATTTCGCCAAAGCTATCATAAGAACTCAGCAATTCTGTCAATTGCATCAGTTGGTCTTCCATATTTCTTGCCCATTCCCCAAAGCCCTTCATAAATTCAGGGAATTCAATATTCATATTCCATTCGATGATTATGGAATTGAATATCATAAAAGAGAAAGTGGTCAGCACAATTAAAACGGAAGGTTGAAAACCGATATTTTTCTTGTTGAAATAAGTTTTCAGACTCATTTTATCCATTGCCTTAATGAAAAAGAGAGCAAAAAGTGTAAATCCGAGGAAATGACTAATTCCTTGAGCCACGTACATGAAGATTTTACTTTTCGGACCAAAAGGGGGATCCAAAAGTTGCTGACTTTCCATAAAACCAACGCCTGTGACCAATACAGCTATACCTGTACCAATCAGTTGACTGAAAAGATTCCAAGCCAAAAACAGCAATACAAGGTAAAAAATAGAAGTCCAGGGATTTTTATGGAGAATTTGTGGGTTGTTATGCTTTAAAGAATTCATATAGTGCGTAAATTTACACCAAAATTAAGATTATCAAATTGGTAAAGATAGGAAACATATCATTAGGCGAATTTCCATTGCTTTTGGCACCCATGGAAGATGTTAGCGATCCGCCTTTCAGGGCAGTATGCAAAGAGAATGGTGCTGACTTGATGTACACAGAATTTATTTCTTCTGAAGGATTAATTCGGGACGCCATTAAAAGCAGGCAAAAACTGGACATTTTCGATTACGAAAAGCCCATCGGCATTCAAATATTTGGGGGTGATGAAGAGGCTATGTCCATGGCTACCAGCATAGTAAATGTTACCCAACCTGATTTGGTTGACATTAATTTCGGTTGTCCAGTCAAAAAAGTGGTGACCAAAGGTGCGGGAGCTGGAGTATTGAAAGATGTGGATTTAATGGTCAGGCTTACCGAGGCTGTTGTGAAAGCTACAGATTTGCCCGTTACAGTAAAAACTCGATTGGGATGGGATGAAAGTTCGAAAAACATTGAAGAAGTAGCGGAAAGATTGCAAGATGTAGGAATAAAAGCCTTGTCTATTCATGGCAGGACTCGCAAGCAAATGTACAAAGGAGAAGCAGATTGGTCGCTTATTGCAAAGGTGAAAAATAATCCTCGGGGGCAGCACGCGCTCGTCGTCGGTGCGTGCGGCGACGATGTGCTTGATGACCACCGGTTGCTTCTGGTCCCCACGATGCAGTCGCTTGTTCAACTGCA
>JBNJFX010000050.1:0-32555 GCA_051747245.1 Bacteroidota bacterium
AAATAGACTTATACAACTGATAATCAGTTGATTATATAGTTTTTTATGAATATATAATAAGTCTAAATTACGCTATGTTTGAGTTGTGCAACAGCCACGGACGCTTGCGATATTGCAGTGCTATTTTAGTTTGATTCAACTGAGCAGCTGTTTCAAGCGTCCGCTTGGAACCATAGCGATTATATGATTTATAAAGAATGACCGCAATTTTGATAGCCCGATTTTGAAAAGTCCCAGAGGGACGGTCTTATGGTAATACTTACCTAAACAATACCTTAAGTTCCGTAGGAACGACCTTATGGTTTTTAGGCAAAGGCTGAGTTAGACAGCATATAATCGCCTTAAATTTTAAAAAACCGCAACAATTCCCTCTTGTAATCGCTTAATATAACATGATGCAATTACAAGAAACCATACAACACTTAAATAGAATAGTCGATAATATTGCACAAGTTAATGCCCAGACAGATAGCATGACCTATGAAGATTTTAGAAAAAATGAACCGGTTAAAGAAACGGTTTATGAATATTTACAGGAAATTGGGCAGGCTGCAAGAGAGTTAAAGGATAATCAAAAATTGCCAGGCGAAATCAATCTTGAGCCATTGGTGGCCTTCAGAAATGCCCGATATAATCAAGAAGCTGAAACAGGGCATCAACAAGTGTTCAATATGCTGCCAGATTTACGCCAAATTGCAGAAACCATAGAAATTTCAGATTTGTACCAAAATAACTTATCATAATGGATATAACTTTAGAACCCGTTGATTTTAATATCAGCCAGGAATTGAATGATCACATGCGTGAAATGTTCAACAAATTGTCAAAATATAATGATCAAATTGTAGGCATTGATTTGTATTTGAAATCAAATGCAAATGATGAAAACAGGGAGAAGACCGTGGATGCGAAAGTATTTTTACCAGGAAATGATATTTTCGTGTCTGGTAAAGGAGATAGCTTCGTAACTGCAGGTCAGGATTGTTATGATGTGGCAAAAAGACATGTTAGAAAAGCTAAAGAGAAGGTAAAAGATAGATATCAGGGCAGACCTGATAAGATTTGATTAGGGCTTGCTTAAAAACAGAATATATAATAAATAAAAATGAACTTTTAACCTATTTTGGTAGTGAACATTGAGTAATAGTTTTCAACAAGTGCAAGCCTTTTTATGGTAAAACCCCTTATTGTATGTACTAGAAAATCAAATTTTGATTTTCTAGTACACTAGCCTCAAGCACCTCATCTACTTCTCGGGCTAAAGCTCAAAGTATTACAATACTCCTTCACTTAGCCCGATTGTATATGAGGCACTTGAGACTTTTTAAGCAGACCCTAATTACTTTAAATATTTTTTGGAAGTGCTATGAAAAAGGCACTTCCTTCACCTTCCTCTGATTCTACCCAAACTTTACCGCCCAGCAGTTCAGCATATTTTTTCACAATAGATAAGCCCAAACCTGTGGATGTTTCCCCATTCGTGGGTTGAGCACTTAATTTTTGAAATTTCTTGAACACTAAGCTTTTATCTTGTTCCGTAAGACCAGGTCCTTCGTCTTTAACCGCAAATATGATTTCATCATTCTTTTCAAAGGATTTTAAGAGTACAGTTTTTCCTGGATTTGAAAATTTAATGGCATTGCCCAATAAGTTTTCTAAAATCTGAGTAAGCAGGAGATGGTCAGAGGTTAGTTTTAAATCTTTGTCAACTTCTGATTTTAAGACAATATTTTTTTTATCTGCCATTCTTTTCAATTCATTTTTCACTTCATTGAAAAGCTCTTCTACTTCAATTGTTTCTGGTATTACTTTCATTCTGTTACCTTCCAAGGCATCAAAATCCAATATCTTAGAAATCATTTGATTTAAGCGTTTTGCGGCATCCTGTGTCTGTCGGATTATTTTCTTGTCCTCTTCCTCAAAATCTTGATGTGTCAATTTGAGGATATCTAAAAGTCCTGAAATGTGATTTATAGGAGAGCGCATATCATGTGCTAGAATCTTCACCAGATTATTTTTCTCCTCATTTAATGCAGTGAGTTGCAGATTTCTATTAGATAATTGCTCGTTCTTATTCTGAATGCTGAGTTGCTGGCTTTCGATTTGTTTGTTTTGTCGGCTTAGTTTAGTTGATGTTTTTTGTTGCCTATAGAAAAGAATAAAAATAATGGTTAGTAGGGAGGTGGTAATAATTGTTATGATAATCCATGCGATTTGGCTATTTTTTTCTCTTTCCAATTGAAAGTTGGCATTTTTCAATTGTTCCAATTGTAATTCTTTTTCTTTGGTTAGGATGGAGGCTCTTAAATTCTCTTCTCCGTATATTCCATCCATGAATTTGTAAAGTTCTTGCCCCATATATTTTGCGGTTATATCTGCCAGCTTCGCTTTAGTTTTAGGATCTCCTAAAAAGTTGTTAAATACTTCATTCCAGTCGCTTGATTTTGGCATTATAAAAGCATAGCCATTGCCTTTAACGGTAAAGAAATTTTGTCTGGTCAAATTGCCACCATCTTTAATTAACATTAAGTAAATTGGAAGATCAATAAACCCAAATTGATTCTCAGCTTTACTTATAGCCTCTAATATGTTTTTATCACTTTTAATATACTTTATTTCAAAATTGAGATTTAATTGTTGCTTTAAATTATTAAGGAATTTCTCGTAAGTGGTACCTTCAATGGTAATGGCAGTCATTTCCTTCATTAAATTATTGATTTCATCCAGAGTTCGGACTATGGGAGTTCCTTCACTTGAAACCAATACCGCTACATCCGACAAATAGGCATCAGTAAAATTGACTTTTTGCTTACGTTCTTCAGTTACTGAAAAGGCTGAAACTCCAAAACAGTTTGGTTTATTAGAAGTTTCAATATCTGTTAGGATGCTACTAAAGCTTTTTGATTCTATCCAATTTAATTCAATATCGATTTGATGGGTTGATTTTACATATTCTTTAAATTCTTGAAAAATCTCAACTTCTAAGCCTGTGATTTCACCAGAATTGTCTTCATATATAAAGGGCTTGGAAACAAACCAATGTAGGTCAAGTGTCGCACTTTTCTTATTCAAGGCATCTTCCCAGCTTCCGTTTTGAGCAGCAAGCTGATTTTGAACAGTAATCAGTAGGCTAATAAATATGATTAAAGTGCTATGAATTTTCATAATTGTAAAGAAATTTATACAAAATATGAAAATTACTTAGTTTGGAAAAATTTATTCTATAGGTATGCTTTTTTTAGGGATGTATTATGGTCTATTTACTTTAAAACTTTGATTTTAATGTTTTCTTTCTCAATTCTAATTTATCTGCTGCTGTTTTAGAGAAATCATTTCCATAAACTGCCGATTCCCACTCGCCATACATAGGATTAGGGAGCATAATGAAATTGTGCAATAATTCTTTTTGATATTTTTTAACCAAGTCTTTACCTAAAGTAGAATCTCTTTCTGCAAAAATCTGACTGTAATCAGTCAAATTATCGCCTACATATAATAAAATTTGATGATCAGCTTTTACCATTTCCCTTCTTTCCGTTTTGTCACTTTTGGTAGTGCGTAACAAAAGATGATCTTTTTCGGCTTGAGGCAATTTTAGCGTTTGCAAATTTTTCAAAGTAGGTTCAAAAACCCCAATTTTTCTATTAGAAACATAAAATATTTTCAATCCTAAGCTATCAGCAAAATTTAGAAAATCTACAGCTCCTGGTAATGCCTCTGCTTGTGCTTCCTTGCACCATTTTTCCCAGCTTTCGGAACCATAATTTTCGCCTTCTAAAAAAAGTCTGGCTTCATACGGACTGTTATCCAATACAGTCTCATCCAGATCTAAGACTACTGCAGGTTTTAATTCAGAATTTGTAAGCGTGTCCATTTTTATTTTCAAAAGCATTTTGCCTTTGTCGTAAGCTTGTAAAAAAGAAGCTTCCATTTCTGCAGATTGCTGAAACCAAACCGTAGCATTACCTAATTGCATGGAAAGTATTTCTTCAGCACCTAATGATTTTTCTTGAGTGATTTGCTGGCAAGCACTAAATGTTAAAACAGAAATGATAAAGATTAATGAACGCATATTTTTAAATTTAAAACTATTGCAAAAGTAGAAGGTAAATTGATAAGAAGAAGCCTGTCTTGAAAATTATATTGACCAAAAACAAAATTATCATCTCGGAAATTTAAATTATACGTGACCTTATGATATTTTTAAATCTGATTCCAATTTACATTTCATAAAAGCTTAACTTTGAGGTAAGAAAAAGTAATATTGATGTTAATACGCCCAAGAAGAAACCGCAAATCAGCAGCCATCCGTGAAATGGTGGAGGAAACTACTTTAACCACCAAGGATTTTATCTTTCCACTCTTTTTATTGGAAGGGAAAAATAAAAAAGTAGAGGTGAGCAGTATGCCAGGAATTTATCGCTTTACAGTTGATTTAATGTTAAAAGAAATTGAAGAATGCTTGAAACTAGGCATTAAAGCTTTTGATATTTTCCCTGTGGTAGAGGAAAAGCATAAAGATAAAATGGCTACTAAAAGTGCAGATGAACATTTTTTCTATTTGAAAGCATTAAAGGAAATCAAATCTAAATTTCCAGAAGCTTGCATTATGACGGATGTTGCGATGGATCCTTATAGCACTGATGGTCATGACGGTATTGTAGATAAAAACGGTAATATCCTAAATGATGAAACTTTAGATGTTTTAGCGGATATGGCTTTAGCCCAAGCTGAAACTGGAATTGATATTATTGGCCCATCTGATATGATGGATGGCAGAGTGGAATATATTCGTGATGTTTTGGATGAGAATGGGTTTGAGAACACTTCCATTATGAGTTATTGTGCGAAATATGCTTCGGCTTTTTACGGGCCATTTCGTGATGCCTTGGATTCTGCTCCAAAATCAGGAGACAAGAAAACCTATCAGATGAATCCTGCCAATAAATATGAAGCTTTAATTGAGGCAGAATTGGATGCCCAAGAAGGAGCTGATTTCTTAATGGTAAAACCAGCTTTGGCTTATTTGGATGTCATTCATTTGCTAAAAGAGAATAATGAATTACCGATTGCTGCTTATAATGTAAGTGGTGAATACAGCCTGATAAAAGCAGCTGCAGAAAGAGGTTGGCTTGATGGAGAAGCCACCATGATGGAAAGTTTATTAAGTATCAAAAGGGCAGGAGCAGATGTGATTTTAAGTTATTTTGCCAAGGAAGCGGCTCAAGTATTGAAGGGTTGATAGAATGAGGAATTATTGCTACTAAAACAAGATTGACCGCATGCGTCATAGACGCTTAAAAAGTCTCGCAGAGCCGCAATGACGCAAAGTTTTCGCAAAGAAGACTTTTGTTATTTCTTTAGAAGTTCAGTTCTCTGCCATAGGCTGACTAAACTTTGGTTGGAAAGACTACGAGAACTTGACGTTATAGAAATGGACTAATTATCCATTATGAAGAAAGTTGGTAATTTTTAAAATACCCATTATTTGTGTAATTTGATAGCACAAATAATTTGAATCATGGCTGAAAGAAAATACAAAAGCTTTAAAGAATTTTATCCTTATTATTTAAGCGAACATCAAGACCCTACTTGCAGAAAACTGCATTTTACGGGAACGGCTTTGCTTTTTGGAGTTTTGGCTTGGGCTTTGATTACTCAAACTTATTGGGGTCTTGCTTTGATTCCAGTTGTGGGTTATGGATTTGCTTGGGTAGGACATTACTTTTTTGAGAAAAATAAACCTGCAACTTTCACTTATCCACTATGGAGTTTGGCTTCGGATTTTAAATTGTTCTTCCAGATTTTAATAGGGAAGCAACCCATTAATCCTCAGCGATAATTTTCGGATATAATTTAAAAATCACAAATCCACAAAGTATACTAAACAGCAATAAGCCACTTGCTTTTAAAATCTCTCCATAAATAAAAAGTCCGGTGCTAAATAGAAAGCCGTAAACCCCCATACTTCCAGCTATCATACATATAATACCAGTGGGCACTTTCCATTTTTGAGCTTTAGGCTGAATTAATCCCTTGGCTGATAATCTTGCAATGATTTTCTTCCAACCAGGACCACCTGGATTTACTTTGTTGAGGAAATTTGCTAATTGTTCATCAGTAGTTTTCTCAGTTAAAAAACTAGCTGTTACCCAACTTATTGTTGTGATACTTACGCCTATGATTAATTTCTGCCAAGATAATAGTTCTTCAAATCCAAAAGGTTGATTTGCAAAAGCAAAATAGAGGGCTACTAAGAAACTGACCACCATAGCTACTATTTCACTAATGGCATTCACTCTCCACCAAAACCAGCGGAGAATATAAATCAAACCAGTTCCAGCTCCAATTTGCAAGAGAATTTCAAAGGTTTGCAAGGCATTTTCTAAAACTAATGCCATCAGCATACTGAAAATCATTAAAACCACCGTTAATAATCGTCCCAATAAAACTTGCTTACTTTCGGAAGCTTTAGGATTGATGAATCTTTTATAAACATCATTTACCAAATAAGAAGAACCCCAATTCAAGTGAGTTGAAATTGTACTCATATAGGCAGCCACTAATGAGGTGACTACCAAACCTAATAATCCAGCTGGAATGAATGTCAGCATGGCTGGATAGCCCATATCATGCGTGGCAACTCCTGAATTTACAGCGGGAAAAGCTTTTGCAAAACTATCCAAATCTGGAAAGACAATAATGGAACAGAGTGCCACGATTATCCAAGGCCATGGTCGGATGGCATAATGTGCAACATTAAAAAATAATACTGCTTTTATAGAATGATCAGCGTTTTTAGCGGCAAACATTCTTTGAGCAATATATCCACCGCCACCTGGTTCAGCCCCAGGATACCAAGTACTCCACCATTGAACTAGTAGCGGAATAATCAATAACATGACCCACATTTCAGGGTTTGAGAAAGATGGGAAAAAGGATAATTTATCCACTACGTCCTTGTGGATCAACAAATTATCTAAGCCACCTACTTTTGGGTGGTTTAATGCAACATAAGCAGCAACCAAAGCGCCACCTAGAGATAAGAAAAACTGCAGGAAATCTGTGAATAAAACACCTCTTAATCCTCCCAGACTGCTGTAAATAACGGTTATGATTCCTGCTATCACAACAGTTTGGACAGGGCTTAACCCTAATAAAACGCCCCCAATTTTAATGGCAGCCAAACTAACAGAAGCCATGATCATCACATTAAAAAGAAATCCTAAATAAATAGCCCTGAAGCCTCTCAAGAACCGAGCGGCTTTCCCTGAATATCGCAATTCATAAAATTCCACATCAGTTAATACGCCTGATTTTTTCCAAAGACCTGCATAAACGAAAACAGTTAGCATGCCTGTCAGTAGGAAAGCCCACCAAGCCCAGTTTCCAGAAACTCCATTCTGACGGACTATATCAGTTACTAAATTAGGAGTGTCTGTGGAAAAAGTGGTAGCGACCATGGAAACCCCCAAAAGCCACCAAGGCATTTTACCGCCAGCTGCAAAAAACTCGGAAGCACTTTTATTTTTTCTGGAAGTCCAAAAACCTATCCCCAATGAAATAAGCAAAAAACCAAAAAGAATAACCCAGTCAATGGTATTTAAAATCATAATGGAGCTGTAAAATTTTGCTTGAAGATAGAAAAGAATTTTAGTTTCTCCTGAAATGAAAAGGGGAGAACTTTAAATAAATATAATAATTAACTACCACAAAAGAGACAAAAGAACACAAAAGGTTTTATGCTAAGCATAAAATTAAAATTCGGTTAATGTCATCTTTTACTGATACACAAAAAGGTAGTCATAGCTAATAATTTTTTTGTCTCTTTTATCATATTCTTATTTTGTGGTAAGAAAAGATTGAAATTTCAATATATCTACTTTGGTAGAAGTAGTGAAAATTTTAAATTGCTATATTCAAATAGAGATTTTCAACCAGAATGTGTTTTTATGATTACCCAAAAAAGTTTTTTAAAAGAGTTGACTTATAACATTAATGGTGCTGCAATTGAGGTTCATAAGGAATTAGGACCAGGGCTATTAGAAAGTATTTATCACCAATGTTTGATCCACGAATTAAAAAAACGAAATATCAATTTTCAAACAGAAAGATTGATTGAAGTAAGCTATAAAGGGTTGAATTTAGATACCAATCTAAGATGCGATTTATTAATAGAGAACTCAATTTGTATTGAACTCAAAGCTGTTAAAGAAGTCTTGCCTGTTCATGAAGCACAATTGATCACATATATGAAATTATTAAAAGTGCCAAAAGGAATCTTATTTAATTTCAACGTATATAACCTATATAGTGAAGGACAAAAAACATTTATAAACGAATATTTTAATGATTTAATTTAACCACAAAGAAATAAGTCTAGATAAGCCTTTAATAAGTGAAATAGAATTAGACAATACTTTTAAAACCCCTCATTTTTTCAATGTATTTATACAAATATTAAGGCTTGGGAAAAGAATTGAAACCAAAATAATCAAGATTATTTTCTTTTGTGTTCTTTTGTATCTTTTGTGGTTAAACATCACTTTTCCTTTGTTTCGACTTTAATCTTGTTTTCCAAGGTTTTATGGACAGGGCATTTATTGGCTATTTCAATTAGGCGTTTTCTTTGTTTTTCATCCAAGTCGCCTTTTATTTCTATGCTCCTGTCGAAGAAAGTGATTTTGCTATTGTCAGATTCGCAATCCTCACTGTCTTCATCATATCTTTGATCTTGATCCACATGAACCAAAATTTCATCCACATCCCATTCCTTTCTATTGGCGTACATTCGCAATGTAATGGCAGTACATGCAGCCAAAGCAGAAGTGAGTAATCCGTAAGGAGAAGTGCCGAAATTATTGCCTCCCGCATTTTCTGGCTCATCAGAGACTAGGTGATGGCCTTCAGCCACAATTTGAGTAGTGTATTTTTGATCTTTATCTCCTATAAATGCTACTGTTTGTGAATCAGTGGAAATTCTCTTTCGTTCTGGTTTTTTAATATATCGATTAGCCCAAGTTGCAATTAGCTCACCTGCATATAAAGAATCTTCTTTACTGCTGAGTAAATGATCTGCACCGTCCAAAGAAACGAAGCTTTTGGGATGATGAGCTTTTTCATAAATCGCAGCTGCGTTTGAAATGTCCACGGTTTGATCTTGAGGAGAATGTAAAATCAATAGTGATTTTCTCAGGTCTTCTATTTTTTTAAGATTGTCTTTGCTTTGAAGATCATCTAAAAATTGTTTTTTGATTTTAAATGGTCTTCCTCCAATGTTCACCTCTGCTTCACCATTTTTTTTAATTTCTTCTTTCCCATCTTTTATTAGGTGCAGCACATGGTCAGGTTGGGAAGGGGCACCAATAGTAGCAACTGCAGAAATAGAATCAATTTTGCTGGCAGCCATCAGAACGGCAGCACCACCTAAAGAATGGCCCACAAGCATGCTGGCAGCTTGATGGTTTTTTTCTAAGTAATCCGCTGCATTTATAAGATCTTCTATATTGGAAGAGAAATTAGTATCTGCAAAATCTCCTTCACTTTGGCCTAATCCTGTAAAATCAAAACTTAAGACGGCAAAACCCTTCTTTGTGAGTCCTAGGATTATATTTCGTACTGCATTTAAGTTTTTATTGCAGGTAAAGCAATGGGCAAAAATGACGAAATTGTGAGCTTTGTCATCTGCAGGAAAATGAATTTGCGCAGATAGCTGATCTCCCATTGAACCTTCAAAGCTTATTTTTTCCTTTTTCATTCTGTAATTAATGTTTTAAAGTTGCTAGCCTGAATTATTCAAGACAGCCTGTTGAATCTATGTTAGAATTTCACCTTCGGTCGGTTATTTGTTCCAAGCTGAATTTTTAATTATGATTTTATGAATGATTTTTTATTAATCTCCATAAGATATTCAATTTATGAAAATGAATGAATTTTGATAAATTAAAATCCATAAATGATCTTTAGCCGACAGTTTATTTTTTATTGGAAAGTTTGTGGAATAATTACATTAGCCGATAAAAAAATGTGATTTTTCAAAAGTATTATTAACTTTAGATGCATTTATAAAATTTTAACAAATTATAGGTATTTATTAATAAATTACTTATGCTTGTTTAATACCATAAAATAGGATACTAAAACTTAAAAGTCTAAAAATTAAACCATGTTAAAAGAACAGCTAAAAATCTTAATTAAATTAGCCACAATAGATAATGAACTGGCAGATAAGGAAGCGAACTTAATAGAAAAAATTGGTAAGGCTAATGGAGTGACAGAGGATGAAATATATCAAATGATAAAAAATCCTGAGCCTATCAAGAACTTAGATACTTTATCCGAAGATCAAAGATTTGAATATTTATATAATATTGTCCAATTAATGAAAATTGACGGTAAAGTTTATAAGAGTGAGATCGTTTTTTGCCAAGAGATTGCCCAAAAATTAGGCTATAAAAAGAAAGCAGTTGCTGAATTGTCAAAAAGTATTTACAGTGACCCAAGTATTACTAGCGATAAAGATCAGCTTAAGGAAAGATTAAAGAAATATTCTACTCGATAGCACTATAGGACTGTCTCAGAATTAATATTATTTTAAATTTTATTCAGGTGTGTAATTTACTTCTGAGATGGTCTATTATTATTTGATTTGTCTTTATATTTAAAGGCATCCCGATACGTTGAGGAGAATTACGAAATTAGATAATTTCATTTCCCAATTCATGAAACAAATTTTCAAGGCACTTGCAAAATTTAATAAAGCGGTTTTCCCAAGCTTTGCACATAAGGATTTAACCAAATTAAAAAAATGGGAGAAAGCTATAGTTGCTTACAGATATTATGTAACTAAGAACTCTTTGGGAGATTAAAATTTACTCATTAACTCTTCCTTCATCCAGATAACAGCCCTTTTTAATCAACAATAAGTAGTTCGTAAAGTTGAAATTCTAATTTCATTTATGAAAATGAAGAACTGTTAACTCAAACAGATTACTACCTTAATCATGTTGGTGATTTATAACAATTAAGCTATTGATTTAGCTGCCAGTGTCTTAAAATCATTGAGTTTCATCTTTCATATTACCTTTTTATTATTTTTATTAATTAATTGTTAACTTTATATAATGATAAATCGTTATTTGTTAACATTTAGTTAATATTGAAATCTATCAAAGCACCATATCGAAACTCTTTATCCACCATTCTTTTTGGATTACTAGCTATATTATTGTGCTTTAATAGCTCATTATTAGCTCAAGAATTCAACCCTAAGAATAATGAATTATTGGATGATATTGCTTATATATCTTCAGTAGAAAATTTCGATAACCATAAGCAGTGGAACAGATTGGTGAAAAAACTGGAAAGCAGATCCTCTACGGATGCTGAGTATTTTTTGGAATATCTTTTTTATAAAACACATCAAAAGCTTTTAAAGAAGTACAATAAAGGAACTACTTTCGCCAATTTGTTGGAAAATGGCAGTTATGATTGTGTTTCTGCAAGTATTACCTATTCCATATTACTGAAGTATTTTGATATTGAGCACAGTATCATAGAAACAGATTACCATGTCTTCATCGTTGCTGAAATGAATAATCAGGAATACATATTCGAAACTACCGATCCTCGAAATGGATTTGTTTCAGATGCGGAGGAAGTGAAAGAATTTAAAACAGATTTCCTTCCCAACATTAATTCTGCTCAATTAAACCAAAATGAGTCGATAGGTTCTTTCGTTTATGGTCAACCGAATTCTAAAACTATTTATAAAGAAATAAGCCTCAGACAATTAAGTGCTTTGCAATATTTCAATCAGGGATTGATAGCGATGCATAATAAAGACTATAAATTGGCATCCAGAAGATTGCAGCAAGCACTTAATCTTTATGATTCAGAGAGAATCAATATGTTATTTAAAATTGTAGCCCCTTAATTTTGATCTTTATTTCATCCTCGCATGCTTTGTAATACAATTTTCAACTGTAGTTACATTTATCTGTTAATTAAAGTTGTGTTCTATAACTTATTAAAAAGTTAACCTTAGCATAAAGGTTTTGCTTTATAAATCTCATAAATTAGCATTTCAATAAATTAGATAAACTTTTAAAATAATGCGAAAGATAATATTCCTCTCAATATTCATTCCTTTAACATTTACTTCACTTTTAGCGCAAGACCAGATATTTGATTTCGAGTCCAAAGAGACTTTGACCTTAGCTTTTGGATCATGCAATCGCCAGAATCTTGAGCAACCTTTGTGGCAACCCATTATGGATCATAATCCGGATTTATTTATGTTTTTGGGGGATAATATTTATGGTGATACAGATGACATGCAAGTACTGGAAGAAAAATATGAACTGCAAAAAAATGAAAAAGACTACAAAAAGTTAAGAAATGAAATGCCTGTAATAGGCGTCTGGGATGACCATGATTACGGAAGAAATGATGCTGGAAAAGAATATGAATATAGGGATGAGAGCCAGCAAATGTTCTTAGATTTTTTTGATGTTTCTGAGGAAGATACTAGAAGAGAAAGAGAAGGGGTTTATTCTTCTTATGATTTGAAATGGAAATCACATACTATAAGAGTTATACTATTAGACGCCAGATATCACAGAGATGAATTAGAGCGAAAAAATAGAGTTTATCAAAAAAATGAAGAGGGAACTATTTTAGGAGAAGAGCAATGGAGTTGGTTGGAAAATGAGCTTTCAGATGATGAGGTTTCTTTATATATAATTGCTAGTGGTATTCAGTTTATTTCAGAAAAGCATGATTATGAAAAATGGGCTAATTTCCCTCAGGAGAGGCAAAAGCTTTTTGAGTTGGTTCAGGAAAAGCAACCAAAAGCTGCTTTGCTATTAAGTGGAGATAGACATATAGCTGAAATTTCAAATTTGCAAGTTGAAGGTTTAAACTATCCCTTAATAGATGTTACCTCGAGCGGTTTGACTCACGTATGGGAAAATGCCCCACAAGAACCCAATCCGAATAGAATTGGAAAGTTGGTGAATGTATTGAATTATGGTTTATTGAAAATCGAAGAATCAGGAAAAGGACTAAGAGTGATTGCTGAAATTAGAGGAAAAGACCAGGAATTATTTCAAGTCTTCGGTATGGTTTACTGACTTTAAACCACTTTTTTTAACCACAATGTTCACAGAGTTTTACACTGAGATGCACTAAGGATATAAAGTCTTAAGTTTATGTTAAATATTGTTTGATATTGTCTTTGCGGTACTGATATAACTAAAAGCCTTTCCGTGTCCTCCGTGAAATTCTTGATTTATCTCTGTGTTTAAAAGTTTACTTCCTTCTTAAAATAGCAGATAATTGAAGCGAAACATTAAGCAAAGTCATTTTAGCACTGGCATTTCTTTCCAAGTAGTAAATGGCTTTATTAAGGATTTCATTCATTTGAGCAATTTTTTCCAAGCTTAGGGTTTTGCTGAATTTCATCACAAACTGCTCGTGTTCATCTGGAACTCTCATCAATTCGGTGCTTTGCATTAATGCGACTAATGATTCTCTCAAGATATTCTCAGCATGAACAAGCCATTGCTGTTGATTCATTTTGCCCCATTTGTGAAAATCATCAGATCGCTTTACCAATTTGGTATAATCATTCGCCCAGCATTCACGCATCCACTGCTCAAATTCTTGTTGTGCATCATCTGAAACATCGTCAATTAATTCAACTGCTTTATGCAAATCACCTTGAGCAATATGAGCTAATTGCTTGGCTTGATTTTCAGGGACTTCATATTTTGAAACTAAAATATCCTTTACTTCTTCATCAGAATAGTTAGGCACATGTACAGCTTGCGTTCTCGAAATGATGGTGCCTATTAATTTCTCTCTATTATTGGATACCAATAAAAACACCGTTTTATCGGAAGGCTCTTCAATAATTTTCAAAAGTGCATTGGCAGCTGAAGGATGCAGATATTCTGGCAACCAAATAAGCATCACTTTATATTTGCCTTCAAAAGCTTTTAGGGAAAGGTTTCTAATAATGTTTTTACTTTCATCCTTAGCAATATTGAGCTGTTTGTTTCCAGTTCCGATATGATCTATCCAATTTGATGCTGAGGCAAAAGGATCTTTTAAAAGAAATGACCTCCAATATTTCATGAAATTATTGCTCAACTTCGAATCATCACCTTTTATGCTGTCATTGGCAGCAGTAGGAAATGAAAATTGAAAATCTGGATGGATGAATTTTGCATTTTTGTGGCAGGAATTACACTCTCCACAAGCATCACGTTCAGATGGATTTTCGCAATTTAAATAAGTAGCATATGCCAAAGCCATTGGTAAATTAGCTGCGCCTGATTTCCCCCAAAATAGTTGGGCATGCGCAATTTTACCAGATTTCACACCCTTTATCAGTTGTTCTTTTAAATCAGTAAGTCCTGGTATATTGGCAAAAAGCATATTACTTATTTTTAGCTATCTTCTAATTTCTTTAATTCTGCTTCTTTTTTATCCTTTCTTTTATGAATAATTGCTGAAATATAAATACTTATTTCATATAAAATTAAAAGTGGAAGCGAAATCAACAATTGGCTAATAGGATCAGGTGGAGTAATAAAAGCACTCAACACTAAAATTATTACGATTGCAATTTTTCTATATTGTTTTAATATCTGTGGGTTGATTATTCCTGCTTTACTCATAAAAAGTATCACCATTGGCAGTTGAAACATCAATCCACATGCTAAGACCAACATGGTTAAAGTTGAAACATAAGATGTGATGTCAAACTCATTCATAACAGAAGCATCCACCTGATAATTTGCCAAGAAATTGATAGAAATAGGTGACACTATATAATAGCCAAATAATACTCCTGACATAAAAAGTAAGCTCACAAAAAATGTAGCCCCTCTACTAGTTTTCTTCTCTTTTTCATATAGGGCGGGGCTTATAAATCGCCACATTTCCCAGAAAAAATAGGGGAAAGCCACTATTATCCCCAAAACAATTGAGGAGGTTATGTGCATGCTAAACTGCCCTGTCATTTTTCTACTTTGAATAATGAAGGGCAATTCATCTATGCAAAAAGCAGTTGAATTCGCCACAGTTTGCCCCAATTGACAAGCCATTTGGTAAAACCAGAAATCAGGTCTGGAAGGACCTAAAATCAAGGTTCCAAAGACAAACTCTTTAGAAGCAAAGGCTACAATAGATAAAATTACAACAGCGGACAAAGCCCTTACGATATGCCATCGAAAGGATTCCAGATGATCTAAAAAGCTCATCTCCGCTTGTGGTTGATCTGCTGGCATATATTGTTATATGAAATCTAAATTATAATTAGATAAAACTTTGTTGATTGCTCGTGAATATTAGGCGATTTCGACATTATTTAAATAAAGGAAATTCAACCATCCATTCATTAATTTCATTTTTCACTGAAGCAATTTTTTGCTTATCCTCATGTTGAGTGATCACTGTATCGATGAAATCTACTATTCTTTCCATATCAGTTTCCATCAATCCTCTTGAACTTACGGCTGCTGTTCCAATTCGCATACCTGAAGTGACAAAAGGTGATTTATCATCAAATGGCACCATGTTTTTGTTGATGGTAATATCAGCTTCACCTAATACAGCCTCAGCAATTTTACCCGTAATGCCTTTAGATCGTAAATCAATTAACATTAAATGATTGTCAGTGCCTCCGGAAATGATTTTATAATCTCTTTCCATAAATGCTTTAGCCATAACTTCAGCATTTTTCTTTACTTGCAAAATGTAGTTGAAATAATCATCCGTTAAACACTGACCGAAAGCAACTGCTTTAGCGGCAATCACATGCTCTAAAGGACCGCCTTGGGTTCCAGGGAATACACCTGAATCCAATAATTGTGTCATTTTACGTAATTCTCCTTTTGGGTTTTTGTATCCAAATGGATTTTCAAAATCATCACGCATCATGATCAAACCGCCTCTTGGTCCACGCAATGTTTTATGTGTAGTGGTGGTTACAATATGGCAATAATCCAAAGGGTCATCTAATAAACCTCTTGCTATTAAACCAGCAGGGTGAGCAATATCAGCTAATAAAATAGCCCCCACTTCATCGGCTACTTCTCTTAATTTTTTATAATTCCATTCACGGCTGTATGCTGATGCACCGCAAATGATCATTTTTGGTTTTTCTTTTTTGGCTGTAGCCTCAACTTTATCCCAGTCGATTAAACCAGTTTCTTCTTCCACTCCATAAAATGAGGGTTGATATAATTTCCCTGAGAAATTTACTGCAGAGCCATGTGTTAAATGACCACCGTGCGATAAGTCAAATCCTAATATTTTATCCCCAGGATTTAAACAAGCCAACATAACGGCTGCATTGGCTTGAGCACCAGAATGCGGCTGAACATTAGCCCAAGTAGCGCCAAATAATTCTTTGACTCTTTCTATTGCTAAATTTTCAACCTCATCTACCACTTCACATCCTCCATAATATCTTTTTCCTGGTAAGCCTTCAGCATATTTATTGGTCAATACGCTTCCCATAGCTTCCATCACTTCAGGTGAAGTGAAGTTTTCGGATGCGATAAGTTCTATACCAGTTTCCTGTCTTTTTTGCTCCTTCTTAATGAGGTCGAATATTTTATTGTCTCTTTGCATTTTGTATACCAATTTGGGCTTAAAATTAGCGCAGAATTACGGGATAAACAATTGAATAGCTTGAAGCTTTTACAATCATCAGCATAATTTTATGAATGGGATAAACAATTAGCGGGAAAAACTAAAAAAGCATGCAACTAATTAAAGTTTGCATGCCTTAAAATTTAAAATGAAAGTGATGATTAATTAATCATCAATGGTTACATGTCCCCAATTGTGTCCTTTTCGTATTCTGTTTAATTGTGTGTGGGTGATTCCAAACTGACGAGCGATTTGACTGTATCTCGTCTTTTCGTTTTTCAACATTTTTTTAATCACTCTCACATCCGATTCGGTCAATTTATAACCGGTCACCCTTTTCTTTAAAACTTTAGGGTTTTTGTTGTTGTGGTCGGCTAATTCTCTTTCTGATACCCACTTTAAGTTACTCACATGATTGTTGGATTTATCATAATCCAAGTGAGTTACATACACCTGATTGTCATTATCCTTCGGGATAAATGATTCAGCAACCAGACGGTGCACATAATAGCTTTGTGTAATTCTTTTATCAAAGCGTACCATGATAGCTTGATAGCCGTTCACATTTGATCCTTTGATGATTTTTCCAGTTTCACGTGTGGAGTAACTTTTAATCCTACCGTAATTTGAGACTTCGTATTTTGCATGCGGTAGATCCACATTAAATTCAATCTCTTTCCACTTTTCCAGTTTTGGATCCATGTTCTTTTTAGTTATAGTTTATGCTTAGTTTTTTATTAAAATTAAAGGTAGGTAATTAAATTCATAAAAAAAATACCATAATTCTTAGATTAGTCATAATTATACTTTTTTCGCCAAAGATTTTGCAGCTTTTGTCGAAAATCTTTCTCTCTTGCATTGTCCTGAGGCTCGTAGAGGGTGTTTTTGCTAATTTCTTCAGGCATAAATTCTTGATAAGCAAAATTTTCAGGAAAATCGTGTGAATATTTATATCCACTACCGTAATTCATATCTTTCATCAACTTAGTTGGAGCGTTTCGTAAATGCAGTGGAACGGATAAATCCCCGGTTTCACGAACTAATTGCCTTGCTTTTTTAATGGCTAAGTAGGAAGCATTACTTTTTGGGGAACAGGCTAAATAAGTCACACATTGTGCCAGCACTATTTCTGCCTCGGGGTATCCAATCATGCTTACCGCTTGAAAAGTATTGGTAGCAATTAATAAAGCATTTGGATTTGCCAGTCCGATATCCTCAGATGCAGAGATTAACAATCTACGAGCAATAAATTTCACATCTTCACCACCTTCAATCATTCTGGCCAACCAATAAAGTGCTGCGTTGGGGTCACTTCCTCTTATGCTTTTGATAAAGGCAGAAATGATATCGTAATGCTGCTCGCCAGACTTATCATAAATCGCCATTCTATTTTGAGCGATTTCCCTGACTTGCTCATTGGTGATTTCTATTTTTTCATCCTTTCCATAAGCATCAATGACCAATTCAAATAAATTCAAAAGCTTTCTGGCATCTCCACCTGAAAGCTGAATCAAGGCTTCATATTCTTTGATTTCAATCTTGAGCTCTTTTAATTTTTCATCATTTGCTAAAGCGGTATTCAGCAATCCTTTTAAATCCTCTAATTCCAATGCTTTGAGTGTATAAACCTGACAGCGAGAAAGCAAAGCTGAATTAACCTCAAAAGATGGATTTTCTGTGGTGGCACCGATCAGAGTAATTACTCCTTTTTCTACAGCGCCTAATAATGCATCTTGCTGCGATTTATTAAAGCGATGAATTTCATCTATAAATAAAATGATTTTCCCGGATCGGGAGGCTCTCTGAATGACTTCTCGCACATCTTTCACCCCAGCACTGATGGCACTTAATGTTTGAAATGGTGCTTTCACCTGGTTGGCTATGATATTGGCAATGGTGGTTTTGCCCACGCCCGGAGGTCCCCAAAAAATCATGGAAGGCACTTTTCCTTGAGCAATAGTCAATCTCAAAACTCCCTTTTCGCCTACCAAATGCTGTTGTCCGACTAATTCTTCCAGTTTAGTGGGACGCATTCTTTCTGCCAGTGGTTTATCTTCTCCGAATATCATAATTTTTTAATTTTAAAGAGCTCGATTCTAAGCTACCAAAAACCTGTCAGGTTTGTTCTTGATAGCATTGATGGATAACTTGAAATATTTCTACGAAAAATACTAGAAACCTGACAGGTTTCTTTAGCCAATTTCATCTCCTGCGCGAGTTTAATATTAGCTTTGGTATTTAACCTGCAATATCCACATATTCCATTAGTTTTGCCAAATGAATAAGACTTGGCAAATTCATGGAGCACTCGCGCTAGTAGGTTTAATCTACGGAGCAAATTATGTCATCGCCAAAGGCGTGATGCCTAATTATATGAGTCCCAATGCTTTTATATTGTTAAGAGCAACGGTGGCTACTATTCTCTTTTGGATTTATCATGCGCTTACTTCCTCAGAAAAAGTAATTAGAAAGAAAGATTATTGGCTTTTTGCCAAATGTGCAGTTTTTGGAGTAATGGGAAATCAGTTGATTTTCTTCAATGGCTTAAGCCTGACCAGCCCGGTAAATGCCAGCATCATCATGACGGCAAATCCAATTATAGTATTGGCAATTTCTTTTTGGTTGCTGAATGAGAAGATTACTTGGCGTAAAGTTATCGGAGTCCTCATAGGAGCATGTGGAGTGATTTTATTAGTGCTGAATAAAGAAGTCAGCTTAGAAAATGATGCCTTTTTAGGTGATATTTTTATTTTCCTCAACGCCACTTTCTATGCGATTTATCTGGTGATGGTAAAACCCTTAATGCAGAGATATGAGCCCATTACGGTTGTGAAATGGGTATTTCTTTTCGGAACTATGATGATTGTTCCTTTTGGAATAGTCCCGATTTTTGATGTGGAATTTCAAGCTTTTCCAGCAGGAATTTGGTGGAGTATAGTTTATGTAATTATTGGGACTACATTTTTGGCATATCTTTTAAATGCAATGGCTTTAAAGCATGTGAATTCTACTATAGTGGGTTATTATATTTATTTACAACCCGTTTTTGCCACTTTAATCACTATTTTAATTGGACAAGAAGTTTTCAAATGGGAGAAAGCGCTATTTGCATTGATGATATTTTTTGGAGTATATTTAGTAAGTCAACAACGGAAACTTAAAAATGAAGAAACGACTAATTGAAATTAAATGGGGATTAATCTTTGTGATTATGATGCTCATTTGGATGTATTTTGAAAAAGCCATGGGCTGGCATGATGAAAAGATTGCAGAGCATGCGACTTATACCAATTTTGTTGCCATCCCAGCCATATTGGTTTATGTATTTGCCTTATTGGAAAAGCGAAAGAAGCATTATAAAAATGTGATGAGCTGGAAGCAAGGATTCGTTTCAGGCATGGTCATCACAGCAGTAGTGGTGATTTTAACGCCTTTCAGTCAAATGGTAACCCATGATTTAATTTCTCCTGAGTATTTTGAAAATGTTTCTGCTTATGCCGTAAATCAAGGACAAATGACCCAAGCAGAGGCAGATGCTTATTTTAATTTGAAGACTTATCTGTGGCAGAGTGCTGTGTTTGCTCTTGTAATAGGGGCTGTAACTTCGGCTTTGGTGGCTGTTTTTGTGAGGAGGAAGGGGTGAGTTTTGAACTTAAGATGTTATTTGATATGTTTAAATATTAAAATATTAAGTAAAAGAAATGAGCAAAGAAGAAATTTTAAATGAGATATCTCTTATGTCTTTTGATGATAGAAAAGAGATTATTCAATTTGCAATGAAATCTTTAGAAAGAGATAGTAAAGCTGAAATGAAAGATGCAGTTGAAGAGATGTTGGTGGAGTACAAAACTAATAAAGAGTTAACAGCATTTACTTCAATTGATTTTGATGAATTTTATGAAGCAAAATGAAATTTGGTTAATAAACCTTGACCCTACAATAGGAGCAGAAATTAAAAAGACAAGACCTGCATTGATTGTAAATGATGATGCTTTAGGAAAATTGCCTTTAAAGGTTGTAGTTCCTTTAACTGATTGGAAATCCAAATATGAAGTAGCCCCTTGGATGGTTAAAGTAACTCCAAATAATAGAAACAATTTGTCAAAACCTTCTTCTGCTGATTGCTTTCAGGTTCGTTCTGTTTCTGAAGAAAGATTTGTAAAGAAAATTGGTGAAATTGATTTTGAAATTTCAGAGTCAGTAAAAGTAGCACTTTCCAAAGTATTCTCAATTCACATTTAAATCATATAAATTTCTTATTCGTAAATTTTTCCCCTTAATTTTACCGCATGGGTGAATTCTTTTATCGGTTGGGTATTTCATTGTTGAGTGTTGGAGTAAAACTCCATTCTTTAATAAATGCCAAATCCAAAAAGTTTGTAGAAGGTCGGAAAGATTTATTTCCTCAGTTGGAGGAAAGGTTTAAATCTGTTGAACAGCCAGTAGTTTGGTTTCATTGCGCATCTTTAGGTGAATTTGAACAAGGCAGACCTTTGATTGAAGCTTTCAAACAAGAACATCCCGATTTCTTTATCCTTTTGACTTTCTTTTCGCCTTCAGGTTATGAGGTGCGTAAAAATTATGAATTGGCAGATTACATTTGCTATATGCCCTTGGATACCGCTGAAAATGCTGAGCGATTTGTTAAAATTACCCAACCCAAACTGGCATTTTTTGTGAAATATGAATTCTGGCATTATCACCTAAAAGCATTATCGGAAGCAGATTGCTGGGTATATTCTGTTTCTGCAATTTTTCGTTCCAATCAACGATTCTTTAAATTTCACGGGGGGTTTTACCGAAAAATATTGAAGCAATTCGATCATATTTTTATTCAAAATAAAACGGTGGCTGCTTTGCTAAAAGGCATTCATATTCATAATGTGAGCGTAAGTGGTGATACGCGATTTGATAGAGTGAAATCCATTACGGATAGTCTGAAACCTCAGGAAATGTTTGTCGAATTTTCAAAAGATCAGCCTGTTTTAATAGGAGGAAGTACGTGGGAGCAAGACATAAAAGTAATAGCTCCATTTTTACAACAAAATCCTGAATGGAAAGCCATTATTGCTCCGCACGATATTAGTGAAGCCAATTTAAAACTGCATGAGGAGGTTTTAAAAATTCCGACAAGTAGATTTAGCGAAATTAAATCTGTTGCTAAAGCAGAAACAAGAGTGATTTTAATTGATAATATTGGAATGCTTTCTTCCTTATATCAATATGGTAAAATAGCATTTATAGGTGGAGCTTATGGAGATGGATTGCATAATACATTGGAAGCAGCTTGTTTTGGCTTGCCTGTATTTTTCGGAAATAAAAACTACCGTAAATTTCAGGAGGCATTAGATTTATTAGATGCTAAAGCTGCTTTTAAGGTAGCGAATGCTCAGGAGTTTTTATCCATTATGAATTCGGATAAATTTAAAATTGAGGAATCTTCTCAAAGGGCTTTGGAATATGTAAATCAAAATATTGGAGCAAAGGATAAGATTATGAAGCATATTGCACCTATCATCCAAAAAATGAACCTATCATGATGAAGGGAAGAGTTTTTAAATCAACTGGAAGTTGGTACACCGTTTTTGCGGAGGGGAAATTTTATGAGTGTCGCTTGAGAGGTAAGCTCCGTTTGGATGATGAAAAAGTCACCAATCCAGTGGCAGTGGGCGATTGGGTGAATATTGCACCTGAAAATGATAAGGAAGCCATTATTAAGGATGTACTGCCCAGGGAAAATTATATCATTAGAAAATCAACTCGAAAAAAGAAGCATAGCCACCGTCTGGCAGCTAATATTGATCAGGCAGTTTTAATAGTGACTTTGGCTTTCCCTAGAACAAGTTTGGGATTTATTGACCGTTTTTTGGTGAGTTGTGAATCTTTTAGAATACCTGCTGTATTGGTATTTAACAAAGCAGATTTATTGGATGAAGAGGGATTGGAATATTATGAAGCACTCAAATTTGATTATCAGGAATTAGGCTATAAAGTGTTGTTAGTCTCCGCTGAGGAAAATATTGGGATAGAAGAATTGAAAGCCGTTTTGGATGGAAAGACTTCTCTTTTTGCAGGTCATTCGGGAGTAGGGAAATCTACTTTGCTGAATTTGATTTCGCCTCATATAGAGCAAAGAATAGGGGAGGTATCGGAATCAGTGGGCAAGGGAGTGCATACCACCACTTTTGCTGAAATGTTTGAAGCCTGGGAGGGAGCTTTTGTGATTGATACGCCAGGTATAAAAGAATTGGGTCTTTGGGATATAGGCAATGAAGAGCTAAGCCATTACTTCCCTGAAATGCGGGAATATATAGGGG
This sequence comes from Bacteroidota bacterium, assembly GCA_051747245.1. Classification (GTDB taxonomy): domain Bacteria; phylum Bacteroidota; class Bacteroidia; order Cytophagales; family Cyclobacteriaceae; genus Marivirga. Next base: position 22,983 of record JBNJFX010000050.1, read on the forward strand.
AATGTAGATTTAATAATTGCACGCATACCCATGAGCCAGGATGTGCTTTTAGAGAAGCAATGGAAGAAGGAAAGATTGCGCCTAGTCGATATGAAAGTTATTTAAGTATTTTGGAAGATGAGGATAGTCATCGGTAGTTAAACGCAAATTATGGCATTTAACAAATGCTTTTTTAACCACTATAAAATGGCAGCCTAAGGCTGTGGTTAACCGCAAAGGCGCCAAGTCGCAAAGAAAATAAGAAAAAAAAGATTTTTTCTACAGTGAAAATTATGACCTGATTAAGAGTATTGAAAGTGTTTCCCCACCTAGTCTTAGCGTCTCGCTAAGACTTAAAGGAATGGGGGCAAGGTCATTTCCAGATAAATACGGGATAAATCTTGGATCAAATTACAGTTAATGTCAATATGAAATATGAAAAGGCAATTGGAAATTAGATGGGCAATATTTTTATCAGCGATTTTAGCAGTTTCACTTGGCTTACAAACTGGTTTTAGATTTGATGAATCTATCGATATCCAGCTACATGATACCTATTATGTAATTCATAATAAACATTTAATAATTTTAACAGGCTTTTTGGTGGTAGCGGCTTATCTTATTTCACTAGGATTAAAGCGACTGTCAAAAGTAAATAATAGGATGAAATTAGTATCAACCATTATAACTGGATTAATTGCTTTTTTATTCTCTGCCCTTTCAATATTAATGTTATCGATACTATTAACTACTTCCATAAAGGGGCAAAACATTTCAAATTATGGACTATTAATTTTATTTTTTGGATTGGGAATTCTTTTTATTGTGAGATTGATTCAAATTTGGAGAACAAAGTAAGAACTGATTCAATTAAGAAATATATTCTCACTCTTAAAGGTGTTTTGCCAATGTTCCAAGCGGACGCTTGAAACAGTTTTTAAAATGAATCAGGCTGCAATAACGCAAGCGTCCGCTTGTGCTTACCTTTCTGAAGGTAAAAGGCAACTTATGGAGCTGAACGACCACCTAGTCTTAGCGAGACGCTAAGACAAGTGAAGTAAAATTTAAACTTTTCACTTCCTCATCACCACATCAGCAAAGTACTCCTTTTCATCATAGAAATATTCATCAACTTTCAAGCCGGCTTTAATTGCCATATTTTCAATCATATCTTCATCGAATTTTTGGGATATTTCTACATGAATGTGCTCCCATGCTTTGAAATTGATGGTGGTGTCGATGGCTTTTAATTCAACAGTTTGCTTTTTTTGGGAAATAAGAAAACTCTTTGTAGTTCCCGTTTGAGGGTCATAACACGGAAAATGTTTGAATTGCTTCAAATCAAAATCGGCATCTAATTCATTATTTAATCTTGTGAGCAGATTCATATTAAATTGGCGAGTGATACCTTGCTTGTCATTATAGGCACTCAATATCATTTCAGGGTCTTTTTTCATATCAAAGCCCATAATGATTCTATCACCAGTTCTCAATTTATTGGCAATTTGATTTACAAATGATAGCGCATCTTGAATTTCGAAGTTCCCTATATTTCCGCCCATAAAAAGCACAACCATTGGATTTTCCCGATCTTCATTAAGCGTATCAAGAGCAGAAAAGTACTCTTTATTGATTGGAGCTATATCTAAATCAGGAATGGATTTTTGCATTCTTTCCTGCAACAAATTCAATACATTTTCAGAAATATCTACTGGCTTGTAATTGAAAGTGGCATTTTGCTTAACAAAATGTTTTAATAAGATCTCTGTTTTCATGCCATCACCAGCACCAAATTCTATCAGATTAAAACCCGCTGCATCTGCAGAAATAATGGATAAGATATCATCTTTATGCTTTTGGAAAATATCAAATTCACAATTGGTGAGATAATATTCCGGCATATTCATGATTTCCTGAAAAAGGCGGTCACCTTCCGAATCATAAAATAGCCAGCTGGGTAGTGATTTTTCTTTTTGTGTAAGTCCTTCCTTCACGGCATCCGCCACTGAAAAGCTTATTTTTTCGGTTGTGTTTGTTGTCATAAATCTTGTGCTAATCTTATCCCGCTAAAATGCCACTGCAAATGCGGGTGAAAGAAGTTTCTATATGTTTTTCTTGAATGATTTAATGAAGTGGCGCGTGATGAACCCCGCATCACCATCTGGTTGACCATAAATTTGCCATTGTATTCTCCAATAGCACCTGCTGGTTTTTTATATCCAGGATAGGGGAGATATGCGCTTGCAGTATGTTCCCATCTTTTCCCCCAATCGAATAAATTAGCAGCCGTTTCCCACTCAAACTCAGTAGGTAAACGCATGCCTTTCCATTCTGCGAAAGCATAGGCTTCATAAAAACTGATATGCATTAAAGGAGCATCTTTATTAATTGGTTTTAATCCGGCTAAAGTATAATAATGCCATTTTCCATCTATTTTATGCCAATATAAAGGAGCAGAAATTCCAGTTTCTTCCAACCAAACTCTAGCATCTGAATGCCAATATGCATGCTTTTCATAACCATTAGCTTCTATAAATTCAGAATATTCACCATTGGTGACTAATCGATTACTGATTTTTGCGCCTTCTAAATGTACTTCATGGTAGTTATGTTCATTATCAAAGGAAAAGCCTTTTCCTTCAAAGCCAATTTTGTAATTGCCTTTATTGATGTGTACCCAATCGTGCTCCCAATCTTCGGTGAAATATTCTTCAAAGCCTTTATCGTAAGCTGGGAAAAGTGGATTGTGTCCTAAAATATATTTGATGTCGTAAAAAAGTAATTCCTGATGTTGTTGTTCATGGTTAAAACCGATCTCCAGAATACTTTTCATCTCATCGGTAATGATATGAGATAGTAATTCCCCAACAGCTACATCTACATATTTTCTGTATTGATAAATTTCCTCAACGGTAGGGCGGGTCATATTTCCTCTATTGGGGCGCAACATTCTTTCACCTGCACTCACATAATAGCTATTGAAAAGAAAGGCGTATTGAGGATGAAATTCTCTGTAATCTTTAGAAAATTCCTTCAGTAAAAATGTTTCGAAAAACCAGGTCGTATGTGCCAAATGCCATTTGGGCGGGCTCACATCCGATATGGGCTGAGCAACATAATCCTCTGTCTCTAAAGGTTCACAAATGCTTTCAGTTGTTCTCCTGATTTCTTGGTAGCGATTAAGATAATTTTCCATAGAAACTTTAAACTAATAAATTATGCTTCAAAAAGGGAGGTAAAAAGCAAAAATCATTAAATCAAAATACTATAAATGACGTTATGCAGACCTTTTAGCATATATAACAGAAGAAATTGACTGAGGTTTAGAATTTATAAAAAAAACCGTATGAAGAATCTCCTCATACGGTTTTTATTGATTGTACCGTCTTTTTTTCCGAGATGACGTTCTGATCGTATTTAATCATATTTTATTTTCTGACTAGGGTTATTCAATTTCAACATCCTCAACATTTCTGAATAGGATCTCATCATTTTCCATTTCTACCAACACGGTGCTGTCATTACTGATTTCGCCTGCCAGAATTTGTTTAGAAAGTTGATTCAAAATAGTACGCTGCATCACTCTTTTCAATGGTCTAGCACCAAATTGAGGGTCATATCCCACTCTTCCTAAATAGTCTAGCACATCATTGGTTGCATCTATTTGAACTCCATTCTCTTTCAATCGATTTTGAATTTCTTTCCACTGAATGCTTACAATTTGTCTTAAGATTTCTTCATTTAATGGTTCAAACATGATGGTTTCATCAATTCTGTTCAAAAATTCAGGCTTAACTGAACGTTTCAGCAATTCGAATACTTCATTTCTGGTCTGATCCATGATTTCAGCCTTCTTCCATTCATCTCCCACATAATTCTCAGGACTTAATCTCTCTTGAATCATTGATGAACCAATATTAGTGGTCATGATGATGATGGTGTTTTTGAAATTCGCCAATCGACCTTTATTATCGGTCAATCGACCATCATCCAATACTTGAAGCAGGATGTTGAATGTATCTGGATGTGCTTTCTCAATTTCATCCAAGAGAATTACTGAATATGGTTTTCTACGAACCGCTTCAGTTAACTGACCACCTTCGTCATACCCCACATAGCCTGGAGGCGCACCAACCAATCGGCTGACCGCATGTCTTTCTTGATATTCGGACATATCAATTCTGACCATCGCATTTTCATCATTGAATAAATATTCAGCCAATGCTTTTGCTAGCTCAGTTTTACCTACACCGGTTGTACCCATAAAAATGAAGGAACCAATCGGTTTGCGAGGGTCTTGCAATCCTGCTCGGCTTCTTCTTACAGCATCTGATAATGCGCCAATGGCTTCTCTTTGTCCGGCTACTCTTTTACCTAATTCTTTTTCTAGATGCAGGAGCTTTTCTCTGTCACTTTGCAGCATTTTACTTACCGGAATTCCAGTCCAGCGAGCAACAACATCCGCAATTTCTTCTGCTCCCACTTCTTCTTTCAACAAAGTATGGCTGGAATTCTGCATTTCCACCATCTTGCTTTGGAATTCATTCAATTTAGCCTCTGCCTCGGATAATTTACCATATCGGATTTCTGCCACCTTGCCAAAATCACCAGAACGTTCAGCTTGTTCGGCTTCCAATTTCAACTTATCAATATGTTCCTTTTGCTTTTGTATGCCTTGGATGACCTCTTTCTCGCCTTCCCATTTCGCTTTTAAATCCTGTCTTTTTTCATTCAGATCAGCTAATTCCTTATTGACTATGTTTTCCTTGTCCTTATTTTTCTCACGCCTCATCGCCTCACGCTCGATCTCTAATTGCATAATTCTTCGGTTAAGCTCATCGAGTTCTTCTGGTAGGGAATCAATTTCAATTCTCATCTTGGAGGCTGCTTCATCCATTAAATCAATGGCTTTATCAGGCAAAAACCTATCTGAAATATATCGGCTTGATAATTCTACAGCAGAAATTACGGCATCATCTTTTATACGCACACCATGATGCACTTCATACTTATCCTTAATTCCCCTTAAGATAGAAATGGCATCTTCCTGAGAAGGCTCGTCCACTATTACAGATTGGAATCTTCTTTCCAATGCTTTATCTTTTTCAATATGTTTCTGATATTCTTTTAAAGTAGTGGCGCCAATTGCATGAAGTTCTCCTCTTGCCAGTGCAGGTTTCAATAAATTGGCGGCATCCATTGCGCCTTCTCCACCACCTGCTCCAATAAGGGTGTGAATCTCATCAATGAATAAAATAATTTGTCCATCCGAATCAGTTACCTCTTTAATTACCGATTTTAATCTTTCCTCAAATTCTCCTTTGTATTTGGCACCGGCAACTAATAATCCCATATCCAATGAGATCAGGATTTTCTCTTTCAAATTTTCAGGAACATCACCATCCACAATTCTTTGCGCCATTCCTTCTACTATGGCGGTTTTACCAACACCGGGTTCTCCTAAAAGTATAGGATTGTTTTTAGTCCTTCTGGATAAGATTTGCAAAACCCTTCTGATCTCTTCATCTCTACCAATAACTGGGTCAATTTTTCCCGCTTTGGCTTGCTCGTTTAAATTGATGCTGTAACGCTCTAATGAACGGTATTTTGATTCTGCATTTTGGTCTTTTACAGAATCACCGCCTCTTAGTTCTTTAATGGCTTTGATTAAGTCTTTTTCAGCATATCCTGCATCTTTTAATAAAGTGGAGGTTTTGTCACCTGCTTTTAAAATCCCTAAGATTAGATGCTCAATGGCAACATAATCGTCCTTAAATTCTTTCAAGAATTTTTTGGCTTCCGTCATCGCCTTATGAGCATCATTGGATAAATAAGGCTGTGCCCCACTTACTTTCGGATAGCTTTCTACCAACTCATTCAACTTAGTTTCTAATTGAGCTTTATTAATATTGAGCTTTTTATTTACGAATGAAAGTACGTTCTCATCCGTTTGCTGTATGGCTTTCAATAAATGACCGGTTTCAATGGCTTGCTGACCATTTCCCAGTGCTATCTCAGCTGCTTTTTGAATAGCTTCCTGAGACTTTATGGTATATTCGTTTAAGTTCATTGTTGTAAGTTTTTGATTTTACTATATTCTGTAATTAACAATTCTTTTACCAAGTAGTAAAAGCTGACTTTTTGACTTATTTCAAATTAAAATTTAACTTAATCAAGACTTTATGTCACTATCCTTCACTTTATATGGATTTTTTGGAAGTGAATTTTTTACTTTAATAAACGAAAATGAGCTGATGGAGATGTTATTTAATCATCTAATTAGTTAAATATTCATTCTTAATGAAGTTATGTTGTAAGCATAACTTTTGAATGCTATTAGAAATGCTAAACACTGAATATAGATGCTAATATAAATTCCCTTTCAAGGAAATTTAAAATTGAATACGGTAGTATATCTTTTAAGTTGAATTATTTCAATACCTTTACATTGATTTAATTTTACCATAAATTTTCAAATCATCAAATGAAGTTTATAAGTCCCTTTATAACCTTAATGTTGTTAAGCCAATTCTTGATGGCTCAAAGCGGGGATGTAGTCCTTAATCATTATGATGTGCCATTGCCCCCTCAAGATTATCTTTATCAGGATATGGACATTGATAATCAGGGCAGGTTGTTGTTAGCTTATAAAAAAGGGATTTTACAATTTGATGGGAATTCTTGGGTGAAAGTTAAGGTAAATAGTAGCCCGATAAAATTTTTGGAAGTAAATAACAAGCATATACTTTTAGCTAAAAATGGGATTTATGAAATAGGGGAAGATCAATTTCATAGCAACAAATTAGAACTACTATACCAGACCCCTTTACTTTCTCCTATAGTTGATTTAATATATTTTGAAAATCAATATTATTTATTGGCGAATGAAAAGATCACTGTTTTCAGTGAGGGTTTTGAAAAACTCAATACTTTTGATTCTAAATTAGGCTTTAAGGATATTTTTGTTTTCGATGAAAAGCTTTATGCTTTTGAGGATAATTATTTGGTTGAAAATGTGGAAGAAACTTGGGTTGATTTAAATCTTTTTGCCCCAGAAAACACTGATTTTGTTTTCTCCATAAAAGGAGAAGAGCAATTATATTTTTCTTATGACAATGGAGACTTTTATGCTTTTAATGGTAAAGAATTTACACCTTATTCATCTGAAGTAAATGAGTACCTAAGAGAGAATTATCCTATCTCAGGTAAATATTTTGATGGTAAAATCATCATTTCTACTTTAATAGGAGGAGTGGTTTTAGTGGAGGAAAAGTCGGGAGAAATAATATCAACTATTCAGAATTATAATGGCTTGCCTACTAATGAAGTAAATGCCATTACGATGGATCAACAAAAAGGATTGTGGCTTGCTCATCCTTATGGCTTATCGAGGGCAGCATTAGAGATCCCTTTAAAGGATTTTCAGTTTTATCCTGGTCTCGAAGGATTACCGGAAACTATTACTATGAGTGGTGATACTTTATGGGTCGGCACTACTGAAGGCTTATTTTTTCTAAAGGAAGTAAAAGATTATGAAACTTTACAGAAAAAAATGGTTCAAAAGGTCAAAATTAATCGACCTAATGAACCTGAATTAAATAAAGATGAAGAAGATGAAGGTTTCTTTCAAAATTTATTTAGTTCTAATGATTCTGAAGAACAAAAATTTATTGATGAAGAGCTGAAAAAATACCGAAAAATCTATAGAAATGACGGGATTCGATTCAGGGCATTAAGAGAGAAATTAGACGAAAAGGAAAAAGAACTTAGAGATTCCATTCAAAATGCTAGGCAAAATAATTCTAAGCCAAAATCTCAAAATGGGCGTTCAAAGAAAGGAGCAACTCAATATAAATCAGTAGTAAAGACAATAGATGTTTCCCGATTAAAGTCCATTGAATTTGAATTTCAAAAAGATAAAACTGTTGCACCTCATGTTGAATCCGTAATAAAAACCGACCAGGGCATAATAGCGAGAAGTAATACTGGGATTTACATTGTTAAGAAAGAGGAGACTATGAAAATCTCCGATTTAAAAATGGTGAATAAAATGCTTTATCAAGCAGAAAAAAAGGTTTTGTGGTTAAGCAATAATAATGGATTGTATAGTATTGATTTAAAGCAAGAAGATTTTGACATTCAAAAACATTCGGGCAATAAATTTCATGACTTAATGATTAATGCCAATCAATTATCGGCAGTTGGAGAAAATATCTTGGAAATATTTAATATAACAGATAAAGGTTTAGAGACACTTAAAAAGCTGAATATAAATAATGATTTTTCAGAGGAAATGTTGTTGTTTTTTGAAGATGGCAAGGTGAAGTTATTAAGAACGGATGGAATAATGGTTCTGGATAAGGCAGAAAGTAATTTAAAGCGAGATAGTCTTTTTGATAAGTCCTTAGAGTATTTTTTGAAAGATCAGAATGAAGATATATGGGTATTAAATGCTGAGGAGGAGTGGTTTTCATTACAAAAGGACATTTCACATCAATTAAAAGATTGGACACATATAGTACCTTCCATTAAGAGCATTTATAACCCAAATGACTCCATTGTATTTTTTGTTACAAACGAAAGAATTGTAAGGTGGAAGTATGCAGAAGAAAAAGAATACCCTTTACCCAAAACATTTATTGATGGGGTAATGGTTGAAAATGAATGGGTACTGGAGACAGAAGCGATCAAAATGGAGCATGGCCAAAATAATTTAAAAATTATTTTGAGTACCCCTGAGTATTTGTTTAAAGATGATGTAGTATATCAATATTATGTAAAAGGTTTAATGGATGATTGGTCAAGTTGGTCATCCATTCGGGAAATTGATTTTCCTTATATTCCAACAGGCGATTATGTGCTGGAAATCAGGGCTAAAACATTTTTGAATGATAATGTCCGAAGTTTTGATTTTGAGTTTGAAGTTCTACCTCCTTATTGGCAAACTTGGTGGTTTTATATGCTGGAAATCGCATTTTTTAGCATATTAATTTTAATATCTATCAAATTAAATACTACTAATCAAAGCTCTTATTTAACAAAAACCTTCACTTTCTTAACCTTAATATTATTTCTTGAATTTTTAGCCACTATTTTAGAAAATAATTTAGAAGGATATGTTGATGATTCACCAGTTTATACTTTTGTGATCAATGTTGTCTTGGCACTTTCAATATCTCCAATAGAGAAAGGCGTTAATAAAGTTTTAGTAAAAATTAATTCTGCCCGATCCAAGGAGTTAATATCTAGAATGAGAGCTAAACAAAAAGAAAAGAAAAAGAATGAGTAGAGTAAAAATTGAGGAACCTGATCATTATATTTTCAAGGCTAATATTAAGACAAGAATTACGGATTTAAATTATGGTGGTCATGTGGGCAACGATAGGATTTTTGCATTTATGCATGATGCAAGGGTTCAGTTATTCAAATCTTTGGGCTATGAGAATGAAATGGATTTTGATGGTTTAGGTAATATTCAAACCGATGCCGCTATCACTTATAAAGCAGAAGTTTTTGCTCATGAAGATATTGAGATTGCAATTGGTATTAATGACCTCAATAAATACGGTTGTGATTTTGTATATAAATTCATGA
>JBNJFX010000051.1:0-29972 GCA_051747245.1 Bacteroidota bacterium
CCCATTCCGAACAGAGAAGTTAAGCCCACCAGCGCTGATGGTACTGCCGTAAAAGGTGGGAGAGTAAGTCGTTGCCAACTTTTATTTTAACCCTGATAGTCTAACTATCAGGGTTTTTTTTGTGTCTATATTTTTAAAGCTTCTCATTCTAAACCCTGTAAAGACCCTAATCCAATCCAATTAAAGCTGATCTTACCAATATTATTATCTCAACTATCTCAATCCGCCAAAAGCCACGGTTTTAACCGTGGTCTAATAGAATGTGAATATAACCCAAACCGTTTTAACGGTTTGATTGATGGTTTCCAAACTTGAACAGGCATCGCATGAAAATGGATAAATCCATTAGGTTAGCGTTGTGCACGGATTCTAGCCCACGAATGAATTCGTGGGCTAAAATAGATTTTCCGGCTATAGCCTATTGAGTTTTTGGATTTATAGGAATGCATAAAACAGGTTATATCGATTGTATTACGATAAGATTCTAAAATTAAATTGCACAAAAGATTGTCATTTGCTCCTGATTTTCTAATAGATTTATTATTCTCGAGTAATTGCCTAATACCCCCTATTTAATAGGGAATTTTTTCAAATATTTTTAAAGTAATTATCTTGTATTTTAAAGTTTTAATCAACCATAGCTTTAAATGCAACTCAATAAAATTTACAATGAAGACTGCCTAGTCACTATGGGAAGAATGAAGGACTGTTTTGTTGACCTGACAGTTACTTCTCCTCCCTATGATAATATGAGAGACTATCATGAATATTCCTTAAATGTTGAGAAAGTAGCCGATGAATTATTTAGAGTCACAAAGAAAGGAGGAGTAGTAGTTTGGATTGTGTCTGATAAAACAAGCAATGGTAGTGAATCAGGAACCAGCTTTAAACAAGCCTTAACTTTTATGGAGTCAGGATTTAGATTAATGGATACCATGATTTTCAAAAAGCCTCCTAAAGGGGCTAGTGGTAATAATTGAATATATTGGCAGGGATTTGAATATATGTTTGTATTCACTAAAGGTGCTCCAAAGACTATTAATCTAATAAAAGACCGTAAAAATAAGGAAAGCCGTAATGGCGATAATGGAACCAAAAGATTGGTAAACGGTGCTCTTAAAAAAGTGGCAAGAGGTGGATATGGTAAGTATGGCAGGAGAACCAATGTTTGGGAGTATGCTGTTGGAAAAGGTCATAGCTCAAAGGATCCAGAAGCTTTTGAACATCCTGCAATTTTCCCTGAGGACTTAGCTAAGGATCATATTTTAAGCTGGAGCAATCCAAATGATATTGTCTATGATTGTTTTATGGGCAGTGGCACCACAGCTAAAATGGCGCTTTTGACTAAGCGAAACTTTATAGGGAGTGAAATATCTTGCGTTTATTGTGATTTAGCTGATAGAAGACTTAAAAAATAATCCAAGCATTTAAATAAGGAACATCTAAATGATTCTGTTAATCCCATTAGAGAAAAGTCGAAAGTCGAAAAATCGGATTAGCTAAAATTAATATTTTTAGGCAAATTGAAATGGTTTATCTATAAATTATATTTCTATTTAGATTATACAAATCAATTAAAGTAGATGCATTATAATTCTATTTTGCTTTAATTCGCATGATGAAGCAAGAGCGTTTGATTAACCGCCCCTTTATAGCACTTTCATTCAGTGCTTTTTTATTTTTCGCCAGTTTCAATATGATAATCCCCATGCTGCCGGATTACCTTACAAGTTTAGGAGGCGGAGAGTATAAAGGATTGATCATTGCTTTATTTACTATAACAGCAGGGTTGTCTCGACCTTTTAGTGGTAAATTAGCAGATAAAATTGGAAGGTTACCCGTAATGATTTTTGGGGCTGTAGTTTGCTTTGTTGCTGGAATAGCTTATCCGTTTGTTACTGGTGTGATCGCCTTTTTTGCTTTAAGACTTTTGCATGGCTTTTCTACAGGTTTTACCCCAACAGGTAATGCAGCTTATGTTGCGGATATAGTTCCTTTTAACAGAAGAGGGGAAGCTATGGGCATCATTGGAGTGGCTATAAGTGTAGGGACAGCTACCGGAAATGCAGTAGGAGGATATATCGGCAGCGCTTTTCCAATCAATTATGTATTTTACACTTCTGCAGCTACTGCCTTAATGAGTATTGTTATTCTGGCTGGAATGAATGAGACTTTAGCGGACAAAGTGCAATTTAATTTTAGTTTGCTCAAACTCAAGAAAAATGAAGTCATTGAAAAAAGAGTTTTAGTGCCCTCAATTTACATGGCATTAAGCGTATTCTCTTTTGGATTAGTGTTAACCATTATGCCTGATTATAGTGCGCATTTAGGAATTAGTAATAAAGGATTATTCTTCGCAGTATTTGTCTTGGCATCTTTGGGAGTAAGAATAGTGGCGGGAAAGATTTCCGATAAAATAGGCAGGGTGAAAGTACTCAAAGTATCTTCCTTTTTATTGTCTTTAGCCATGGTCTTAATTGCATTTTCTAATTCCTTTATTAGTTTGATGGGAGCTGGGGTTTTATTTGGAGTGGCAGTAGGAATGAATTCACCAACTGTTTTTGCTTGGGCTATTGATTTAGCAGAGGATCATAAACGTGGTAAGGCACTAGCGACTTTGTATATATTTTTGGAAATAGGAATAGGTATGGGGGCTTTTATATCGGGTTGGGTGTATAGTAACTCATCTGTAAATTTTGAGAAGACTTTCTATACAGGTGCTGGAATCGCTTTGCTTGCTTTTATTTACTTGAATATTGCAACAAAGATTCGGAATCTGACTTAGGATTACTGAACCATTATTTGTTCGTACATAGGAAGACTTTTCCAGCATGGATTTTTTACCACAACCTGTCCCACATTTATCCGGAAAAGAAATTAAAGAAAAAAGCAGGTGCACGCGTTTTGCGTGTACCTTCTGGTTTTTTGCTTATAAAATTGCTATAAGTCCCCATCAATCTAAAAGCCCAAAAACCTCTTCCAAAATACTGTTCACTCTTGCATTTGCATTATTTCTGATACTAGCCTCCTCATCCTGAACTTTTAAGAACAATCCATCTAGTCCTCTGCCAGTAGCATAAGCTGATATATCTGATTCTTCAATGGTTTGAATTCCAGCTATTGAGCCTATTGTTGGATTTTCAAGTAGACTTATTCGTACAGAGGTGTTTAAAATATCATTGAATTCATTAACGAAGTTACTATATACTTCTTCTACTGTACGATTTCCAACGGTTACAGAATTCACTGCATTATCTACCTTCGGTTCGAAAGTGTCAAAAAGAGATTGATAAGTATTGTCAATTAAATAAGCAGTTGCGGCAGTATCAGAGCCGTATAATATACTTTCAGCATCAGCAATGGTAATGCCACGGATAGCATCAAAAAATATAGGTCCAGCTTCATTGGCAGCTTCTTCTGCTGCACGGTTTAAACCAAGGATTAACTCTTCTTCTTTATCAGCTAAACTAGGAATTCCTAAAAGTGGAACACCAGTATTGTATATTTGTTCTCCTGTAATAGTACCTACTGTCAATACATCAATTTCAACTGCTTTCAGCGTTTCAATTTGAGCTTCCAATTCATCAGTTAAGAGTATTTTCACTGCTTCATCTTTCAAATAACCATCTCCAACTGCCAATTTGGAAGTAGCTGTATCTGTACCAACTTTTAAAGCTTCTTTTAATCCTTCTGCAATGTCAATAGTGTTTTCCTGCTCTTCTATTGCGTCATTTAAAAAATCACATGATGTTAAAAATAGAATAGAAAGTATTAAACTGAATGTAGATAGATGTTTCATAATTGAAAATATTTTAACTTATATAAATATCACAAATATTCAGCCAAAAAGATAATTGCTTGCAGTAGAATTTAGGACAGGGGTAATGAAATAATTGTTATTCCAAAATTAACTCACCAACCCTGGATACCAGCAAGTATCCAATACATGAATTTTGGAAGGGTTAAATCTGAGGAAAATATTATCTTCTTTGTCAAATAATATTTTTTCGTGGGCGTGAATGACAACATGTGTTTCTGCACCAATATCAGCATGAACTTGCTGGTGGTCACCGAAATATTGAGCTAGCACTACCTTAGCAGGGAAAGTCCCTTCCTGTTCTTCAGTAAGGATTTCAATATTTTCAGGTCTGATGGCAATTAAAATTTGACCTTTTTTATCGGTTTTAGCTCCTTTTATCTCGCCAGCTTTCAATTTATAAGTACCATTTTCTGCTGTTGCATTCATGGCATTTATTTTTCCAAAGAAACTAGCTACATAAAGATTTTTAGGAGTTTCATAAAGTTCTCTTGGAGTTCCTACTTGTTGGATTTTTCCGTCTTTTAAAATGGCTATCCTATCTGCTGAGGAAAGTGCATCACGCATATCGTGCGTTACGAATAAGGCAGTTGCACCTGCTTTTTTAATGATGCTTCTGACTTCTTCACGTACCTGATCTTTTAATACTGCATCCAAATTACTAAAAGGCTCATCCAATAAAATCAGCCCTGGATTTGGCGCAAGCGCTCTAGCTAAGGCAACTCTTTGTTGTTGCCCACCTGATAAATGATGAGGATATCTATTTTCATAACTGCTTAAGCCTACCATATCGGTAACCTCTCTAACCCTATCATTTAAATTAGGAAATTGACTTTTGGATAAACCGAATTTTATGTTTTCCGCAACGGTTAAGTGTGGAAATAATGCATAATCCTGAAAAACCATTCCGATTTTTCTTTTCTCAGGCTTCATGCTAAAATTGTCATCTACCACCTTATCGCCATTTATTTGAATCTGTCCAGAATCTGCTTCTTCAAAACCAGCTACTAACCTTAATAAAGTGGTTTTCCCACTGCCACTCTCTCCAACTAAAGCCAAAAGTTCGCCTTTATTTACAGTCAGGCTTGCATTGTTGACCGCATACTGAAGCTTTTTACCAAATCTTTTATGTAAATTTTTAATTGATAATACTTCCATCAGCTTTAGTGTTTTTCATTAAGCGATTCAAAATAATAATAGGTATGGTGCCAATAACGATAATGATAAGCGAAGGTGTTGCAGATTCGGCAATCATCTCATCGCTCGCCAACTCGTAAGCTTTGGTTGCTAATGTATGAAAATTAAAAGGTCGTAAAATTAAAGTAAGCGGTAATTCTTTCAGAATATCTACAAAAACTAAAATCCCTCCTGAAATTAAAGCACTTTTTATTAAAGGTAAATTTACTTTTAAAAGGGTTTTGAATGAACCTGCTCCTAAAGAATAGGAAGCTTCATCTATGCTGTCACCAGTCTTCTTAAAGGCGGCTTCAATGGGGTTTAAAGAAACTGTTAAAAAGCGGACGATATAAGCAAAGGTGAGTGCAAAGATGGTTCCGCTGAAGATCAATCCTATTTTCATATTGAAACTATCTTGCCAGGTACTGATCAGGAATTTATCCAAGCCTAGCAATGGAATCATAATTCCAATGGCAATTACTGCACCTGGAATGGAATAACCTAAAGCTGCAAATTTTGCCAATAGGCTAAAAAATCTATTCTTATTTACTTTTACTGCAAATAAAATAATAACCGAAAAGCTAACACATAGAACAGCTGCAAGCAATGCGAGTCCAAAACTATTAGCCATCAAAATCAGAAAGTCAAAGTCAATAATTTTCTTTATGGTTTGAAATGACCATAGAATTAATTGAAAAACGGGAGCAATAAAGCCTAAAAACAAAGGAATAAAACATACCATCCAGGCGAAAAACTTTTTCCAGCCTTTCAGTTGATATCTTTTTAATTGCCTTCCAATTCTTGCGCCTTCATCAAATTTCACTCTTCCTCTCTGCAATCTTTCAGCCATGATCATGATGAAAATGAATGCCATCAAGATTCCAGATAAATTAATGGCAGAATTTGGATCACCAAAAGAAAACCAAGCCCTGAAAATCCCAGTGGTAAAAGTGCTGATACCATAATATTTTACTGCGCCATAATCATTCAAAACTTCCATCATGACTAATGAAAGTCCGCCAATGATGGCGGGTCGGCTTATAGGAAGCGCAATTTTAAAAAAGGTTCTCCAGGAAGAACTGCCTAAAATTCGGGAAGCTTCTAAAAGTGTAGCAGATTGGCTCATAAATGTAGATCTGGCAACTACATAGATATAAGGGAATAGTACCAGTGCCATTACGACTGCTACTCCCCAGAAATTCATAATGTCAATGTAAACTAAATCCGAGAAGCCGATATCCCTAAGAAAAACTTGGATAGGGCCCGTATAATCAAAAATGCCTGCATAGGTGTAGGCTGCTATATAAGTGGGGATAGCTAATGGTAAAATCAACATCCATTCGAATTGTCTTCTTAATGGAACATTGGTTGTGCTCACGATCCAGGCAGAAGAAATACCCATGAGCAAAGTGAGAATACTTACGACTATCACTAAGCCAATAGAGTTGATTATGTAATCTGTCAAAACAGTATCTACGAGATGCCCCCAAACACTGTCGGTAGTTTCGTCAAAAAGCTTAAAGAAAAGGGTATAAATAGGTAAGCCAATAATTAGCACCAGTGCAATTAATGCAAAGGACCAACTATTGGCATACTTTTTAAATTTTAAAATTGACTTTAGCTTACTCACAAATTATTTCCAACCCGCTCTGTCAAATATTTTTACTGCTTCATCATTATTTTCTCCTAAAACTGAAAGGTTTAAAGTATCTCTTTTGAAATCTCCCCATTCTTTTAATGTTGGAGCCCATTCTACTTTTTCATTTACCGGATACTCATAATTTACACCTGCAAAAACTTTTTGCGCTTCTTCTGATACCAAGAATTCAATAAATTTAACAGCATTTTCTTTATTTGGAGCATATTTAGCAACTCCAGCTCCACTTACATTAATATGTGTCCCTCTTCCATCTTGGTTAGGGAATAAAATTTTAACAGCCTCTGCAACTTTTACTTCTTCTTCACTTGAAGAATTCAACATTTTTCCCAAATAATAAGTGTTCGATACTGCTACATCACCTTCACCAGCATAAACTGCCTTGATTTGGTCTCTATCTCCTCCTTTAGGATTTCTCGCCATGTTTTTTACAATTGAACTCGCCCAAGTTGAAGCTTCCTCTTCTCCGTTATGTTCAATGATAGAAGCCATCAAAGATTGATTATAAATGTTAGATGAAGAACGGATTAATAACCTTCCATTAATATCAGGATTAGCTAAAGACTCATAGGTTGAAATATTTTCAGGTTTGATATTTTCAGGATTATAAACGATTACCCTGCCTCTAATAGTTAATCCGAACCATTGATTGTCAACATCTCTTAGATTTGAGGATATAGTATTGTTTAATGTTTCAGATTCAACAGATTGTAAAAGATCAGCGTCTTTTGCTCTGTGTAACCTACCGGCATCTACAGTGATCAATACATCAGCTGGAGAATTTTCACCTTCCAAAGTCATTTTTTGAATTAACTCATCAGCATTGGCACTGACTACATTCACTTTTATGCCTGTCTTTTCTTCAAAATCTTTGAAAAGTTGTTGATCAGATTCATAATGTCTGTGGGTATAAACATTAACTTCCTTGCTTTCATCTTTTTCTGATTCTCCTTCTTTATTGGAGCTTTGAGAACAAGCCCAAAGGGTGCTTATTGCTAATAGCGATAGAATTATATTTTTCATTATAGTAGTTGATTTTAAAATTTCGAAGGCAAATTTAATCATAATTGGATTAATTCTAAATAATAAAGCTATTATTTTGATTCAATTATTTAAATTGCGAATCTTAATGTTTTACGGTTAAAAAATCTTCCGAATATATGAAGGCTACCATTTCTCAACTAGAATATATCATTGCATTGGACACCTATCGCCATTTTGGAAAGGCAGCTGATAACTGTTTTATTACCCAGCCAACTTTAAGTATGCAAATTAATAAGTTGGAGGATAATTTAGGTGTAAAGATTTTTGACAGAAGCAGACAGCCTGTTGTTCCTACTGAATTGGGCTCTCTGATTTTAGAACAGGCACGAAGGGTGGTGAATGAGGCTAAAAAGATGGAAGAAATCATTGAGGATCAGAAAAAGGAAGTGTCTGGTGCCTTGAAGATCGGAGTTATTCCTACAATTGCTCCTTATCTTTTGCCATTGTTTGCAAAGAGTTTCATGAATAAATACCCTTCCATTAATATTCAAGTTCAGGAATTATTAACGGAAGATACTTTGGCGAAAATAAAATCGGAAGCAATAGATGTAGGAATAGTGGTAGGGCCATTAAATGATAGTTCCTTCAGGGAAATCCCTATTTATTATGAGAAATTTCTGGGTTACGCACACAATACCGATTTAGAACCACCGGAAGAACCTATCTCTGGCAAGGATTTAGAAAACAGCGAATTGTGGTTGTTAAATGAAGGGCATTGTTTTCGTGAGCAGGTTTTAAATATTTGCCAAAACAGGAATTCCGATAATATTTTGAATTACCAAAGCGGATCTTTGGAAGCCCTTAAAAGAATGGTGGATAAGCAAGGAGGCGTAACACTTTTACCTGAATTAGCTACTTTGGATTTGTCACCAACGGATAGTAAAAAACTTAGAACCTTTAAAAAGCCAACTCCTTTCAGGGAAGTAAGTCTTGTGATGAAAAGAGATTTTCTCAAAAGACGAATTATAGAAGCTTTACAAAAAGAAATAGTCGATCATCTCCCAGAAAACATGAAGCAAAGGGAAGAAAACGAAATTCAGGTTATTAATTGGAGGTAATTGATAAAAGTGTTTTATCTAAATTAATAAAAACTAGAATTACCCAACTTATGGCATAGAGTCTTTAGAAATAAAAACAAGTGCAGGGGTATTTCTACCACCTGATTTGACTGTGCCATCATCATTAACCGTTCCATAGGAAGCTGCTACATATAAACGATTTTGATCATCTAGGTGAAGATTGTTTAAAATGTATTCAAATGGGATTTCAAGTTTAGTTGTATAATCATCAATTGTTTTTTCTATATCAGATGTGCCTACATATTCGGTTTCCGATCCGTCAAGTTTAAAAGTATTATTTTTGATTTTATAACTGAAATTATTTTCAACTTCAACATATTTAATAGGTACGCTTAATCGAGAGTAAATATTATTTTCATCTTCTTGCCAGGTATAGCCTTTATCAACAGAAAAGCGCGATACACTGCTGGCAACATCATACTCTTCACCTTGTCCAAAGGCTCCAAAAATAAATAAGCTGTCATTTCTTTCTAATAATCCAGGCATTATTCCTGAAAAATCTGCCACCTCATCCCAAGTTTCTCCTGCATCTTTTGTTGCATATACCTTAGTGATAGTAGTAACTACCAATATATCATCTATACTTCCACTGATGGCATGCGCCTCTTCCCCGTTTGGTATTTGAAGTACTGTCCAATTATCATAATCTTCTTGGACCACAATAGGTTCTGTATCGAATCGCTCACAGGAAATAAAAACAAATAGTAATGCTAGAATGCTAAGGTTCTTAATAAGGTGCATAGTTTAGGTTTTTGTTAAAATATACTTTAAAGGTAATAATTGAAACTAAAATCACCAATACAAGAATAAGAAAATAAAAAATTTGGAAAAGACAATTGAACGGAATGAATTGCATGAGTAGAATTACTAAAAAAGTGCAATGGTCTACCTCAAAAATAGTAGGTGAATTAATTTCAGTAGTATTCTCAAGTATTTAATTCATGATTAGTATTTCAATTTATTTCGTAAATTTGGAATGATCACCAATTATTAGGTTATGTCAAATTTAAGAAGAAACGATCCTTGCCATTGCGGAAGTGGAAAGAAATATAAAAATTGCCATATGGGCAAAGAGTCCTCAGGTATCAATAGTAATAAGAACCTTATGTACATTGCCATTTTAGTGGTAATAGTAGCCATAGCAGGTTTTTCTGTTTATTATAATTCGCAACAAAGCCCATCACAAAATAGGAATTCAAATAGTGGACCGGTTGCTCAGCCTCCGGGCGAAGCACCTCCCGGTAAAGTTTGGTCATCGGAGCATGGACATTGGCATGATAAATAAGCCATTGGATTGTTTTGAACCAATTCAAAAGCATTAGTTTTGCTGTTGGAAAATTTTAGCACACGAATATGTTCAAAGCAATTTGCACAGATATTGACGGAACACTTTTAAATCCGGAAAGAGAATTATCGAAAAGGACTATTGATATCATTAAAAGTATTAAAAATGATGTCGCTGTGGTTTTGGCTTCAAGCAGAATGCCTGCTGCTATGCGTCATTTGCAGGAGTCTTTGGATATAACTGATCAGCCTTTGATTTGCTATAATGGAGGTTATATCATTTCACAAACGGAAGGAGTTAAAGTATTGGATTCTGTAACCATTCCTTTTGCTCTATGTGAATTTATTGCCAAATGGAGTCATAATAAAAATTTACATGCCGGTTTTTATTTAGATGATGATTGGTATGCACCCTCGGAAGATCAATGGACTATGAGGGAAATCAATAATACTAAAGTACAAGCTTCTATTTTTTCGGGATTGGATTTGATGGAAAGCTGGAAAGCCCAAGAAAATGGGGCGCATAAAATAATGTGTATGGGAGAGCCAAAATTAATTGATAATTTGGTAGCAGAATTATACTCCATGGATGCACCTTTACATCTCTACCGCTCTAAAGATACTTATTTGGAAATCGCCCCTTTGCAAATCTCCAAAGCAAGTGCTTTATCTCAACTACTTCAGACTGAACTTAATATTGATATGAAAGATGTTATCGCATTTGGCGATAATTATAATGATATCGAAATGTTACAGGCAGTAGGATGTGGTGTAGCAGTAGGCAATGCAAAAGAAGAAGTGAAAAAAATAGCGGATGAAATCACTCTTCCGGGGAAAGAAGATGGGGTTGCTGCAACCCTTGAGAAATATTTTGGTTAAAAAGAGAAGTTGTTACTTCTGCAATATATTTTTCACTTAATATTTTTTCATGGATATCATCAGTAATATTATAAAAAGGGCAATAGATGTTGGGAGCAGACTCAAAAAACATGATTCCCCAACCGAAGCACAAAAAGAAGCTTTAAAAGAGTTGCTCCATAAATCAAAAGATACTGCTTTTGGAAAATATTACGGATTTGAAAATTTATTAATGGAGAAAAACCTAGCCCAAAGCTTTGCTGAGGAAGTGCCTTATCATGATTATGATGATATGGAATTTTGGTGGAATAAATCTTTGGAAGGCAAAGAAGATATTTGCTGGCCAGGTAAAGTAAAGCATTTTGCAGTCAGTTCAGGTACTACAGGACATAGTAAACATATTCCCGTTACTGATGATATGTTGGAAAGCATTAGAAATGCAGGAATCCAGCAAGTATTAAGCCTATCTAATTTTAAAAATTTACCCGAAAGTTTTTTTACCAAACAAATTTTAATGCTGGGCTCTAGCACTAATTTAAAGGAGGTAAATGGTCATTTGGAAGGCGAAATCAGCGGGATAAGTGCCTCGAATATTCCCAATTGGTTTCATAATTTTTATAAGCCTGGGGAGGAAATCAGCAGTATTGATGATTGGGACGAAAGAGTAGAAGCCATTGCTAAAGAAGCAAAAAACTGGGACATTGGAACCATTTCTGGAATTCCTTCTTGGATAGAATTGATGTTGCAAAGGGTGATAGAATATAATAAAGTAGATTCTATTCATGATATTTGGCCCAATTTGACAGTTTACACTTCAGGTGGTGTTGCGCTGGATCCCTATAAAAAGAGTTTCGAAAAATTATTCAATAAACCTGTTCAATATATTGATACTTACCTAGCTTCTGAAGGATATTTGGCGACCCAAACACGCCCCGATACGGATGCAATGCAATTGTTATGCGATAATGGTGTCTATTTTGAATTTGTCCCTTTTGAAGAAGACAGTGTTTTGGAATCAGGCAAGATTAATCCTGAGAAAAAGGCTGTCGACATTTCTAAAGTAGAAGAAGATCAGGAGTATATTTTACTGATTTCCACGGTAAGTGGGGCATGGCGCTATATGATAGGAGACACCATTAAATTCACGGATATTTCCAGAAATGAAATTAAGATAACGGGAAGAACAAAATTCTTTTTGAATGTAGTAGGTTCGCAACTTTCAGTGAATAAAATGGATGATGCCATTGAAAGTTTGAATGAAAATTTCCCTTTGAATATTAAAGAATTCACGGTTGCGGCAGTGAAAGAAAATGGAGATTACATTCATCATTGGTATTTAGGGCTGGATGAAATTAAAGATGATTTAGATTCGGAAATCATTTGTGAACATTTGGATGAACACTTGAAAAACAGCAATAAGAATTATAAAGTAGCTCGTGATAAAGCCTTGAAAGATGTGAAAGTCAGCTTGATATCTGTCAATAAATTTTTGGAATGGAACGATACTAATAAACATAAAGGTGGTCAGGTGAAAATGGCAAAAGTTATGAAGGAAGATGCTTTTAGGGAATGGCAAGAGTTTGTGGAGAAAGAATAAGGTTATTGAAATTTACTTTCATTCTTAAAGTCTAAAAAGATTTGAGTTCCTATCTTTGCCCACAAACAAGTTAATATGTCGCAAAAGAAAATAATCATTACAGGAGGAGCAGGCTTTATCGGCTCAAATTTGGTTGAAAAGTACCTTAATGATGATAGAGTTGAAAAAGTAAGGGTGATTGATAATCTCTCCAACGGCTACTACAGCAATATTGAAGAGTTCGAAAACCATCCTAAGTTTGAGTTTTTCAAAGAAGATATTTGCGATTATGATAAAATACTGGAATTGACCAAAGATTTTGATCTCATTAGTCATCAAGCAGCTTTAGGTTCCGTTCCAAGATCTATTGAAAACCCTATGCAAAGCACTAAAGTCAATATAGACGGTACGGTGAATATTTTGTATGCAGCGGTTCAAAATAAAATTGATAGAGTAGTTTTAGCATGTTCTTCCAGTACTTATGGTGATAGCCCAAATTTACCTAAACAAGAAGATATAATTGGAAACCCTCTGAGTCCTTATGCTGTAACCAAATATGCGGTTGAGCTTTATGCTGAAGTATTCCAAAAGACCTATGGATTGAATTTTGTTGGACTTCGCTATTTCAATATTTTTGGTCCCAGACAAAATCCTGATAACCCTTATGCAGCTGTAATTCCAATTTTCTGTAAAGCTTTTATTCATGGCAATGAGCCAACCATTAATGGCGATGGTGAAACTAGTAGAGATTTTACTTTTGTTGAAAATGCTGTCCATGCGAATGATTTAGCACTTTTCACTGAAAATAAAGAAGCCTTAAACCAAATCTATAATGTTGCTTGTGGTGATCAAATGAGCTTAAATGATATGATTGGGTTATTGCAGGATTTAAGTGGAAAAGATTTAAAGCCCAACTATGGCCCTGAAAGACCTGGGGATGTGAAACACTCCAAAGCCGACATTTCTAAAATTGAAACTCTTTTAGGTTATAAACCTCAGGTTAGGTTTAAAGAAGGCTTAGGAAAAGTGTATGCTTGGTATGAGAAAATGGGGTTTTGAGGGGGTATAAGGTTGAAGTGTAATTTTGGAATTGGGAAATTTGTTCACCTTAATTCAATATAAGGTCGCTCCTACGGAGCTTTGTATTAGTATTATGATTGAAGTTACCATATGACCGTCCCTCTGGGACTTGGGTGATGCTAACTGATTATTGAAGTAGGTAAAGTATGATAATTACTAATCAGAAAAAAACTTCTTTTCTCCATATTTAATTTATCCCTAATCCTTATGTTTTTAACAAATCAAAAAATAAAACTGCTAACACGACCCCAATGTCGTTAAGTTAAGGAATAACCGTAGCACAAGTAGCATTTGAATTAAGGATTAAATCCAGGAAAAGCTAAATATAGCTTCCAGTTAAATGTAGCAAGTTGCTGTTAACTTTTAGGCCCGAAGGGCTAAAATATCATAAGGTAGGGTGAAGCCCTACCTAAAAAAGCAAGGTAGAAGAGCCCTGAAAGGGCGTAATATTACGTCCTTTCAGGACTAAAATAAGAAAAATAAAAATCACTTAAGCAAGACAAGAATTTAAGAAGGATTCAATTTTATACAAAGCTTAACTTAACGACATTGAACACGACCCTGTAGGGGTCGCATTATGGTAACTAGAATAATTGCATTTAGCCTAAGCTCCGATAGGCGCGACCTTATTATGGTCAATTAGAAAACAGGGTTTTTTAAATTTCCCTCCCAATCAATTAACATTTCCACAAGAAATTGATTAACTTTTGAATGCTTTTAATCGAAAAATTGTATTAAAAGAAATGTCAGAATCTTTTTTTCACTATATCATTCAAAATCCTGACTACCTCATTTTGGTGGCTAGTTGTGCTTTTTTGGTATCTTACTTTATTCGGTGGGTATTAAAAAACGGCAATAATTCAGATGATGATGAAGGAGGTGGTGGCGGAGGTTCCAGTGAAAATGATGACGATCCAGTATTGGATTTACCGCCAGGCGTTTGTTTGCCTAAAGATAAGCCAGAACCTGAGCTAACAGCCTGAATCCTATTACTTCCGTTTAAAACTTACAACGGCTTTGATTCCAACCCCTTCTGCACTATTTTTGCAACAATTTTAGAGGCTATATCAACTATAATACATTTATACCGTGTATATCCTCATCAAATTACCCTTCAATCGGAAATAATAGTTTATTGAACATAAAAATCCAGTCATGAGAGATTCTGTTAATGCAGATTATTTAAAAAAAACTACCAAACCACTTCCAGTGGTAGTTGCTAAAGGAGATGGAATTGGTCCTGAAATTATGGACGCCACTTTAAAAATTTTAGAAGCAGCTAATGTTACTTTGGATGCGGATCACATCGAAATTGGCGAGAAAGCCTATCTATCCGGAAATACCTCTGGAATTCCTGAAAGTGCTTGGGAAGCTATCCATAAAAAGAAAGTGATTTTAAAAGCTCCAATCACTACTCCACAGGGTTCTGGATATAAAAGTTTAAATGTTACTATAAGAAAATCTCTTGGATTATTCTCTAACGTACGTCCATCGGTTTCTTATCATCCGATAGTGGAAAGCAAGCATCCTGTGATGGATTTGGTGGTAGTAAGAGAAAATGAAGAGGATTTATATGCTGGAATTGAATATCAACAAACGGACGAGGTGGCGCAATGCTTGAAATTGATTTCAAGACCAGGTTCTGAAAAAATCATTAGATATGCATTTGAATATGCCAAAAAATATAACCGTAAGAAAGTTACTTGCTTAGTAAAAGATAATATCATGAAAATCGCTGATGGGTTATTCCATAGTGTTTTCAAAGAAGTAGCTAAAGAATACCCAGACATTCAGGCGGAAAGCCAAATTATTGATATTGCCACTGCTAGAATTGCTAACCGTCCTGAAGATTATGATGTAATTGTTACCTTGAATTTATACGGAGATATAGTTTCAGATGTAACGGCTGAAATTTCTGGCTCTGTTGGGCTTGCAGGTTCATCAAATATCGGGAAAGAATATGCTATGTTTGAAGCAATCCATGGTTCTGCACCCGATATTGCGGGAAAGAAAATTGCCAATCCTTCTGGCTTATTGCATGGAGCAATCCAAATGTTGCAATATTTTGGAGAGGTCGAAAAAGCAGCATTAATTCATAATGCTTGGTTAACTACTTTGGAAGATGGAATCCACACAGGTGAAATCTATAAAGAAGGACACAGCAAACAGAAAGTAGGAACTGAAGGGTTTGCAGATGCAGTTATCGAAAGATTAGGGCAGGTCCCTGAAAAATTCAAGAAAATTGAAGTTAAAGATGGGGAGGATTTCAGAATCCATATTCAGGATAAAACATACCCTCCGAAAGAAAAAACATTAGTTGGGGTTGATGTGTACTTTGATCATAAAGATAGAGATGCTAATAAATTGGGAGATGCCTTAACTGAAGATTCTAAGGAATTCCTTAAACTTAATATGTTAACAAACAGAGGAGTGAAAGTTTATCCTGGTGGAATGGCATCAACTTTCTGTTCTGATCATTGGAGATGTAGATTTATATCTAAAAATGATCAAGGTGTAGAAGGAAAACCCGATTATAAAGCGATAGATTACAAAGAAGTATTAGAATTGATGAGTTCATTAAATGAGAAAGGCTATGATATCATTAAAACTGAAAACCTATACACTTTTGATGGTGAATTAGGATTCTCATTAAGTCAAGGAGAATAAAGAATATTTATGCAGAGGTTGACATCAACCTCTGCAATATTTCTTCCATAAGAATTTAAATTAAATCCATTTCCTATTAAGCTCAGGTAAATAGTTGATAAAATATTCATATATCCTCTTAAAATGATATATTTGCAACTAACCAGCTAATAACCAATAACAACCATGAGACTTGCCCAAGCAGCGAGAAAACTTTCCATAACCACAGAAGACATAGTTGATTTCCTTGAAATCAGAGGAATTACTATTGAAAAAGATTCCAATACTAAATTAGAAGAAGAAGCTGTTCAATTGCTTTATAAGTATTTTGAAATAGAAGAGGATAGTAAGATTGAAGATTTGCCATCTCAGGAGGAAGTTGAGGCTGAGGCAACCGAGGAAGTTAATACTGAGAAAACTGAACAGGAACCTATTGAGAATGAAGAAGAACAGTTAGAGGAGGAAAGCATAAATCAGAAGAAAGAGGAAGAGGAACCGACTGAGGAAGAAAATCAAGCAGTTGAGGAATCAGAAAAAGCGATTAGAAAATCTTTCAAGACAGTTGAAGAATTATTAGAAGCAGAGGATAAAGAAACAGATGAAGATTTAGTAATTAAGCCAGCTAAAATAGAATTAAAAGGCTTAAATGTGGTGGGCAAAATTGATTTGCCCGAACCAAAGCCAAAGCCAAAGCCAGAACCTGAACCTGAACCAAAACCAAAAGAGGAAACAAAGCTTAAACCTAAAAAATCATATTCAAAGCCGAGGAAAAAGTCTCCAAAAAGAAATCAAAAACGTGAATTAAGCCCTGCAGAGATCAGGAAACGTAAAGAACAGCGGGAAGCCAGAAAGCGTGAACGAATTGAAAAGGAGAAGAAGAAAAAACGTGAACAGTTCTACAAAGAAAGAATTTTAAAGCCTAAACAGCTTGAACAAAAGAGAAAGCCAAAAAAGAAAAAAACTCAAGAAGTTGAGCATAATGAGGTACAAAAACCTCAACCAAAGACATTATTAGGTAAATTCTGGAGATGGCTTAATACTTAATGTTACTTTAGTTACCTAGTATCCATTGTTAAAATTGGTTATTTGTAGTAGCTAACTTAATTACAATATCTGAATAAAATTAAATGGAAAAAGGGAATAAACTATATAGTATATTTAAATATAAATGCCCAAGATGTCATGAAGGTGATTTGTTTAAATCGAAAACCTATGACATCAAGAATTTCCAGAAAATGCCAAAGCACTGCTCACATTGTGGTTTGCGTTACATGTCCGAGCCCTCCTTTTTTGATGGCGCAATGTATATCAGTTATGCGATGCAAGTGGCATTAATCATTACAGTTTTTGTAGCTTTAAATATTTTAGGATTTGCAAAACTTTGGTTAATCATTACCCTGTCTGTGTCTTTATCCTTACTGATGATCCCAATTACTTTCCGCATATCAAGAGCAGCGTACATTAATCTTTTTGTAAAATATGATCCCGAAAAACGTTCAGAGTATAATTAGGACACTCTTGATAAATACTTCGATATCTCAAAACCAAATAAAATGGATATATATTCTTATTATGTCTCTATGAAATTAAGACCAAAGTCTTATGTAATTGCTAAGCAAACACCTTCTTTCCCGACCAAATAAAAGCTATTATTAATCCAGCTACAATATGCCAAATACCCCACCAACCGGCAATAATTGCCATTCCGCCAATTCCATCAAAGAAGTTAAAAATTAAAACTAGTCCCAAACCCGAGTTTTGGATACCGGTTTCTATAGAGATGGCTTTTCGTTCGCTTTCTTCTAGTCCGCCCAACTTGCCCATCCAATAGCCACTTAAAAATGCGAGTCCATTGTGGAAAAAAACTATGACAAAAATGATATGAATAAATTCTAAGAAATAGTCGGCATTTTTCATGAATGCGATCACCACAAAGGCAGCAAATATCACGATTGATATTATATTAACTGGTTTCCTGATTTTTTCGGCTATTGCAGGTTTATATTGTGCAAATGAAACCCCAAGTATAACTGGGATTACGATCAAATAAATGATGGTGGAGAACATGTCCCATATATTCAACGAGATACTGCTTTTCAATCCTTCAGCACTGCTTATGAAAGATGACCAAAAAGCAAAGCTTAAAGGAGTCATGAAAATGGCTGCAGAAGTGGTTAAAGCAGTTAAGCTTACAGATAATGCTGCATTTCCACCTGCTAGTTTACTGATGAAATTACTGATGTTTCCTCCTGGGCAGCAGGCGACTAATATCATTCCAAGTGCCATGCTTGGTCGAGGTTCAAAAATAAAAATCAAGATTAAGGTAATAATAGGTAAAATCACCCATTGGGATATTAATCCAATAATAGAGGCTTTTGGGTTGAGTAAAACTCTTTTGAAATCTACCACTTTCAAGTCCAGCGCCACGCCAAACATGATAAAGCCTAGCAAGAAATTTAATAGCAATAAACCTTCACTATTGAAGTTAAGCGATACTTCATCCATATTCATGTGTATAAATTTATTTTCAATAGCCACATGGAATAGTCAAAGTCTCAATATACTGCTTAACAACCTTTAGAGTTTTATTTTATTTATTTCGGTTCTCAAGCCTAGTTTATGACTATTTCATATTGCCAATATATAAAAAATATTCTGAGAGTGATGATAAAATCATGGCTTTCAACTTTCTAATTCCGCTTTTAAGAATCTTCAAAGTACCTTAGGCTGTTATCTCGGTCTGACGGTTTGCCACCGTCTGACCGATAATTGCATCTCCAGCAAAAAGGTTAAGCGGTTAGACGGTTCTAACCTTCAAACCACAGTCAATCCCTTTTTTTAAAGTAAAACCCGCAAGATTTTAATGCGATTGAATTGAAATTTCAATCCATTAATTCAGCTTTCAGGAATTTGGCTGTGTAACTATTGTCTAATTTGATCAATTTTTCAGGAGTTCCCGTAAAAACAATTGAACCACCACCAGTCCCGCCTTCAGGTCCTAAATCGATGATATAATCCGCTACTTTTATAACATCCATATTATGTTCAATCACCAATACTGTATTGCCTTTATCCACTAATTTTTGCAACACCTCTAAAAGATGTTCAATATCTTGAAAATGTAAACCAGTAGTAGGCTCATCTAAAATATAGAATGTATTCCCTGTATCCTTTTTCGATAATTCCGTTGCTAATTTTACTCTTTGAGCTTCACCACCGGATAAGGTAGTGGCATGTTGCCCTAAAGTGATATAGCCTAATCCAACTTCTGAAAGCGTCTGAATCTTCCTAAGGATTTTAGGTTGGTTGGCAAAGAATTCCACCGCTTGTTCCACCGTCATATCCAGTACGTTCGAAATGGATTTTCCTTTAAAGCGAACTTCCAAGGTTTCTCTATTATACCTTTTTCCTTTACAAGTCTCGCATGGAACATGAACATTAGGCAAGAAGTCCATTTCAATCAATTTCATGCCAGCTCCTTCGCAAGTTTCGCATCTTCCGCCTTTCACATTGAATGAAAACCTGCCTGGCTTATAACCTCTAATTTTAGCTTCAGGCAAATTGCTAAACAAAGCCCGAATATCTGTGAATACTCCTGTATAAGTCGCTGGATTTGATCGTGGAGTTCTGCCAATAGGAGATTGATCCACTTCAATTACTTTATCTAAATGCTCCAAACCTTTTATGGATTGATGTTCCATCGGGTCTTTTTTAGATCGATAGAACTTCTGATTTAAAATAGGATAGAGTGTGTCATGAATAAGCGTAGATTTACCACTTCCTGAAACGCCTGTTACGCACATCATGGTACCCAAAGGAAAGTCCACATTTACATTTTGTAGATTATTGCCTTTTGCTCCTTTCAGTTGGAGTTTCTTGCCGTTGCCTTTTCTTCTTTCTTTAGGGATTTCAATTTTTAAATCTCCAGTTAAATATTTAGCAGTCTTGCTACCCTGCTTCAGAAATTCTTCTGGACTTCCTGCAGCTACAATCTTTCCTCCATGTCTGCCTGCGCCTGGACCAATATCCAAAATGAAATCCGAAGCCAGCATCATGTCTTTATCGTGCTCCACCACCATCACGGTATTGCCCAAATCTCTTAAATCCTGGAGTGCAGAAATCAATTTAGCATTGTCTCTTTGATGTAAGCCAATACTAGGCTCATCCAAAATATATAAAACACCTACTAGCTGAGTTCCGATTTGGGTAGCTAATCTAATTCTTTGGGCTTCTCCACCTGATAGGGTTTTTAGTGGTCGATCGAGTGATAAATAGTCTAATCCGACATCCAACATAAAGCCTACACGCTTTCTGATTTCTTTTAAAACTTCAGCACCAATAAGATTTTGCTTGTCAGATAGCCTTTTTTCAATATTTTCAAACCATTTTCCCAAATTGCTGATGCTCATTAACGCCAATTCGGAGATGTTTTTACCGTCAATCAGAAAATGAAGCGATTCTTTCTTTAACCGCTGTCCATTACAATCAGGGCATTTTTGAACTACGGTATATTCCTCCAGCCAATCGCGCATTTTATCTGTGCCGCTTTCCTGCTGTTTCTGCAAAAATTTGATAATGCCTTCGAAACTAGTGCTCCAATTAGTACCTGGGTATTTTTTAGAACTCACTTCCACTTTCATTTTGCTTCCGTAAAGCAAAATATCTAAAACTTCTTCCGGAAATTTTTCGATTGGAGTGGTGAGATTAACATCCGTGTTTTTCAATAAAGCATCTATTTTCTTGAAAATCCATATGTCTCGGTATTCACCCAAAGGAGCAATTCCGCCTCGGCTAATGCTCAGTTTTGGATTAGGTATTACGGTTTCTTTCGTGATATTTTCTAATTCTCCCAAGCCTTTACAAGTCGGACATGCGCCATAAGGAGAATTAAAAGAGAAGCTATTTGGAGCTGGCTCATCATAAGCCAAACCAGTTTCAGGATCCATCAGATTTTGAGAGAAATGTTGAATATTTCCATCAGTATCTCGCACCATCATAATGCCATTTCCGTGTTTTAAAGCAGTTTTGACAGATTGGGTAATGCGGTATTTGTCTTTCTCATTGACTACGATTCTGTCTATTACAATTTCGATATCGTGGGTTTTGTATCTATCCACCTGCATGCGGGCATCAATTTCCACAATCACACCATCGACTCTGGCTTTGGTGAAGCCCATTTTTCTAATTTGCTGGAAGAGCTCACGATAATGTCCTTTTCTACCTTTTACTACGGGGGATAAAATACTCAATTTCGCATCTGGAAATTCACTGATTAAATGTCCAATGATTTGATCTTCGGTTTGGCGTTGCATTTTCTTACCTGTTTTGTAAGAAACGGCTTCTCCAGCACGGGCATAAAGCACACGTAAAAAGTCATAAATTTCGGTTAAGGTACCAACAGTTGAGCGTGGATTTTTAGAGGTCGTTTTTTGCTCAATGGAAATAACAGGAGAAAGACCATTGATTTTGTCCACATCAGGGCGTTCCATATTGCCAATGAAAGAACGGGCATAAGCAGAAAAACTTTCCATATAACGCCTTTGTCCTTCTGCATAAATAGTATCAAAGGCTAAACTTGATTTGCCACTTCCACTAATTCCTGTGACTACCACCAGATTATCACGTGGAATTGAAATATCTATATTTTTAAGATTATGCTCCCTTGCGCCAATTACTTCGAGGTATTCTTCCTGACTGGCTGTGGTTGCATTTTTGACTTTATGATCTGCTTCTTTCACTAAACTCATTCTCTAATTTTATAACCTGCTAATTTACAAAATAGCATAGAGGATTGTTTGGTTTTGGGAAAGATTTATTTTGGGATGGTCGTAAGTTGAAAGTAGAACTTTCCTAAGCACATGCGACACGCGTGTGCTAACTTTTGATGGGAGTGAGTTATAAGTAGTAGATTTTAAGTTCAGTTTAATAATATTTTCTAAACCCACGCGAAATTTCTTTCAATAGCTATAGTTGTAATTATTAAAAAATGTAATTAATTATTACATGGAATTGGTGAGTTTTCATTATAGCGTTTATTTATTGTATTTGTAAATAGTGATTTGTAAGATGTTTGTAATCAATAATTTGACTAATATATGACTGCTATTTTTCATTAGATGTTTTATTTATTTTGTTTAGTTAATTTGAAAATATTACGTTTGCAGCTAGGTGAATAGAAATAATGGGAAAATCATTTATAGAATTTGCAAAATAAATTTTCAAGAAATGGAAAAAGTTGTTGGTGGCAAAAGAGCTGCAAAAGAAGAATTTTGTGCAACCGAACAGATGATAATTAATAATGACCATACACTTATTATTGAGTGTGTTTATAAAGATAACGATGTTTGGAATTAATTATATTAGTAAAAACAGCGGGCTAAATAAAAGTTCTCTGTTTTTTCACAAAACATTTATTGGATTTTTATTTATTATCCTTTTCATTTCAAGTCCATTCATTAGTGATGGTCAAGCAGCAAGCTTTAGCATAAAGGGAGTGATCATTGATGCAGAAGATTCTTCAAAATTACCCTATGTAAATATTCAGATTGAAGATTCATTTATTGGTACAAATACTACAGAAGCTGGAGATTTTGTTTTACACCTCCCCGATACATTAAAAAATGACACCTTAGTTTTTTCATCTGTAGGGTATAAGACGGAAAGGAGAGCAGTCAAGGCTTTGGCTAGTAAAGAGGATTTTCTGTTTCAGATGAGTAAATCTTCCATTCTGATGGATGAAGTAAGTGTATTAGCGAATGCTAATGATTCAATTTTCAAAATACTTAAAAAAGTAAGGAAAAAATTCAATAGAAATTACCCTACTCGAAAACATGTAATGGATGGATTCATTCGAAAAATCACTTCTGATATCAATGGAAAGGATTCCACTTATACAGCTTTGGTAGAAGCAGCTTTTAGGGCGCAAGCAAAATCATATAGGCAATTAAAAGATATTCGCTGTGACATAATTCAATACAGAAAAAGTTATAACAATTTAGAGGTGGATTACAAAGCCAGTTTAATGATAAAGGCTCTAACTAAGGCTGCTGAAATAGCTTTTGGATATGAGGAGAGAAACGAACTATTTGGTGCTTATCGTTATGCGCTTATTCAGATTCGAAAATGGTCTGATAAAGACTTTCTTGATGGTTATGATATTAATATTATGAGCACATGGGAAGATGAGGGTGATAAATTTATGAAGTTAAGATTTCAGGAAGTTTTATCTTCAGATTCCTTTCCTTATTTTGAGGGCTACCTCACAATTAATCTAAGTGATTATGCTATAGTTGAATTTTATAAACAGCAAGTTGAGCATCCTACTAAGCCGATTCCTCATACTCAAACTAACTATTTAAATGGAGCGTTTTATCAATCAATTCATGTTTTATTTAGGTCTTATGATGGTACATATTTTCCCAGATTTATCAATTACGAAACCCCGTCTTATCAACTTTATGACAGTAGGAAATCCGGTAAAGTTTATGATCAAATTACTATAATGTTTAGTAATGCTGAATACACCATTTTTAATAAAATTAAAAGATCTGAAAGCCTGGAAAAAGATAAATATTTAGGTGAATTGGATTTTGAATATGATGCTGATTTTTGGGAAAATTACAATGCGATTCCTGAGACGCCTGTTTCGAAAAAAATCACTGAGCAATTAGAAAGGGAAGTTTCATTAGAGGAACAGTATAAAAATTAATAGAAAAATATTTGAAGCTTATTATGTTTAAAAGTAAATATACCCTACAGCTCATCTTATTATTCATTATTCTTTATGCCGTTATTCTTTTGTTCTCTTATTACGACTTTCGCTATTTGTTTTTGCCAGCAAAAAATGAAGCGCAAGAATTCAGTTACCGAAATTGGATTATATATAACTTTAGTCTAAAAGCAATTTTGTATCCGTTCAGGATACTTATTATGTTGGCTATAATTTATTTTGGTTTATTTATTGCGAAAGTAAAAGCTCCATTTACAATAATCTTAAAGTGTACACTTATTGGAGAGATCATTACTTTTCTGCCTAATCTAGCTAGAGGGATTTATTTTTATTTATATGAAAATAGCCTAACCCTAGAATCATATAAGAGATTTGAAGATGTTTTATCTCTGAATTTTCATTTAGGAATAAGTGAAAGAATTCCATATCTCATTTTGAATCATTTTAACCTTCATATGGCAATTTATTTTTTAATTTCAAGTATAATCATTAAGGAAGAAGCGAAGATAAAGCACTCAGGGGTTGTTTTATTTGCTTACTTATATCTAGTTTATCTTTTCTGCCGTATTTTTTGGTCATTACTGATTTATTTAATTGCGTAGACTCCGCTGGCACACGCGCAATGTCGTTAAGTTAAGGCATACTTCTTCACTTTTTCCGCCCGCATTTGTGCCTGCCTGGGCAGACAGGTCTTCACAAATGCATAGAGGAAAGCTTAGCAACATTCTGCACTGGTTGTGGAGACACAACCAGAGGCAAAGGAGCACAACATACGCCCTGTCACACTAAAGCAGGAATAGGCTTTTTAAAAGCTTAACTTAACGACATTGAGCTTTTGATTTCTTAACACACACGACATGCGTACACTAACTTTCTGACCATAAATCTAAGGTACAATATAAACCCTCAACTTTTTTAAGTTGCTGATTCTCTATTTCCTATTTAAAGTATTCATGATTTTAAACAAAAAAACCTGCATAGTATAGCAGGTTTTCAAATCAGTTATTTAGTCTATTTATTCTTCTATTGTTACTCTTTTCACTTCCGTAGGTTGCTCATAATTACCGTCCCATTCTTCTATTGGATTCATTTCTGTAAGATCATAAAGTCTGATTTCACCTTTTTTATTAACTAATACAGCCCATTTTTGATCTGGTGAAATAGAACCATATCCATAATTAAAACTGTAGTCACTTCCTAGCGGTATGTAGATATCTGAACCATTTGTGTAGTGATTACCATGATCGCCCAAAGTCAGTTTGTTAGATGATTTTATATAAGGATTATCTTGGGGGACATTTTGAGTAAATGCATTTTCCTTTAACACGAAATCCTGATCATTAATAGCAAATATATTGTAGCTAGAAGCATCTTGTGTTGCCATAACCCTTGATTCCAGGTAAACAGAATCTTCACCTATAAACCTTGAATTCTCTGTCAGTCCTGAATTATCTACTCCTAATTCACCTTCTCTTAATCTTTGACCGGTTTCCATGTCGTAGATGGTATAGCCACCCATTCCTAACATATCACCAGAGTTGAAGTTCAATCCGAATTTTGCGCTTGGGCTAAATTTAAAGTCTCCGTATTTTACTTTTCCTTCCAAATAAGAAATATCTTTAAATTTCTCTCCTGTTTTTAGGTCATATATATCCTTGGCTATAATAATTTTATCGTCACCGAAAAAAGTATAATTCCAGGTTTTATGATCAAACCTTGTAATTTCTTCTAAGGTCTGGGCATTGTATAACAGAAGCTTTTTGACTTTTTTATCGTAAATAACCAATCTGTTGCCCTGTGGTGAAAAACCTCCTGATGAAGTTTTATTCTTTCTGTCATCTGGTTTTATCTCTTTTATAATCTCAAGATTTGGCACACTGAATTTAGCAATCGTACCCGATTTGTATCCGATTACGACCTCATTATCAGTATTAAAACCTGCTAGACGTGGTTTGTCTTTTTGAGCCTTAACTAAAAAAACAGTGTTTACAACTAAAAAAACACTAAGTAGAAACTTGTAAAATACTTTCATGACACATATAATTTTATTAATGATATTTAATTGTAAACGTATAAAGATTTATATGATGTTTTCTACCCTTAAAGAGGTAATATTAAATTTCTTATGACTCATAAATTAGCCTTGCTTTGTCATGTTTATGAGAGAAATGAAACCTGTTAGGTTTATATTGGTGGTCTTTTCCTTTTGTAATTAAAATATCATTAAAACCATTTTGCATTATAGGAGAACCTCATTTACTTTCCATACCTTAGTTAGTAGCATTCATTTTCAACAACTCTTCCTCTGGTTGTATTTGTGGTGCTTCCGACTTTACCAGATGATTGTTTGATTTTGGTAAAGTTAAATTTGAATTGAAAGAGATTAATGGGATCTAGATTTATTCTGAATCATCATAAAGGCTTGCGCTAATTGTCGGGGATGCTTCACTATTTACCATAAGTTCCGGAGGAACGACCCTATGGTAACTGCAAAGACAAAATATCCAAAAGTTCCATAGGAACGACCTTATTTGGATGAATTAGCCACGAAGTCTCCAAGGAGAGCCTCATATTACTATGAGTTTTATAGAAAGTTTGTAGGCGACAAGGTCGCTCCTATGGAGCTTGGGAGACGCCTAAGGTTTTCAGTTACCATAAGTAGGCTCCTATGGAGCCATTAACATGCTGTATATGGTATTGTGAATTGCTTCAGAAGCGATTTATATAATAAGGATTGCAAAAAAAAGCTCTGCTGGCGAACGTGTGTCGCGTGTGCCAAGTAGTTATCGCTCTTTCCTCTTCACCCCAAACCAAATAAATACCAACCCTAAAATAACATAAGGGATACTCAACCACTGCCCCATATTAAGAGCCATATCCGCTTCGAAAGCAGATTGGTCTGCTTTAAAAAACTCTATGAAAAAGCGGGCGATGAACATTAAAACCAACAATAATCCTAAAATAAATCCTTTTCCAAATTTTTGCTTTTTGTCCAACCAAAAAAGAATTCCGAATATCACTAAATAGGAGAGGGCTTCATACAATTGTGCAGGATGTCGGGGAATATTGTCAATGCTTTTGAATATAAAGGCCCAGCTTACATTGGTAGGATTCCCATAAATTTCTGAATTCATTAAATTACCCAAACGAATACAAACAGCAGCCAAAGGAATTACTAAGGCAATGGTGTCCAAAATCCAGAGTTTGGATATTTTTTCTCGCCATGCAAAAATTAGCAGTGCGATTATGACTCCAGCTCCACCACCATGGCTAGCTAAGCCTCTGTAGCCAATAAATTCAAAAGATGGAGTAAACCTGAAAGGAAGCAGGATTTCCAACAAATGGTTTTGATAATAGTCCCAATCGTAGAAAATACAATGCCCTAAGCGAGCACCGATGATCGTTCCTACTACTAAATAGACTGCAAGGTTGTCCAATAATTTTATATTGACATTATCTCTTTTGAAACGCCATTTCACAAATTGATAGCCTAAAACAAATCCTAATCCAAATAATACGGAATACCATCTTAATTGGTAAAAGCCAAAATCTATTAAAGTTCCATCGGGGTTCCAGATGATGTAGTTGAGCATGAGATCAATTTTAAATTGTAAAGATGTTAATTATTAACTTTTAATAATGCATCTAATTTAGTTTTTACTTTTGGAGCTTTATTGGCATAATTTACTTTCAATATGTTTTCTTTACCTATTATCGCATAATGAGGAAGTCCGCCCACTCCAAATTTTGCACGTATTCTATCATGATTTTCTCCTTTAGGAATAAATAAATTCAATCCTTTTAGATCAAATTTTTGGATGCTCTCTTTCCAATTTTCTTCTTTACTTTTAATGGCTAAATTTATAAATACTACTTCTTTATTTCCCTGATAACTTTCAATGAATTTATTTAAATCGGGAATGTTTGCAATACATGGTTTGCACCAAGTGCCCCAAAAATTCAGATAGACAATTTTATCTTTATAATCGCTAATTCGAACAGTTTCTCCCTTTTCATTCAACATTTCAAAATCTTCTGTTTTACTACCCTCTTCATAGCCTTCATTTGAAGTAAGCTTTTGATTAATTGTTTTTTGGATGAGGTCTTTATTGGTTTTTATTTCCCATTTATCAAGGATTGAATCTAGTTCATCTTTTTTGAAAAGTTTAATCAAATCAGTAAAATGGTGGGCAAGGAAATATTCTTTGATTTCTGGGTCTAAGAATTCATTTGCATCCTTAAATAAATGATTTTTTAGATATATGGTTCTTTCTTTTCCTCCTAAATTTTTTAATGTTTCTTGATTAGAATCTTTCCAGAAATAATTGGTAAGAAAACCAAAATAGGAGCTTGTTGGAATTGCATTAAAATTATTCAGATCAAAATTCTCAATGAAATTATAATAGTTGTCGGGTAAAGGTTCTTTAATGATATTCCTAACTCTATTAAATAGAGGGAATTCAACTTTAAGGACTGCAGAATTGTAGATGATTTCGTTTTCTTCAAAATTTTTGAATTCAGTTGGTAAATCATCTTTGTGATTTCTTAAGAAATCACTTTCGATATTCGATAGCGAATCTATAGTGTGTTTTAATTGGTTATGGCTTTTAAAACTTTTTAAGTCTTGATTAAAAGGCTCTATAATAGTTAAGAATCCTATCTCCTTTTTCTTAGCCATAAAATAGTCATTCTCTCTTTTAAGTTTTCCTTCGAATGACTCTATTTCACCTGATTCTGATAAATTAATGATTGTGGTATCGTTTGGGCTCAACCAGATTCTATGATTGAAATTGTTAATAGCCAAATCAGCATTTGAAGCTCTGTCGGTTTCAATGTAAATGTATTCAGTGTCTTCAGAGAGTATTTGGTTTTCTCTTTTACTGTTATCTGGAATTATAGAAATATGATTTATTGCTACTTCAATGGAGTCATTTGAATGGTTCTTTTGGTTGATTTCAATAGTGGCATAAGCTTCGGTTTTGAATTCAGGCTGTTTGTTTTTTTCTGAACATGAGATTAAAAGGGTAAATAGAATTAGTAGGGAGTGAATTTTCATAAGATTAATGGATTTACTTTTTTTGGTTTAATTGAACTTGTCTATTTATACTTTCCTCCAAAGATATAAAAGTCTCTGTTCTTTCAATTCCTTCTATAGGTTGAATAAAGTCGTGGAGTATATTTTTTAAGTGATTAGTATCTCTGCAAACGATTTTTACAAACATAGAATAGGCGCCAGTGGTATAATGGCAATCCACTATTTCAGGAATGGCTTTTAAAGCTGAGACTACATCATCGTATAAAGAGCTTTTTTGCAAATAAACTCCCAAGAATGCGGTCACATCTAAACCTAGTTTGGATAAATCTACTTGCAGCTGAGAATTTTTAATCAATCCTAATTTTTCCATTTTCCGCATCCTAACATGCACGGTTCCAGGCGAAACAAAGACTTCTTCTGCTACTTCAGTGAATGGTCTGCGTGCATCCTGCATCAAAATGTTTAATATGGCTAAATCGGTATTATCAAGTTGATAATTTTCCATGGCTTTGAAAGTCTAAAATTATTGATTATTTAAATATTATATTATAAAATTATGAATACTGTATTTATTATCAAATATATTTAAATAATATTTAACATATTGATGTTTTTATTACCTTTGAAATATCAGAAAGGCAAAAAGTGCTGGAAAGATTAAATATTGTAAGGTGATGGAATTGGCAAACATGCCCTCCTGTCTCGGGGGTGGAGGTTTGGGATAAAGCGCAGTAGTTTCACAATAATTTGCATTGCAGTTTATAGTGAAAACCTGTAGCCTAACTGCTCCTTGGAGGTTCGAATCCTCCCCTTACAGCTAAAGTATACAAAAAATGGCAAACAAGAGGTTTGTAAAGATTGAAACAATGGATAATTGGAAAGCCCTAAGTCATTTTGACAAGGGGCTTTTTAAGATGTCATTTACCTTGTAAGGTGATGGAATTGGCAAACATGCCCTCCTGTCTCGGGGGTGGGGGTTTGGGATAAAGCG
>JBNJFX010000052.1:0-29908 GCA_051747245.1 Bacteroidota bacterium
TCCTTAAGGCAATACTCTTTCAAGAATCCACTAGTTCCGTCTGACCGTTTTGTTGTCAAAGTAAGGGAATCAAAGTGTTGTTTAGCCTTTGCTAAATGCGTTAGACGGTTGGAACCGTCAGACACTGGGAAGGATCCACAAACAAAAACTGCCATGAGAATAAATTCCCACGGCAGTATATTTAACTTAACTGAAAAAAAACTGTTATTAAACTTTGGAATGATTAAGTTTAGGCGCACCAGCCATAATTTCCTCATTAGCAAAATCTTCAAATTTCTTGAAGTTTTCATTAAATTCAGAGGCTAACTTATTAGCCATTTCGTAATAACCCTTATCATTTTTCCAAGTCTCCCTAGGGCTTAATACCTCAGAAGGAACATCCGGACAAGTAGCTGGAATAGCACATCCAAAAATAGAATGATTTCTATAACCCACTTCATCCAAACCGCCATTCAAAGCAGCTGTAATCATGGCTCTGGTATATTTCAATTTCATTCTTGAACCCACACCATAAGGCCCGCCTGACCATCCTGTATTGATCAACCATACTGTTACTTTCTGTTCATCCATTTTCTTTCCTAACATTTCTGCATATTGCGTTGGGTGCAATGGAAGGAAAGGGGCACCAAAACAAGCGCTAAAAACTGTTTGCGGCTCGGTAACACCGGCTTCAGTCCCTGCTACCTTTGCAGTATAACCAGAAATGAAGTGATACATGGCTTGTCCTTTAGATAGCTTTGATATTGGAGGTAAAACCCCATAAGCATCACAAGTCAAAAAGAAAATATTTTTAGGAATCCCACCTATAGAAGGTGAAACTGCATTATCGATATGGTGAATAGGGTAGGCTGTTCTAGTATTTTGCGTAACCTCAGTATTTTCATAATCAACAGATCTTGTTCCAGGGAAGAAACGAGTGTTTTCAACTATAGCCCCGAATTTTATAGCTTTGTAGATTTGAGGTTCTTTTTCTTCTGTTAAATCAATGGTTTTGGCATAACATCCACCTTCAAAGTTAAATACTCCGTTTTCAGTCCAGCCGTGCTCATCATCCCCAATCAAGCCTCTATTTTCGTCAGCAGATAAAGTGGTTTTTCCTGTTCCGGATAAACCAAAGAAAATAGCCGTATCACCATCTGCTTTTTCACTCATGTTTGCAGAGCAGTGCATAGATAACACATTGTGATCAGTTGGTAATGTATAGTTTAATACAGAGAAAATCCCTTTTTTCATTTCTCCAGCATAGCCTGTGCCACCAATTAAAATAATGTTTTTTGAAAAATTAACGATGGCAAAATTTTTCTGGCGAGTACCGTCTACTTCTGGGTCAGCTTCAAACTCAGGAGCATTGATGATGGTAAAGGTAGGTTCAAATGTTTCTAATTTATATTTTTCAGGCCTTAGAAACATATTGTAGCAAAATAAATTATGCCGTGCTTGGGTATTTACCACTCTTAAATTTAAGCGGTAGGTTTTGTCAGCTCCAGCGTATGCATCTCGTACATATACTTTTTTATTTTCAAGGAACTTGAGCATTTTTTCATGAAGTGCATCAAATTTTTCCTCACTAAAAGGAATGTTTATATCTCCCCACCAAACAGTATCTTTAGTTCTATCATCCTTGACGATAAATTTATCTTTAGGGGAACGTCCTGTAAATTTACCCGTATCGCACATCAAAGCACCAGTATCGGTAAGTACTCCTTCTTTATTGGCCAAAGCATGCTCAGTTAATTCAGCTGGGCTGAGGTTCCAATAAGCTTCTGCAACATTTTTTAAACCCAGGCTTTCTAAACCGGATTTAGCGGATTTCAATCCAAATTCCTTCATTTTTGTATGTTTTTGCTAGGTATAACATGGTTTGGTTGGCAAAGTTACGGAATTTACTTTGTCTAAAAAGTAATTTTTCAATCATTTACAATTGTTTACATAGTGTATAAAATACACTTTCTATCGAAAATAAAGGCGATTTTCAATTCTGATTTGTTTTAATGAAAAGCCCGTATTAGATTTAGCATTTCAATTTTCAAAATAAAGTTAACTATTAGATAATATGAATTCCGAAAAAACATTTTTTGGTCACCCAAAAGGATTAGCAACCTTGTTTTTCACAGAATTTTGGGAACGCTTTAGTTATTATGGTATGCGTGCCCTTTTAGTACTTTTTCTGGTGGATTCCATTGAAACGGGAGGTTTTGGGTTGGATGATAAATCTGCTAATGCAATTTACGGTCTATATACAATGTTTGTTTACTTACTTGCCTTACCGGGCGGATGGTTAGCAGATCGTTTTTTCGGATTACAAAAAGCGGTATGGTATGGTGGGATTATCATAGCTTGCGGTCATTTTTCCATGGCAATACCCACGGAAGAGTTCTTTTTTATAGGGTTAATTTTAATAGTAATAGGTACAGGCTTATTAAAACCCAATATCAGTAGTATAGTAGGAGGACTTTATAAAGATGATGAACCGGCCAGACGAGATGCCGGTTTTTCTATTTTTTATATGGGAATTAATTTAGGTGCAGTCATTGCTCCATTAATCACGGGTTACTTAGGAGAAAGTATTAACTGGCATTTTGGATTTGCAGCTGCAGGTGTTGGAATGTTGTTAGGGGTGATCCAATATAGGGTCTCATCAAAATCCTTAGGTAGCATTGGTGCTGAACCTGTAGGGTTTGATCCGGCAAATGAAAAACAAATTGGTTTCAGAAGAAAAGTGAAGTTGGGATTATTTGGATTTTTAGGTTTACTGGTACTTCTTGTATTATTGACCACCTTTGGCTTCTTAGACATTAATGTGGTGAGTGTTGCTAATGTAGCGTTCTATGTGGTGGCAGCTGTATTAGTATTGTTTTTTGCAGCAATCTTTTTATTTGGGGGACTAAATAAGGATGAAAAGAAAAAAATATGGGCAATTGCCATTTTATTAGTTTTCTCAGCTATTTTCTGGTCAGGTTTTGAACAAGCAGGTTCTTCATTAAATTTATTTGCTGAAAGATATACGGATCGCTTTGTAGGAGGATGGGAAATGCCTGCTTCTTTCTTGCAAAGTATTAATCCAACTTTTATAATAATATTATCTCCCGTTTTTGGCTGGTTTTGGATACAATTAGCAAAAAGAAATCTTAATCCTAGCATCCCATTAAAATTTGCTTTTGGACTTATCTTCTTGGGTTTAGGCTTTGCTACTATGATTATTGCTTCCTATATGCTTTTATCAGCTGATAAGGTATTGCCAACGTGGTTATTAATAACTTATTTTCTGCACACAACCGGTGAATTATTTCTGAGTCCAGTTGGTTTGAGTGCGGTAACTAAATTAGCACCTAAGCGATTGGTAGGTCAAATGATGGGGGCGTGGTTTATGTCTGTAGCTTTTGGTAATTTAATTGCAGGTTTGGTAGCAGGTGAATTCGACAAGAATGCTATAGCAGAAAATCCAAGCTTATTGCCTGATATTTTCCAATTCATTACGATTTTTATTGTTGGTGCAGGTATATTGGCACTGATTTTAACACCATTAATTAGAAAATTAACAGGAAACGTACATTAATATATTAAGCATATCATTTTATTATTATATTTTTTCAGAAAATAATTGTAATTTGACCGATAAATATATTTTAATTTATTATTTCCGATTTGGTAAAAATGTTAGATACCTTAAATAAATTTAAAAATCTTAAAGATAGCGAAGAGTTATTGCTTGCCTATCAGGGTGTTATTACTGATAGTCTTACCAATAATTTATTAGCCCTAGCTGAAAATAAATTAGCTATGGTGGAATATAATTCGCGAACTAAAAAGAAGGTGTTTAATATTTTAGTAGAGGTACTTCAAAATATTTATCATAATCAAGAAGAGATTAAAAATTCAGAGGCTTCAATTCAGGAAATAATGGTCATGGTGGTAAAAAATAATACATCATACGAAGTTATTTCGGGTAATTTTATAAAACAACAAAATACAGAAAACCTTAAAAAACGCATAGAAGAAATCAACCAATTAACGAATGATGAACTTAGAGCTAAGTATAGAAGTAAATTAGATGAAGGCGTTTTTTTTGAAACAGGAAGAGCAGGCCTTGGTATAATGGATATGGTAAGGAAATCCGGTCAACCTTTGAAGTTCGGATTTAAGTCCATAAATGATGAATATGCTTATTTCAGTTTGCAAGTGAATATAAAACATTAAGAAAAAACAATATGGATGCTTATTACTTAGAGGCAACACCTAAGACACCAAAACTTGATTTTAATCCGGATGCAGAAACATTTTTGATATCCGGTAGATCAATTCCGGAGAATTCTATCGAGTTTTATAAGCCATTGCTCGATTGGTTGGATAAATATGT
The DNA here is from genome assembly GCA_051747245.1 of Bacteroidota bacterium. Classification (GTDB taxonomy): domain Bacteria; phylum Bacteroidota; class Bacteroidia; order Cytophagales; family Cyclobacteriaceae; genus Marivirga. Next base: position 4,358 of record JBNJFX010000052.1, read on the forward strand.
TCATAATCCCTTAGATTCTACTACTTTTGAGATAAAGTTAGAATACTTTAACACTAGCTCTTCAAAATGTTTAGTAGAAATTTTCAGGAAGCTTGAGAAAATTCATGACAATGGAAGTAAGGTGACCGTTGAATGGTATTTTGACGAAGAGGATGAAGATATGGAGGAATCAGGTGAGGATTTTAAGGAGATTATTAAAATCCCATTTAATATGAAGGAAATTAAAGAGGATTAATTTTTTATGGCAAAAAGCTTTACCCAGTCGGATGTATTTCAGGCAGAAATCGACTTTTTAAATGAAGTTCGTGCTTTAGCAGAGGATGATAATATCCCAGCTGAAAAGGTAAAGGAGAATTATAAGCTACTATGCGATAAATACGACCGCTTAATTGGGGAGGCTAAATTGCTAACCTCAGTTAGTGACAGATTGCACTCTAAGTTAAATGAAGCTAACGAAAAACTTAAAAAGCAATCCGATGAGATCAATAAAATCAATGATGATCTGAAAGTTAATAATCAGTTGTTGCAGGATACAATAGATCAATTAGTAAAGGCTAAGGTTGGAAGAAAAGCTTCCTCTATAGTGCTTTTGATTGCCATTATTTTATTCATTATTTCAGAAGGTGTATTAGAACCTATAGTGGAAGAAAGAGTAGGGAATACACAAATTGGATTTTTATTTAAACTAGGTATAGCTGTTTTATTAAAGCCAATTGATGTATTAGTAGAACGATACATGATGAGAAGAGCCCTTAACAGAAGACAACAAGATTAAAAAGTAGGGCATGGAATAAATTTCTTCTTTCTTTTTTTCTTTAAGCTTGCTTCAAAATCAAATATAATTGAAATTTCATGCGCACCGCCAGATGCGCCTCCTAATTCTGAAAGTGTGAAGTCATAGCTATATCCTGCTTGAAATTCATTGAAAATCAAACCAAACATAAATACTAAAGCATCCCTGTCATAAAGCTCTCTATTTTGATCACTTTTACCAAAAGGAATGCCTCTATACCATAGTCCTGCTGAAATTGGATCATAGTGCCAATTAAAACCTACATCTAATTGATCATTAATTCCTTGCTTTTTGTAAACAAAGGATGGCGCAATACTAGATGTATTATCGGAATCTTGCGGCCCTCTATACAAAGGGATTTTAACCCCTCCATGAAAACTAATTTTCATATTGAGCGGGTTGGAATCTCCCACTAATGACATTTCTGGTTCTGTAATATGATGTAAGGCGAAACCTCCCCATAAAGCTTTGCTGTAAACCAACATTCCTCCTGAGAAGTCAAAATATTGGATGTTTTGAATGTTGCCTAGTTCAGAATCAAAAGAAACATTTCGATTGTCTAATAATTGATCTCCCAAGGTTAAACCATTTTGATTTAATCCTGTAAAATTATAGGCAAATTGTACACCTGTACTGATGACAAGATTTCTGGTAATGGCAGTCCGATAGGAATATAAAAAACTAGCATTTGTATTGCCCAAATTACCAGAACCTGCTATATCTCTAGTTAACATCAATCCAAAGCCACTATTTAAATGATCCAAATTATAATCATAAGATATAGCATGGGTTTGAAATGCTCTGGGAAGGCTGGGCCATTGAATACGAGTATTTAATGCAAATCGATGCATTTTTCCTAAGCCGGTAAAAGCTGGATTTAGATAAAGTGGTGCTTCATGATATTGAGAAAATTGAAAATCCTGTGCTTGTGAATCATAAATATTTACAGAAAAGACAATGCAAATCAATAAAAAAAATTGTACAAAATATGATTTAAAAATTTCAACCATCATTCATTTTCCAGTTTCCAAGATCAACATTTAACTTATGAAGTTACCTAATTAAAGTAATATCCCCAATTTTAGTCTCTCTTCTTCCATTTTCATATACTAATTCCAATCTATACACATAAACCCCTTGAGGCATCAGTACACCATTATAATAACCATCCCAACCTTTAGTTTTGTCATCGGATTCAAATAATAACTCACCCCATCTATTGTAAACTTTCATATTAAATTGAGAGACACCCTCAACTTTTGGTAAAAAGAAGTCATTTTGATTTGGATTACTGCTTCCAGATCCTGGCCCAGCCCGGCTAGGAGTAAATGCATTAGGAGTTTCTGAAGTCCCGCCTAATATTACTTGTACTTGTGAGCTTAAAGTCATGGAATCACTGCAGCCTGTTTCACTATTGATGGCAATTAAAGTAATGTCATAAATTCCGCTATCAGGATATGCATGAATTGGTTCTGCTTCAAATGATTCGTTTCCATCGCCAAACTTCCAGATAAACTCATCTGCACCTTCACTTAAATTGACAAATCTAACTTCTTCTGTTGTAAATACTTGTCTATATTCATCAGGTATGGTGAATGAAGCTTCAGGAGTTTCGTTGACCACTATAAATTCTTCTTTTACCATTTCAGTTCTTTGTCCAGTTATATTTGAAGCAGTTAGTCGAACGGTATAGGTACCCGGATTTCTATAGACATGGGTAGGGTTTTCAACAGCTGAAACCCTTTGTCCATCTCCAAACTCCCATTGATAGGTTGCCGGATCGGCAAATTGAGTTAGGTTTTCAAATTCCACAACCAATGGTAAACAGCCTTCTTTTGGGCTAGCATCAAAATCAACAATAGGAGGGATAGCCCCAATTGTAACGGATGTTTGATAAGTATCGGTACATTGACCATTGGTAGCCGTCATTCTGATAACAAAAGTGCCAAAATTTCCATATTCATGAGGTGCTGGATCTACTTCAGTTGATGTAGTGCCGTCACCGAAATCCCACTCATATTCCCATTCATTTTTATTGCTTGTAGTATTGTTGATGCTTACAGTACTTTCCGGTAAAACCATTTCTTCTGGTGATACTTCAAAACTAGCTTCCAGTTCTGGGAAAACTTCTTTTAATGCACTTCCACTAACAGTTCCCGTGCAACTTTCAGGCGAATTGCTATCCACCACAGAAACAAGTGTATAGGTAGTGGTGCTAGTAGGAGTGACAGGTTCAAAATGCCTGTTAAAAGATGTAGTGAAGGTGTAATTTTGATCTCCGTCTGTATAAGTAATAGTCCATGGCCCAACACCGGATTGATCAAAAACCAATTCTGTCTCGTCACCATTACAAATAACATCATTTCCTGATATTTCAGAAGTTGGCAGATTGTTGACATTAATACTTACCGGGCTACCTAAACTATTTCCTGAGCAAGTTCTATTATCTGTTAATTCCACAACTCTATAAACTGTGGACTCTTCCGGGCTTAAGTTTACTGATTGTTTATTTTGAAGATTGTTATATTCTAATGTATCTTGATTTGCAGTCATTATAACATCAAAAGGACCGTCCCCTGTGAAGTTAAATGTGATGGGACTATTATCACCTAAGCAAATAGTATTACTTCCTTCAATTTCAACTTGAGGTCTATCATAAGATGTAACGACTGCCGTACCTGAAATTTCACCCGTACAATTTGGCGTATTTGAATCTCTTACATCAACTAATGTGTAGTTTGTAGTACCGGTATTTGGAAAGACTTCAAAATTATGAACATAAGTGTCATTTTCAGGATCGTGTCCAGCTGGAGGTGTGATATTTGGAATTGTAAATGTGTTATTTCCATCCGTATAACGTACTGTCCATGGTGCATAGCCCGTTAATTCTATTCCTAATTCAATATTCTCATTTGCACATATATCATCAAAATTTCCGAATATATTAGCTGTTGGTTTAGGATTAATATCTACCGTTGCCGAACCTTCAACCGTACCACTACAAACTGGGGTGTTGCTGTCTGTCACAGAGACTAATTCATAGTTTGTATTTTCCTCTGGGCTTACTTCCAGCTGATAGACAGGGGAATTGATGTCTTCTATTGTATAATTGGAACTTTGATCTGTATAAACCACTTCCCAAGGACCGGCACCCGTTAAATTTATAAATAAATTAGTGCTCTCATCTTCACAAATAGTGGCATCACCTGAAATACTTGCAGTAGGGGCAAAATTAACATTTACGAACGCATTACCACTTACACTTGCGGCATTGCAATTAGGGTATTCTCTGTCAATTACATCCAATACAAAATAATTGCGTGATTCAGTAGGAGTGATGGTTTCAATATGACCGTCATTGATGTTCTGCAGAGTGTCATTTTCTTCGCCATTGCTGTAGATTACATCAAATCCTTGACTTCCTTCACCTTGCAAATCAAATATCAGACTGGTTTCATCTCCAGGGCAAATTGTATTAGGGCCATTTAAACTTAAAGTGACTGAAGGGCCTGAAAGTACCGACACTGGAATGATACTTGGTTCACCACGACATCCATTATCATCAATTTCAGTTACTTGCACATCACCTGAAAAAGAGCTGAAATTAATTCTAACTTGATTTCCATTGGCATTTTGACCACTAATGAAAGCACCTGTAGGTAATTGCCAATCATAAGTAGAACCTAAAGTGTGTGGAATACTGTAGACAACCTCCTGCTGAAAAGTACAAACTTCAGTTGGCCCAGTCATTTTGGGAGTTGAAAATTCGGGGAATACTAATATTTCAGAAATTTCTGATGTGTCTGCACAATTCCCAACATCCGAAGATACAATTTGTCTAATCTCATAAACTATATCACTTCCAGTCGTATTTTCAAATATATCTGATGTAGAGCCATTAGTTTCCCCACCTGAAATGGTATTCCAAGTACTTGAACCTTGAATTCTTCTTTGGTAAATATAATTTCCAGTTAAACCCGTACCTCTTGATGAACTACTGAAGTTTACTTCTAGAGGTGAACAGCCCTCATCTTTATTTTGAAAAAATAAGGCTTCAATTTGAGGAAATAGCTGGATGTCGACCGTTTTATTTAAAACACAGGATGAATCAGTTTCAGCAGTTACGGTGACCGTATAATTATCAGTGCCAAAATAGCTTAATCTATTTTCAAAAATATGGGATTGATTGGCAGTGGATGTAGTAACAAATGGAGTAGATCCATCTCCCCAATTCCAAGTAAATTCAGTTCCAGCTGGTATCTCTATATTATCTAATTCAAATTCAAATTCATAATCTCCGTTTTCATCTATTTGGCATAATGGGCTTTCAATCACATTTACATCAAAATCAGGAGAGCTAAATACAGCAATTTCTTTAATATCAGCTGTGTCTCGGCATCCACCTAAATCTGATTCAACAGTATATAATATTTCCCAAATCTGTGTGCTGTCAGTATTGTTTTCAAATAATTCATTGACTGTACCGGTATTGGAAATACTCCCATTAAAAGCATTCCAGGTTGTTTCGCCTTTTAATCTTCTAAGATATTCATGATTTCCTGGGCCTGTAATGGAAGTACCTAAAGAGGAACTGGTGAAAGTAACATTATATGGATCGCAGCCCTCTTCCTGGCTTGCATTAAACTTCGCCTGTAATCTTGGATTTAAATTTACTGTTTTACTAATGCTGTTACTACAATTGTCTGGCGTTTCAGCAGTTAAAGTGACAGTATATGAATCGCTACCGAAAAAGCTGGCTCTATTGCTAAATTCATGATTTACTGCTGTATCCTGATCTGTTAGTAAACTTTGCCCATCATCCCAATTCCAGGTGTATTCAGTACCTGCAGGCACATCATTAGTAGTGATCTCAAATTGAAAATTATAATCTTCTTGACATGCCGGGTTCGGGGAAATAATATCAAAATCGATTTGTGGTTCTTGAAATACCCTGACTGTTACAGTGGAATCACTAATACATCCTGATAATGATTCAGCAGTCATAACAATATCATAATCAATAAATGGCTCAGTTGTATTTACTAAGTCAGAAAGAGATTCTCCATTAAACTGTCCACCAGGGCCAAGTATTTGACTACTAGTTTCCACTACAGAAGCATCTAGAGTGTTGATTACCTCATAAGAAATAAAGAAATCATTACCTGAAGGGCTGGTCGAAGTTTCTATTAAATCGATGGAAAGAGGGGAACAACCTTCAGATCTGTTGGTAGTGAAATTAACCTGAGGTGTTTCATTTATACCAATTGATATTGGTGGGTCTGATGCCACATCACAAGTACTAGGCAATAAGGCATTTAATCTGATTTCATAATTGGCTGAATCAGTAAATTCATATTCGAAAATATTAACTGTAGAATCTCTGAATTCTGTATTTCCAGTTATATTCTCCCCATCAATAATAGTGGAATCATTTAAATCTAGGTTTTTAATGATCAACTCCCATTCGGTTCCTGCTGGTATTGAATCTGTAGTCTTATTAACAAAGCCAAAAACTGTAGGAGCACAAAATTCATTTCCAACCGTATCTAATACTATTTCAATATCGTCTTTTGATGTAATAGTATCATTAAAAGGATCAGAAAGATCGCTTTGACAATTAAATGGATTTTCGGTTTGCAATCTAACTTCCACATTTACATTAGGATCGCCAATATCAGGACGAGCATAACTCACCCAGAAATCTATTCCATCATTTTGAGTAGATAGTGTGTCAGCAATGGTTTGCACTTGCCAATCATAATCTAATAGACCGGGTTGTTCTGCTTCAAAATAATAGGTGACTGAATCGCAGGTAACAACCGTATCAATGGGGTTAAAATCAGAGGATGGTTTTGGTAAAACTCTTACAGTTCTTTGAGAATTATTAACACAAACTCCATCAACATAAGGTTGCAGTACTATGGTGTAATTAATAGCTGCAATACTTGGATAATCATTAAAAAATTCAAAAGAAAACTTATCATAATCTGGATCACTAAATTCTATAGTATCACCACCTAACAGAGTGGAACCATCATAGACTTCCCAAACCAAAGAATCTCCCGGATCTAAAAGATTGTCTGTTGGGTTATCAATTTGGAAGAAAAATTCAGAAGGGGAGCAATAATCAACTAAAGGATCATAAGAATCTGTGTAAGTAGATTCATCGAACACCTCAAATCCTGATCCATCTCCCGGTAAAACGGTTACCACTATAGGTGAACTTAGGACTTCACATCCATTATCTCCATTAGCTGCTAGTTGGATAGTATAATTAACATTACTCCCAGTATTATTGAAAAATATATTAGGGGAAACGGAATCATCAGTACCTCCGGGTTCATCAATATCTCTATAAACTGTAAAGCCTAAGCTGTCAATCTGTAATTCATAATCTACAGGATCAACAGAGGTGTCATTTAGCGATTCATCCGTAGTATTGGTAAATGTTAACAATGTACCTGGACAAATAGGGTCGCCACTGTATGCATCCCCAGCTAGGTTGCCATTATAGTCATTGGTGTAAGAGGCAGCAAGATTGGATTGTGGATTATGTTTTACTTCCACTGATTGCTCATATATTTCACTTACGCAACCGTCATCTGTTAATACTCTTAAAGCAACATTATAATTTCCTGGTGCACCAAGATTATAATCAAAATCCGAATTATTAGTTTCGGAATTTTCTACTTGAAATCCATCAGTACTTGCGTATGAAAAATCCCATTCATATAAAGTGATTGCATCACCCTCGATTATTATAGGAATTTCTGAATTTGCAGGGTCAAAATTTACATCTTCTCCTTCACAGACATCGTTGGTACTAAATTCTGCGACTGGTTGATCATTAATAACAAATGTGAAATCATCAAAGGTTGAGCAGCCCGTAATATCATCTTCAGCAATTAATCTAGCTCTATAAACACCTGCTGATGTTAAATTTAACGTTATACTTGAATTTGCTAAGGAGAAAGTGCTGTCTGGAGAGGCTGGGAAGTCTGCAATGTTTTCTCTTTTTCTAAAAAGTTCCCATTCGGTACTAAACCCATTACCTGAGTTATCAACAGTATTGGAGGAATTTAAAATCAACTGGTTTGACGAGAACTCTTCAAAACATATTTGTTCTTGTGCACCTGTACCAGTATTTCCTTCATAATCAAAATCAATTGTTGCGGTAGGAGCTGAAGTTATAGTGATCAATTCATCCACAGTATTAACACAATTGCCTTCAGCGTCTTGGTCTTCAATGTGTAATCTAACTAACTTGGTACCTCCGGAAAATCCATTAGTTGTAGCTGAATTTATATTTCTATCAATGTTATTGTCAAATGCGCTAGAGTATATAATGGGATCAGTATCATTATTACCATCAAATACCTCCCATCTGTATTCGAAATTTCCAGTTCCGCCAATAGTTGCTCCATCTTGTCTTAATCTTATTTCATCACCAGGGCAAAAGTTTGAAGTTATAGTATTGTTCTGATTTCGAAATTCAATTGTGGTAGTAGGGTCTCCAACCACCACTATTCGAGCGGTTTCAATAATGGCATCACCATAGTTCGGGCTTGCAGGATTTCCATTATATGGATTACAAGTATTCCAATTAACCATTGTCACCTCAAAATAATTGTTTTCAATGTTAGCAGGATTATCAGCTAAACTAAATGGGAATGTCTCAGAATTTGGAGCATCAGCAGGGAAGGGAATCTCATCTATAGGGCCAAAATAAGTAGCAGTTATCCCATTAAGAGTACTAGTTCCATTTAATGCTCCCCCAGCATCAGTTAAATTGACAGCCCCACCATCCTCAATTGTTAGGTTTTTTATACCATTAGCAGCATTGTGATTTGTTCCATAAATAAATTGAACATGCCTTGGTTGTCTGTTTGGATCATCTGGTTCTACCCCGATTCTACAATTAAATTCACTGGCATCTGCAAATCTTATATTGCTAAATCCATCACCTTCACATACATTAAATTCATTTGGATTTATTGCTAAAACACCACCAAAATTATTGTCTTCACTCCAACTATTTACTGTTTGTGGCTGAGTAGAGCCTGCACAAGCAGATCCATTGACCCTAATAGAGGCTATTGGTTCAAATCTACAATCATTATTTTGTGGATAAGAAAAACTACCAACTGCTTGAAATCTGTCGTTTGCTACATTATTACTTAGTACTGTTAAATTTCCATTTGCAACGGAAAATATATCTGAATTATTCCCTGGGTCATTCCATTCAATTATTATCTCTACATCATTAGGGTTTTGGCTTACACTGAAATTATAAGTTACTTCAAAAGTAGTGACATCTACAGGAGCACATTGTCCATCTACTTGAAAATCAATCGAAACATTATTAGTAAGCGCAGAACATTGAGCATAAGCCTTGTTACTAATTATATTTAGTAGAACAAAAAAGCTAATTGATAATAAGAGTTTTATATAGCCACTCGATTGAAACATTATACAAACATACAAATTTTAATTGGTCGGAAAAACACTTTAATTAATCGAACAATACATTTGTTTAATCGATGTATATGTTCTTATAGGTATATATTTAATATGAATAATTATAACTAGATTTAATTATTTCTAAATCTTTAATTTTTTTTAATTGATATACTGTGTTTATTACAAATGTATTGTAGTTTCCCAATTATGAAGATAACTATATAACTGATTAGTTAATCCCGTTCTATGCTTAAAATTTCAACTTTTATTTCGTTTTAATTATTAGGATTATAGTCGGGAAATTTGTGGTTCTAATGGTTTGCAATAGCTTTTTAATTCTTAGCACATTTTTATTAACCCGTATTGATAATCCATTATATTTGCAGCATGAAAAATATTGGATACCTTTTATTGCTTTTAATTTTACTGACTGCATGTTTGCCTGATGAGCCAACTTTTGATGGGTTTAGAAGGGCAGAAGTACAAAGGTTGCTATCCAATCAAGAAATTAAAAGATGGAGCTTGAATGAGCGTTTTTTATTTAATGAACAATTCGCCTTTGATTCATGTGAAAACCCCAGGCAAATTATTTTTAGTTTTACGCCCGCTAATAGTGACAAGGATTCCCTTTATTATATCAACCCAGCTGATACCTGTGGAATTTCAACCGATACTTTAAAAGGATTTTGGTTTGTGCCACCTACCTTAACTGCTGAAATGCCTATTGATACGGTTGTTTTTGTTTGGGAAAGCACTGATACCGCTTACTTCGAATTGGACGGCCTGAATCCCGAGAGTTTTAGTATTAGCACTTATTTTGAGGAGGATAGCTTAATGGAAAGCTTTACTCATTTTCCACTACCTCCAGTTGAGGATGAAGATGAAGAAGATGAAGAAGAAGATATTTAAAATTTTCATATAAATCCTGCAATATTTCAGCAGTTAAAATTCTGAAAAGCCTTCTTTATACTATTAAGGCTATGTTTAGTGAGATTAGTTTTACTGAACTATAGAGACCCTCATGACTTTATGTTTAATTTAATATTTTAAAAAGTTTACCAACAATTTAGCGTAATCCTAAATCCAGCTAAAAAAGATTGGCATAATACCCTTCTTTCAATACTTGATGATACTTTTCTTTATCAAACTTATAGACTATTGGAGCACGATTGGTAGATCCCATTCTTTTCTCATTCGTATCAATCAAAATATCTAGGCTCAACATTTTCCTTCTAAAATTTCTTCTATCTATCTTTTTTTGAAGAATAGTCTCATATAATGCCTGAAATTCCGGCATGGTAAACTTTTCCGGTAACAAATTAATTCCGACTGGCTTTTGATATAAATCTTGTTTGAGCTTTTCATAAGCCTCTTTTATAATTTCAGCATGATCCAACATTAAGGAAGGCAATTGATCAATTGAAATCCATTCGCACTTTTCTGATATGGAATCTGGTACGGGATTTTTAACTTTAGAATACTCCACCAAAGCGTAAAATCCAATGGATATAAATCGATTTTGAAACCAATCTAAGGCATTTTTATCAATAACACTTTTATTGATTAAATGCTCAATATGTTCTGTACCTGATCTTTCAGGATTTGTGAAAATATGAAACTGCTCTTGGTAAATATTTTCCAATCCGGTTCTATTCTTTAAAACGACATCTGCGGCAAGTGGGGCGCTTTGATTCTTTTCAATAAAACCACCCGGTAAAGCCCACAAATTGAGATATTTTAATTTTAACAACAATACCTTCAATTGATTCTGATGGAAGCCGAAAACCACGCAATCTACAGAAACCGAGGGTAGATAAATTGAAAAATCCATGGAAATAATTTTAAACCTAAATAGAATTTATTACTATTGTGTAAAAATGACACAATAGGTAGTTTAATATTAATTATAAACTCAAATTTATCATAAATATTCTATCTAATACTAATATATAACTATGGAAAAAAGAATTTCAACACTCCAACAAAAGCTTCTTAAGCTCAAAATTTTACTTTTTGTTTTATTAGGTAGCATAGTATTTTCTTGTTCATCACCAGAGAAGGAAAAAGAAGAATTTGATATTTCTTCTGTTATAGAAAAATTGACAGTAGAGGAAAAGGCGCAATTGGTAGTAGGAACCGGTATGTATTTTCCTTTGCCTGATTCTATTAAATCTCAAATCCCTGAAGGATTAAGAAAAGAAATGGACACCACCACTGCTTATGGTAAGATGGTAACAAAAATTAGACAATATTTACCGGGTACAGCAGGAGTAACGGCAGAATTTCCAGAACATGGAATCACTAGCCAAACCTTAGCAGACGGCCCGGCAGGACTGAGAATTTCACCTGTAAGAGAAGGCAAAGAAGGAACATTTTATGCCACTGCATTTCCAATTGCAACAGTTTTGGCTTCTACTTGGGACACCAATTTAATTGAGAATGTAGGTAAAGCAATGGGTGAAGAAGTATTGGAATATGGAGGGGATATCATATTAGCTCCCGGTTTGAATTTGCAGCGTGATCCATTGAATGGAAGAAACTTTGAGTATTATTCTGAAGATCCCTTAGTGACTGGAAAAATGGCATCGGCTATGATAAATGGCATCCAATCCAATGGAGTTGGGACTTCTATTAAACACTTTTCGGTTAACAATCAGGAAACCAATCGTTTATCGGTTAATACGATTCTAAGCGAAAGGGCTTTAAGGGAGATGTATTTAAAAGGATTTGAAATTGCAGTGAAGGAAAGCCAACCTTGGACGGTGATGTCTTCTTACAATAAGGTAAATGGATTATATACTTCGGAAGACCCTGAACTTTTGACCACCATTTTAAGAGATGAATGGGGTTTTGATGGATACGTAATGACCGACTGGGGCGGAGGAAGTGATATTGTGGCACAACTGAAAGCAGGAAACGATATGATACAACCGGGTTCACCCGAGCAAATAGAAGAAGTGATTAAAGCTGTTGAAAACGGAGAATTGGAAGAAAGCATTTTGGATTCCAATGTAAAAAGAATTTTGTCTGTTATGGTGAAAACACCACGCTTCAGGGATTATGAAAATACAAATGAACCTGATTTAGAGGCCCATGCAGATGTAACTCGCCAAGCTGCATCTGATGGAATGATTTTACTTGAAAATAAAGATAATGCGCTTCCATTTGAATCATCAGTTAAAAATATAGCCGCTTTTGGAGCTAATTCCTATGATTTTATATCTGGTGGAACTGGAAGTGGAGATGTAAATGAAGCTTACACTGTTTCCTTAATTGAGGGTTTGCAAAAAGCGGATTATCAGATAGATGGTAAATTAAAGGGTATTTATAATAAGTATATTAAAGAAACAAGAGCGAATCAGCCGCCACCAGAAAACTTTCTGACAGCTCTTTTAGGAGGAAAACAACCGATTCCGGAGATGGAATTAGAGGAATCAATCGCTAAAGAAATGGCTGAAACATCCGATATAGCATTGATTACCATTGGCAGAAATGCAGGAGAAGGTGATGACAGAAAAGCAGAGGCTGGGGATTTCTATCTAAATGACAAGGAAAGGAATATGATAGAAGCAGTTACCAAAGCTTTTCATGCAGAGGGCAAAAAAGCAATTGTTATTTTAAATATAGCAGGGGTAATTGAAACGGCCAGCTGGAAAAATGTTCCTGATGCAATTTTATGCTCATGGTTACCCGGACAAGAAGCTGGGAATTCGGTGGTAGATGTATTAAGTGGTAAAGTGAATCCTTCAGGAAAATTAACCGCTACATTTCCAAATACCTATGAAGATACTCCAACAGCTGAAAATTTCCCAGGTAATAGAGTGGAAGGCGAGACGGATGACAAAGAAGACGAATCAGGTTTTTCCTTTATGAAAAGAACGCCATGGGAAGTGGTGTACGAAGAAGATATTTATGTTGGATATCGCTATTATCAAACTTTTGATGTTCCAGTTTCTTATGAATTTGGTTATGGAAAATCCTATACTTCCTTTGAGTATAGTGATTTAACTTTAAGTACTGATACATTTACAGATCAACTTGAAATAACTGTTAACATCAAAAATATAGGTGAAGTTTCAGGAAAAGAAGTGGTTCAAGTTTATGCGAAATCACCTTCCGATCAACTGGAAAAGCCAGAATCACAGTTAGTGGCATTTGGGAAAACCTCATTAATCAAACCTAATGCTAGTGAAAAATTGCGTTTTTCCTTAAAAGCCAAAGATTTAGCAGCATTTGATGAATCCAATTCAAGATGGTTGGTGGAAGCAGGAGAATATACCATCAAAATAGGAGCGTCTTCTCAAGACATTATATTGACTGATGATATTTCTGTAAAAGAAGATATTACAGTTGAAAAGGTAAATAAAGCTATGATACCAAATAGGGAAATAGATTTGTTAAGGCAATAGTTAGTTTAGTTTATATTGGTTTTAGGGCAGCTACTCTTTTAGGGTGCTGCCTTTTTTCATTTTGATCAGCTAGTGTATACTATTTTCTTAACTGGAGAGTTAATTATGAATAAAAACTAAGAAATATGAAAAAAGCCATCTTATTTTTAAGCTTTGTTATAAGTCTTTTTGCCTTTAATGCAAATTCGCAATCCAAATTTTATATTTCAACTGAAGGTAATTTCATATCTGACCTTTATGAGGTTACGGATGAAGGTAATTCAGCTGGTCCACCCATTTTCAGATTAATAGATTCTCCAGGAGCGACTTTTATTGCTGGCTATGAATTAAATTCAATTTTTAGTTTGGAAACAGGAATTGCAATTCGTCCTGTATATAGTGGTTTTTCCATAGATTTCAATGAATACGGATCGATAAGTGAAGGTAAATACGAAGGCGATTACTACCACATTCCTATTAGAACAAGAGCAAGAATCCCACTTTTTAGTGATTGGTTATTTGCCACTGCTAGTCTTGGTATTCAATTAAGTGTTACGGACCCACCTCAAGTTGGAACTACTTTTACGTCTAATGAAGGAAAAGGAGGTAGTTCAACTACATATGGAGGCCTATATTCAATCAGTGCTCAAAATACATATTATCATAAATATTATTTAACTGCATCGATTGAAACTGGATTTGATTTCCAAATCAGTCCAAAATTTAATATTTATTCAACTTTCACCTACAATAGAGGGTTTACGGATCTCATACAGACTGATATTCAATATCAGTACAGTAATGAGCCTGAGCGTCAAGCAAAAGTAGTCCACGAAGGCAGTTACTTGAGTGCTAATATTGGATTGCGTTTTCATTTCAATGCCAGAGAATAATTGCCCAGTGTCAGACGGGATTCAAGCTTTGTTTAAAGAGTGTTACTTTAAGGAAAATTCGTTCTTAAAAAGACATTTAGGTTCCGTCAGACCGTTTGTTCAGCGTCTGACGCATCCTCAAACTGCATACTATTAAAATAGATTTATAGTTCAACTTTATTATCCTTCGTTTTAAATAAGCTCTATTTAGAATCTTCGGTGATTTTCAAGTTATGGTAATGAAGCATTTGCTCAATTTCGTTTAGTTCTTTACTGATACTTGTTCCATTTTCACTCAATTTCATCAAGCCATTCTTATAATTATGGAGAGCAATTTCAGCATTTTTCTTGTCATTTAATCTTAAGTAGAGTAAAGCTGCCTCCTTATCTAGATCAATCAATTGAACTTCACTCATTTCTTGAGCTAATATTAAATAATCTAAAGCTTTAATATTTGCCTCTTCAGAATTAGATGTGGCTCTTGATAATTTTGATAAAAGCAGATATTCATCTTCTCTTATTAATTGATTCACTTTGAGTTTTTCAACTAATTCCTTACTGAACCTATAATTTTTTACATGGTATGCCTGCCAAGCAGTAAAACTAATCACAGGAGCCATATATGATAAGAATTGTTCCTCATTTTGAATAATAAAATCATAATTTTTATTAAAAAACTCTCGCTTCAATTCAGCTACATTGCTATTCTGCTCAATCGTATAATTTGCTCCTGCTGATTCCATTATGGATTTAGAAATAAAATAGGTGGCTAATCCTGCATCTGCAACTAAACTTGGATCAAAGTAGGTGTCGTTTTGAATACTACCATACGCTCCTGCCACAGCAGTAACAGAAGCAGCTAAGGTACCCCATGCCTGTGCTCTTTTTTCAGCACGGATTTCTTGTTTTAAATTGATTAGGTTGTGTTCAAGTGTTACATGAGCAATAGCATTAATCAATACATCCACTAAATCGCTCTTGCTTTCCATTTGGGCCAATAAGCCAGTTGTCAGCACAATCATACCATTATCAAAAGTGAAGTTTTCTTTATCTAATGATTTAATAATCACTAATTTGAAATAAGATTCTAGCCCCTTATTTAAAGGTAAAGGGTGTATATCCAAAATAATTTGATAGATATAATCGTATAATAATTCATTTTCGAAAATGATATTACTTTGATATGCATTTTGAAAATATTCATTTGCCTCCTCATTTAAAATGGATCTTTCATTAGTATCCCAACCTGAAATTACAATATCAGCAGCTCTATATTTAAACCAAGCATTTTGCCAAAAGTCATTATCATTATCAATCAGTTCAATTCTCTTTTCATTAACAAATCTTTTATTGGGATACTCCTGAATTAAATATTGTGTCTCATTAGAATCATTTTGCCGCATTCCTAGAATCTGTAGGCTGTCGCCAACACTATATCCTATAATGTTTTTGATCACGACCCCTTCCATTTTTTTTTGTGAAAAAGACTGGAAGGAAATTAATAATAAAATCAGAAGAAGTTGAATAGAGCGTTGCATAGGACTTAATTTATGGTCAATTATATTTCTTTCGTTTTTTCAATTACTATGCCAATTATGTTGATAGTTGTAAATTTTCATTATAAGGCTTGCTACCTAAATATTTGTTTTTAATTGCGGTCTATCTGAATAAAGCCTTAAACAAATGAATAATACTAAATTCAATTAGTGCCAGTTTATGCATGACCAATAGGAATAACTGAGAGTTTAAATGAAATGTACATTTCACCTTTTTTACCAAATAAAACTCATAACCATGGTTAAAACTCATTTAAACCCATTATTTTTAAGTTTTAAACCGATTAATTAATTATATGTTTAACGGAGCAGCATTTCCCAAATCCCTAGAAGAATCAGTTTTTGAAGATTGGTTAGATACTGGCAGAGCAAGTAAAATAGGCTATAAATACATGCTTATCATCTGGGATAATTATGATGATGATTATCAAGCAGTTTATGTGGAAGATCGTGAGAGTATCCATAAATATGAACGTTACGAAAGCTCTACAGGTAGAGAATCCTTAGTTGCTGCATATGATTTGTACTCTGAAAGTAGAGTAGCTTAGTATGACAGTTAAAAGACATGATTTCGACCTTATTATAGTAGGAGCAGGGCCAGCAGGTTTTGCCTGTGCTTATCAGCTAAGAAATCAGAATTTAAAAATTGCTTTAATTGATCAGGCTACTTTTTCCCGTGATAAAATTTGCGGTGATGCCTTAAGCGCTGATGTGGTCAATCAACTTTATCGAATGGATGAGACTTTGGGTGAAAAATTTGAAAGCTATGCCCAGAAAATAGATTCACATGGTGTTCGATTTGTAGCTCCAAATCATTCATTTCTGGATATTAATTATCAAAATCCCAATCATGGTAAAGCTGCAGGCTATATTAGTAAAAGAGTGGATTTTGATTATTTCCTTTTTCAACAAATTGAAAATCAGTCTAATATTGTAATTTTTCAGGGCGAAAAAGTGCTTGATATCACTAGAAAAGCAAATGGAATTGAGCTGCTGACTGATCAAAGGGGTTTAAGTGCTCAAATGATTATTGGGGCAGATGGAGCTCATTCTATAGTGAATAGAAAATTAGGCAGCATTAAAGTGGAAAAAGATCATTATTGTGCTGGGATTAGGCAATATTATGAAGGTATTACTGGTTTTCATGCCGATCAGCATATAGAACTCCATTTTTATAAAGAACTCTTGCCTGGCTATTTTTGGATTTTTCCTTTACCCAATGGACTAGCCAATGTAGGCCTAGGAATGCTTTCTAGCGAAGTAAGCAAAAAGAAACTTGACTTAAAGAAAGAATTGGGCAAGCTGATTGAATCCAAAGCAGATTTGAAAGAACGCTTTAAAAATGCTACAGCACTAGAGAAACCACAAGGATTTGGATTGCCCATTGGCTCAAAAAAGAGACCGATTTCAGGAGATCGATTTTTATTGCTGGGAGATGCTGCCAGCTTGATTGATCCATTCACCGGAGAGGGAATAGGTAATGCCCTAAGAAGCGGAAGAATTGCTTCAGGATTTATTACTAAAGCATTTGAAAATCAAGAGTTTAATTCTATTTACCTAAAGCAATATGACCGTATGGTTTATCACAAAATGTGGAATGAATTGCGCATCAGCCGTAAAATTCAAAAACTACTTCGATATCCTAAACTCTTCAATTTTGTGGTCAACAAAGCCAATCATAATTCATCAGTTCGAACCCTACTAACTTCAATGCTTGATAATATTGATTTAAAAAAGGAATTGGTGAAGCCAGGGTTTTATGTGAAGTTGTTATTTGGGGGCTAGTTATATTTAATCAGTTTAATTTCCCAATTAATTAAATATATTGACTAAAATTCAGGAGTTAAATTTTCTAAGTCTTCTGTTTTTGGAATAATCCTAAACCTTATTATTTATGCTTAAAAGAGAAATTGTATGTTAGTATAATAAGTAGTGTTATTATTTCGACAAACCAATTATTCTGATCGATAAATATAACTTTTTATCAAAATTACGTTAGTAGTCATGTACTAAACATTTGTATGAAATGAATAAATTGAAATCTATTTTTAGGCTTACTGCCTTATGTTTGATTCTAAGTGCAGGCTTATTTGCTTGTAAGAGTAGTAAAAAAATGGCGGATGCATCCAATGATGCTGATACCACTGAAGAACAACAGGAAAGACCTGATGACACCACAGTTGACTTGGAGTCTCCAAAAGCATCGGAAACTGCCGATACCGAGATTTCCGAAGAAGAAATTTCAAGCAAATTGGATCAATACTTTGATGCAATAGCTAATGCATCAGATAATACGGCAAGGGCGAATAGCAACATCAATGAAGCAAAATCAATGTTTGCCTCTCCAGATGTTCCCGTTTTGATAGTTATTAATGAATCTACTGACGGAACCAAAGACTATGATGAGCCAACCAATATTTTGGATTATATGAATTATTTGAAAGATCAAGGCAAAAACCTCAATGATATTTACAAGGTGAAAACCAACGACAGAGGTAGAATTACTGAACTTGAATTGATCCGTAAATAATTTATTGAAATAACTAAAATAATAAAGAAATGAAGATATTAAATTTAAAATATATAGGTATTACAGCCCTTTTGATGACTTTTTCATTGGGTGCAATGGCTCAAGAAGATGATGTTTCTCCACAAAGAAAACAAGCAATTGATTCTTTGGCTTTGGAAAAAGTAAGGGACTTAAGTAAGTACATTAGCATAATTGGAGACAAAGAAACTGCTTATTCTGAAGCTAATAGAGTGATGGACAGGGCAGAGGAATTATTTGCTCCCGATAGTGAAATGGGTGTTTCTTCCTTAACTACTGAAGAAGTGGAGTATTATAAAGTAAGAAAGTACTTTGAGCGTTTGATGGCGCTGAATTATGATAAAGTGAAAATCGATTGGTACGATATTCATTATATCAGTGATTTGGAAAAGCAGCCTGACGGTAAATATGTTGGAGTTGTGACGGTTTACCAGCGTTTTGAAGGTACTTCTGACGATGGTCTAAATTACAAAGACACCACTAAAAAGGACATCACTATTTATGTAGAGAAAAAGAAAACCCAAATTTCAGGAAGAACCATCGAGTTTTGGGATGTGATGTTAGGAGATATCCGTGTGACTGAAACTTCTTCATGATACGAATCCTTTTAATTAATTTTTTGATATGCTTACCTTTCATGCTCCCTGCGCAAATTGTGCAGGGAGATGGAAGTACCCGTGATGAGTCTGAATTGTATGCTTCCACTAAGCAAGTTAATCAGTTTTTCAGACGATTTAATGGAGAAGAAGACCAGAAAGGAAGGCGTTTTTATGAAGGTGATAAAGAATTCAGGGAAGTTTCCTTGCGAAAAAATTATATCTCCTTGCTTTTTGACAGGGAGAATCAAAATATCCCATCCGAGCAGAAAAAATCTTTTATAAATGATGTAACGGATAAGCGCAATCCCAAATTTCTTGATTTCCACGAAGAGGGCTGGTTTGCTGAAGTAAATGCCGTTTTCTCAAGAAATGGACAGGAAGAAAACATTTTGCTTTTCTTTAAAATTCAAGAAGAGGGAAAAGGCTATGAATGGGTGTTAGAACAAGTTTCCTCTAGTCATTATCAACAATTCTTTGAAAAGGATGACAGTGAAGAAAAGCCATTTTTACACCCCATGAGCCATGAATTGGATTTTATGAATTTGCATAAATCATTGAAGCAGGAAAATGCTGTGGATTTCACAGGAGATGATTTTAAAGCAGACCCATTATCTATTTTTCTGTATGAAATGGCTTCCAAGCAGATTCAATTTAAAACAGTTACAGGCTCAAAATTTCATTTCTTCCAATGTGAAGGATGGTATTTTCAAATTGCTGAATATAACCGAAAAGGCTATAATAGCGGTTGGCTGATATCTGATTTGACCCCTATAAAAAAAGAAGACATTCCACAATTAAAAGCATTTATCTATGAAGCGAAATAATGTCCTTTTAATTCTTTTAAGCTTGTTTTTTGTATTTAATATTCAGCTAATTGCTCAGGATATAGAAGGATTTGAAAAGCAGGAAATTGATTCCTATAAATCTAAAGCGGAAGACCAAGTCCGTTTTTTGGAGTATTTGCTGAATACACTTGGAAGCAAAGATGCGAGCCATAGAGATAAGGATGTTATTATAAGGGAAAGTTATTTAAAAATTTTCAGGGATAGTAAAGTTCAAATTGAAGATGATTTGACTGAGAATCGTAATGTCTTGATTAATAAAGATGTAACGGCTTATCTAAAGGATATTGAATTCTTTTTTGAAAATGCTTCATTTGATTTTGATATTAAATCAACCGAACCTTTTTTGAGGGATAATGATGGATTATCCTATAAAATAGAACTTAACAGAACCTTAAAAGCCACTGGAATAGAAGGGGAGTCCATCCTCAATACCAAAACCCGATTTGTGGAAATCAATTTGGATAAAGAAAAGGACGAACTTCAGATTGCTAGTATTTATACCACTAAAGTCAGTAGGGATGAGGCAATTAAAGAATGGTGGAATAATCTTTCATTAGGTTGGAAAGATATTTTCAGAAAGGAATTGCAAATAGAAGAGGATAGTGTTGAAATCAATCAATTAAATGAAATTGCTTCAATTGATTCCCTAGATCTATCAAATAATGATTATATCGTCAGCCTAGCACCATTAAGTTTTTTAGTGGATTTAAAATATGTAAACCTTAGCCATACTAAAATTGAAGATATAGCCCCATTAAGCAGTTTGACTGAACTTAAACATTTAGATATATCAAATACCGCCATAGAAGATTTGAGTTTCCTGCGCTATGCTGAAAACATGGAGCACTTGAGTATTTCATTCACGCCCGTTCAGAAAATTGATGAATTGGAGAATCTGAATGCTTTAAAGGAATTACATGTGAATGGAGCTGATATTAGAGATTTTGAAGTTTTGAGCAACTTCAACAATCTTGTAAAGCTAGATTTAAGTGAGACTTTCTTTAATCAGCCAGAAGTATTTTCAGAAATGGAAATGCTGGAAAATCTCAATATGTCAAGAAGTAATTTATCAAAGTTGACAGATGCAATGAGTCCTGAAACATTACGTAACCTAGATATTTCTTTTGCTTTTATTTCTGATTTATCCCCATTGGAAAATTATCATAGTCTGCAGACTTTAAATATCAATAATACGCAAGTGGAAAGTCTAGAACCATTGGAAAGTTTAAAGAAACTGGAGAAGATTTATGCTGATAATACTTTTGTGAGCGAGCAGGAAATCAATGAATTTATAGATGCCAATCCTGGTAAATTATTGGTGGTCAATTCAGAGGAATTATCAGAATGGTGGGCTAATTTAAATAAAGATTGGAAAGATGCATTTTCTGTTTATTTGGACGGGAGAGTAACTAATAATCCTGAAAAAGAGCAATTGACTAAATTATTATTGAAAGATAGCTTAAACCTAAATAATAGCAGTTTAACTGATTTAAATCCATTAGTGAAATTTTCCCGATTGCGTTATTTATCAATCTCCAATAATCAAATTAAAAGTCTGACTCCTATAGAAGGCTTGAATTCCTTAAGCGTATTAGAAGCTGAGAATGTTGGCTTGAATTCAGTTAAATCAATACTGCGATTAAATAAATTGAAGAAATTAAACTTAGCTCAAAATCAACTTTCAGAGAAGCAATTTTTGCAATTAAGCAAGTTGAATAGCTTGAAAGAATTGAATGTCGATAAAAGTGGAATTCAAAAAGAAACCGTAAGAAAATTTCTCTCTCAAAAAGCTACAGAATGTAGTGTTATTTATGATAAAGAGGGTATCGATGCTTGGTGGACTGATTTAGATGAAGCATGGCAATCAATTTTTAAACTGCAATTCCCTTTAAGCAACATACCAACTTATAAAGAATTGCATGACCTAACAGCCATCAAAAGTATTGTGATTGTTGATGAAGATATAAAAGACTTAAGCCCTTTATCCCAGTTTGTTTATTTAGAAGAATTGTATTTAGAAAGGGTAGGATTGGTAAATCTTGAAAGTATTTATGCTGTTAAAGAGGTGGAGATTTTGAGCATAAAAGAAACTCCGATTGAAGATTTAGAGCCTTTAAATCAACTGTATAAGTTAGAGAAATTAATATTGGATTTCACAGCGGTGGACAATTTAAAACCGTTGGAAGAAATGCAAAGTTTGGAGCATTTGAGCCTGGCAGGAACACAAATCAAAAACCTAAAAGGCATAGAAACCTTGATTGGCTTGAAATATCTCGATATTTCTAGTACACAAGTCCGATGGATTGGTAAGCTAGAATTGCTAAACAACTTGGAACAATTCATTTGTTACAACACCAGAATCTTTGATTTTAGCCTTAAAAATTTCAAAGAAGAACATCCTGATTGTTCAGTTAAGTTTTATTAATCCATTCTTTTAATATTAAAGAGCTATTCTCTTTAATTTCTCGTAATAAGGCTGACATTCCTCTAATAGGGTTTCAATTTCTCAGGAAAAGGTTTTGTTTTGGGACTGTATGGTATAAAACTAGCTGATTGGTGAATGTTTTTATCTCGAAATTTTACTCAAACACTATTTTACCTCGAAAATAATTTGCCATTAATACCATTAATAAAGATTTTAATAACCTCATTGAGATTTCTTTCTATAACTTTAAAAGAATAGACCTTGAAAGGAAATTAACTCAACCAAAACAATACAAATCTCTACTGATATAAATTAAAATTTCTTTACTTTCACCTATATGATTATTTGAGATTAAATAGCAACATACCTATGAAGCATTTTCTACTAATTATTCTTTTTATGATTCCTCTTTTTGGAATTGGACAGAACAATACGTCCGTCATACCAATTCCTAATCAGATTGAAAAAGGAGATGGGTTTTTCTTAATGCATCCACAACTACAAATAAATGCAGATAAAGGGCTGGAATTTGAAACCAGGTTTTTACAATCTATTTTGGATACCTATTTTCAAAAGGAAAATGTCTCGCATAACTCAATAAATAATAATACCATTACCCTACAATTATTACCACAGGATTCTATTAAAAAAGAGGCTTATGAATTGAATATAAATAATACTGAAATAATTATTAAAGCATCAAATAGTGCTGGAATATTTTATGGGTTGCAGTCTTTACAACAATTATTAGTTGTTGCCGATGATGCTAAATTACCAGTTACTAAAATAATAGACAGTCCACGTTTTGAGTGGCGGGGTATGCATCTTGACTGTAGCAGACATTTCTTTAGTGTAGAGGAAGTGAAAAAATATCTCGACTATATGTCTCTCTATAAAATGAACAATTTTCACTGGCATCTTACAGAAGATCAAGGTTGGAGAATAGAGATAAAAGCATTTCCTAGGCTTACTGAAGTTGGGGCTTGGCGCGATGGCACTTTAGTCGGGAAATATGGTAGTCAAGAATATGATAGTATCCGTTATGGTGGTTTTTATACACAGGAAGAAATTAAAGAGGTGGTAGCTTATGCAGAAGCAAGACATATTAATGTAGTTCCTGAAATAGAAATGCCAGGCCATTCCCTTGCAGCCTTAGCAGCTTATCCCCAATTATCCTGCACTGGTGGGCCTTTTCAGGTGGCAAAAACTTGGGGCGTTTTTGAAGATGTTTATTGTGCAGGAAATGAGGAAGTATTTGAATTTCTGGAAACTGTAATGGATGAAGTTTTGGAATTGTTTCCCAGTGAGTATATCCATATTGGAGGTGATGAATCCCCCAAAAAACGATGGAAGAATTGCGATAAGTGCCAGAAGCGAATAAATGATGAGGAATTAGCGGATGAACACGAACTTCAAAGTTATTTTATTCAAAGAATGGAGCGCTATTTAAATGCTAAAGGGCGTAAAGTTATTGGATGGGATGAGATTTTAGAGGGTGGTTTGGCTCCTAATGCGGCAGTAATGAGCTGGAGAGGTACTGAAGGAGGGATTGCAGCGGCCAAACAATCGCATCATGTAGTGATGTCACCAGGAAGCCCTTGTTATTTTGATCATTATCAGGTTGAAAATACAAAAGAAGAACCTTTGGCAATAGGAGGCTATAATCCATTACATAAAGTTTATGCTTATGAACCTGTTCCTAGTGCTTTAAACACTAAAGAAGCTAGATTTATCATGGGAGCTCAAGGTAATGTGTGGACGGAATATATGAAATCTTTTAAGCAGGTAGAATATATGGCAATGCCCAGAATGTTGGCCTTATCTGAAGTTTTATGGTCTCAACCAGAGAATAAAAATTATCAAGAATTTTTAAAAAGGCTAAAGGTTAATACTGGATTATTAGATCAGTTAGGGGTGAATTACTGTAACCATTATTTAAAAGAAATTGAATGAAATCACATAGACGGAATTTTTTAAAAACGGGACTAGCAATTGCTACTGGGATAGCATTAAAACCTTTTAAGGCTTTTTCAAATCCGAAATTGTCTTCTACTGTAATTTCAAAACCTATTGTACTAAGCACATGGCGATTCGGCATAGAAGCCAATAATGACGCATGGGAGATTTTAAGTAAAGAAGGCAGTGCATTAGATGCTGTAGAAAAGGGCGTTCAACGAGTAGAGGCTGATCCTGATGAGCGAAGTGTAGGCTTTGGAGGAAGACCGGATCGTGACGGGAAAGTGACTTTAGATGCCTGTATTATGGATGAAAAAGCTAATATTGGTGCTGTAGCATGCTTGCAACATATTAAACATCCCATTTCAGTCGCTAGAGCCGTAATGGAAAAAAGTCCGCATGTAATGCTGGTAGGAGAAGGAGCATTTCAATTTGCCCTTGACCAAGGTTTTTCAAAAGAAAATTTACTGACTGAAGCTTCTGAAAAAGAATGGAGAGAATGGCTCAAAACTTCTGATTACAAACCAGTTGTAAATATTGAAAACCACGATACAATAGGAATGATTGCTTTGGATGTTCATGGCAATTTATCGGGTGCCTGCACAACCAGTGGTATGGCTTATAAAATGCATGGAAGAGTTGGGGATTCTCCCATTATTGGAGCAGGTTTATATGTAGATAATGAAGTAGGGGCAGCTGTGGCTACAGGTCATGGAGAAGAAATTATCAGGGTGGTAGGTTCTCACTTAGTTGTGGAACAAATGCGACATGGTAAATCACCTCAAGCTGCCTGCGAAGCTGCTGTTCAGCTCATTCTTAAAAAGTTTAAATTGAGGGAAAAGGATTACTCCACTACGCAAATTGGATTTATTGCTTTAAATAAAGGTGGAGAATACGGTTCTTATTGCCTACAAAAAGGATTTAATTTTGCTGTTTTGAATAAGGAAAATGGAAATAGATTATTGGATGCTGATTATTTAGTAAAATAAAGGAGTTGATATTAAACTATCACATGTCATTCCCTGAAATAAGTTGACCGTTTTTAATGGAATAAAGTTATGATAAAAACGGGAAAACGTATCAAAGCCAGGAAGAGATTTTCTGAGGAA
>JBNJFX010000053.1:0-29060 GCA_051747245.1 Bacteroidota bacterium
CAACTCTCGAAGGTAATGTTTTTATTTGTAAGAATCTAAATAACTTTATTGTAATAAATAATCAACTCCCTGCTAAAACCTTATAATTAGGGGTCTTTAGTATATTTTTTTTAACGAAACCTCTTTCTAACGTATTCTTGTCGCATACCAGAAATGCAATTAGGTGTAGTAAGTCTTAGGCAAATTCACCTTGGCGTATATTCAAACTTTATACCTACAACTTATTACTTTCGACTAAAACTTATGTCACCAAACTCTCTTTTTTAAAGTACTTTATAACATTATTTAAAATATCCTCGGTTGTATAGGTAGGTTCATAACCAATAGCCTCTTTGACCTTGGATAAATCAGGCGTACGGCGTTTCATATCTTCAAAACCTTTACCATAGACCTTTTCATAGGGAATATGGTTAATCTCAGATTCACTGTTGGTCAGTTCTTTAACTTTTGCGGCCAGTTTATTCATGGAGATCTCTTCTTCTCCACCTACGTTGAACACTTCTCCTTCGGCTTCCTTAGTATTCATGAGATCCACAATAGCTCCCACAGCGTCTTTCACATACGTAAAACAACGTGTCTGCTCTCCATCACCATGAACTTGAATGGTTTCGTTCAATAAGGCTTTCTGCACAAAGTTAGGAATCACCATGCCGTATGTGCCGGTCTGGCGCGGACCTACGGTGTTAAAGAATCGTACAACTACCACTGGCAATTTCTTTTCGTCATAATAAGCCATTGATAAAAACTCATCCATCGCCTTGGAGCAGGCATACGCCCAACGACGTTTTTCGGTAGATCCCAACATCCAGTCTCCATCTTCTCGTAATTTCTCAATATTGTCATTCCCCTCCATTAGTTTACCATAGACCTCAGAAGTAGAAGCAACTAACACTTTTTTATCGTGATAACTGGCCAGCTTTAATACGTTTTCGGTGCCCTGCACATTGGTGACAATAGTCTCCACGGGGTTTTCCATGATCAACTTTACCCCAACGGCTGCGGCCAGGTGAAAGATCTGGTCGCATTCTTCTACCAGCTGCTCAAGGGTGTGGTAATCCATCACGCTGGCTACCTTGATGCTAAAGTTCGGGTTGTCTCTCAGATGATTGATGTTGGAAAGCTTGCCGGTGGAAAGGTTGTCGATAACGGTTACTTGGTGACCTTCATCCAGTAATCGATCGGACAAATGACTACCGATAAAACCGGCTCCGCCTGTGATTAAATATTTCATAAGTTTTTAAAAAAGATTCTGTGTATTAAATTTTACTTCTGATCTTCAAGCATTTGGACATGCCACTCTACCGTCTCCTCTATTGCCTTTTCATTGGAAACCGGCTGATCAAACCCTAAATCCCGAATCTTATCAGCTTTAAACTTCGTTGAAGTACAAAATTTTTCAATTCGATCTGCTGTAATGGGAAAGTCAATTTTCAGAACATTTGCCGCAATATCCGAGATATAAGCAATAGGTTTGGCAATTGCCAGCGGAATATAAAATGAATTACGTTTCTTCCCTAATTGATCATAGATATTGTTAACCAACTTCCTGGTAGACCAAATCGGGTAGTCCACATAGTGATAAACATCAACTCCCGGCTTTAGCTGATTAAATAAAAACATATTGCCCTCGATAAGATTGGGCAAGTAGGAGGTCGTTTTCTTATTCTTTCCCTTACCCACCATCATAAACCTCTTTTTATAAATGGCATCAACCAGCCGATATATATTGGTTGTTGAAGGATTGCCGGGACTAAAAATTGCAGAGGGACGTATGATCAGAACTTCAGCCCCTTCAATTTCAGAACCTAAGTTTACAAAGAGCTTTTCCGATTCTGCTTTTGATTCTCCATAAGGTATTACGGGATTGTAAGGAGCCTTTTCATCCAGGACTTCCTCACTTGGACCTAAAACAGATACGGTACTGTAAAACACCCACTTTTTTATCCCTGCTTTCTTCCCTGCCTCAATTATTTTTTTTGAGGCATCTAAATTATCTTTGAAATATTCTTCTCTTGTCAGTCCCCAGTCATCTTTGGCCGCAGCTAAATGAAAAATACAGTCTACCTCATTTAGGTTATCTTCTAAATCCGATAACTCATTAAGATCACCATGAATAAATCCGTCTAAATGTTCATAATGCGCCTTGACTCGATCTAACCCAATAACTTTATGACCTTCTTCTATTAATCTCTTGCTCAAATGCCGGCCAACATATCCGGCGCTACCTGTTACAAGTATATTCATAATTAATATTCAATAAAGACTAAAAAATAGAATTTGATTAGTTAAGAAATGTGTCTTTCAGGATGTTGTTAAGTTTCTCTGCTTGTTTCGTCCTACTATATGACTCAAGAATAGTGGTCTTATTTTCAGGGTATCCATTGGCCCCTATTTGTTTATCCAATTCAAGAAAGGATTCGATCAAACTATTTTTATTGCCCGAATCAAATGTAAAGTTCCCCTCAACTGATTCAATTATTTTCCTACCTTCCCCATGAATACCGGCTAACAGAGGACGATTGGCCAGCATATAATCAAAAACTTTGGAAGGGATCGTCAGGCGCAATACCTCACTATCTTGCAGGTGAATAAACAAGACATCAGCATTTGTTAAATAATCATAAACTTTGTCTTTAGGGACAGGATCCAAAAAATGCACTTTTTCATTCAGAGAAAGTGAATCGGTTGTTTTTATCAAATGATCTTTTTTAACTCCCCCTCCAAGAAAGAATACTTTCCACGAGTGATTCGTTTTTTTCTCACCAATAATTTTTAAAGCTTTGATCAAGAGATCCAATTCCTGTACATGGCCAAAGTTCCCGGCATATATAATCTTTTTTGAATTGTTACTGGAACTGTATTTTTCGAGTATGTCGATGGAAGATTTATTCTCTACCTTATCTATGCTTTCTTGATCGACACCATTATATATAACGTGGACCTCGGTATCAGTAAAAGACTGAATATAATTTTTCATAGGCTTTGCCACACACGTAATCACATCTGCGTTTTTATATAAAAACTCTTCCAGCCATCTCCCTATTTTATAGCCAAAACCCTCTTTGGAAAGTTGTCCCGCTGCTACCGCAGAATCAGGCCATACATCTCTAATATCTAACGCAAAGCCGGCACCAAGCAATTTTGAAAGTATCCAACCGGACAGGCCTACAAAGATAGGGGGAGAAGTTGCCCAAACCACATCCGGTTTCTGTTTCCTTCCAACTTGAAAGCCCTTAATTATACTTTTAATCAAAAAAGATAAGTACAGGTAAATATAACCCAAGAAGCCTTTGTTCTCGGTATCCGGCAGACGTACTCTTTTGACGTTATACGCGTCTTTAATTTCACCTTCTATAATATTTTTATGCGGGTCAGCTGTAATAATTTCAACTTCATGACCTTCAGATATTAAGTACTCCATCATCTCTGTTACCCGAAAAGCCGGAGCAGTTATATCGGGCTTATAAAACTGTGATATTGTAAGAATTTTCATCAACTAACAATGTATTTTTCTTAATAAACAAAAGTTAAACTACTTTTATAGAACAATTAAATTGACAAGGGGCCTTACCAAAGGGTACTATAAGTTTTTTACAAGGTTCTTCAACACCAAAATTCGGATACCACGTTGATTCTTTGACTATTACTGGATAATTACACAAAAATTCTACCTCTCTTCTACCTGCTCTTAATACAATACTTTTATCTCTTGAAATAACCTCAACTGAAGGTGACAATAAAAAAAATGCTTCTACCTGCTGCCCCCTCCCATTTTTAATAAAATCCTGTATAAATAATTCTTTCCCATCAAATCTTACTGATCGCCTGTGTATTGGATTGCCCCTCAAGCGACTGTATCCATTATGCTGGGCACAAATTTTTAGCATATCATCCTGATGACTATAATTCAAAACTTCTACATTTGCTCTTCGGGCTACACGAAAAGCATGCCAAAACTCACATTGGTCCTGTCTATCAACAGCTACCGTATTATGAGATCGAGTACTTCTACTTATTTGTCTTCTTTTGCCAGAATTATATTCAAAAACACCTTTATCAATAAATATGCGATGTTTCCCTAAGGACCATTCAAAAGAAAAAATATCTCCGTGACCGTGTGCAGGCAAATAATCAGGACCTATTTCCCCAGCATCAAATAATAAATAGCTATCACCTTTTCGGAGTCCATAGTATCCTGCTTCCCTTAAAGCTATTTCTTGACTCCATTGAGGGACAAAACCTATTATTTTTTTTAAATTTTTGATCAGATCACTTGGTTTATAAGCCATATCCAAACCACCGTCATTAAACAAACTTATCCTACCATCAGGATGGGTAATATCCACTAAAGCGTCTCCCATTTTATTTATTACCTCTTTAAATTTTCCATTAAGAAAATCCTGTTCTAAAATTGTGTGACATTCTAATAAATCTGCTAACACTTGACAGTGATAAGCAGGTGAACGCTCGTAATGTAATCCATCACTTAGTATTTGTTCCTTCAGCTCTTGGTTTAATATCTTTTTTCCTAAAGATTGCCATCTTAAAACATTTTTATCGTCTTTAAAAAACGATCCTCCCCATAGAAGGGCTTTAAAGTTTTTGATCAAGTGGTTGCCTTTAATATCTTTCTCAATATTCTTTTCAAGAAAGAGTAATTGTTTATAAATTGATTCTGATGCAGACTCAACAAAATGGTCAGGTAACTTTTCTTTTCGCCTCGCAAGCTGTTGCATCCAGACAACAACACGAATAGAAAGGGCAAAAGAATTCCAACTATCTAGCCAATACCCCTTTTTATAAGGTGGATTCTGAGTAATCCAATCCTTTATAATCCATTGGAACCAGTCGTTATCTACCTCTTCCAGAAACTCCATATAATGGAGATTGAGCTTCCATAACCGGGTACCATATTCCAACTCTTCTTCGTGCCAATTTATTGGTAGCTGGTATGATCGACATTCATTTAAAAAAGTAAGTGTGAACTTTTTTGATGTTTTGTCAACGACAGAAAATTTATCTTTTCGAGCTTCAAAAATAGGAGGAGTAAGATCAGCAGCTAAAATAGGATTAACCTGCTTTTCAAAAAATCGCTCATTGAAATATTCTGGAAAACTTGAAACAAACTCTCGTTTTATCATCAGTCTCAATCGCGCCCAAAGTTGAGACAACCTGGTATAACGAACCGAATAGAAAAGCTTTATTAACTTCAAGCCAGTTTTTTATGAATATATTGAAGTTTCTTACGAAGCAATTCTTTCATTGCAGAAGACAAAATGTAACACTGACGATAATCCGAACTATTTTCTTCCAAATCATATTCACTCAAATCATCCTTCGAAGCAACTTCCACAAGCCCTTCAATTCCCTTAATCTTAGCTTTCTCACGTATACTGTTTATAGTATCATTTACTTCAATTGAATAAGATAAAGTAGTGATAATTTTTCCAGTATCAATTCCCTTATCGATTAAATGTACTGTAATCTCCTGCTCTTCATCCAATAACAAAGACCACTCAGCCGCATTCATGCCCCTGACCTCTGGTAAAGGTCCTTGGTGAGCATTTAAAATACGGCATTTCATATCATCAATTAACTGTTCTCTTATTATTCCACCGCCACTGTATATTAACCATTGGGGATTTATTTCCTGAACGTACTGCCGAGCTTTTCGATCATTGATAGAAGAAACACTTGTGTACTTTGCCCCATTTAATGATGCCCATTTTTTTATGGAACTGGCTTCAATATTATTTCTATGGAAAAAGTTTCTGAAGTAATCATTAGTGGTTTCGGGCTTTTTCTTACTATAGCCTAACAATCGTGGAATAGCCTCTTGCAAAAAAGACAATCCTCTTTTTCTGACATACGAACGGAAACGTCTCCAAGAATAGGGACTTACAACAATAAATCCTTTTACTTCGATATCACGGCGTTTTAATAATTCCGCAACAGCTATAGCACCCTTAGATTTATCAAATCCAGCCGTTATTACAACTCCGCGGTGCTCCATTCTTTCTCTTTTTTGTCAGAAAGTTTTAAGAACAACATTAATGCATCGGCATGAAACTTAGCTGCCCAGTTAGGATACCGCCCAATCATATACCGTCCCAAAATAGGTTTTGAACCTGCCACAGCACCCCGTAATGATCTGAAAAGATGATTTAAACGCTGCGTGCTGTTCACATATTCAATGAGTTTGGAAGCCGCATTTAATAGTCGAAGATCTCCCTTATATTGGTACCATTTCATTAAGCATATTGCCATCTGGACATTTCCAGTCAAACATGAATAATAATTAACCGGATTCCATTTATTATCATATGCCCCTGCAAGCCTGCCGTTATTAAGTTCAGCCAAATGATATATTTTATCCAATGCCGATTCTACAACGGTACCATATTGAATCCAATCATCTAGTAAGAAAGCAGACTCTATATAACCTCTTAAAGTATATGCCATTGTATGAGTAAAAGCCGGTTTATCCTCAAAAAAACCCCAAGCCTTAAATATGCCATTTTCAAGCTTATCTTGCTTAATCCTATCCAACACTTTAACAGAAGCTTCTTTTACAACTTTGTTATTGGACTTCATCGCCGTAAGAAGCATCGGCCAGGCTACCCTTGTGTAGTAGGAAGGATTAAAATCAGTATAATTTCCTTCTTCCCAAACTCCCTCTTGGTTTATTCCTTTCGCCAACCATATTGCCCCCTGATCAGCATTTTCTAACCACTTTTCTTCATCTGTAACATCGTATAAAGCACAAAGGCCCAGCAGTATTTGGGCAGTATTAAAAACGCTCGGATTACTTTCGCTGGGTGGATGAATTCCTCCATTCCAATATCCATTCTCATCTTGTATAGTTAGTAACCATTGCCCTAACCTTTCTGCCTGCTTTATATACCTTTTCTTATCAGTAGAGTAGCCATAGTTAATTAAAGTGGGAATAATATACCCTGTGGTCTCGGGATAATCTTTCGACCAACCATCAGGAATTCTAAAATAGGCGCAGGAACCGCCATTCCCATTTTCAATGGACGTTTGAAGCCAATTAATTGTACCACTTAAGTGTTCCTCATATTCTTTCAATGGCATCTCTTCTTAAATCTCTTCAATTAGTTTTGTCTGTTGTACTTGTATATAGCTTTGAATCTCTTCACTTAATACCTCTTTATTGTCAAGAACCTCTCGCATTTCTGAAGAAAAGTTTTCTAATAATTCATTATCCAGATATTTAAAAGGTAGTCCAAACTGACCCATTATTCCTGGATTTTTAAATCCCCACTCTTTAGCGAAGAATCCGACACAAGGTGTACCAGCATTTAAAGCCAAAATTATTGAGTGCAGTCGCATTCCCAACAATGCATTACAGCTTTTATAATACTCGATTAATTTAATAGGGTCATACTCTTCAAAAACAGAGACATTGTTAAACAACTTTTTCGCCTTACTTGCAATACGATTCGTTATCTCAATATCTTTTTTTGTTTGAATGACAAAAACAAATTCATATTCATCGGCAAACTGCTTTAGAGTATTAAGAATAGTACTTGATATTTTGCTCTTCCTATCTTCCTCAAAATCACCTAAATCACCAACCGTATGGCTACGGGCTGTTATTGCAATTCTTTTTTTCTTATCCCTCCCTGGCTCTTCTTCTGTACCATTGCTAAGGTAAAATGCAAGATCTAATGAGCTTTCCAGTTCTGCCAATTCAAATTGGCTATCTAAATATTTTTTTGAAATGTTTTCCCTGCACCAAACTTTTTGGGCATTTTCCAGTGTTGGCTTCAAGATATAGTTACCCAAAAAATTAATGTTAGATGCTGATTGTGGAAAAATAATATAAGGCGTCCCACTTTCTTTAGCTTTATTTAAAGGATACATAAGTGCTATCAGCCGGGCAAAATCCGAAAATGATTCACACCTAAATAAATTTCCTCCATTAAATACAACAAGATCAGACTCACCTATTATTTCCTCAAGTTCCTTATTTTGGACTAAGTCAACTACTTGTAAACCACCATTTATATAATCTTTTATCTTCGTTATGAGATTGGCATTTCTATTCAATTTAAATGGTGAAGGCAACACTGTCACATCAGGATATTTTGAAAGGATAAAATCTTTACTTTTCCTGTATTCTCGATGATCCCGATCAAATCGGGATAAAATTTTCACATTATATTTCTCATTTAGTAAATCAATCGCTCCAAGAGTAATCGCCATATCTCCGGCATTTTTCAATCCATAGCCATAGGCTAAAAGTACATTTTGCATCTTAAAGTATTTAGCAATTTTGTGTTAAAGTAAAAATATTTGGATGTTTTTAGGATTCATACACATATTCATAAGCCTGTGTAAATCCTTCAACCATCCTTTCTATTTTCAGATTTTCCTTTGCATATTTAGTTGCATTGGATGAATAAAAATCATAGTTGCTAATTATTTCTTTGACTCCTTTCACCATATCTTCTTTATCATTATACCTTGCGAACCAACCATTATATTTATGTTTTAAATGAACTGATTCAGGAGCATGGCCTGTTAAATATTCATCCTTTTTCTGTGATACTATCGGCAATCCATAAATTAAAGCATGATTTACTGCAAGTCCTAACCAACCCGGCATTATCATTATATCACATCCGTACAGATACTTTGCAGCTTCAAAGCCATACATAGAACCGATTAATTTAACATTTGTCAAGTTTAATTTTTTAATCTTTTCTACGACTTTTTCGTACTGGGGACCATCTCCGATAATATAAAGTCCAATACTATCATATTGCTTTTCTACTGCATAAAAGACCTCAAGCAAATAGTCTATCTTTTTTCTTTTCGTTAATCGACCAATGAAGCAAAGAGAAATATCAGTATTTATCCCAATATCATTTTTTATCCTTTGCCTATCTAATGATTCAAGTTTTTTTAAAAATAAAAACTCCTTATCCGTATTAATTGTATTATTTGCAACAAATAATTTCTCCTTTTTAATGTAATTACTTAATATTTTTTTCGTTTTTGAATCATACAGTATGTAAGAATCACAAATTTTGAGAATAAATAAATAGAATAAATCAACTATATTCCTGAAAGGCCTAAATATTCTTCTTCTACTAATTGCCTGTCCCCATAATATAGTTTTAACCCCAAGCATTTTATTAATAAAGATCAAAGGGATTAAAAAAGCATTACGGACATTTCCTCTAACTACTATAGTATTTAAAGAATCAACTATATCTTTATAGAAATAATTTGGAAAGAAAATTTTTCCAAAAAGGTTTAGTACTTTTATTCTTTTTGTTTCAACAGCAACTTCATCATCAGACAATATATTATGATGAGTATTACTTCTTGATTCCCAATAATATATTATGACCTTCTGTTCAATCTCCTTACTTATTTTTTCATAAACAGGAATACGATAATCTATTAATTCCTGCTCTAGTACTAATAGTGCCATTTCTTGAATTTCTGATTTAAAATTAATGCTAACCCTGCCCAAAACCAATGATTAGTATAGATTGTCCCACTAAACATAGCATGAACAAAACCTACTACGAACAGTCCAACAATCCATTTAGAATTTGTACTAAATCCCCTAAGAATTTTTGAAAGCCTTGAAAAACCACTCATGATCAATACAACTAGTGGTAATGTTCCAATCAAACCCACTGATATTAAAGACTCAATAATTATGTTATGGGGATAATCTCGAAATTCTATGTTTTCAAAATTATTACCTAAGATTGGATTCTCTGAAAATTGAAGAAAGCTATCAGCCCATAGCCTTATCCTCTTGAATTCACTTCCTGATGTACTATCGAATATACCCAGCAAAGAAGAAAAGCGGTCAAATAAGGCAGTCTGAAAATAAATAGAAACCAAATTTACCAAAAAAAGTGCTACGATAAATATTGAAATTGATTTTAACCATCCTTTAATAATATTCTCAGAATAAATATAGTACAGAAACAAAGAGAGTAAAATAGCTATAATTGGCCCCCTTGATGCCCCGATAGCAAAAGCTGGTACTGCTACAAGAACACAACAAATTAACACAAAGTTATTTTTAATAATATCAGTTAACTTACCATAAATAGTTAAAACTATTAGTAAAGCCGAAGAGTAGGATAGAAGAAATGGATTAACTAATGCTCCTTCATCCATGACTTTCTTTAAATCATTAATACGAGAAATATTTCCTATGAAATCACCGTACACATATAAAGAAATAAGACAAAATAAAAAAGAAGATGATACGATTGAATGAAATAGATGCTGTAAATCAACTCTTCTAATATTCAGAAAGAATAAAAAATATGGTATCACATATGAAAAATAATAGAACAGTTTAATTTCATAGTTTATAAATTCATAATTACTAAAAAAATATTGATACAGTATCTTTGATATATAAATACATGAAAAACAAACAAAAAGTATTAAATGATCGCTCTTTAAACTCGATAAACTATTCAAAATTAATAGGTAAACTATCATCAAGATAATTGATAATAGACGAACTATAATACTTAGACTAGTTGTATCATAGATACCAATACTCTTAGAAATTACTATTGGTATATAAAACCCAGTAAAAGAAAAAAAACCAATAAAAAAAACTAGATTTTGTAATACTTTATTTTGATTGAACCTTAAAAAGGTTGATAAGGTCAAAGTTATTATTAATTAGTATTTAAAATTATATTTTCAATTCTTCTTAATTGACTATCTAATAGAAAATTTTCTTTTATTGTTAAATAGGCATTTTTTCCATGATTATTAGCTAATTGCTTATTATTCAAATATTTTTTTATTGCTTCCGCTAAAGTCTTTGAATCACCTACTGGTATTAGAGTACCATTCATTCCATCGATAATTTCTCTAGGTCCATTATCACAATCAGCAGCTATAACTGGTTTCCCTAAGGCCATTCCTTCTAACAAAGCATTAGGAAAACCCTCTTCCCTGGAGGGTAACACAAATAAATCACTCATAGCCAAATATGGAAATGGATTTACTTTTTGCCCCAAAAATTTCACCTTGTCCTTAATTCCAAAATTATTAACCATTCTTTTATAATCAGCTAACTTAGGTCCTTTTCCTAATACTAAAACTTTAACCTCTTTTCCTGTATTCATTTCAACTACAGCTTTTAAAAGAATATCCAATCCTTTTCGAGGTATTAACCTTCCCATAAATAATATTTTATACGAAGATTCACCTATTTCACTGTAATCAATCGATTGTATTTCACTTAATGATGCCTCTCTGACTTGTTCTATATCAATTCCATTATGAACCACTTCTAATTGACTTTCTTTTACATCAAAGCATTTTTTACAATTTTCTTTAGAAGCTTCTGAAACGGAAATTATTTTATCTGCTCTTTTTAAATAGAAATTATGGACCTGTCTTTTTACGAAATTTTTATTTTGAAATTTAATTGCGCCAGATAAAAAAGTTACCAATGGTATATTAGTCAATAGTGATACAGTCCCACTAATAATATGAGCACTCCAAGCTCTATTAACTATCACATCAAATTTATTGTTTTTAACATACCGCCTAATTCCATAAATAATTTTCGGAAAATTTATCTTCCTAAAAGGAATTCCCAAATATTTAATTTTTGTATCAAATAAATCTTCGAAACTCCCCTTTTTTTCTACACTAATAACTACAACTTCATGTCCTTCCCGTTTTAAGTAGTTTGCAATATAACTTGCCTGTCTTTCTGTTCCTCCTGCTTTCAGATAGGGTAAAACTAATGCTATTCTCATTTCTTATAAACTATATCTTCTCGAAACCAGTTATAACAATTTGCAACTACGCGTTTAGGAAGATCAATAATAATTGAAGCTCCCAGACTAAGAAAATTAATATTGCTTATTATATATTTTAGATTTCGTATTGGGTTATTCCATTTTTTCTTCAAATTCCCGAAAATTTTATCAGGTTCCATATTTTTATAATCACTTTCAAAAATATTTCGAATATCCTCATCTTTATAAGTTGAACCTTCTCGCTTATATCCTTCGTCAATGATTAAGTCTGCTCCTGATAATATATAAGCTCTTCTGACATCTTTTTTTTTCTCAAATTGTCTCCAGATATTTTTTAGAAGCTTCCATTGGGTCAACATCCTAAACAAATTTATTTTTTTCTTCTGATGTTGTACTATCTTTAGCGCTCTGTGCACCCCGAAATGAAAAGCCTGAAACGGACTTGGATTCGGGCTATGAATTACTAATGGGGATGGTGAACCAAAAAAATTAATTTTTTGGCCAGGTATTTGGGGAGAATGATCTACAAATAATTGCTCATCATTAAATTCCCACTTCGCTCTAGAACTAAATACATGTTGGCCAATAATCATCAACCCCGAGGCCCAATCCTTTACTTTAAAAACAGCATGATCAAGGTTTGGCTCTTTTTTAAACAGATCTACAATAACTTGTAAGGCATTGTCTTTAGAAAAAACCATATCTGCATCCAATTTCAGAAATAAATCATATTCATCTGATTTATCCATAAAGGCTTTATATAAACGATCATGCGCTTCTTTATTCGGCAAGTTTTTTAGTATAAAATGATCCCAATCAGTATATGTTTGATTCTCTAAGGACTTTTTACATTCCTCAAATTCATTCTCTCCGGAATAAAGGGTTCCAACTAAAATCTTCATTTCTTTTTCTAAAATTCAAACAGAATTATTTTGGTTAAGCCAATCTATCCTTTATCTCCACTCTTGGCAACTCCAGATGATTATCTTCTGTCATATCAGCAAGGCGATTTTCTGTAGTAAATGCATATTTATAACCGCAAAGTTTGGCTAAAAACCTGACCAAAAAATTATTTCTGCCATAAGGATAGGAAAAGTATTTAACCTGATGATCTAATTTTTCTTCAATAATATCTTTTGACTTTTTCATTTCTTGATATGTATCCCATGGGAAACGATGCGTTAGTACAGGATGAGTATGAGTATGAGCACCAATGGTAATGAGGGGATGCCGATCAAGCTCAGCTACCTCATCCCAAGACAAAAATTGGATGGCTTGAAAATCCCTCCGATTATAATTGTTTATTTTTGCCAATGTCTGCATATATGCTTCTCGCTTCGAGAGGGATGCTGTTTTTAAGGGTAATCGTAATCTTCTGTAACATTCTCGTTTTAGTGTAGTATTATCAACATTGACCTGCTCTTTTTGATTTGGCAACCTAAGTAATTCTGTATTTTCAAAAACCGCTGCCAATTCATCTTCATATGGGTAGAGCTCACCTTCTATAAACCCTGTCGTAATAAAGATGGCTGCTTTATATCCATATCTCTCGAGCACAGGTAATGCTTCTGTTAGATTATTCTTATAACCATCATCAAATGTTAAAAAAAATCTCTTTTTATCTCCCTTACCTTGCAAGCCAGATTCATAACCAACCCTGGCTCTGCAATATTTTTCAAGTTGTTCAGGAGTAATGCTATAATCATTATTAGGACCTAAACCTAAAACAGGTTCTTGCTGGACATGATGTAAAACGGGTATCTCTATCATTGTTAAAACCTATACTTCACGCCAGTTGCTAAGATCCATTTCAAGTAAGTTCTCTAATCGTTGAATCTCAGGCTCTATCAGTTCTAAAAGTTCCAACCGAAATTTTTTTGGAATTCCCCTTTCATACTCATCTTTATTGTTAAGTGCTTTCCCTATCATCGGCATATTTTCGAGCTTTTTCACAACATTATCGATACCCAATGAACGCAAATTACTTTCAAACTTGGTGCCAACAGGTATGCTTTTCAACTTCGTCCACATCTTATAGATAGGAGTATGTTTCCCTTTAGCAGGGTTCGCCTTTTTATTTAAAAAACTGGGTTCAAAGTCAGTATTAACACCTATAAAAGTTAGAATTTGGTGAAGAAATTTTTCAGAGTCTCGTTTTAAATCTTCAAACCTAAGAAAAAGAAACTGTTCTTTGTCAAAATATCGCAAATAACGCTCAATGTGTTCGGCATAAAGCCCGGGCTCAATCCAAGAAGAATACAGGTCATAATTTTCTAAAACCTCTTCAAACTCAAAAGCAATTTTTTGCTTCTTTTTTTCATGCCAATAGTGGGAAAAAGCCCGATCAATCGGATTCCTTAAACTAATGATTATTTTTGCCTGAGGATTATCTTGGGCAATTCTCTTCGGAGCCCAAGGAGACCTAATATATGTAGGGGTTGGATCCAAAAATTTTTGGTCTTGGTTTATTTCAGGAAAAAAACTTTTGTACCATTCCTCACCTTTTTGGTAAAAGATATCATAATAATGGACTAAATGACCATTGATAGGCACCACTATCTCATCATGCTCCTTTAAACACTCATAAACCCAAGTTGTAGCAGCTTTTTGTGGTCCTACAACAAAAAAATCTACCTTCATTTAAATAAACTTCTATACAATTTTTGCGTAAAATTACTAATAAAATCCCTTTCTGTAAGCAAGAATACAAAAAATATAAAAATAAGCATACCAACAGATACGGGTACAGTAATTAATAAGAAAGCGTTTAACAATAACATCGTTACAAAAAGTAATGTTATTATCGATAATTTAATCGAATATGTTTTTAAATTATCCTTAAAAAGGATAATGGTGGAAGTAATAGAATTTGTAAAGATAAAAGATATTAACATTGCTATCGCAGCCCCATCTGCTCCTAAAATTGGTATCAGCAAATAATTAAATGCAATGTTAATTACTAAAACAAGTACAGTAGTTAATAGAGTTAATTGTGAATAACCGGCGATATTCAGATATCCACCAGACATCCCAAAACTTACATGAACAACATAGGTAGCACACAAAATCATTAATGTTGAATATGACTCTTGATAGTCGCCAAATATATTTAACACAAAATAACCTAATACTGAGAATCCTATAGAGCCAAGCATTGCAAAACACAACGTTAACACCCTGCTTTGGTGATATTCTGAATAAATGGACTGAAAATCATCCTTGCTCAAGAAGCTACCAATTCTTGGTGTAATGATCTTATTGTTGATACTATGGGCAACCAGCAACAAGTGAGAAAGTTTAGATGCAATTACATAACCAGCCGTTGCTGCGCTTGTTGACAATAAGCCCATCATTAGTACATCTGCATATTTTACCGTTTTGCTTACTCCAGAGGTTATAGCAAGTTGTCCTGCATATTTAAGATCCCAGGAAGTAATATCAGCATTCGTTTTCAGAATATTTAACGGAGCTT
This sequence comes from Bacteroidota bacterium, assembly GCA_051747245.1. Taxonomy (GTDB): domain Bacteria; phylum Bacteroidota; class Bacteroidia; order Cytophagales; family Cyclobacteriaceae; genus Marivirga. The sequence goes on from JBNJFX010000053.1 coordinate 15,265, forward strand.
TAACATACCGAAATCCAAGAGGTACCAATTCACTTAGTAAAATTGCAGATACCACTCCATATACAGTTGGCCACATTAACCAGCATGCACATAAAAATCCGACTTTTGCAAGGGCCGGATACATCTCATAATAAAGAATGGACTCTGCAATTCTCTGCCTTGCTCTAAACCAAGAATCATAAATGCCATGTACTGCTTTAATTGGTACTAAAAAGGCAAGTCCAGCAATCCAAAATTGCAACTCACTCTTACCTATCAAATCACTATAGAAAGGAGCTCCTATTACCACTAATGCACAAATAAAACCGCTTGTTAGAATACTATACCGCACTAATTTCGCCGCCAGATCATGCCCAATAAGTTTTTCAGGTGGTGCATCTAATCGGGAAAGGCGATACATCGCTACATGTTGTAAGCCAGCAGATCCAACTATTAGCAAAATATTGACCAAGGAAAAAACAAATTCATAATTACCATAGGCCGCCTTGCTCAATACTTGGTTTAGAAGCCATACACTTACAAACGCTGATCCTTTACTTACGAAGGTAGAAATGAACCCTGTACCAGAAGAACGCAAGTAAATTTTAAACTTGCTCACTTATATTACTTTTCAGAATTATTCTTTACTACCCTATGTATTTCTTTACCTGCCAGTAAAAATGCTCCGGTAGCGTAAAGTTCTGAGTTTTCGGGGTCAACTTCAGTGGGTTTCCTAGCCGGTGCTTGAGCTGATCCTAACTTTCCATCTTTATTTATATGATCAAGTAATCCTTCCCAAGCCTTTATAACTGCATTAAAATATCTGGTTTCTTCTAAAATACCTTCATTTACACCCCATGCTAAACCATAACAAAAGAAAGCAGAGCCACTTGTTTCAGGATTCGAATAAATTTCGGGACTTAATAAATTGGTCCGCCATAGCCCATCATCTCCCTGTAATGTGACAAGGCGATTCATCATTGATTTAAATAGTGTTAAGTATTTATGGTAAGTTTTGTCCCTGTGAGGATACGTATTCAGAATAGTAATCAGTCCCCCTATAACCCATCCATTACCTCGCGACCAAAATATCGGATTGCCTAAATCATCCCTCTTATTTAAATAATTAAAATCACGAAAAAATAAATGGTAGTCATGATCATAAAGTCTATCGTAAGTTTCCCAATAATACCTATTTATTAAATTGAAATAACGGTCTTCTCCTTTAAGCTCTCCAAGTTTAGCAATTGGTACAGGTGCCATATATAACGCATCAGCCCACCACCACAAGCGATTATCATGATAAGGACCACCAGGATCAGTAAACATAGAATCTATTGCATATTCGGTATCCTCAATCATATATGCTTTACCAAACTGTTCATATAGATTCAAATATATAGCACCCGTAATCTGTTGATTAGCATCAAGCCGCTCAGGGGTAAGGTCAATTTCCCAATTGAAAAAATCAGCCCATTCTTCAGCTGCTATCCAATATTCTTCTTTGTCAAATGCTTTTGCTATTTCGGTGACCCCGTGAAAAAAGGTAGCATCCATCCAGTAGTTATACCATTTTTCCTTAGGATGGTTTTCTATCTGCCATTTATAAACTTCATGGACAATTTGTTCGACCTCTTTTTGTGTCGTATTAACTTGAACTCGTTCAACTGGTTCATTTGTAAATAAATCACACGAAGTAATCCAAGCTATAATAAATAACAGGACTAATATCTTTGATGAGGGAAAATTCTGCAAAAGTTTTTAATTTGCTGAGTTTAATATAAATAAATTCATTTGATGGCCATTAGACAAAGAAAAACGACCTTGATTACCTTCGTTTACGCCCACGGCCACTAAAACACTTTCATTTGTATCATTATTTGAATCAATGACATCGGTAACTACACTTATTTTACAACTTGACCACCTGTGCCAATAGAGCGGTGTACCATCTACTTCCATAATTTGCAGAGAACATCCATAGTCATCTTCATTTATTGATCCCATAGCTATATCTTTATAACCATCACTATTCCAATCTATAAGTTTTGCATTTTGTATATTAACATTTTTGTCAGGTAATGTAGTAGTCCAAACTGGTTCTAAATCCCTATTGTATAGAGTTGTTTTCGCATTTTCCTGACGGATATTTTGTGCCAAGATATTTGGTCCATCATCTGTATGAATTAAATAAATATCTTGTAAATGACCTTTTAGCTCATCAGGTATCTCTAAATAATCCATTACTTCTCCTTTATTCGAGGATATACCTATGGCATTTATTCCATCTATATATATAATTTCTTTTCCTTCATGATTGTCTGTCCATTCTCCAAAAACTATTTTGTCAGGATGACCCGATTGTTTCATAGGAATTGAAAACATCTTCTCTCCATTACTATCAAAAACAATAATTTTATTATCACCAATAGCTACAATTTCAGCCAAACCATCCTCATCAATATCATGTGCCCATGTATTGTGACCATTCGAGTTATTTTTATCGTATTCTTCATGCTTCCAAGCTAAAGTTCCATCGGATTTAAGGATTAATAATGTAGGATTTCTCATATAATTAATTCTTGGTCGAGACCTTGGTCCCCAATCAAAATCATTGCTCACGGTCAATGCCAATTCATAGCCTTTATCCCCAGTGATATTATCCAGAGAAGAAGATAGATTGGTATTATTAATGTGATAATCTAATTCTTTATGCCATTTAATAGATCCATCATTTCCATTTATACAAATAACATGTCCAGTATATGAAGCAATAATTATTTCAAGATTTCCATCATCATCAATATCCTCAATTACTATATCACTAATTTGGGGATGTTGATCTGCGGGTAGAAAATGTGGACTTACCCATAAAGTCCTACCCGTCTGTTGATCAATAGCACGAACTTGATTCTCATTCATGGTACGCATTACCAACTCTAAACGGCCGTCCCTATTTATATCTACGGATTTTACATTTCGTGTAAATTCACGTTCTCCATACAATTCTGTTAAATTGTGGTGAACGTTTATATTCTCTCCTTCATATCCGCATTCAGTTTCAAAAATATCTTGTTCTGTTGTCCATTTTGTAAACTCTAAACCATTTAGATCACTGAATAACTCAACATTATTTGGAATTTCTTCACATTCAGGGGAATCAGAGCTTTGTATTAGACTACAACCAAAACCAGCAAGGCAGAATATTAAAAGAATAAAGGGAACCTTTATATAACTCACCTCAGACATCAAAATTTATTTTAAAGTTTATACAACTACCTGCTTGTTGAACATATTTCGTTATTATACCATGTTATAAAATTTAGCAAGCCCTCATCCAAATCATAGCTTGGACTATAACCCAAAAGCTCCTTCGCCTTACTCACATCCGCCCACGTCTGCTCCACATCACCCGGTACTTCAGGAGCGTGTGTTTTATCGGCCTCAATACTCGAAGCCTCTTCAATGGCTTCCAGCAGTTCCACCGTACGGTTATTGCCGAGATTGATTATTTCATACATGCTGTCGGTATAATCGATCGCCGCCATATCCCATCAATGATATCATCTAGATATAGTCACGCCGGCTGCCGTCACTGTAGAGCGTGATCTGTTCCCCATTGCTCATTAAACGCAAGAACTTATGTATTGCCAAGTTGGCCGCTGTCGAGGTCCGCAAACTGTAAAGAAACGTAAAGTCAGAAATTGCATATCCTGCTACTCAAACTGGCCTCGCTAAATTCCCTGGCATAATACTGTTATAACAAGCCACTGGCCTTGGTTTTGGGTAATTCTCGGCCACTGTTGAAAATTCTTTAGGACTTAAGAAGTCGATAAGCAATTCCAATGCAAAAAAACGCCTGTTATTTTGGCGATACGTATACGCTCGTTCCAGAAAGTCTGGATAAGTTCGGTTAGATCGATTTCCTCTTCTTCTACTGGGGATAGTCGTATTCGAGTGAATCATGCGAATCGTTGTAGGAATTCTTGATTGTTAACGTTTTGCTTGGATTAAGAAATTTTCCCTTATTATTGAGGAATCTTTCGAATATCATTTTAAGCTGCAAATTATAAGGATTACTTTAAATAATTTTTATATAAATAATAGCAAATATCCTTCCAATTAAAAAGTCTCAAAAACTAAACAGGGTCATTTTTATTATTAAAAACTTCTATTTATAATCTGCTTTTATTAAAATTTTAAATCAAGAAATAATTTTAATTATTACAGAATTGTATATTCTTAGTGAATTTAGCACGTTCTCACCAATACAAAAAAACCTTCTAGCATTTTTTGCCTTTCATATGGCAGTTTGGGCTAATAGACTCCAAGGATTTTTTGCATGCTGCTTTGTAGAAAATAATGTGTATATCTTGATATGATTTGGGTGATCGCAAGGAAGATCGAAAATATGCTGAGAAAAAGTGGCCTTATTGCAACAGGTTACGGAGAAACTTATTACTTAAGTTCGGCCTTCGTCTCGCTAAGAATTCTACCAGTCTCTATTTAATCTAACAATTTTCTTTTATATAAATGTATTTGAAAAGTTATAAATCACTTTTAAACATAATATTATCTTGTGGTGTCATAACATCCTTTTGGGTTTTTGCAAGATTTACAGTTGATGATGCTTTTATTTCGTGGAGGTATGGTAAGAATCTAGTAGAAACCGGTATTTGGAATTATAATCCTTCTTATTTTGACCTAACGCAAGCATATACTAATCCTATCTACGCCATATTAAGCATAGTTCCAAATTTCTTAGGAATTGATGTGGTTTTATTCTTTAAAATTATTTCTCTACTTACAATAGTCGTTTTTACTGCTTGGTTTTATAGAAAAACTAAAGCATCATCAATGTTATTGCTTTTTTATGCCACACCCGTTACAATTGTACACGCTTTTAGTGGTTTGGAAACTTTTCTTTTTATTGTATTACTTACTGTACTTTTAATTTCCTTATATGAGGAAAAAGTTGTTGCTTCAACATTTATAGCTTTCCTGCTGATTCTGACCAGGCCAGAATCATGGTTATTGGTTGCTTTAGTTCCATTCTACTTTTTATTAAAACCAATCGAAGATTTAGAATCTACAGTTAGTTTAAAGCTTAAGAAGGTATATGAAACCATTTATAAGCTAAACTGGAAAATTTTCAGTTATTCTTTTTTTAGTTTAGCCTTAGTATTAGGTATCTACTTCATCATACATATTACATATTTTGGTAACGGGTTGCCTAATACATTCTATATAAAGTCATCTTCATTAGGTATTTCTACAGTAATAGAAGTAGTAAAGTTCGGCATTTTGCTACTTCCTTTGCTATTATTCCTATCCGGTAAAAAATTCCGACTATTTGCATTTTCAATTTTGTTTTTTGGAGCATTGGTTTTAAGCTATTCTACATCAAACCTTATGATGAATTATATGAATAGGTTTCAGTTTCATATAGTTGCTCCAATCTATCTCTTTCTTATTTATTTATCACAGATTGAAGTAAATAGTTTCTATATTGCGGATGACTTAAACTTCAAAAACCATATTAAAGTAACTTATAGTGTGGTCATAAATATAGTCGCAACAGTTTATTTAGTATTATTTTTGCTCTTTACTGTCACGCCTCATTCAGCAGCGTGGGCTACAGGCCATTATCCTAGAATTTTAAATGCTCAGGCAGAACTAGGAAAAACACTAAATAAAATAAGTGATAAATATAACATTAAGAGTTTTTCGTTCGGTGATGCAGGTGCTGCCGCATATCATTCTGAGCTAAAAGCTTTAGACAATATTGGATTAGGTAGTTCTAAATTAGCGCATAATGGAATGTCGTTTAATTTATTGAATGAATATGGTATCGATATTGCAATATTCTATGCACGTCCACACATGGGTATAAGGTTAAATGATCATAATCAAAGGAAAATTTATAAATGGGTTAAAAAAAATGAATTTATTGAATTGTGTGATATTTATTGGAAGGAACGAGATCCGTTGAAGGTTTTTGCAAAAAAAAATATTCCTGAGATTGTTGAAGTATGTAACAATAGTAAACAACAAAATGAAGTAACAGAGGAAAACTTTGTATTAGATACTTTACCATATTCCCCTTTCCATTTTTGGCATGAATAACAATAAGAATGGTTATCTTACTATACTACTTTTGCTCTTATAGCAACTTTTGTTAAACTATTCACCCAATGGACCTTTCTTTAAATATTTATTAAATGTTCAGCAAAATGGGAAGATTAAGAGAAATGGATAGACAATAACTAAACTAGGAAAATGGAAGCAAAGTATGATATAATTTTAGTTGGTACGGGATTTGCAAGTTCTTTCTTTCTCAAAAAGGTATTGGACTGTGTCCAAGAGGAAATAAGAATATTGGTTTTGGAGAGAGGTAGATTGTTAAATCATTCTGAGCAAATGACCCAACAACAAGAAATTGAAGGGCCTACGCGTTTAATTGGAGATGCCAGTAATACTTATATCAACCAAACTCCTCACAAAAGATGGAATACAAAGAACATATTTGGTGGAGGTTCAAACTGTTGGTGGGGGTGTACACCAAGGCCAATGCCAAATGATTTTAAATTAAAATCGTTATACGATATTGGTGAGGACTGGCCTATTTCTTATTCGGATCTTGAGGAATATTATTGTGAAGCGGAATCAATTATGAATATTGCTGGACCAGATCAAACACCTTATCCGATGTCCCAACCATATCCATTACCACCACATGAGCAAACCACTGTTGATAAAATATTAAAAAATGAATACGGAGATTTATACATATCACAACCGACAGCTCGAGCTAGTCAAAGTGTCAGCTCTCGGCCTAGGTGTTGTAGTAATGGAGTTTGCACTCTTTGTCCTATTAATGCCAAATTTACTATTCTTAATGGTTTAAAAAGCATCTATCAAGATCAAAGAGTAAATGTTTTGAAAAATGCTGAGGTAACCCATCTAGATATAGAAGCTGGTTCTATTAAGGGTGTTCAGTATAAGGAAAATGGTAAAACACAGTCAGTTAATTGTGAACTGTTATTTTTGGGGGCAAATGCAATACAGAATCCTTACTTAATGCTTAAATCAGGAATCCAGCATCCTCTTTTAGGTAAAAGACTAAATGAACAAGTTTCGGTTAATGTAGAGGTTTTATTGGATTCTCTGGATAATTTTTCTGGGAGTACTGTTATTACAGCTAATGGTTACAATTTATATGACGGTGACCACAGAAAAGAAAGAGCTGCAGCATTGATAGAAGGGAAAAATATTTTAGAGCCTAGACTTGAAGCTGGTAAATGGCGGCAGCTGGCTAAATTTAAAGTCATAATAGAAGATTTGCCTTCAAATGAAAACTATGTAGCTGAAGGTACTGAGAAACCAATAGTACACTATGAGGGTTTTTCAAAATATACACAAAATACAATTAATGCTTTGCCATCTTTGTTAAACGATTTTTTATCTCCTTTACCAGTAGAAGATATAACGATTGGTGGCATTAATTCTACAGAAGCACACGTGCAGGGTACTGTTTTAATGGGTGAAACAGAAGAGGATAGTATTGTAGATGAAAATTTAGCTCATCACAATATTCGAAATTTGTTTGTTGGTGGTAGTGCCGTTTATCCAACCTGTATGCCAGCTAACCCAACCTTAACAATTTGCGGGTTGTCTTTACGAGCTGCTGATAAACTTTTTAATTAATAATCATTACAATTAGTGCGGTCATGAAGAAGATGAATAGAAAGCATTTTATAGTCATTCTGGCAACAGTATTTATTACTGCTACTTTAATGTTTTTTATTAGCCCGTTAAATTCAGTTATTAGTTTTATGACTCAATTGGCTATCAAGAAGAGATTAAGTGAGATTACTCATGAAAACAAAGTAATACAAGAATTTTCTACTGTTTTGATGGAAAGAAAAGATTTAGAACAGAAACTAAAATTGTTATACCACCTGATTAAATATTTAGTCATAGGTAGATCAGAAACTGCTGTAGATAATTTGGTGAAAAGGTATATAATGTCTACTGATTTATTTTATAATAATGACGGTAATATTGCCAAGTTAATAAGTTATTATGACCCATACACTAACCCTTGTACTAATCCTCTTGTAATTAACAATTAGAAATAAAGAATATAGTTGAATTTAAAATGAGTTTTTTTTAATAGTCCGTTTTAATCATTAGTGATCGAGTGATAAAAGATTATTTACATCTAGCGAGACCTCACCAATACACCAAAAATCTATTTATATTCGTTCCAGCTTTTTTTGCATTTCAACTAAATAGCTTGGGAGTTTGGATAAATGGCCTACAAGCATTCGTTGCCTATTGTTTAATAGCAAGTAGTGTGTATACACTTAACGACTGGATGGACCGCAAAGAAGATCGCAAACATCCCGACAAAAAGGACCGTCCTATTGCCGCAGGCAGGATTGGAAAGACTTCTGCCTATATCTTCATGACATTATTATTAATTGCTGGTTTGTTAACTAGCTATACAGTTTCTCTGGAAGTTATTGGATTGCTTGGATTTTACTACATTTTAAATGTAGCTTATACAATTAAATTGAAACATGTACCTCTTTTAGATATTTCAATTATTGCAACCGGCTTTGTAATTCGTCTGATAGTAGGATCCGTCGCAACTAATATTGTTTTATCCCATTGGATCATTGTCATAACCTTCTTGTTGGCTCTATTCCTGGCTTTGGCTAAAAGGCGCGATGATGTTCTGATTTTCTTGAAAACAGATAAAAAAACAAGAAAGGTTATCGATGGCTATAACCTGAAATTTTTGGATATAGCCCTTGCCATGACTGCTACAATTGTTATTATAGCTTATATTTTATGGGCAATTTCTCCTGAAGTATCAGAAAGACTTCATAGTGATAAACTCTACCTTAGCGCAATATTTGTCCTATTAGGAATTTTACGTTACCTCCAGCAGGCTATTGTTCTAGAAAATGGTGGTAATCCTTCTGTAACTTTGTTAAAAGACAGGTTTATACAATCAACTCTATTTTGCTGGGTACTAAGTTTTGTCTGGTTGCTGTATTTATAATATCCAAATATTGATGCCCTACTTGTGGACAGAAAGTTAAAAACCCTAATTTTATATACTCTATTTGCTTTAATTGCAACTAGTGTTAATCTAATTACGCAGTGGCCTTTTTTTTTATTTCTAAGTAGCCAATGGTCAATTTATATCGCACTTATATTTGGTACTTTCAGTGGGTTATTAACCAAATATGTTCTAGATAAAAAATGGATCTTTTATTATACCCCGACCGATAGAAGTGATGATTTGTATAGATTCATCTTGTATTCAATAATGGGGGTATTCACAACAATCATTTTTTGGGGGACAGAAATTAGCTTTTATTATTTGTTTGATTTTAAAGGTTCCCAATATATCGGTGGTGGGTTAGGTCTAATGGTCGGCTATTTTATTAAGTATATTTTAGACAAAAGGTACGTATTTGAGGTATCTGTATGAAACTATCAGGTTGGGGGCGTTATCCAGTCATTGATTCTATTCGACTCACATTTAATAAATCTAAAGAACTTCTTGAGCATCTAAGTAATAATAAATCTCCCTTAATTCCATATGGTAATGGGCGCAGTTATGGTGATAGTGCCCTTGCTAAGTACCACCTTCCTATGCGCAATTTGGACCGTTACCTAAACTTTGATCCCAAAAATGGTATTTTAACATGTGAGTCTGGTGTTTTACTGTCAGATATTATTGAGACATTTCTACCGAGAGGTTGGTTTCCGAAAGTTACCCCAGGTACTAAGCTAATCACAGTTGGTGGTGCTATAGCATCCGATATTCATGGTAAGAACCATCACGTTGCAGGATGCTTTAGTGAATGCGTTAGGGAGTTTAAATTGCTATTACCTAACAATAATGTCTATACCTGCTCCCGAGAAGAAAACTCCGATTTATTTCATGCTACATGTGGTGGTATGGGACTTACCGGAGTAATAATACAAGCTACTATAGAATTGAAACCAGTAAACTCTCAGTGGATTAATCAAACTACGGTTAAAACGTCTAACCTTAAAGAAACTTTTGAAGCTTTTGAGCAATATGATAACAAGGCCTATTCCGTTGCGTGGATAGATACCTTGGCAAAAGACCATAATTTGGGTCGCTCGATATTGATGACCGGAAGCTTCGCTGACGATGGCGATTTATCCTATAAACCCAAATCTAAATTCACAGTCCCTTTTGACTTTCCCACTTTTGCCCTAAACAAAACAACGGTCCAAATTTTTAATAAATTATATTACGCAAAAGCCAACTCAGGTATGTCACGTCAAAAAGTAGATATAGATTCTTTCTTTTATCCTTTGGATGGTATTAACAATTGGAATAGGATTTATGGGAAAAACGGATTTGTGCAATATCAATTTATACTGCCTAAATCTGATAGCTTTGAAGGCCTTCAACAAATAATTAATAAAATAGCAACTAGTAAGTTCGGAAGCTTTTTAGCTGTACTTAAACTGTATGGTCCAGAAAACAAAAATTATTTATCCTTTCCTATGGAAGGATATAGCCTCGCCTTAGACTTTAAAATGCAAGTGGGGCTAATTGATTTCCTTCATAATTTGGATGAGATAGTAGCTAAATTGGATGGGCGTATTTATTTAGCCAAGGACGCGGTAATGGATAAGGATTCATTTGAACAAGGCTATTCTCAGGTAGATAAGTTTCGTAAATTGCGGAATAATTATAACTTAAACAATAAGATTAATTCTTTACAGTCAGAACGATTAGGTTTATGAAAGAATCTTGGGTATTAATATTAGGCGCTAATAGCGATATTGCCACTGCTACAGCAAAATACTTTGCTAGGAGGGGATATAATCTGCAATTGGCATCAAGAAGTACTGACGAGTTAGAAAAAACAGCTTCCGACCTTTCAATACGTTATGCTGTTGACGTTAAGTCATTGAAATTCGATGCAACTAATTTTGAATCACACAAAGGTTTTTATAACGGATTAGAAGAAAAGCCCGATGGGGTTATTGTAGCTTTTGGTACGATGTATGACCAAGAAAAAGCCCAAAAAAACTTTAATCTTTCAAAAAATACCATTGAAACAAATTACTTAGGTGCCGTAAGTATTTTAGAGATTATAGCATCTGATTTTGAAGCACGAAAACATGGGTTTATTGCTAGTATTAGTTCGGTAGCAGGTGATCGAGGAAGAAAAAGCAACTACATCTATGGCAGTTCCAAATCTGCTTTGTCTTCATATCTAAAAGGTCTTTCCCATCGTTTAGCAGATACAAATATTTCAGTATTAAATGTAAAGCCAGGATTTGTAGATACCAAAATGACTGCCCATCTCGAACTACCTACATTTTTAACAGCGCAGCCAATAGAAGTAGCAAAAGCTATTTATAAAGGAGTTAAAAAAGATAAAGAAACAATTTATGTAAAAGGTATCTGGCGTTTTATTATGCTTATCATAATCCATATTCCTGCCTTTATCTTCAAAAAGACAGATTTATAAAATGTCCAAGAGTTTAGCACTATTCGACTTTGACGGTACCTTGACGAAACGAGATACCTTGCTTGATTTCATTATCTATACAAGTGGCTTACCCAGAACAATCCTTGGTGCTATCATCTTATCACCTTTTTTAATCAGTTATAAATTAGGCCTTTATAACAATAGTAAGGCGAAGGAAAAGGTCATCTCTTATTTCTTTAAAGGATGGGCAGCTGAAGAGTTTTCTGTAGCGGGTGCTAATTACGCTACAAAACGATTGCCTAAAACTTTAAAATCTTCAGCTAAAGAAAAAATCAAATATCATCTTGATAGTGGACATGAGGTAGCAGTTGTTTCGGCTTCTATTGAAGATTGGATTATAGAATGGACAAATGAGTTAGATATTAAGCTAATCGCTACTCAATTGGAGAAGAAGGAAGGCATTGTAACAGGTGAGTTTGAAACAAAAAACTGCTATGGCCCTGAAAAAGTTAAGCGTATCAAAGAGAAATTCAATATTGAAGAATACGACTGTATCTATGCATATGGTGATACAGAGGGGGATCAGCCAATGCTCGAATTGGCTGATAAGGCTTATTATAAACCTTTTTGAAACCACCCTACCCCCCTTCATAGTTTACAATGGGCAGATAACACTAATTACTTAGATATTCAAAAACAACTCTAAAACTTATTTCATATCCCCCGATACTTTCGGGGCATGTGTTTTGTCCACAAACGGTCAACTTTTTAGGGAAGCCTACAATAGCAGCTTCTTTGTCGTCCTAGAATTCAAGGTTGTCAGAAATTTAATCGTTTCTTTATCCACTATACTACTAAATTCTTTTCTTCCTTTTTAATAAACCAATTAACAAAATTGGAAAGTCCTTTTTTTAAGTCAAAATCCGGATTATAACTCAAAAGCTCCTTCGCCTTACTCACATCCGCCCACGTCTGCTCCACATCACCCGGTACTTCAGGAGCGTGTGTTTTATCGGCTTCAATACCCGAAGCCTCTTCAATCGCTTCCACCAGTTCCAAGAGCTCCACTGTACGGTTATTGCCCAGGTTGATGATTTCATATATGCTGTCGTCATAGTCAATAGCCGCCATCACCCCGTCAATGATATCATCAATGTAGGTATAGTCACGCCGGCTGCTGCCGTCACCATAGAGCGTGATCTGTTCTCCGTTACTCATCAACCGCAGGAATTTATGTATCGCCAGATCCGGCCGCTGACGCGGTCCGTACACCGTAAAAAAACGCAGGGCCAGGAACCGCATATCATACAGCTTGCTATACACATGTCCCATAAGCTCCCCGCTCACTTTCGTACTGGCATACGGGCTGATCGGCTTCAGTACGTGATCATCTTCCGACCAGGGTACATTTTCATTAGTACCATACACGCTGCTGGATGAGGCAAAGACAAACTGTTTTACATCCCGCTCCTTGGCAAACTCCAGCATATTTTGCGTTCCCATCACATTGACTTCCTGAAACCCCACTGGGTCTTTTACTGAGGGTCGAACCCCCGCTTTAGCAGCCAAGTGTACAATCACATCAATATCTTCAGTGATCTTATCACGGAGGGCATCAAGATTCCGGATATCTTCTTCCACCAGTCGGTAGTTGTCGTGCTTTCGGTGCTCGCTGATGTTGTTTTCTTTTATGGAGCGGTCGTAGTAGGGGTCGAAGTTATCGACGGTGATTACGTTGTTGCCCTGCTCAAGTAGTCGATCTACGAGGTGTGAACCAATAAAACCGGCTCCTCCTGTAACTAATACTGTCATTCTATAATTCTAATTCAGTTGTAATTACTTCTATACCATCTTTTGCTTTAATGTTCATTTTTTATGACTAAAAAACGAACCCACCGTAAAACGGGGCACCGCAAAAAAGTCCCGGGGGAATCGTAGATTTTGTTCTTACTATAACATAAATCCGGGAATTGCTTTTCTACATCAGTACTTACTCTAAATCATCTTTCCCGCGATTCGCCCCGGACCCCAGCTTTAAAAAACCGGCCTAAGAATTTTGTGCAGAGGCCAAAAGATACGGTTATGCATTTTGCATTTATGCTATGAAGCTTCAGCGTAGTAGTACCGATAATTAATTTTTTATCTATTTCCATTAAAACAAGGATCATTAAAATGCATGCAACTTGCAGGCCGAAGCCGAATTTAAAATTCTTCAGTCTTGATTTTTTCGCCGTGCTGCGTTTTACGTAGCCACTTTTGTATCAAGACAAAAGTGACACCACATAACTTTTAAAGAACAAGTCATTGTTTGAGGGC